>NZ_JAER01000007.1 GCF_000519005.1 Nocardioides sp. J54 | reverse complement strand
GCCGAAGACTTGCCACAACAAACCCCCAACACACACCAACAACACGTGCCTGACACGTGGATTCCAAACAGGGGCAACACACCGCACGCGTCCACTAACAAGATCCAACCCCCACCAGGGACGGACCACCCACCACCAGCCCGAGCAATCGGAACCTGGGCGGCACCGGTCCGACGCCCGAACAGGGGTTCATAGAGTTACGGCGGCCATAGCGGCAGGGAAACACCCGGTCCCATCCCGAACCCGGAAGTTAAGCCTGCCAGCGCCGATGGTACTGCAACCGAGAGGATGTGGGAGAGTAGGACGCCGCCGGACAAACATTCGCCGAAGGGCCAGCACATCGTGCTGGCCCTTCGGTGTTTTTGGGGTATTTCTGGCCGGCATGTGCGTCCCGGGCGCACCGATTTCGTCCGCCCACCCTCCACAGGAGCCGTCTCGCGGCTCGTCGTCCACAGCGTCCCCGTCGGCCGGCCGGTGGTGTCGGCGCTGCGTCGGAGCCTGTTCTCACCCGAACGAGTGGAGGAAACAGATGGAGACGAAGGTGGAGGAGGCGACCGACGTGAACTCGGTGCGCCTGGTCGGCAGGATCTCGGCAGTCCCGGAGCAGCGGACGCTGCCGAGCGGGGACGAGCTGTGCGTCTGCCGGATCTCGGTGGCGCGCGACAAGGTGCGGGTGCTGCCGTCGGGCCGGCGGTCGTCCTCGGTGGACCTGGTGGACCTCGCCGCGTGGTCCGCGCGGACCCGCCGCACGATGGCCCGCTGGCGCCCCGGTGACGAGGTGGAGGTGGAGGGAGCGCTGCGCCGCCGGTTCTACCGGGCGGGCGAGCGCACGATGTCGCGGGTCGAGGTGGAGGTCAGCTCGTGCCGTACGGTTCGTCGCGCAGCGACCTGATCAGCACGCCCAGGCTCGGCTTGGGCTGGAAGGACGTCGCCTTCTCCGGCAGCAGGCGGTCCGCCGCTGCGACCTCGAGCACGACGTCCACCGACGGAGCGGGCATCAGCACGGCCACGGCGTCGGGGCGTGCCGACGCCAGCGCCTCGTCGACGCTGTGGTGGTAGGCCAGTGAGCTCGGTCCGTGTGGGAGCGCCGGCACGATCCGCCGGTGCAGGGTCTCGACCGCGGCCTGGTGCGGGTCGGCCCCGAGGTCGACGACCGCCCAGCGCTCGCCGTCGGTGGCCGCCAGCCGGGTCGCGCAGAGCGCGGCCACCGCCTCGCCCTGCGGGTGCTCCTCGTAGCCGAGGCCGACACTCTGCACGGCGTCGCGGAGGTCCTCCAGCGAGGTGCCGACCAGCGTGCGGTGGATCGGTCCGAGGAAGAGGGGCGTCGAGTCCTGGTCGACGAGCATCGCGAGCCCGTAGTCGGTGGCAGCCGGCTGGGCGCCCTCGCCAGCGCGCCGGCGCTGCAGGCGGAGGTAGGCGGCGTAGCGGTGGTGGCCGTCGGCGATGAGGGCCTGGCTGTCGGCGAGCTCCTCGGCCACGACAGCGAGGCTCGCGGCGTCACGGATCGCCCAGATCCGGTGCTGCTGCTCACCGCGGTCGGTGAACTCGCGAAAGGTCCCGCCCCGGGTCACCTCGCTCAGCAGGTCGCGGAGCCGCTCCGTCGCGCGGTGCACGAGCAGGATGGGTGCCGGGTTCAGCTCCATCTCGGCCATCCGGTCGGCCAGGTCGTCGGCCTGGGCCGGGTGGATGCCCTCGTGGGGGAGCACGGCGCGGTCCTCGGGGCGGGTCGCACGGCGGGAGACGTCGAGCGCGCCGACCAGCCCCCGCACCGTGATCCCGGCGGAGGTGTACTCGTGCAGGTAGAGCGCCGGCTCCTCGTCACGCTCGACGAAGCCGCGGGCCTGCCAGCGCACCAGGCGGTTCGAGACGTCCTTGTAGGGCCGGGCGAAGGCGCGCCCCGTGGTCGGGTTGCCGACCCGACCCGGGCTGAGCATGAGCCCGCGGAAGGGCAGGAGGCGCAGCGGACCCGCGACGTACGGGGGAGTCACCAGTGCTGCTGCGTCCACCCGGAGATCCTACGGAGCGGTGCGAGGCAGGGGCTGGCAAGGTGGAGCCGTGTTGCTCACTTCGTCGCAGTCCCTGACCGCCGCCTACGACCTCGCCATGCTCGACCTCGACGGCGTCGTCTACATCGGCAGCGAAGCCGTGCCGGGCGCGGCGGCGGCGATCGCCGTGGCACGGCAGGCCGGGATGCGGGTCGCCTTCATCACCAACAACGCGTCGCGATCGCCCCGGGTGGTCGCGGACCACCTCGTCGAGCTGGGGGTCGAGGCGGACGCCGGTGACGTCGTCACCAGCGCGCAGGCCGCCTCCCGGCTGGCGCGGGAGCAGTGGGGTGAGGGCGCGCGGGTCGTCGGCCTGGGCGCCGAGGGCCTGCGCAGCTCGCTGGTCGAGGCCGGGCTGGAGCCGGTCGGTGCCTACGACGACGCCGTCGGTGTGGTCACCGGCTACGGCCCCGACGTCGCGTGGAAGGAGGTGATGCGGGTCGCCGTGCGGGTGCGCGACGGCCTCCCGTGGATCGCGAGCAACACCGACCAGACCATCCCCACTGCCTTCGGCACCGCGCCGGGGCACGGCGTCCTGGTCGACATGCTGTCCCGGTTCACGGGGGTGACGCCGGTGGTGGCCGGCAAGCCGGCTCGGCCGCTGCTGGACGAGACGGTGCGCCGGGTCGGCGGCGAGCGTCCGCTGATGGTGGGCGACCGGCTGGACACCGACATCGAGGGCGCCCGCAACGCCGGGCTCGACTCGCTGCTCGTGCTCACCGGGGTGACCGGGCTCGCCGAGCTGGTCGCCGCGCCGCCGGCGCTGCGCCCGAGCTACCTCGCGGGCGACCTGGCCGGCCTCGACCGGGCGCACCCGGCACCGGAGCCCGACGGGCGGGACTGGGGCCTCGGGGGCTGGCGCGCCCGGGTCGTGGACGGCCGGCTCGAGGTCGAGGCGCTCGACGGTGGCAGTGCCGAGCAGGACCCGGACGACGCGTGGCGGGTGGCCGCCGCGGCCGCCTGGCAGCACCTCGACGACACCGGCGCGGTGGTCGACATCACCGCGGCAGGGCTCCCCGCGCCGACGTCGGCGGCGCGGTAGCCTCGCGGCATGACCGAGGTACCCGTTCCGGCGCCCACACCGACCGGCATCGAGGCCGTCGACCGTGTGCTCGACCTGGTCGCGGGGCTGGACGACCGGCCCCTCGAGGAGCACGCAGCGGTCTTCGAGGAGGCCCACGCCGGCCTCCGGCACACCCTCGACAACCCGCCGTCCCCCGGCGACGCCTCCCCGGCCTAGTGCCCCCGCGCCGACTGCGGCTGGACGCCGAGCTGGTGCGGCGCGGGCTCGCGCCGTCCCGCGAGAAGGCCGCCCAGCTGATCGCCGACCGCCGGGTCAAGGTGTCCGGCGTCGTGGCGACCAAGCCGGCCACCGGTGTCACCACCGACGTCGCCATCGTGGTGCTCGAAGGTGAGCACGGCCCGGACTACGTGTCCCGGGGAGCGCACAAGCTCCTCGGTGCGCTCGCGGCCTTCGGCCCGCAAGGGCTCGTCGTCGAGGGTCGACGCTGCCTCGACGCCGGTGCGTCCACCGGCGGCTTCACCGACGTGCTGCTGCGCGCCGGCGCGGGCGAGGTGGTCGCGGTCGACGTCGGCTACGGCCAGCTGGACTGGTCCCTGCAGCAGCACGAACGGGTGCAGGTCCACGACCGCACGAACGTGCGCACGCTGACCGCCGAGCAGGTCGGGGGCCCCGTGGACCTCGTCGTCGGCGACCTCTCCTTCATCTCGCTCACCCTCGTCCTGGACGCCCTGCTCGGCGTCACCCGCGAGGACGGCGATCTCGCCCTGATGGTCAAGCCGCAGTTCGAGGTCGGCAAGGACCGGCTCGGCAAGGGCGGCGTGGTCCGCGACCCCGAGCTGTGGGTGGAGACGGTGCTGACCGTGGCGCACGCGGCCGCCGAGCGCGGCTGGGGAGCCCGGGCGGTCACGGTGAGCCCCCTGCCCGGACCGTCCGGCAACGTGGAGTTCTTCCTGTGGCTGCGCCACGGCCCCCCGGCTGTGGACGACGAGGCCGTCGCCGCGGTCGTCCGGCGGGGCACGTCGGGACCGGATGAGAAGGTGGGCCCATGACGATCCCCGCGACCACGGACACGCCGCGCCGCGTCCTGGTGCTCGCCCACACCCGGCGGCCCGAGGCCCGCGAGGTCGCCCGGGCGTTCGTCAAGGAGCTCACCGGCCACGGCATCGCCGTGCGGCTGATGCGCTCCGAGGCCGAGGACCTCGAGCTCGACCCGCAGGCGTTCGACCCTGCCGTCGAGCTCACCGACTCCGAGACCGACGCGAGCCGTGGCTGCGAGCTGACCGTCGTCATCGGCGGCGACGGCAGCATCCTGCGCGCCGCCGAGGTCACCCACACCCGGTTGACCCCGGTGCTCGGCGTCAACCTCGGCCACGTCGGCTTCCTCGCCGAGGCCGAGCATGAGGACGTCGCGGCGACCATCGACGCGATCGTGCACCAGCGCTACACCACCGAGGACCGGCTCACCCTGGACGTGCGGGCCTTCGTCGGCGGCGAGCTCGTCTACAGCACCTTCGCCGTCAACGAGGCCAGCGTCGAGAAGGCGTCGCGCGAGCGGATGCTCGAGGTGGTCGTCGAGGTCGACAGCCGCCCGCTGTCGCGCTGGGGGTGCGACGGCGTCGTCTGCGCCACCCCGACCGGGTCCACGGCCTACAACTTCAGCGCCGGCGGTCCCATCGTGTGGCCGCAGGTCGAGGCGCTGTGCATCGTGCCGCTCAGCGCCCACGCACTCTTCGCCCGGCCGATGGTCGTGGCGCCGTCCTCGGTCATCGCGATCGAGGTGCTGCAGGGAGCCGAGAGCTCGGGGGTGCTGTGGTGCGACGGGCGCCGCAGTGTCGACCTGCCGCCCGGCGCCCGGATCGAGGTCAGCCGCGGGCTGCGCCCGGTCCGCCTGGTCCGGCTGCACGAGGCGCCGTTCACCGACCGGCTGGTGGCGAAGTTCGGACTGTCCGTCGAGGGGTGGCGCGGTGCGGCGGAGCTGCGCCGGCAGGCGCGCGCCCAGGGGGAGCTGCCGTGATCGAGGAGCTGCGGATCAGCCAGCTGGGCGTCATCGACGCCTCGGTGCTCGAGCTGGGTCCGGGACTGACCGTCATCACCGGTGAGACCGGTGCCGGCAAGACCATGGTCGTGACCGCGCTCGGCCTGCTGCTGGGCGGGCGGGCCGACAGCGGCGCCGTGCGCGCCGGTGCCCGCCAGGCCCGGGTCGAGGGCCTCATCAGCGCCTCCGCTGCGCCAGGCCTCGCGGCCGCGGTCGAGGAGGCGGGCGGTGAGGTCGAGGACGACGCGATCGTGCTCGCCCGCAACGTCAGCGCCGAGGGGCGCTCACGGGCCTTCGCCGGGGGAGCGGCGGTCCCGGTGTCGACCCTGGCGTCGATCGCCGAGCCGCTCGTCGCCGTGCACGGCCAGTCCGACCAGCACCGGCTGCTCAAGCCCCAGACCCAGCGCCTCGCCCTCGACCGCTTCGGCGCCCTCGAGGAGCTGCACCGGGCGTACCTCGCCGTCCACGACGAGCTGGTCGCCACCGAGCAGGAGCTCGCCGACGTCACGGCGAGTGCACGGGAGCGCGCCCGGGAGGCCGACGTCCTGCGCTTCGGCGTGGACGAGGTCGAGGCGGTGAACCCGCAGCCCGGTGAGGACGCCGAGCTCGCCGCCGAGGAGGCCCGCCTGGGCCACGCCGACACGCTGCGCAGCGCTGCCGAGCAGGCCCGGGAGGCGCTCTCCAGCGAGCACGGGTCGCCCGACGCGCTCGGGGCCGTCGCGGCCGCCCGCGGGCTGCTGGAGGGCGTTCGCGACCACGACCCCGAGGCCGGGGCGCTCGCGGACCGGGTCGCCGAGGTGAGCTACCTCCTCACCGACGTCGCGGCCGACGTGGCGTCGTACGCCTCCGGCGTCGACACCGACCCGGCCCGCCTCGCCGCCGTGTCCGAGCGGCGCGCGGCGCTCATCGCGCTCACCCGGAAGTACGGCGAGACCGTCGACGAGGTGCTCGCCTGGGCCGAGACCGCGTCCAAGCGGCTGCTCGACCTCGACTCGACCGACGAGCGGATCCAGGAGCTGACCGACCGCTCGGCCCGGCTGCGGACGGAGCTCGCCACCGCCGGTGCCGCGCTCAGCAAGGCGCGGGTCGCCGCCGCGGAGCAGCTCTCCGCCGCGGTCACCGAGGAGCTCACCCTGCTCGCGATGCCGCACGCCGCCGTCACCGTCCGGGTCACCCCGCGCGCGGTCGACGCCCCCGCGGACCCCACCCGGCCTCCCGCCGACGTGGTGCAGGTGGGGGACCGGTGGATCCGGTTCGGCCGCAGCGGCCTCGACGACGTCGAGTTCCTGCTCGCCGCCAACACCGGCTCCGAGCCACGCCCGCTGCACAAGGGCGCCTCGGGCGGTGAGCTGTCCCGGGTGATGCTCGCCGTGGAGGTCTGCCTCGCCGGCACCAGCCCCGTCCCGACCTTCGTCTTCGACGAGGTCGACTCGGGGGTCGGCGGCGCGGCGGCGGTCGAGATCGGCCGCCGGCTGGCGAAGCTGGCCGAGGACGCCCAGGTGCTGGTCGTCACGCACCTGCCGCAGGTCGCGGCCTTCGCGGACCGGCACGTCCTGGTCGAGAAGGCCAGCGACGGCACCGTCACCACGTCCGGCCTGGTCACGCTCGACGACGCGGGCCGCGAGCGGGAGCTGTCGCGGATGCTGGCCGGGCTCTCGGAGTCCGACACCGCCCTCGCGCACGCACGTGAGCTTCTCGACGTGGCGCGCCGGCGTGCAGGCTGAGCAATCACCACGTAGGATGGAATCCCGTGAACATGGCGCCCGGTAAGCAGGCAAAACACCTCTTCGTCACCGGGGGCGTCGCCTCCTCTCTCGGCAAGGGCCTGACGGCCTCGAGCCTCGGCCGGCTGCTGCGCTCGCGCGGCCTCCGGGTCACGATGCAGAAGCTCGACCCGTACCTGAACGTCGACCCGGGCACGATGAACCCGTTCCAGCACGGCGAGGTCTTCGTCACCAACGACGGCGCCGAGACCGACCTCGACATCGGGCACTACGAGCGCTTCCTCGACACCGACCTCAACCAGATCGCCAACGTGACGACCGGGCAGGTCTACTCGTCGGTCATCGCCAAGGAGCGCAAGGGCGAGTACCTCGGTGACACCGTCCAGGTGATCCCGCACATCACCGACGAGATCAAGGACCGGATCCTGGCCATGGGCCGCGGCACCGGTGCCGACGCGGTCGACATCGTGATCACCGAGATCGGCGGCACGGTCGGCGACATCGAGTCGCTGCCCTTCCTCGAGGCCGCCCGCCAGGTGCGCCACGACATCGGCCGCGACAACTGCTTCTTCCTGCACGTCTCGCTGGTGCCCTACATCGGGCCGTCCGGCGAGCTGAAGACCAAGCCCACCCAGCACTCCGTCGCCGCGCTGCGCCAGGTCGGCATCCAGCCCGACGCGATCGTGTGCCGCGCCGACCGCGAGCTGCCCGAGGGCATCAAGCGCAAGATCGCGCTGATGTGCGACGTGGACCAGGAGGCCGTGGTCACCGCGGCCGACGCGCCCTCGATCTACGACATCCCGAAGGTGCTGCACCGCGAGGGCCTCGACGCCTACGTCGTGCGCCGGCTCAACCTGCCCTTCCGCGACGTCGACTGGAGCATCTGGGACGACCTGCTCCGCCGGGTGCACCACCCGAAGGAGGAGGTGACCATCGCGCTGGTCGGCAAGTACATCGACTTGCACGACGCCTACCTCTCCGTCGCCGAGGCGCTGCGCGCCGGCGGCTTCGCCCACGAGGCCAAGGTCAACCTGCGCTGGGTCGCCTCCGACGACTGCGAGACCCCGGCCGGCGCCGCGAAGCAGCTCGCCGACGTCGACGCCGTGTGCGTGCCCGGCGGCTTCGGCATCCGCGGCCTCGAGGGCAAGCTCGGCGCGCTGACCTACACCCGCACCCACGGCATCCCGACGCTCGGCCTGTGCCTGGGCCTGCAGTGCATGGTCATCGAGTACGCCCGCACCGAGCTCGGGCTCGCCCGCGCCGGGTCCACCGAGTTCGACGTGAACACCCCCGAGCCCGTCATCGCCACGATGGAGGAGCAGAAGGACATCGTCGAGGGCGAGGGCGACCTGGGCGGCACGATGCGCCTGGGCCTCTACCCGGCCAAGCTCGCCGACGGCTCGATCGCGGCCGAGGTGTACGGCGCCGACCTCATCGAGGAGCGGCACCGGCACCGCTACGAGGTCAACAACTCCTACCGCGACCGCCTCGAGAAGGCGGGCCTGGTCTTCTCCGGCATCAACCCCGACCTCGACCTCGTCGAGTTCGTGGAGCTCCCGCGCGAGGTGCACCCCTACTACATCGGCACCCAGGCGCACCCCGAGCTGCGCTCGCGGCCGACGCGCCCGCACCCGCTCTTCGCCGGGCTGGTCGGTGCCGCCATCGCGCGGCAGCGGGAGACCCGCCTCGAGATCGACGAGTCGGGCCTGCACCCCGAGTTCGTCGACGAGTGAGGCGCCCGCGGTGAGCGGCGTCGCGGACGTCCCCGAGTCCTGGCCGGTCGAGTCCTCGGCCGACCTCCACCGGGACGGCTGGGTGCTCGCCCTCCGCTCCGACCAGGTACGACGACCGGGGGACCACGACGAGGAGGCGTTCCGCCGCCTCGTGGTCGAGCACCCCGGTGCCGCGGTCGTGCTGGCCGTCGACGACCAGGACCGCGTGCTGTGCCTCAAGCAGTACCGCCACCCGGCGCAGGCGCGCCTGGTCGAGCTGCCCGCCGGCGTGATCGACGAGCCCGGGGAGGACCCGGAGGCGGTCGCGCGCCGCGAGCTGCGTGAGGAGGCCGCGCTCCAGGCCGAGCGCTGGACCCACCTGCTCTCGACGTTCAGCTCGCCCGGCTACTCCGCCGA
Source organism: Nocardioides sp. J54 (assembly GCF_000519005.1). Classification (GTDB taxonomy): domain Bacteria; phylum Actinomycetota; class Actinomycetes; order Propionibacteriales; family Nocardioidaceae; genus Nocardioides. The sequence continues at coordinate 156,768 of NZ_JAER01000007.1, read as the reverse complement.
GCGGATCCACTACTACCTCGCCGAGGGCCTCTCGCCGGCCGACCGGGGTGACTTCGTGCTCCGCCACGAAGAGGCCGACCTCGAGGAGGTCTGGGTGCCCTTCGAGGAGCTCGTCGACGCGGTGCTCGACGGCCGGGTGGCCGACGGCCCGGTCGTGCAGGCCGTGCTCGCCTGCCGTGTGCGCCGGGACCGCGACGCCGGCTGACGCCCCGACCGCGCTGCACGAGCAGGGCGCCGAAAATTCGCCCGCGCCCCTAGCGGGGCGTCCACAGGATCTTCGACAATGCACCATGCGTGTCGGAGTCCCCAGGGAAGTGAAGAACCACGAGTACCGGGTGGCGATCACGCCGATCGGCGTGCACGAGCTGGTGGCCCACGGCCACGAGGTCGTCGTCGAGGCCGGTGCCGGCGTCGGGTCGTCCATCACCGACGACGACTACGTCGAGGCGGGTGCCCGGATCCTCGGCTCGGCCGACGAGGTCTGGGAGTGCGCGGAGATGGTGCTCAAGGTCAAGGAGCCCGTCGCCGAGGAGTACCACCGGATGCGGGAGGGCCAGACCCTCTTCACCTACCTCCACCTGGCCGCCGACAAGGCGCTGACCGAGGAGCTGCTGCAGCGCAAGGTGACCGCGATCGCCTACGAGACCGTCCAGCTGCCCTCCGGAGCGCTGCCGCTGCTCTACCCGATGTCGGAGGTCGCCGGTTGCCTCGCCCCGCAGGTCGGCGCGCACGCGCTGATGAAGGCCCAGGGTGGCCGCGGCGTGCTGATGGGCGGCGTCGGCGGCGTCGCCAACGCCAAGGTCGTCATCATCGGCGCCGGGGTCGCCGGCCAGAACGCCGCCAACATCGCGCTCGGCATGGGCGCTGACGTGACCCTGCTCGACACCGACCTCGACAAGCTGCGGATGTCGTTCTGGCGCTACAACAACCGGGTGCACGGCCTGGCCAGCTCGAGGCTCGCGATCCAGCAGCAGGTCACCGAGGCCGACCTGGTCATCGGCGCGGTGCTGATCCCCGGTGCGGCGGCACCCAAGCTGGTGACCAACGACCTGGTGGCGCAGATGAAGCCCGGGTCCGTGCTCGTCGACATCGCCGTCGACCAGGGCGGCTGCTTCGAGGACACCCGGCCCACGACGCACGCGGACCCGACCTTCCAGGTGCACGGCTCGACGTTCTACTGCGTCGCGAACATGCCCGGCGCGGTGCCGAACACCTCGACGTACGCGCTCACCAACGCCACCCTGCCCTACGTCACGGCGCTCGCCGACCGCGGCTGGCTCGAGGCCTGTCGCGCCGACACCAGCCTGGCCCTCGGCCTCAACACCCACGCGGGCAGCCTCACCAACGCACCGGTGGGCGAGGCGGTCGGCATCGACGCCGTCGCCCTCGACGAGGTGCTCGCCTGACGCCAGCCGAGGCCGCGTCGGGCCCGGGGGATAGCCTGACGGCGTGAGTGGTGCAGGTGCGGTGGACCGCGCGGTCCGGACCTACCTGGACCACCTGACGGTCGAGAAGGGCCTGGCGGCCAACACGCTGAGCTCCTACCGGCGCGACCTGCGCCGCTACCGCGAGCACCTCGCGCAGGCCGGCATCGACGACCTCGACCGGGTCACCGAGGCGACGGTCACCGACTTCCTCGTCCGGCTGCGTGAGGGCGACGCGGACCACCCGCCGCTCAGCGCGTCCTCGGCCGCGCGCACCGTCGTCGCGGTCCGCGGCTTCCACAAGTTCGCCGTCGCCGACGGCCTCGCCCGCCTCGACCCGGCCGCCGCGGTCAAGCCGCCCACCCCGGCCAAGCGGCTGCCCAAGGCGCTGCCGCTCTCCGAGGTCGAGGCGATCCTCGACGCCGCCGGCGCCGCCGGCACCCCGCTGGCGCTGCGCGACCGCGCCCTGCTCGAGGTCCTCTACGGCACCGGCGCCCGCATCTCCGAGGCCGTCGGCCTCGACGTCGACGACGTGTCCGGCCTCGACGACGACCACACCGTGCTGCTGCGCGGCAAGGGCGGCAAGGAGCGGCTGGTCCCGGTCGGCTCGTTCGCCCGCGAGGCGCTGTCGGCGTACCTCGTCCGCGGCCGCCCTGCGCTGGTCGCGAGGGCCACGCCGGCGCTGTTCCTCAACTCCCGCGGCGGGCGGCTCTCGCGCCAGTCCGCGTGGGCGGTCCTCGTCAAGGCCGCCGAGCGGGCCGGGGTCACCCGTGACGTCTCCCCGCACACCCTGCGCCACTCGTTCGCGACCCACCTGCTCGACGGCGGCGCCGACGTCCGCGTCGTGCAGGAGCTGCTCGGCCACGCGTCGGTGACGACGACGCAGGTCTACACCCTCGTCACCGTCGACAACCTGCGCGAGGTCTTCGCGACCGCACACCCCAGGGCCCGCGATGCCTGACGCCCAGGACGAGGCGTACGACCGGATCCTCGCGTACGCCGAGGAGCGCGGCCTGACGCTCTACGACCACCAGGAGGAGGCGATCCTCTCCCTGCTGGCCGGCGACAACGTCGTGCTCGCCACGCCGACCGGGTCCGGCAAGTCGCTGGTCGCGATGGCGGCGGCGATGGCGGCGCTCGCCGACGACCGGGTCACCTTCTACACAGCGCCCATCAAGGCGCTGGTGAGCGAGAAGTTCTTCGACCTCGTCGACGTCTTCGGCGCCGCCGACGTCGGCATGCTGACCGGTGACGTCGCGGTCAACGCCGACGCCCCGATCATCTGCTGCACCGCCGAGGTGCTCGCCAACATCGCGCTGCGCGAGGGTGCGAGCGCCGACGTCGGCATGGTCGTGATGGACGAGTTCCACTTCTACGGCGAGCCGGGGCGCGGCTGGGCGTGGCAGGTGCCGCTGATCGAGCTGCCGCAGGCGCAATTCCTGCTGATGTCGGCCACCCTGGGCGACGTCACCGACCTCGCCGCCGACCTGACCCGCCGCAACGGACGCGACACCACGGTCGTCGACCAGGCCGAGCGGCCGGTGCCGCTCGACTTCACGTGGTCGCTGGACCCGCTGCAGGAGAAGCTCGAGGAGCTCGTCACCACCGGCCAGGGGCCGGTCTACGTCGTGCACTTCACCCAGGCCGCCGCCGTCGAGCACGCCGTGTCGCTGCTCAGCCGCCCGAACCGGCTCGACGTCAAGGCCGGGCTGCCGAAGGAGCGCAAGGAGCAGATCGCCGAGCGGGTCGCGGGTGTCCGCTTCGCTGCCGGCTTCGGCAAGACCCTCAGCAAGCTGCTGCGGCAGGGGATCGGCGTCCACCACGCCGGGATGCTGCCGCGCTACCGCCGCCTGGTGGAGCAGCTCGCCCAGGCCGGGCTGCTCACCGTCATCTGCGGCACCGACACCCTCGGCGTCGGCATCAACGTCCCGATCCGGACCGTGCTCTTCACCGGGCTGGCCAAGTACGACGGCAGCCGGCAGCGCGTGCTGCGCACCCGCGAGTTCCTCCAGATCGCCGGACGGGCCGGCCGGGCGGGCTTCGACACCGCCGGCTACGTCGTCGTCCAGGCGCCCGAGCACGTCATCGAGAACGAGAAGGCCAAGGCCAAGGCCGCCGCGAAGAACGCTGCGATGTCCGAGGAGAAGCGGGCGAAGCGCGGGTCGAAGGCGCAGCTGAAGAAGCCGCCCGCCGGCACCGTCGTGTGGACCGAGCAGACCTTCACCAAGCTCGTCGAGGGCCGTCCCGAGGCGCTGAAGTCGCAGATGAAGGTCGACAACGCGATGCTCGTCAACGTGCTCTCCCGCGAGGAGGACGCGTTCCCGGTGCTGCGCCGGCTGCTGACGGACAACCACGAGGATCGCCGCTCGCAGCTGCGCCTGGCCAAGCGTGCGGTGCGCCTGGCGCGCAGCCTGGTCGCCTCCGAGGTGGTCACCCGGCTCGACGAGCCGGACGCCTTCGGCCGCCGCTACGTGCTCACCGAGGCGTTGCCGGAGGACTTCGCGCTCAACCAGCCGTTGTCCCACTTCGCGCTCGCGGTCCTCGACGTGCTCGACCCCGACAGCCCCGACTTCGTGCTCGACGTGGTCTCGGTCGTCGAGGCCACCCTCGAGGCGCCCCGGCCGCTCCTGCTCGCCCAGCGGCACGCCGCCCGCGGCGAGGCGATCGCGGCGCTCAAGGCCGACGGCGTGGAGTACGACGAGCGGATGGCCCTCGTCGAGGACATCACCTGGCCCGAGCCGCTCGCCGACCTGCTCGAGCCGCTCTTCGAGACCTACCGCGAGCGGCACCCGTGGCTCGCTCCCGACGCACTCGCGCCGAAGTCGGTGGTGCGGGAGATGTGGGAGCAGGGGATGGGGTTCACCGACCTGGTCTCCCGCTACCAGGTCGCCCGGTCGGAGGGCCTCGTGCTGCGCTACCTCACCGACGCCTACCGGGCGCTGCGGCAGACCGTGCCGGCGTCGTACCGCACCGACGAGCTGGAGCTGCTCGTCGAGTGGCTGGGGGAGACGGTGCGCCAGGTCGACTCCTCGCTGCTCGACGAGTGGGAGGCGCTCGCCGACCCCACGCACGCGCCGAGTACCGTCAGCCACCACGAGCCGCCGCCCCCGCCGCGCCCGCTCAGCCAGCAGGGCCGGGTCTTCGACGTCATGGTGCGCAACGCGATGTGGCGCCGGGTCGAGCTCATCGCCCGCGACGACGTGCCCGCCCTCGCGGGCCTCGAGCCCGAGGGCTCGGAGATGACCGAGCAGGCGTGGGACGCCGCGCTCGAGGACTACTACGACGAGCACGAGCGGCTGCTCACCGACGCCGACGCCCGGGGACCCTCGCTCCTCGCCGTCGACAAGGCCCACGCCGCGGGCCGGTGGCGGGTCGCGCAGACCCTCCACGACCCCGAGGGGCACCACGACTGGGTCGTCGAGGCCGTGGTCGACCTGGCCGCGTCCGACGAGGCCGGCGAGGCCGTCGTGCGGACCGAGGCGATGCGCCGCCTCGGGGGCTGAGCCGGGGGAGATCCAGCGCCCGTCGGCGCGCCTCCCGAATGTCGCCGTGTCGACATTGTTGGATGGAGGAGTCCCGGGCTCTGGGGAAGGAGCCCGCAACTTTCCACGACAAGGTGAGGGCGATGGTCGGTACCTACGCAAGCTCCAGTGCACCCGACATGCCGCCGCGCGCGCCCGTCCCGGCGCCGCCGCAGCAGCAGGCGGACGTCGAGGTGCCGCTCGGCACGGAGGACGCCATGACGCTGCAGTTCCCCACTCCCGAGGTCCGCGTCCCCGAGACGCCCTCGACCGAGATCGGCCCGACCGGACGGCCGATGCCGTTCCTGCCGGAGCCGCGGCCGGTGGCCACGCACGGGAACGCCCGCGTGATCTCGATGTGCAACCAGAAGGGTGGCGTCGGCAAGACCACCACCACCATCAACCTGGGCGCCGCGCTGGCCGAGTACGGCCGCAAGGTGCTGCTCGTCGACTTCGACCCGCAGGGCTCGCTGTCCGTCGGCCTGGGCCTCAACCCGCACGACATGGACATGACGGTCTACAACCTGCTGATGGACCCGGAGACCACGCTCGACGAGGTCGTCGTGCCCTCCGGCGTGCCCGGCATGGACCTGCTGCCGTCCAACATCGACCTGTCCGCCGCCGAGGTGCAGCTGGTGCACGAGGTCGCTCGAGAGCAGACGCTGCAGCGCGTGCTCGCCCCGGCGATCGCCGAGTACGACGTCATCCTCATCGACTGCCAGCCCTCGCTCGGCCTGCTGACGGTGAACGCGCTGACCGCCTCGCACGGCGTGATCGTGCCGCTGGAGTGCGAGTACTTCGCGCTGCGCGGCGTCGCGCTGCTCAAGGCGACCATCGACAAGGTCAAGCAGCGCCTCAACCCCGGCCTGGAGGTCGACGGCGTCCTCGGCACCATGTTCGACGGCCGCACCCTGCACGGCCGCGAGGTGCTCGAGCGGCTGGTGCAGGCCTGGGGCGACAAGGTCTTCCACACGGTCATCCGCCGCACCGTGAAGTTCTCCGACTCGACGGTGGCCGGCGAGCCGATCACGTCGTACGCCTCCGGCTCCAGCGGCGCCGAGGCCTACCGCCAGCTCGCGAAGGAGGTGGCGGTCCGTTGTCTCGACGTGTGAGCCTGCCCGCCGCCGACGACCTCTTCCGCCCCACCGCCCCCGAGCCCGCCGTCCGGGCCGTCCCGGACCCGCCGAACGACCCCCCGAAGCAGCAGCCGAAGGGGCCCAGCGGCCGGGTCCGGCACGACGAGAAGATCACGGTCTACATCACCTCCCAGGAGCTGATGGAGCTCGAGCAGGCCCGCCTGACCCTGCGCGGCGAGTACGGCCTCGCCGTCGACCGGGGCCGCCTGGTCCGCGAGGCGCTGCACCTGGTGCTGGCCGAGCTGGAGGCGGAAGGGGAGGACTCGGCCCTCGTCAGGCGCCTGCGTGAGTCGTGAGTGAGGATGCCGGGACCCTCCCCGACGAGGAGGCCGGTGGGTCGAAGGGCTTCGCGGTCCGCCTCGAGAACTTCGAGGGCCCCTTCGACCTGCTGCTGAGCCTGATCTCGAAGCACAAGCTCGACGTCACCGAGATCGCCCTGGCGAAGGTCACCGACGAGTTCATCGCCTACGTCAAGGACCTGCCCCGCACCGGGCAGGCCTCCGACGACCTCGAGGAGACGACGAGCTTCCTGCTCGTCGCCGCGACCCTGCTCGACCTCAAGGCCGCGCGGCTGCTGCCTCAGGGTGACGTGGAGGACGAGGAGGACCTCGCGCTGCTCGAGGCGCGCGACCTGCTCTTCGCCCGGCTGCTGCAGTACAAGGCCTACAAGCAGGTCGCGGCCGAGCTGGACCGGCGGCTGCAGGCCGAGTCGCGCCGCTACCCGCGCGCCGTCGGCCTGGAGGAGCGCTTCGCCGGGCTGCTCCCGGAGGTGCTGATCGGGATCGGGCTCGACCAGTTCGCGGCCCTCGCCGCGCGGGCGATGCAGCCCAAACCGGAGCTCGAGCTGACCCTGCACCACATCCACGCCCCGACCGTCAGCGTGCGCGAGCAGGCGGCGGTCGTGGTGGACCGGCTGCGCCGGAGTGGGACGATGACCTTCCGGGCCCTGTGCGGCGACTCGCCCGACACCCTGACCACGGTCGCCCGCTTCCTGTCCCTGCTGGAGCTGTTCCGGGAGGGGGCGGTGGCGTTCGACCAGGTCACCCCGCTCGGTGAGCTCACCGTGCGGTGGACCGGCGACGAGGCGGTCGACGTGGACGACCTGATCACCGACGAGTTCGACGGGGCGCCGGCCGAGGCGCCCGCTGAGGAGAAGACCGATGAGTGAGCAGACCGCCCCGCCGGGGGAGGCGCCGACCGAGGAGGCACTGCCCGTCCCGGTCGCCGAGCTGCGCCCGTCGCTCGAGGCGGTGCTGATGGTCGCCGACCAGCCGCTCGACGAGATCGCGCTGGCCACGGCTGTCGGCTACCCCGCCCCGGAGGTCCGCGACGCGCTGGCCGCGCTCGCCGCCGAGTACGACGAGCAGGGGCGCGGCTTCGAGCTGCGCAACGTCGCCGGCGGCTGGCGCTACTACACCCGCGACGAGTACGCCTCGGTCGTCGAGGGCTTCGTGCTCGAGGGCCAGCAGGCCCGGCTCACCCAGGCCGCGCTCGAGACCCTCGCCGTCGTCGCCTACCAGCAGCCGGTGTCGCGGGCCCGGGTGTCCGCGGTGCGTGGCGTCAACGTCGACGGCGTGATGCGCACCCTCATCAACCGCGGCCTGGTCGAGGAGGCCGGCCAGGACGGCGAGCACGGCGCGACGCTCTACCGCACGACGTCGTACTTCCTCGAGCGGATCGGCATCGTCTCCCTCGACGAGCTGCCGGACCTCGCGCCCCACCTGCCCGAGCTCGCCGAGGTCGAGGAGGAGCTCGCGCCCCCGGCGCCGCCCGAGCCCACCGCCAGCACCGGGCCCACCGCCAGCACCGAGACCGGGGAGCCCGCCGATGGCGCGTGAGATCGCCGTCGACGACGACGGCCTGATCCGGCTGCAGAAGCTGCTCGCCCAGTCCGGCGTCGCCTCGCGGCGCCGCTGCGAGGAGCTGATGCTCGAGGGCGAGGTCGAGGTGGACGGCGAGGTCGTCACCCGCCTCGGCACCAAGGTCGACCCGCGCACCGCCGTGATCAAGGTGTCCGGCAAGCGGCTGCCGCCGGTGTCCGAGCACGTCTACCTGGTGCTCAACAAGCCCCGCGGCGTGGTCTCGACCATGTCCGACCCGCAGGGCCGGCGCACCCTCACCGACCTCGTGGGCGCCCGACCCGAGCGGCTCTTCCACGTGGGTCGGCTCGACACCGACACCTCCGGCCTGCTGCTGCTGACCAACGACGGCGACTTCGCCCACCGGATGGCGCACCCGTCGTTCGAGGTGGAGAAGACCTACGTCGCCGAGGTCGCCGGCCGGATCGCGAAGGGCACCGTCGCCGACCTGCTCGCCGGGGTGACCCTCGAGGACGGCCCGGTCGAGGTGCGCCGCGCCCGGGTGATCGACACCGCTGCGGAGAAGTCGATCATCGAGCTGGTCATCCACGAGGGCCGCAACCGCATCGTGCGCCGGCTGCTCGACCAGGTCGGCCACCCGGTGCGCCGGCTCAGCCGCACGAGGTTCGGTCCCGTCGAGCTCGGCACCCTCGGCAGCGGCAGGCTCCGCGAGCTCAGCGACGACGAGCTCGGCCAGCTGCTGGAGCTGGTCGGCCTCTAGACCTACCGTGGGTCGGGTGATCCCGGTCCCGCCGGTCCCGCCGGCGCTGCGACGCCACGTCGCGGCGCGGGTCCCCTACGACGTCGTGTTCGGCGCGCCCGGCGTGCACCGCGGGCTGCCCTCGACCACCCTCACCCTCGTGCTGCCGCTCGACGAGCCGCTGCGGGTCGCGTGGGCCGGGCAGCCGGACAGCCTCCACGGCGCGGCCTCGTCCCTGTCCGGGTTGCACGCCCGGCCGGCGCTGGTGCACCACGGCGGCAGCCAGCGCGGTGTCCAGCTGGCCCTCACCGTCGAGGGCGCCCGCGTCCTGCTCGGCCGCCCCGCGGCCGACCTGGCCGGGGCGCTGACCGACCTCGACGAGGCGGCCGTCCCCGCACCGCTGCGGGCCCTGCCGGAGCGGCTGCACGCCGTACCCGACTGGCGCACGCGGGTCGCGCTGGTCGACCGCTGCCTCGCCGACCTCGCTGCCGGCGGGGGAGACGCCGCGCCCCGCGCGGAGGTCGCCCACGCCCTGGCCCGGCTCACCGCGGGCCGGCGGGTGGCGGAGGTGGCCGACGAGGTCGGCTACAGCCGGCGCCGCCTCGGCACGCTGGTGCGCGCCGAGACCGGGCTGGCGCCGAAGGACTTCCAGCGGGTGGCCCGGCTGCAGCACACCCGGGGCCTGCTGGGCCACCGACCGCTGGCTGAGGTCGCCGCCACCTGCGGGTACGCCGACCAGGCGCACCTCGCCCGGGAGTGGCGAGCCCTGACGGGGTGCACGCCGACCACCTGGCTGCGCGAGGAGTTCCCGTTCGTCCAAGACCGCGGGGAGGCCGGCGCGGCAGGCTCGGGGCATGAGCACATCGAGCACCCCTGACACCAGCACTGACACCAGCACTGACACCAGCACCGACACCAGCACCCTCGCCGCTGCGGTCCGGATGTGGCCGGCTGTGCAGTACCGCGACGTCGCCGCGATGCTCGACTGGCTGTGCGCCGTCGGGTTCGTCGAGCACGCGACCCACCGCGACGAGACCGGCGCGGTCGTGCACGCGGAGTGGCTGTGGCCCGGCGGGGGCGGGCTGATGTTCGGATCGGTCCGTGACGACAGCCCGCTGCAGCCGCCGGGCTCGGGCGCGGTCTACGTGGTCACCGACGACCCCGACGCGGTCGTGGACGCCGCCGTCGCGGCGGGGGCCACCGTGGAGCGGCCCGTGGTCGACCAGGACTACGGCGGCCGGGGCGGCAGCGTGCGGGACCTGGAGGGCAACCACTGGTCGTTCGGCTCCTACCAGCCGGGCGCGGGGGCCGGATCGTGATCGCCTAACCTTGCCCGCGTGGATGGGTCGAGCGTGCTGACGGGTCCGGTCGAGATCGTCGGCACCGGCCTCATCGGTACGTCGATCGCGCTGGCCTGCCGCCGCGCGGGACTCGAGGTGCTGCTGACCGACACCGCGCCCGACCACCTGCGCACCGCCACCGGGCTCGGCGCCGGCCGCGCCCGCACGCCGGACGACGTGCCGCAGCTGGTCGTGGTCGCCGTACCGCCCGACGCGCTGGGCCCCGCGATCGCCGCCGCGCTCGACTCCGCCGGCCCCGACACCGTCGTCACCGACGTCGGCAGCGTGAAGGCGCCCCCGCTCGACGCCGTGGCCGCCCACCCGGCGGTGAGCCGCTACGTCGGCTCCCACCCGATGGCCGGCACCGAGTACTCCGGCCCGCTGACCGCCAGCGCCGCGCTCTTCGACGGGCGCCCGTGGGCGGTCACGCCCGGCCCCGGTGCCTCCCCACGGGCGACCCGGGTCGTGGACGCGCTCGTGCGCCTCTGCGGCGCGGTCCCGGTGCAGCTCAACCCGGTCGAGCACGACCGCGCGGTGGCGCGCACGTCCCACGTCCCGCACCTGATGGCCTCGCTCGTCGCCGGCACGCTCGCCGCCGCACCGCCGGAGCACCTCGCGCTCTCCGGCACCGGCGTGCGCGACGTCACCCGGGTGGCGGGCGGCGACCCGCGCCTCTACAGCCAGATCATCGGCGGCAACGCCCGCGAGGTCGCGGCCCTGCTCACCGAGGTCCGCGCCCGGCTGGACCTGGTCCTCGAGGCCGTCGCAGCCGGTGACCGGGTCGGCCTCGAGTCCCTGCTCGGCTACGGCCAGGCCGGCACCCGTGCCATCCCCGGCAAGCACGGTGCGGCACCGGAGCCGATGGAGGCCGTGCGGGTCTCCGTGCCGGACCACCCGGGCGAGCTCGCCCGCCTGTTCGCCGACGCCGGCGCCAGCGGCGTCAACATCGAGGACGTGCGCATCGACCACGACCCGGGCCGTCCGGTCGGCCTCGTCGAGCTCGACGTGGTCGCCGACCACGCCGAGCAGCTGCGGGCGGCGCTCGAGTCGAGGGGCTGGGAGACCCACCGGTAGTCTTCGGCCGTGACCGAGCGCAGCGATGTCCCGATGAACGTGGTGGTGGCCGTCGACGGGACCTCCGGCTCCGGCAAGTCGAGCACCTGCCGCGGCGTCGCCCAGCGGCTCGGCCTGCGCTACCTCGACACCGGCGCGCAGTACCGCGCGATGACGTGGTGGATGCTGCGCAACGGCGTCGACGTCCACGACGCGACCGCCGTCGCCGCGCACGCCCAGGCCCCGGTCATCGAGTCCGGCACCGACCCGGCCGGCCCGACTATCGCCGTCGACGGCACCGACGTGTCGGTCGAGATCCGCAGTGACGAGGTCAACGGCGCGGTCTCGCCGGTCAGTGCCGTGCCGGAGGTCCGCACCCGGCTGGTCGAGCTGCAGCGCGAGATCGTCGGCGCCGGCGGCATCGTGGTCGAGGGCCGCGACATCGGATCGGTGGTCTGCCCCGACGCCGAGGTCAAGGTCTACCTGACCGCCGACCCGGCCGCCCGCGCCGCCCGCCGTGCGCTCGAGAACGGTGGCGCCGACGTCGCGGCCACCGAGGCCTCGCTGCTCGCCCGCGACCAGATCGACTCCGGCCGCGCCGTGGCGCCGCTGACCATGGTCGAGGGAGCCGTGCACGTCGACTCCACCGACCTGACCCTCGAGGAGGTCATCGACACGGTGGTGGGCCTGGTGATGGAGCGCGTGTGAGCGCGCACCTGCTGGCGCCGCGCTCGGACCGGGTCGCGGCACCGTCCCACCGCCTGCTCGAGCGTGGTCGCCCGCCGGCCCGCTGGCTCATCCGGCGGTGGTACGACGTGCGGGTGCACCACCCCGAACGGTTCCCGGCCGAGGGGCCGGTCGTCGTGGCCGGCAACCACGTCGGCTTCGTCGACGGCCCGCTGATGGCGATCTTCGCCCCGCGACCGGTGCACGCGCTGACCAAGCTCGAGATGTTCGACGGCGCCCTCGGCTGGTTCCTGCGCCGCTCCGGGCAGATCCCGCTCGACCGGACCAACGCCGACCCGGCGGCGGTGCGTACCGCGGTGCGGGTGCTCCGGGAGGGCCGCGCGGTCGGCGTGTTCCCCGAGGGCACCCGCGGCCCGGGGGACCTGACGACCTTCCGCAGCGGCGCGGCCTACCTGGCGCTGGTGACCGGCGCGCCCGTCGTACCGCTGACCTTCCTCGGCACCCGCGAACCGGGCGGGACGAGCAGCTCGCTGCCGCCGCGCGGCGCCCGCCTCGACGTCGTGGTGGGGCACCCGATGCCCGTCGATGCGGTGTCGTGGCCCCGGACGAGGGATCATGTACGCCTGACGTCGGCTGCCCTGCGCGCACACATGCGCAGCGGGCTCGCCGACGCGCTCGAGGAGACGGGGCGGAGCCTGCCGGGCCCGCTCCCGCAAGGAGATCGTGATGAGTGAAGCTGCCCCGACCGGGGTGGTCCCGGTCCTGGCCGTCGTCGGCCGGCCGAACGTCGGCAAGTCGACCCTGGTCAACCGCATCCTCGGCCGCCGTGAGGCGGTCGTCGAGGACGTCCCCGGCGTGACCCGTGACCGGGTGTCGTACGACGCGGAGTGGAACGGTCGCGCGTTCACCGTCGTCGACACCGGTGGCTGGGACCCCGACGCCCGCGGCATGGCCGCGATGATCAAGGCGCAGGCCGAGATCGCCGTCGGCCTGGCCGACGCCGTGCTGTTCGTGGTCGACGCCGCCGTCGGCATCACCGACGCCGACGAGGCGGTCGTGCGGGTGCTGCGCAAGTCCGGGAAGCCGGTCGTGCTGGCCGCCAACAAGGTCGACGACGAGCGCGCCGAGGCCGAGGCCTTCGGCCTGTGGAACCTGGGCCTCGGCGAGCCGTTCCCGGTCTCCGCCCTGCACGGGCGCGGCTCCGGCGACCTGCTCGACGCCGTGCTCGCCGTGCTGCCCGAGGCGCCGGAGCTGGCCGAGGAGGAGATCGGCGGTCCCCGCCGGATCGCCATCGTCGGACGCCCGAACGTCGGCAAGTCCTCGCTGCTCAACCAGCTCGCCGGCGAGGACCGTGTCGTCGTCGACAACGTCGCCGGCACCACCGTCGACCCGGTCGACGAGCTCGTCGAGCTCGGCGGCGAGACCTGGCGCTTCATCGACACCGCCGGCATCCGCAAGCGGGTCAAGGAGGCCTCGGGCCACGAGTACTACGCCTGGCTGCGCACCTCCACCGCCATCGAGCGGGCCGAGGTGTGCGTGCTGGTGCTCGCCGGCAACGAGTCCATCGCCGAGCAGGACCTGCGGATCCTGCAGGAGGTGCGCGAGGCCGGCAAGGCGCTCGTCATCGCCTTCAACAAGTGGGACCTCGTCGACGCCGAGCGCCGCTACTACCTCGACCGCGAGATCGAGCGCGACCTCGTGCAGGTCCAGTGGGCGCCGCGGATCAACATCACCGCGCGCACCGGGTGGCACATCGACCGGATCGTCCCGGCGCTGCACCGCGCCATCGAGGGGTGGGAGACCCGGGTCTCGACCGGCGCCCTCAACTCCTTCCTCGGGCGTGTCGTCGCCGAGCACCCGCACCCGGTGCGTGGCGGCAAGCAGCCGCGCATCCTGTTCGGCAGCCAGGTCTCGACCGCGCCGCCGGTGTTCAAGCTGTTCACCACCGGCAAGCTCGACCAGGGCTACGAACGGTTCATCGAGCGGCGCCTGCGCGAGGAGTTCGGCTTCGTCGGCACCCCGATCGAGATCAAGGTGCAGCCGCGGGAGAAGCGCGGGCGTCGCTGACGCTCCCCGGGACGTTGGCGGACCCCCGACCTTCGTCGGGGGCGCTCGCGCGAGGTCCAGCCCCGGGTCGGATGTGCCGTGCGGTGGCGGGCGTGACGATGGAGTCATGTCCACCGTCACGCAGACCCTCCTCGGGATCGCGCTCGTGACCATCGGCGCGGTGCTCGCCCTGACCCTCCCCGACCACGAGTGGGGGTGGTTCCGCGGCCAGCCGCTGGGCGTCGTGCTCGTGGTGCTGGGGGTGGTCGACCTCGTCGAGGTGATCGCCCGCCGGAGGTAGCGCCGGGGGCACCGTCCACTTGCGCAGTTCGAACAAATGTTCGAACATGGACCGGTGAGCGTCCACCCCCTCGAGTCCCTGGACGCCGCGGAGCTGGTCGACCACCTCCGCGGCCGGATCCAGGCGCTCCAGGGAGGCCCGACCCGGCTCGCCGTGCCCACCCACCCGGTGCTCGAAGGCCTGGTCCAGCTGCGCACCGGCGGCGTCTACGCCGTCGACTCGGCCAGCCTCGGCATGGCCCTGGCCGCGGGCGCCTCCCGGGCCGGGGAGTGGGTCGGCTTCGCCGGCTGGGACGACTTCGGCGTCGAGGCCGCCCACCAGTGGGGCATCGACCTGTCCCGCACCGTGCTGGTGCCGGCGCCGGGGGAGCACTGGCTGGAGGTCACCGCCGCCCTCGTCGACGTGCTCAAGGTGGTCGTGCTGCGCCCACCCGGCCAGGTCGACGCCAAGTCGGCGAGCATCCTCGACGCCCGGCTGCGCGCTCGCGCCGGCGTGCTCGTCGTCCAGGGCGACTGGCCGCGTTGCGAGCTGCGGCTGAGCGCCGAGCGGAGCACGTGGCTGGGCATCGGCGCCGGGCGCGGCCGGCTGCGCGAGCGCCACGTGGAGCTCGTCGCCCGCGGTGGCGGGCGGGTGCCGGCACGCGCCGAGGTGGTGCTCGGGGACGGCGAGGTCGCCTGATGCGGACCATGGTGGTGTGGTGCCCCGACTGGTCGGTGACGGCGGGGCTGCTCGAGCTCGCCGACGGCCGCGACGAGGACGACCCGCCGCACGACGTGGCCGCTCCGGCCGTCGTCCTGGCGAACAACCGGGTGGTCGTCTGCAACGCCACCGCCCGGGCCGAGGGAGTACGCCGCGGCCAGCGTCGCCGCGACGCCCAGGCCCGCTGCCCCGACGTGGTGCTGCTCCCGGCCAGCCCGGACCGGGACGCCCGCTGGTTCGAGCCGGTGCTCGCCGCGGTGGAGGAGGTGCGTCCCGGTGTCGCGCCGCTGCGTCCCGGGCTGATGGCGCTGCCGGCGCCTGGCCGGTTCTTCGCGCGCGGGGGAGTCGGCGGGGAGGAGGCGGCCGCTGCGGTGCTGGCCGAGCACCTCGTCGACGCCGGGGTGTGGGACTGCCGCTTCGGTGCCGCCGACGACCTGTACGCCGCCGAGCGGGCCGCGCGCCGTGCCGACCCCCAGGGGTGCCTGGTCGTCCCGGCCGGCGGATCGGCGGAGTTCCTGCGCGGGCTGCCGGTGACGGTGCTCGCCGACGACGGCCCCGAGGGGGCCGAGCTGGCCGACCTGCTGCGCCGGCTGGGCCTGGTCCTGCTCGGCGACTTCGCCGCGCTCTCGCCCGCCTCGGTCAGCAACCGGTTCGGCGCCTACGGCGTCGAGGTGTGGCGCCGGGTGCAGGGCGAGGAGGTCACCCGGCTGGCCTCGCGCACCCCGCCGCCGGAGCTGGCCTGCGAGATCTCCTTCGAGCCTCCTCTCGACTCCGCGGAGGCGGTCACCTTCAGCGTGCGCACCACCGCGGAGCGCTTCGTCGCCGGCCTCTCCGAGCGCCAGCTCGTCGCGACCGGGGTGCGCATCGAGGCCGAGTTCGAGGACGGCGTCTCGGCACGCACCTGGTTGCACCCGCGCTGCTTCACCTCGCGCGACCTCGTCGACCGGGTGCACTGGCAGCTGCAGGCAGGGATGGCGAGCTCCGGGCTGCGCAGCCGCAAGTCGACGGGGGAGACGATCACCTCCCCGGTGACCCTGGTCCGGTTCCTGCCCGACACCGTCGAGCCGGCCGGCGCCCACGTCGACGGCCTGTGGGGCGGCGGCGCCGACGACCAGGTCGTGCGCGGGGTGGCCCGGGTCCAGGCCATGGTCGGGTACGACGCCGTGCGGGTCCCCGTCCGGCAGGGCGGTCGCGGCCCGGCCGACCGGCAGGCGCTGGTGCCGTGGGGCGAGCGACCGGTCGGCCTGCGCCCGGTCGACCGGCCGTGGCCGGGCCGGCTGCCCGGGCCGGCGCCGAGCCGGGTCTTCGCCGAGGCTCCGGAGGCCGAGGTCGTCGACGAGGCCGGGGTGGTCGTCGCGGTCACCGACCGGGGCCGGGTGACCGGCGAGCCGTGGCGGTTCCGGGTCGGCGTGCACTGGCACCCGGTGGCGGCGTGGGCGGGGCCGTGGCCGGTCGACGAGTCCTGGTGGCTCGGGCCGGGCAGCGGCGGCCGGGCCGCCCGCTTCCAGGTCGTCGGGGTGGACGGCCGGGCGTGGCTGCTGCGCTGGCGCAGCGCGGGCGGCTGGGAGGTGGAGGGCGCCTACGACTGAGCCCGCGCAGGCCTAGAGCAGCGCCGCGAGCAGGTCGGCCGCGCGGGCGGCGCCGTCGGTCTCGACCGGGCGGTAGTGCACCTGTTCGTGCACCGTCTTGGCGATCGCCTCGGCGAGCAGGTCCGGGTCGCTGGCGTCCTCGTAGGGCACGCACCGCCCGGGCGCCGTACTGCTCGAGGCGGTGGCGCACGTGGAAGTTCTGCTCGAAGTGGTGGCGCAGCGGGACGTAGAGGAACGGCCGCCTGCTCGCGGTCAGCTCCATGCAGGTGGTCAGGCCGCCCTGCACGACCGCGAGGTCGCAGGCCGCGAGGTGGCGGTACAGGTCGGGCAGGTAGCCCCGGACCCGCACCCCGCGGCGCCGGGGGAGCGACGACGGGTCGATGCGCGGTCCGCAGACCACGAGGAAGTGCAGCCCCGGCACCAGGCGCCGGGCCAGCGGGACGGCGTCGAGCACCCGTCGCAGCAGCGACGTGCCGACGCCCGACCCGCCGACGGTGACCAGGCAGACCACGTCCTCCTCGCCGTAGCCGAGCGAGGACCGCAGCCGGGCCGACTCCTCCTCGGTCGGCGGCGCGGAGCCGGGGACGTAGCCGCAGAAGTCGAAGTGCGCCTGCGTCCACTCCCGGATCCCCGGCAGGCCGGGGCCGAGGAGGCGTCGACGACGTCGCCGGGGTTGCCGACGAAGACCGACCGGTCGCGCAGGTGCCGGTAGCGCTCGCGCTGCTCGAGCATCTCGGCGTTGTGGTCGGCGGTCAGCGCGGCTTCCGCCTCGCCACCGTCGGGCATCGGCAGCCAGCCGACGAAGTCGGTCATCCACGCGAACGGGAACCTCTTGAGCTCGGGGTTCTCGTGCAGGAAGTGGTCGACCTCCCACGCCTCGTCGCCCGCGCATGCTCTACCTGTCCTCCCCGATCCCGTGCGCGGGTCCAGGTCGTCGTCACCGGGCGCGGGAAGACCCGGTCGGCGAGCTCGCCGATGAGGTGGTTGACCCGGACCGGTTCCCGTGCGGGCGGGGCGTGCCCGACGCCGTCCATCAGGACCAGCGAGCCGCCGGTGAGCTCGGCCAGCCGGCGGCCGATGGCCGCCGGGCGCACCTTGTCGTCGGTGCCGTGGACCACGAGGACCGGGCACTGCACCCGGGCACACAGCGGCTCCAGCGGGGTGGCCTCGGCGCCGTGCAGGCCGAGCCGACCGGCGACCGTGTCGACCAGGGTCGCCGGGTCGGTCTCCGAGGCCCAGGCGACGAAGTCCTCGCGCTGCTTCGTCGAGTGCGGCTCGTGGTGCATCTGGTGGGCGAAGAAGTCGACGAAGTCGTCGTACCCGCCGCCCAGCCAGTGGTGCTCGTTGTACTTCGCCCAGCCGCGGTTGCTGTCGAGGCGCGCGTCGAAGGCGAACTTGTCGCGGGCCGGGCTGGGCACCGACAGCCCACAGGACGGTGCGATCGCGACCAGGCCGGCCACCCGCTCGGGGTGGCCGGCCGCGAGGTGGACGGCCCACGCGGCCCCGCAGGAGAAGCCCACCACCAGCGCCCGCTCGGTGCCGGTGGCGTCGAGCACGGCCAGGGCGTCGGCGGCGTAGGCCGCGTCGGTGTACGCCGCCACGCCCGTCGGGCTGCCCGAGCGGCCCGACCCGCGCCCGTCGAAGGTCACCACCCGGTGGTGGCGTGCCAGCCAGGGCACCTGCAGCTTCCAGATCCGCGAGTCGACGATGGTCCACGTCGGCAGCAGCAGGATCGTCGACCTGCTCCCGGCGGCACCACCGTCTGGGCCGTCGGGGCCGTCGTGCACGTCCCAGGCGATCTCCACGCCGTCACGCACGACCACGCCGGAGCGGTCCGGTGGGCACGGGCGGTGCCGTGCCACGCCCGCCTGCTGGCCTGTCGGCTGGTTGCTCGCCATGGGTCCGCCTCCCTCGTCGTCCAGTGTGCTCCTGACCGGGCCCGCCGTCAGGGCCTGACCTCGAAGACCTGGTTGAACGGCGTCGTCGCCACCCGCGAGAACCGGGTGAAGCCGCCCGCGGTCGTGACTGCGGCGATCCGTCCCGGTCCGGCCTGGGTGCCCAAGGCCAGCCCGACGTCCTGCGAGAGCGAGGACGGCGTGCACAGCAGGGTCGAGAACCCGTGGTAGGCGCGGCCCACCGGGTTGAGGTTGTCCTCGACGCGGTCACCGGCCATCGGCTCGACCACCATCCAGGTGCCGTCGTCGGCCAGCCGGCTGCGCACGTGCCGGGCGGCGCCCACGGGGTCGCCCATGTCGTGCAGGCAGTCGAACATGGTGACCAGTCCGTAGCCCTCGCCGGTGAAGCCGTCGGCCGGAGCCACCTCGAAGCTCACCCGGTCCGCGACGCCTGCGGCGGCGGCCCGCTCCCGGGCGACCGCGATCGACTCGGGGTGGTAGTCGGAGCCGACGAAGCGCGAGGCGGGGAAGGCCTGCGCCATCAGGATGGTCGAGGCGCCGTGCCCGCAGCCGACGTCGGCGACGGTCGTGCCCTGCTGGAGCCGGTCGACCACACCGTCGAGCGCGGGCAACCACTCGGCGACGAGGTGCGCGTGGTAGCTCGGCCGGAAGAACCGCTCGCAGCCGACGTGGACGTCGGTGTCGTGCTCGTGCCACCCGACTCCGGCGCCGCTGCGGGCCGCCTCGATGACGTCGGCGGTGTCGTGCACGGTGCCGAGCGCGATCTGGAAGAAGCCCGGCAGGAAGGCGGGGCTGTCCTCGACGGTGAGGGCGACCGCCTGCTCCGGCGGCAGCGTGTAGGTGGTGGTGGCGGGGTCGTAGGCGACGTAACCGCCTGCGGCCTGGGCGTTGAGCCACTCGCGGGCGTAGGGCTCCTCAGCACTCGCGGCGGCGACCGGGACGCCCGCCTGCTGACGGCGGCGGAGACGGCCTGGAGCGCGGGGCTCCCGCGCCGGGCCCTGGCCCTGCTCGACGGCGCCGCCGGGGAGCCCCGGGTGCTGGCGCTGCGGGCGACCATCGCGGTGCGCAGCGGCTCCCTGCAGGACGGGATCGCCCTGCTCGAGGAGGCCGCGGACGCCGTCGACGACGTCGACGAGCGGGTGCTGCTCCTGGCCGAGGCCATGCACGCCAACTTCTTCCTCGGCGACGGAGCCGTCAGCCGGCGCCTGGTGGACGAGGTGACGGCCGCGCTGGCGCACGCCACCACCCGTCGGGCCCGGGCGCTGGGCACCCTGGCGCTCGGTGTGGCCAGGGTGCTCGCCGGGACCGGCGGGATGGCGGAGCTGCGCGCCGCCGTACCCCTGCTCGCGGAGGAGCCGGGGCTCGCGGTCGACCCCCGCGGGTCCTCGTGGTTGATGTACGCGCCGCTGTTCATCCGCGACGTCGGCACCGGGCACGAGCTGCGCAAGCGGGTCGCCGAGGCCCGGGACCGGGCCGGTGTCGGCGCCCTGCCGGGGGCTGCTCTTCCAGGTCTCTCGCGACGGCGCGACGAGCGACGGCTGGCGCCGTGCCGCGGCGGACTACACCGAGGCGATCCGGCTGGCGCGCGACACCGGCCAGACCGCGGAGCTCGCCATGTGCCTGGCGGGCCTGGCCTGGCTGGAGGCGCGCACCGGGCGCGCGGAGGAGTGCCGGGCGCACGCCGGGGAGGCGCGCCGCCTCGCCCGCAGCCGGGACATCCGCGCAGCGGAGGTCTGGTGCCTGCTTGCGCTCGGCGACCTGGCCCTCGCGGCGCCGGATCCCGGCGCCGCGCTGGTGTCGCTGCGGGAGGCGGAGGAGCTGCAGTCGCAGCACGAGATGGCCGACCCGGACATCTCGCCCGTGCCGGAGCTGGTGGCGGCGCTGGTGCGCCTCGGGCGGGCCGAGGAGGCTGGGCTGCTGGTGCCGCCGCACCTCGCGGCGGCCGACGCCAAGGGGCAGCCGTGGGCGGCCGCCCGGGCCCGGCGCGCGAGCGCGATGGTCGCCGACGACTTCGACGACCTGTTCGCCGAGGCACTGGTGCTGCACCGCGACACCCCGGACCTGTTCGAGGCGGCCCGCACGGAGCTGGCGTACGGCGAGCGGCTGCGCCGGACCGGTCGCCGGGTCGACGCCCGCGAGCACCTCCGCGCCGCCCTCGCGGGCTTCGCCGACCTCGGCGCCGAGCCGTGGGCCGACCTCGCCGCGACCGAGCTCGACCTGACCGGGGAGCGGGTCCCCGAGCGCGCGCTGGGCGGGGTCGCGGCGCTGACCCCGCAGGAGCTGCAGGTAGCGCTGCTGCTGTCCGACGGGCGCACCACCCGCGAGGCCGCGGCCGCCCTCTTCCTCAGCCCGAAGACCGTGGAGTACCACCTGCGCAAGGTCTACACGAAGCTCGGCGTCCGCTCACGGGCCGAGCTCGCGGCGGCGGTGGCCGACGCCTGAACGCCTCGAAGGTGCCCAATCTGGATGACGCGGGGCGTCCGCAGGCTTCCTAGCCTCGGGGCAGGGAGCACGAGGGAGGAACGGCCATGCACCTGGCACCGTGGGGTCGCCGCGACCCGGAGCGCTCGCGGTTGCTGACCCTCGTCCTCGGCGTCACCTGCCTCCTCGTCGCCCTCGTCGCGGCGCTCGTCGCCGGCCCCCTCCCCGCGGCCGAGTCCGCACCCTCCCCGGTGCCCCCGGGCACGGTCCGGGCGTGGGGCGGCAACGCCTTCGGCGAGCTCGGCGACGGCACCACCACGGCGCACCGCCTCGCCGCGCCGGTGAGCGGACTGACCGATGCGGTCGACGTGCACACCGGCCGCGAGCACGCCGTCGCCCTGCGCGCCGGCGGCACCGTGGTCACCTGGGGCAGCAACCAGATGGGCCAGCTGGGCGGCGGTACCACCGGCGGCCGGAGCCCGACGCCGGCGACGGTCAGCGGCCTCATAGACGTCGTCCAGGTCTCCACCGGCCACTACCACTCGCTCGCCCTGCGCAGCGACGGGTCACTGTGGACCTGGGGCTACAACCACGCCGGCCAGCTCGGCGACGGCACGACCACCACGCGCAACCGGCCCGTCCGCATCGGCGGGACCCGGACCTGGGCGTACGTCGCTGCCGGCCGCGACATGAGCTACGCCATCGGCACTGACGGATCCGTGTGGGCATGGGGCCTCAACGGCGACGGACAGCTCGGCGACGGCACCACCACCAACCGGTCCACCCCGGTGCGGGTCGGCAGCCTCACCGACGTCGTGCAGGTCGCCGGCGGCCGTGACCACGGCCTCGCACTGCGGGCGGACGGCTCGGTGTGGGCCTGGGGGTGGAACGCCTACGGCCAGCTCGGCGACGGCACCACCACCGACCGGACCAACGCCGGTCCAGGTGGCCACCGGGATGACGATGGTCGCCGGTGGTGCGCACCACTCCTACGCGCTGCGCGCGGACGGGCAGGTGGCCGCGTGGGGGCGCAACTACCGCAACGAGCTGGGCGACGGCACCAAGACCCAGCGCACCCGCCCGGTCCTCGTCCAGGGCGTCACCGGGGCGGTCAGCATCGGCTCCGGGCGGGACCACGGCCTCGCCGCCCTCGCCGACGGCACCGTGCGGGCGTGGGGGCACAACACCTCCGGACAGCTGGGCGACGGCACCGTGACCAGCCGCGCGTCCGCCGTCACCGTGACCGGGCTCGCCGACGCCCGCAAGGTCAGCGGCGGCGCCGAGTTCTCCGTCGCGATCTCCTCGACCGGGACGCCGCCGGCCAACCAGCCGCCGGTGGCCCGCGCCACCGGGTCGTGCGACCAGCTGGCCTGCTCCTTGTCCGGCACCACCTCCACCGACACCGACGGCACCGTCACCGGCTGGTCGTGGACCTTCGGCGACGGGACCACCGGCACCGGCCCGAACCCCACCCACACCTACGCCTCCGCAGGCACCTACACCGTCGGCCTGACCGTCACCGACGACGACGGCGCGACCGCCGCGACCACCGTCCAGGTCACCGCCACCTCGAGCCCCGGCGGCACGGCGGTCACCCACCGGGCGTCGAGCGGCACGAACCGCAACTCCACGACGGCCCCGGTCGTCGTACCTGCGGCGACGGAGGTGGGCGACGTGCTCGTCCTGTTCGTCACCATCAACCGGCTCGGCACGGCCACCACCCCGGCCGGCTGGACGCTGCTGGGCACCGCCAGCGACACCGACGTGCGCTCGTGGGTCTACACCCGCACCGCCGTCGCCGGCACTGCAGGCTCGACGGTGAGCGTCACGTTCGACGCCACCAGCAAGGTCGACGCCACCCTGGTCGTGTACGACGGCGGCGCGGCCACCAGCGCGACCGCCCAGGTCGAGACCGGCTCCGGCACCAGCCATGCCGCGCCGGCGACGACGGTCGCGACGAGCGGGTCGCGCGTCGTCCACCAGTGGGCGACCAAGATCAACGCCACGGCGACGTGGACCCTCCCGGGCGGGCTCGCCGCGCGGCGGACCAGCAGCGGCGGCAGCGGGAACGGCCAGGTGTCCGCGGTCGTGGCGGACGGCGGCCCGGTGCCCGCTGGTCCGCGGGCGGCCCGCTCGGCGACCGCGAGCGTGTCCTCGGCCAAGGCGATCGCCTGGACCGTGGTCGTCGCCCCCGACTGAGATCCGGTCTACCCTGCGAGGACACGCAACCGGAGGTGACCTGATGGCGCGCAGCGGCAACCCGGCGGACCTGGTCGCACGGAACCTCGAGGCGCTGCGCGGTGCGCTCGAGCAGAGCGTCACCGTGCAGACCAGCCGGCTGCACGACCTCGTCGACGACCTCGTGGCCCGCGGGTCGCTGTCGCGCGCCGAGGCCGACAACCTCGTGTCCCAGCTGCTCAGCGCCAGCCGGGCCTACTCGCAGACGCTGCTGCAGGTCCTCGACGGCATCACCGCCACCGCGACCGCGCCGGTGCGCGCGACCGCCGGGCGGATCGCCGAGACGGTCTCCCAGACCGTGCGCAGCGCCCCGATCCGGGTGCCGGGGCGTCGGGCGTCGACCGGTCGTGCGCTGCCCGACCTGTCGACGCTGACCGTCGCGCAGGCGAAGGAGCAGCTGGACGGGCTCGACGCGGCCGACCTGCGCCGGCTGCGCGAGCAGGAGGTCGCCGGGAAGAGCCGCAAGGGCGTCCTCGACGAGATCGCCCGCCGTCTCGGGTAGGGCCCGGCAGGGATCAGGTGCAGGGCCAGGAGGTCGTCGTCATCGTCCTGCGCGCCCCGGACCGGAGCACGACGCTCGCGCGCACGACGCCCGCGGTCCGCGGCGCGACCTTGCGCAGCACGAGCGCGGACCGGTCCACCCCCTTCCCGGTGAGCCGGACGCGACGGGTGCCGTCGACGGTGATCGTGATCGCGCGGGCCCGGGCGCGCAGGGCCGCGCTGAAGGCGACCCGGACGCTGTGGGTCGCGCACCGACGGTGGCCCGGGACGAGGAGCGATCGTCCGTTGCCGCGGAGGGTGCGGCGGGTGCCGACAGGCATGAAGGTCGCCGAGCTGAGGACCGTGGCGTCGTGGGCCTTCGCGGCCGTGGTGCCGGTCGAGACCGAGGTACGGGCGCCGCTGTAGAAGGTGGCGTCGTAGGTGCCGGCGGGGAACCTCTTCGGCTTCGTCGTGCCGCCCGTGGTGACGTCGAGGCGGAGCGGGCCGGGCCAGTTGCTGACGCCGACGTGGCCGTGGGCCTGCCCGTTCCCGGCCTGGTCCAGCACGCGGCTCCGCGCCACCACCCACGACGCGACCGGCAGCGTCACCTCGACCTCGGCGGTCCCTGCGACCTCGTCGTCGAAGCCACAGGTGGCCGTGGGGTTGGGCCTGATCGACGACGCGGCGTTGGCGCGCACGTCGACGCGCACGCCACCGCGAGCGTCCCGGGTGATCCGCGCGGTCGTGGACACCGACCGGCTCCACCGGGTGCCGGCGTAGGTACGCACGCCGGATCCCCCGGTCGTCGTGTGCCACGCACCGTCGGCGGGCAGGGCGACGGGGGCCGTGGTCGTGTCGCCCGCGGCCGTCGCGGGGCACGTCGCACTGCTGTGGCGGTAGAGGAAGCCGCCGGCGTCGAACGACCCGGTCACGGTGGGCGTCGCGGCAGACGTCGGCACGGGCTGGATGGCGAGCGCCGCGGCGAGGAGCGCGGCTCCCGCCACCTTGCCGGCAGCGCAGGGACGACGTGCGGACATGGAGCAACCTCCCGGAGGGCGACGCCGGGACCTCCGCCGGCAGGCGGCAGGA
Organism: Nocardioides sp. J54; assembly: GCF_000519005.1. Classification (GTDB taxonomy): domain Bacteria; phylum Actinomycetota; class Actinomycetes; order Propionibacteriales; family Nocardioidaceae; genus Nocardioides. Next base: position 132,269 of record NZ_JAER01000007.1, on the reverse strand, counting down.
TCCTAGCGACGGCGGCGTCCGGCTAGAGGTACTGCCCGGCCTCCGGCGCGCCAGCACGCCAGCCACCGGCCCTGGCCTGCCCGACGGCGTGCACCACCGGCGGCTCGGGCACCGTCGGTCACTGTCGCCACCTCAGGGTTCGTTCGGGCACAGTTGTCCCGTGTGCGCCGGGAGGTCCGGCGCTGGTCCATGATCATCCAGGGGTCCGACAGTGAAGACCGACCCGAAGAAGGAGTTCGACTGCTACCGGGCCAGGCGCGGGGAGCTCCGCGTCCTGGAGGTGCCGCCGCTGCGCTACCTGATGGTCGACGGGCAGGGCGACCCGAACACCGCACCGGCGTACGCCGACGCCCTGGCCGCGCTCTACCCGGTGGCGTACAAGGTGAAGTTCGCCAGCAAGAAGCAGCTCGACCACGACTACGTCGTCCCGCCGCTGGAGGCGCTGTGGTGGGCCGACGACATGGCCGTGTTCACCTCCGCGCGCGACAAGTCACGCTGGAGCTGGACGGTGATGCTGATGGTTCCCGACCACGTCCCGCAGGAGCTGTACGACGCCGCGCTGGTCGAGGTGGGTCGCAAGGACCCGCCCGTGGCGCTGGACCGGGTCCGGCTCGAGCTGCTGGAGGAGGGCACCTGCGTGCAGACCCTCCACGTGGGGTCCTACGACGACGAGGGCCCGGTGCTCGCGCACATGCACGACGAGTTCATCCCCGGCCAGGGCCTGCGGATGACCGGGCGCCACCACGAGGTCTACCTCAGCGATCCCCGCCGGGTGGAGCCGGCGAGGCTGCGCACCATCCTGCGTCAGCCGGTCGCGCCGGCCTGACGGTTCTCCTCGCCCGCGGCGCCGTCCGGGCCGGGGGTCTGGCTGCTCCCGCTGCGGGTGCCCTCCGGGTCGTCGACCCGCTCGTCGGACTCCGCCAGGATGGCCTCGGCCTGCGCCTCGGGGTCCGCGCTGCCCGCCTCCACCTCCTCGGGGAGGAGCTCGGCGCGCTCGTTGATCCGCTCGTCGTCACGTCCCATGGGGACGCGCTACCCGCTCCCAGGCCCGCCATGCGACCCCAGCGGGGCCAGTGGGTCCCGCAGGTCCAGCGGCAGGGGGACTACCAGGTGCGCACCCACACGCAGTGCTCGGACCTGCGCAGGGTCTCCACGGCCTCGGTCGTCAGCGGCTCGGAGGCGTCGGTGACGACGTACCCGAGGCGATCACGGGTGGAGAGGTGCTGCGCCACGACGTTGTCGCCCGCGTCGGCGAAGGCGGCGTTGAGCTCGGCCAGCACGCCCGCGACGTTGTGGTGCAGGAAGCCGATCCGGTGGCCCGGGGTCAGCTCGCCCGGCTGCACCTCGGGGAGGTTGACCGACAGCGCGGTGCTGCCCTCGAGCGCGAAGCGGGCCAGCTTCTCCGCCACGAACCCGCCGATCTCCTCCTGCGCCTCCTGGGTGGAGCCACCGATGTGCGGGGTGAGGATCACGTTGTCGAGGCCGCGCAGCACGGAGTCGAACGGGTCGCCCTGCTTCTTCGGCTCGGCCGGGAAGACGTCGACCGCGGCGCCGGCGATGTGGCCGGACAGCACGTTCTCCCGCAGCGCGTCGTAGTCGACGACCATGCCGCGCGAGGCGTTGATGAACATCGCGCGTGGCTTCATCTTGGCGAACTCCGCGGCGCCGAAGAAGCCGGCGTTGCCGGGGCGGCCGTCGACGTGGAGGCTGACCACGTCGGACTCGGCGAGCAGCGCGTCCAGGGACCGCAGGCGGCGGGCGGTGCCGTGCGCGGGGCGGTCGGCGGTGTCGTAGAAGACGACGTTCATGCCCATCGCCTCGGCGACGGTCGACAGCTGGGTGCCGATGTTGCCGTAGCCGACGATGCCGAGGGTGCGGCCGCGGACCTCGTGGCTGCCCTTGGCCGACTTGTCCCAGATGCCGTCGTGCATGCGCTGGGTCTTCTCCGGCAGGCGGCGGGCCAGCGCGATGATCTCGGCGATGACCAGCTCGACCACGCTGCGCGTGTTGGAGTACGGCGCGTTGAACACCCCGATGCCGCGCTCGGCGGCCGCGGTGAGGTCGACCTGGTTGGTGCCGATGCAGAAGCAGCCGACCGCGAGCAGGTCGGGCGCGGCGTCGAGGACCCTCGCCGTGACGTTGGTGTTGGAGCGGATCCCGAGCAGCTGCACGCCCGGCAGGGCGGCGACCAGCTCGTCCTCGGACATCGACCCCGCGCGGAGGTCCACGTCGTAGCCGCGGCCCTCCAGGTACTCGACGGCAGCAGGGTGGATGTTCTCGAGCAGCAGCGCCTTCACGGTCCAACCGTAGGGGAGCGGCGAGGTCTCGGCGAACCACGGCCCCCAGCGTGATACGCACACGGTGGGGCAGGCCACGCAGCCGGGTTCTCGTCGAACACGTGTTCGACTAGGATCGGACCATGGGATGGAACAACCCACCCGTCCCGTGGCGGGAGATCGAGCGGCGGCTGTCCGGGCGCGCGCCCGCCTTCGAGGCGCCCGTGTCCCGGCGCAAGCGACCGCGCGAGGAGCCGGAGCAGATCGCCCGGCCGACCGACGCGACGCCGTACGCCGAGCTGCACTGCCACAGCCACTTCAGCTTCCTCGACGGGGCGAGCAGCCCGGTCGACCTGGTCCGCGAGGCCGCCCGGCTCGGGCTGGACGCGCTCGCGCTGACCGACCACGACGGGTTCGCCGGGGCGCCGCTGTTCGCCGAGGCGGGGCGCGACTACGACCTGCCGGCCGTCTACGGCGCCGAGCTGTCCCTTGGCCTGACCCGCACCCAGAACGGCGTGCCCGACCCCGAGGGCAGCCACCTGCTGGTGCTGGCCCGCGGGGTCGAGGGCTACCACCGGCTGTCCGGGGCGATCACCGAGGCCGGGCTGCGTGCACCGGAGAAGGGCAGCCCCGTGCACGACCTCGACGAGCTCGCCGAGCGCGGCCGGGGGCACTGGCTGGTCCTCACCGGCTGCCGCAAGGGCACGGTGCGCCAGACGCTCGCCACCCACGGCCCGCGCGCCGCCGCCGAGGAGGTCGACCGGCTCGTCGAGCGCTTCGGCCGCGAGCACGTCGTCGTGGAGCTGATCACCAGCGACCTGCCCGGCGCCGACGAGACCAACGAGCTGCTGGCCCGGATCGCCGACGACCGGCGCCTGCCCGCGGTCGCCACCGGCAACGTGCACCACGCCACCCCGGACGGCCGGCGGCTGGCCGCGGCGATGGCGGCGGTGCGGGCGCGGCGCAGCATCGCCGAGCTCGAGGGCTGGCTCGACCTGTCCGGTGGCGCCCACCTGCGCAGCGGGGCGGAGGTGCTGGAGCGCTTCGGCCACCGTCCCGACGTGGTCGGCCGGTCCGTCGTCCTCGCGCGGGAGCTGGCCTTCGACCTCCGCAAGGCCTCGCCGCGTCTGCCCAAGCAGGGCATCCCCGAGGGCCGCACCGCCGGCGAGCACCTGCGCCACCTGGTCGAGCAGGGCTTCGCCCAGCGCTACGCCGGCCGCGACCTCGAGGCGAAGGCGCGGCAGCGGGTTGATGCGGAGATGCAGGTGATCCTGCAGAAGGACTTCGCCGGCTACTTCATCATCGTCCACGACATCGTCGCCTTCGCCCGCAGCAGGGGGATCCTCTGCCAGGGCCGGGGGTCGGCGGCCAGCTCCGCGGTCTGCTACGCGCTCGGCATCACCGCCATCGACCCGGTCTACTTCGACCTGCCCTTCGAGCGGTTCATCTCCCAGCACCGCGAGGAGGAGCCGGACATCGACATCGACTTCGACTCCGACCGCCGCGAGGAGGTCATCCAGTGGGTCTACGACACCTACGGCCGCCGCAACGCCGCCCAGGTGTGCAACGTCGTGAGCTACCGGCCGCGGATGGCGGTGCGCGACGCGGCCAAGGCGCTGGGCTTCTCGCCCGGCCAGCAGGACGCGTGGTCGAAGTCGATCGACGGGTGGGGGAGCGAGGTCGAGAAGGGCCTGGGCATCCCCGACCAGGTCGCCGGACTCGCCGAGGAGCTGATGGGAGCCCCGCGCCACCTCGGCATCCACTCCGGCGGGATGGTGCTCACCGAGCGCCCGATCGGCGAGGTGTGCCCGATCGAGAAGGCCCGGATGCCCGGACGCACGGTGCTGCAGTGGGACAAGGACGGTTGCGAGTCGATGGGGCTGGTGAAGTTCGACCTGCTCGGCCTCGGCATGCTCGGCGCCCTCGACCACATGATGCGGCTGATCGAGGAGCACACCGGACGCCGCTGGACCCTGGAGACCATCCCGAAGGAGGAGCCCGAGGTCTACGACATGCTCTGCCGCGCCGACTCCATCGGCGTCTTCCAGGTCGAGTCCCGCGCCCAGATCGGGACGCTGCCGCGCCTCAAGCCGCGCCGCTTCTACGACCTGGCCATCGAGATCGCGCTGATCCGCCCGGGGCCGATCCAGGGTGGGGCGGTCCACCCCTACATCCGCCGCGCGATGGGCCGCGAGCCGGTCACCTACGACCACCCGCTGCTCGAGCCGATCCTGGGGCGCACCCTCGGCGTCCCGCTCTTCCAGGAGCAGCTGATGGCGATGGCGGTCGCGCTGGGCGACTGCACCGCCGACGACGCCGACCTGCTGCGCCGCGCGATGGGCTCCAAGCGCGGCGTCGAACGGATCGAGAAGGTCAAGGGCCGGCTCTACGAGGGCATGGCCCGCAAGGGGATCACCGGCGACCGCGCGGACGCGATCTACGTCAAGATCCTCTCCTTCGCCGGCTTCGGCTTCGCCGAGTCGCACGCGCTGAGCTTCGCCCTGCTGGTCTACGCCTCGTCGTGGTTCAAGCTGCGCTACCCGGCCGCCTTCCTCGCCGGCCTGCTGCGCAACCAGCCGATGGGCTTCTACTCCCCGCAGTCCCTCGTCGCCGACGCCCGACGGCACCAGGTGAGCGTGCTGCCGCCCGACATCGCCTGCTCCGGCGCCCAGGCCGGGCTCGAGCCGTGCCCGCCGCACGGCGCCGACCGCCACCGCTACGACGACGGGCTGGCCGTGCGCCTGGGCCTCGACTCGGTCAAGGGGATCGGCAAGGAGCTCGCCGAGCGGATCGTGGCCGAGCGCGCCACGGCGCCGTACGCCGACCTGCCGGACCTCTCCCGCCGGGCCGGGCTGACCACGGCCCAGCTGGAGGCGCTGGCGACCGCCGGCGCCTTCGACTCCCTCGGCCTTGACCGCCGGCAGGCGATCTGGATGGCCGGCTACGCCGAGCACGACGGGCAGCTGCCCGGCAGCACCCCGGCCCCCGCGCCACCGTCGCTGCCCGGGATGAGCGCGATGGAGGTGACCCTCGCCGACCTGTGGTCCACCCGCATCTCCACCGACGTCCATCCGGTCGAGCACTTCCGCGAGCAGCTCACCGCGGCCGGGATCCGGTCGGTGGGGGAGCTGTCCACCACCGAGGCCGGCCGCCGCGTCCACGTCGCCGGGCTGGTCACCCACCGCCAGCGCCCCGGCACCGCCAGCGGCATCACCTTCCTCAACCTCGAGGACGAGACCGGGATGCTCAACGTCGTCTGCTCCCCGGGCGTGATGAAGGCCCACCGCCAGGCCGCCCGCAACAAGGTCGCCGTCGTGATCCGCGGCGTCGTCGAGCGCCAGGACGGCGTCACCAACCTCGTCGCCGACCGCGTCGAGACCCTCGACACCGTCCTGCCCGGCACCGGCGACGCCCTCCAGGCCCGCCAGTCCTCCCGCGACTTCCGGTGACGCGCCGGGAGGCCGATTCGGGTCAGGCCATCCGGCTGCGGTAGTGTTCCGTTCGCTCCGGCGGCGATCCTGCTGGAGCTTCGGGCTGTGGCGCAGCTTGGTAGCGCACTTGACTGGGGGTCAAGGGGTCGCAGGTTCAAATCCTGTCAGCCCGACCGAAGGAACCGGCTCTGGCCTGCGGAGACGCAGGGGCCAGGGCCGTTCCGCATTTCAGGGCGATTCGCCGGGCTTCCCGGCGACCCGGCGGCACCAGCCGTCCCGGGGTCGTGTCAGCCCGGACGGCGCGGGACGTGGTGGTCCCGCGCCGTCACCAGCTCACCGCCTCACTGGCTCGCCTGGCTGGCGATGAAGTTGACGAGCGGCGGGGAGGACGCGAAGGAGTAGTTCGCCGTCCACCCTCCCGCGTCGCCGCCCTCGGTGATCGACGTCGGGTTGTCCCCGCCGATCGGCGTCAGGATGAGCAGGGGAGCGAAGGTGAAGAGCGACCCGTCGAAGCTGATCGTGCATCCGTTGGGGCCGTTCGTCGTGACGCTCACCCCGGCAATCGGAACCTGCAGCTCACAGCTGGGAAGGATGACTCCGGTCACCTGGTGGACGGGACCTGCCGGTCCCTGCGGTCCGGTCGCACCCCAGGTCACCTGCACCTCCTGAGTGGTGCATCCGCCGCCATCGCCCTCGATGATGCGGACCTTTCCGTTCGTCTTGTGGACACACGCAGTGAACTCGTCGGCGTTGCCAGTGGTGACATCGGCTGAAGCGAGGCCGACGCTGCCGAGGACGACGACGCCTGCGAGGACGGCGGCCCTGCGGAGCCGGCTGGTTGGAGCTGCATCACTTGGATCCCATCGAGAAGGCGCGACCAGCGCGCGGATTGCTGATGTCTCCCTCCTCCGGCGAGCGTAGGTACGTCGTCGCCGGGGGTAGGGCGAACCGAGAAAGACCGGGGTGGGCCGCCGACAAACCCGGGGTCCGGTCGCTCGAACCACGGGTACCCGCCCTCAGCTGCCCTTTCGCAGCGGCGCGAGCCGGTCGCGGAGGTCACCCAGCGTGCCGTGGCCGTCAACGCAGACCGGGTCCGCCTGCGTGGATGACCCGCACCCGGTCGCCCGCGCCTCCGCGACGTCGGAGACGAGGTCGCTGACGCTGGCGTCGGAGAGCACCCAGCCCAGCGGCGCCGACAGCGTGGGCTGGGTGGCCTGGTGCACGACGAACACCTGCGGCTGGGGCGCCTGCGCGGAGAGCAGCTGCTCGCACGGGGTCGGGTCCGTGCCAGGGACGCTCGGTGCGGAGCACAGGAAGCCCTCGGCGGCGTCGGCTGCCTGCTGGAGCAGGGCCTGGGTCGACGAGCGGCGGGTGGTGGCGGCGCCGATCGCCCACAGCGGGACCAGGCTCTCGGAGACCGTCCGGCCGCGCTGGCGGATGCCGAAGCTCGTGGCCGGCCCGTTGTCGAGGTAGACCACCATCGGCACCACCAGCGGGCCGGTCCCGTCGGCGAGCACCTGGTCGTTGTGCGCCCGGACCAGTGCGCCCCACTGCGGGGCGAGGTCGTTGATGGTGCCCAGGCCGGTGTTGTCGGCGAGCCCGCCGTCGACGAGTGGCGTCTGCGCGAAGCCGCGGCACGGGCCGACCACTGCGGACGGCGTGACGTAGGGGAAGCGGCCGGAGACCAGCGCCGCGGTGAGGGCGCTGACGATGCCGAGGCAGCGCTGGGCGTCGTCAGTGTCGTCAGTGTCGTCAGTGTCGTCAGTGCCGTCGCTGCCCGTGCCCTCCTCGGGGGAACCGAAGGCACCGAGGACGTCGTAGCTGTTCGGGCCGGCCCCACCCGCACCGCAGCCAGGGGCGTTGCTCCGCTCGGTCATCTCCGGCGCGGCGCTGAGCTCGGCGGGGGAGAGGTCGACCTGGCTCCACAGCGCACGGCAGCCGTCGTAGGAGTCGGTGGAGGTCAGGACGAGGTGCCCGGTGACCGAGGCAGGCGCCGTGTCGGCCTCCTCGACGAACCGGTGCGCGGCGGCACCGTCGTCGATGCCGGCGTCCTCCCAGGCCCGCCGCCAGACCTCCTGCATGACGGCAGCCCGGTCGCTCCCGTCGGGGTGGGTGTCGGCGGGTGGCGTGCCGAGCCGGAGGCCGGTGGCGGTCGCGACGAGGTCACCGGTGACGAGGGTGACGGCACCGGCCCCGAGGGAGTCGGGGCCGCGGACCGCCTCGACCGCCGTGACCGGCTCGTCGTCGTACCGCCCGATGGTGAGGCCGAGCGAGCCACCACTCGCGCCGGTGGAGAAGAGGGTCAGGTCCTGCCCGCAGCTCCCGCCGGCGTCCGCGACCTCCTCCAGCCCGAGCGCCGTCCAGTACGTCGCCCGGATGCCGCCACCCTCGGCGGCGAGCATCAGCATCGGCCGGACGTCGAAGGACCGCGCCTCCCCGTCGACGACCACGCCCACCACGTGGGGGACGACGCAGCCCGTGGCGCCGTCGACCCAGGCCCGGAACGCGTCGGCGAGCGTCGGTCGCGCGGGGACCAACTGGTGGGGCGGGTCGTCCTGGCCGATGCCGTGGACGAAGGTGGACGAGCCGAGCTGGGCGTTGAGGAACAGCCCGACCACGACGAACGGCACGATCGGCGTCGCCGTCAGCCACGGCCGCGGGACGACCAGCAGCGCCTCCGGCGGACGGGTCTCCTGGGAGTAGGCGACCACGACGCCGAGCAGCACCATGAGCGCACCGAGGGCGAGCGTCACGGCGGCGACGACGCCGACGGTGGTGGCCCAGCCGATCGGGTCGAACGCCATCCAGCCAAGCACGGCTCCGGACGCGACGAGGAGCAGGACCCGGAGGCCGTGGCTGGTCCGCCCGGTGACGCACGTGGTCCCGCCGACCTCGCAGAGCGGTGCCGTGGGGGTGGCCCACGCCGCGAGCCCGGTGGTCCGGTCCGGGTGCACGGCCGCATCGAGCGTCGCCAGCAGCCGGTTGGCCACCCACCACGGCGCGACGGCAGCGCCGACCGCCACCAGCAGGGCGACCCACCAGCCCCACGGCACGTCGACGTCGTCCTTCGTGACGCCGACGGTGACCACCCCGGTCCAGGCGCGCATCATGCCCAGGCCCATGGCCGCCACCGCCGCGATGGCGAGGACGTCGCCGACGGCCATCACCTTCGCCGGGTCGACCGGCCGGCCGGGCCGCGCAGCAGGGCTCTGTCCACCGCCGTCCTTGCCGGCCACCTGGAAGCGCCAGCGGGCGAGGCAGGACAGGACCGGGACGGCCACGGTGATGAGGCAGAAGATCGCGAACCGGCGTCCGTCGACCGGCCAGTCGTTCGCCAGCGCCAGGACGAGCAGCAGCACGGCGAGGGCCGGCGCGAGCAGCCAGTGCCACAGCGGGGCATGGCGGGGCTGGCCCTCCGGGTGGTACCACGGCCAGGCGTGCCCGTCGGTCCGCGCGTCGTGGCTGCGCTTGAACGCGCAGTCCGCCCGGAGTCGGCCGAGGAAGAAGATCGCGGCCACGACGACGAGCGCCGCCACGGCTGCGGAGGCCATGTGCCCGGCCTCGGCGCCGTGCTCCAGCCAGCGGCGCTCGATGTCCGGCACCTGGTCGCCGACCTTCGGCACCGGGAGGCACGCGAGGGCTGAGACAGGGAGGAACGCGAGCAGGGAGTAGCGCTGGATCCACAGCGCCCGGCGCCACGGCGCCACCACCTCGCCGCGGTCCCGCACGACCACCGACAGGGCGAGCAGGGCGACGACCACCGCGACCGCCGCCCACTTGACGCCGGTGGCCACCCACAGCGCGGGAGTCGGGTCGTAGCCGCCAAGGGCCCCTGCGGCGACGCGGCCGTTGCCGGACACCCACAACAGCAGGTTCTCGACGACGTCCGCGACACACAGCCCCCAGACCACGTTGCGCAGCACGGGACGCCACGTGCGTGGCACGAAGGTGGAGCGGACCACCAGGACCAGCAGCCGGGCGTAGACCGCGATGAACACGAGGTCGACCACGAGGAAGCAGCGCAGCAGCCGGTTCCACGCGACGAGGTCGTCGCCGGCCATCGGGAGCGTCCAGGACTGCTGCACCACGTCGGTCGGGAGCCCGGAGAGCCGGCGGAAGTCGATCGCTGCCTCGGTGCCCGCCACGAAGCCGCGGGACAGCCCGTTCACCTCGTTGAGTGCCAGCAGAGCGGCCACGAGGAGTGTCAGGACGACCCCGACGCCGTACCTGCGGCGCTCGGGACGCAGGTGGACGGTGCGGGTCGCCTCCGGCGGGGTCACCCGCTCGCCGACGAAGAGCCGCCAGAGCCTGGTCGCCGGACCAGGCCGGGGTGGTGCTGGGTCCAGGTGTTCCTCCATCGCACCGGCTCCCTTCCGGTCCCCCTCCTTGCATGGTGGACCTCGGCAGGGACAGGTGCAGGAGAACGCCGGTCTTTACCTTCGATGCGGTAGGGGCAGCGGGATCATCCGGCCCCACCGCCGGATACGCCTCCACCACCCGGGTACTCGCTCACAATGCGAGCAGTCACCTGGCAGGGAGTCCGAGACATCCGCGTCGAAGAGGTGCCGGACCCGAAGATCATCGACCCCACGGACGCGATCATCCGCGTCACCACCACGGGGCTCTGCGGCTCCGACCTCCACCTGTACGAACCGCTGGCGCCGTTCATGACGCCCGGCGACATCGTCGGCCACGAGCCGATGGGCATCGTCGAGGAGGTGGGGCCGGGGGTGCAGCAGCTGAAGGTCGGCGACCGGGTCGTCGTACCGTTCAACATCAGCTGCGGCGACTGCTTCATGTGCGGGCAGGGCCTGCACAGCCAGTGCGAGACCACCCAGAACCGCGACCAGGGCACCGGTGCGAGCCTGCTCGGGTTCAGCAAGCTCTACGGCGGGCAGCCGGGCGGGCAGGCGGAGTACCTCCGCGTCCAGTTCGCCGACTTCCTCCCGATCAAGGTCCCCGAGGGCCCGTCCGACGACCGGTTCGTCTACCTCTCCGACGTGCTGCCGACCGCCTACCAGTCGGTGCGGTACGCCGACGTGGCCGGTGACGACGTGCTGCTGGTCATGGGCGCGGGCCCGATCGGCGACATGGCCGCGCGGATCGCGATGAACGAGGGACGCCGCGTCATCGTCGCCGACTGGGTGCCCGAGCGGCTGTCCCGCGTCGCCTCCCGAGGCGCCGAGACGATCAACATCGACGCCGTCGACGACGTCGGCGACGAGGTTCGCGACCGCACCGGCGGGCGCGGCGCCGACGCGGTCATCGACGCAGTCGGCATGGAGGCCCACGGCAACCCCGTTGCGGAGAAGGTCATCAAAGCCGTCGGCCTGCTCCCCGACAAGATCGCCGAGCCGATGATGAAGAAGGTCGGCATCGACCGGCTTGCCGCGCTCAACACCTCCTTCGACGCCGTACGACGCGGCGGCACCGTCTCGATCATCGGCGTGTACGGCGGGGCGACCAGCCCGATGCCGCTGATGCAGATGTTCGACAAGCAGGTGCAGGTCCGGATGGGCCAGGCCAACGTGCGGCACTGGTCGGACGAGATCCTCCCGCTTGTGCTGGACGACGCCGACCCGCTCGGCACCGAGGACTTCGCCACCCACCGCCTCCCGCTCGACCAGGCCCCGGAGGCGTACGCGAAGTTCCGTGCCAAGGAGGACGGCATGGTCAAGGTGGTCTTCACCCCCTGACCGCGACCTGACCGCCACCCGTGCCGCGCAGAGGGACCCGCAGGACGGGACCTTCGACCCTCGCGGAACGCTCGCGCTCGACGCACCATCGGGACGTGGACACCGAGAACCTCTCCAGCGCCGCGCCGGTCCGGGTGCGGGACATCATGAGCCCGCAGCCGGTCACGGTGCGCGCGGACGCTCCGCTGGCGACCGTGGCCCGCCTGCTCGCCAGGCACGCCATCACCGCCGTCCCGGTCGTCGACGACCACGGCCGTGTGGTCGGCGTGCTCAGCGAGGCCGACGTCCTGCGGCACGACCGGATGGGTGATCCGGCGATGGCGGTGATGGGCACGGTCGTCGCCCTGGTGCACCCGGAGACCGAGCTGGCGGAGCTGCGCCGGATCCTCGGCACCACGGTGGTCAAGAGCGTGCCCGTCGTCGACGCGGCCGACCACGTCGTCGGGATGGTCAGCCGCAGCGACGTCGTGCGTGACCTCGTGGGCCACGAGGCCGGCGACGGCCCGGCGGTCGAGCAGTGAGCGGCGCACCCCGCCTGCACGATCTGACGCCCGACGAGTGCGAGCGGCTGCTGCGTGCTGCGGTGCTCGGTCGGGTCGGGCTGGTCGCGGAGGGGCGCGTCGAGGTGCTGCCCGTCAACTACACGACGCACGGCGACGCCGCCTGGGTGCGCACGTCGCCCGGTTCGCTCCTGGACCGGTACGCCGACGGGACCGAGCTCGTCCTCGAGGTCGACCACGTCGACCACGAGCGCGGGCACGGCTGGTCCGTGGTCGCCCGAGGCCACGGCGAGCGGGTGACCGAGGACGAGCGGACCGACGAGGAGCGGCGCCGCCCCGGCCCGCCGCGCTGGGTGCGCCGCGAGGACGAGGTCTGGGTCCAGCTGCGCTGGGAGGAGCTGACCGGCCGTCGTACCGGCACGGCCTGGGACCTGACCGCGGGGCTGCCGGTACGACGGGTCTGGGGCTGACCCTCCTGGTCAGCTGATCAGCTGCCGGGTCCGGTGCTCACCGGCACCACCGCGACGACACCCTGCGCCCGCTCGACGACGGCGGTGGCGACGTGCGGTCGGGCGTCGTCGACTGGCCGACGGCCCACGACGACGAGGTCCCACTCCGCGGTGCGCCACCCGACCACGTCCTCGACGAAGCCGTGGGCGACGCGCTGGTCGACCTCGACGTCGGGCCAGGTCGCGGCGAGTCCTGCCAGCGCCTCCGCCAGCCGGCGGTGCGCGTCGTCCCCGGCTCCGCGGTCGTCCGAGACGAGGGTGGTGCTGCGTCGGCCGGCTGCAGCCGCTGCGGGCTCCCAGACGCAGTGCAGTGCGGTCAGCGGCTGCTGGTGCAGCGACGCCTGGGCGAAGGCGAAGTCGAGCACGGGGGCGGACGCGGCGCCGGCCTCGACGGCGACGAGCACCCCGCGCCCCCCGTGGCCGGAGACCCGCGGACGGCACACGACGACGGGGCAGTGGGTGCGCCCGGCCACGCCGCGGCTCACCGAGCCGAGCAGGGCGCTGCGCACCGGCCCGCGCCCGTGCGAGCCGACGACCACGAGGTGGGCGTTTCGGGACAGGTCGACCAGCACCTCGACGGCGTCACCCTCGGCGGGGACCGGGGTCACGGCCACGTCGGGGGCGACCTCGTGAGCCGTCGCGAGGGCGGCGTCGAGCAGGCGCTGCTCGTGGCGTGTGCCGACGGCCGCGACGATCATCGGACGCCGCTCGAGGCGGGCCTGGGCGGCGGCCCAGCGCAGGGCGCGATCGGCGTGCGTGGAGCCGTCGACGCCGACGACGATGCTGTGGTGCGGGATCGCGGTGGTCATGGCCCCACGATCCGCCCGTCGGGACCCGCGGGACACGGGCCGACGCCCCGGCCCTGCGGGACCTTCGTCCCTCAGCGGATCGCGACCAGCACGCCGACCTTGTCGATGCGGTGCTCGGGGTTGTCGAACCGGTCGGCCCAGTAGTTGCCTGCCGCGTGGTCCTCCGGGGTGGCGCAGGTGGACAGCGTGATCATGGCGCGCGTGGGGGTGACCCCGGGCCGGCCGGGCACGGCGGCACGTTGCGCGCGCAACGAGCGCGGGGAGCGGAACGACGTCTGGCGGGTCGCGGTGATCCGGTAGACGTACGTCGCCCTGGCGGTCCGCACCACCACCCGGTCCCCCCGGCTCAGCTCCGGCAGTCGCAGGAACGCCTGCGTCGACGACAGCCGGTGGGCGGTGACCTGGTAATTCCCGATGCCGCCGGGGCCGGTGCCACCGCGGGGCCCGTGCGGGCTCGCGCCGCGGCCGCGGTCCTGGATCCGCGTGCCCGGACCATCGTCGGTCCGACCGCGGTAGGGCAGGACGACGAGGCTGCGCAGCCCGATGCGGGGGATCGTCAGCTCCGCGCGCACCGGTCGGCCGTCGGACGCGAGCGGCTCGGTGGTCGGGCTGGACGTCGGGGAGCCCGGCACCGCCTCGCTCGGTGAGGTGCTGCCCGTCGGTGAGGTGCTGCCGGTCGGCGAGCCCCCTCCGGACGGGGCGTCGTCGCCGGCAGGCGAGCAGCCCAGCAGCAGCGTCAGGGTCGCGCCGACGCCGCACGCGCGGAGGGAAGCCGTGCGCATGTCGCGCCCCTCGTCAGACGAGGCCCAGCTCGCGGGCCCGCACGCCCGCCTGGAAACGGGACTCCGCGCCCAGCGCGCTCATCAGCTCGGCGACGCGGCGCCGGTAGGTGCGCACGCCGAGGCCGAGGCTGCGCGCCGCGGCCTCGTCCTTCACGCCGCGGCTGAGCAGGTCGAGGACCTGCGGGGCGATGTCGCGGATCTCGGCGACCTGCGCGTCGAAGTCACTCAGGTCGGTCGCGTTGCGCCACACGGCGTCGAAGAGGGCAGCGACCCCCGCGACCACGTCGGGCTGGGTGATGACGCTGTAGGTACGGCGCCCTGCTCGCGGGTCGCCGCCCAGGATCGCGATCCGTCGGTCGATGAGCATCGTGTCGTTGATGTCGTCGGTGGTGATCCGGATGCTGGCGCCGTGCGACTCGCAGAAGCGCGCCAGGTCGCGCGCGGCCGCGGGGTCGAGGGCCGCGTTCGGCAGGTAGATCTTGCGCAGCCGTACGCCGTCGGGCGGTTCCGACGCCACGACCCCGGTCGCCTCACCCGCCCGTCGGGCGGCACGCCACGTGTGGAGCGTCGTCGCGGCGAACGCGACGTCGGTGGCCGCAGCGATGAGGTGGCCGGTGCGGGCGACGAGCTCGTCCTCGCCATGGACGACGGCGACGCCTTCTGCAGACCGGGTGCTCACCCCTCGATCATCCTCCGGACGGCAAGGGCGGGGGAGGGGTGGCAACAACCTGCCAGTCGCGTGGGTGCGCAGCGATCCACGACGACGCTGGTCGGCATGATGACAGGAACCACGACCACCACCACGACCACCACGACGACCACCACCGCTGCCGACGCCGCCGGGACCTGGCGGCTCGGCGACCGCACCGTCAACCGCGTCGGCTTCGGCGCGATGCGGCTCATCGGGAGCCCGTTCGCCACCGCGCCCCGGGACCGGGAGACCGCGATCGCCGTCCTGCGCCGCGCCGTCGAGCTCGGCGTCAACCACATCGACACCGCCGCCTTCTACTTCACCCCCTTCCAGTCGACGAACGAGCTGATCTCCACCGCCCTGCAGCCGTACGCCGACGACCTCGTGGTCGTGACGAAGGTGGGCGCGAGCCGCGACCGCTCCGGGGAGTTCGAGCCGTACGCGCACCCGGACCAGCTGCGCGCCCAGGTGGAGGAGAACCTTCGTCAGCTCGGTCGGGACCACCTCGACGTGGTCAACCTGCGCTGGGGATCCGGTCCCGAGCTCGAGGAGGGCTCGGTGGCCGAGCACGTCGGGGCGCTCGTCGAGCTGCGCGACGCCGGACTGCTGCGCCACGTCGGTGTCTCCAACGTGACCGCCGACCAGGTCGCTGAGGCACTCGAGGTCGCCCCGGTCGTGTGCGTGCAGAACCGCTACGGCCTCACCGACCGGGCCAGCGAGCCGGTGCTGCGGATGTGCGCCGAGCGCGGCATCGCCTTCGTCCCCTTCTTCTCGGTGGCCGCCGGCATCGAGGGGGCCAACCCGTTCGGACCCGCCGACCTCCGGGGCCAGGACGTCGTCGAGACGGTCGCCGAGGCGCACGGCGCGACGGCCGCCCAGGTGCGCCTCGCCTGGACGCTGCACCAGGGCGAGCACGTGCTGACCATCCAGGGCACCGGGGACCCCGCCCACCTGGTCGAGAACGTCGCCGCCGGCGGGTTGCGCCTCACCGACGCAGAGCTCGCGGCCCTCGCCACGGTCTAGGAGCGTCGGTACCGTCGGACGGTGCGGCTGCTGCGCTACTCCATCAACGTCACCCTCGACGGCTCCTGCCACCACGAGGCCGGGCTCCCGCCGGACGAGGAGTCCATGCGCTTCTGGACCGAGGACATGCAGGCCGCGGACGCCGTCCTGTTGGGTCGGGTGAGCTACCAGATGATGGAGGAGGCCTGGCGCAAGCCGACCGTCGGACCGTGGCCGGACTGGATGGAGGAGTGGGAGGTCCCGTTCGCCGAGGCGATCGACGCCGTTCGCAAGCACGTCGTGTCGAGCACCCTCGACGCGGTCACCTGGAACGCCGCGCTCGTGCGCGGCGACCTCGGCGCGGCCGTCCAGCAGCTCAAGGACGAGCCCGGCGAGGGCCACCTCGCGGTCGGTGGGGTCACTCTGCCCCTGGCGCTGGCCGACCTCGGGCTGATCGACGAGTACGTCTTCGTCGTCCACCCCGTCCTGGCGGGTCACGGCCCCACGCTGCTCGCCGGCCTGCGCGAGCGGATCCAGCTCGATCTCGTGGACCGCAGGGACTTCCGCTCCGGCGCGTTCGCGCTGTCCTTCCGGCCTGCGACACCGACGGCCTGAGGGCGAACAACGATCGGCTAGGTTCGGCGCGGGAGCCGGCCGGGCCGGCGTACGAGCGAGGGGGCACGGGTGTTCGGAGAGGTCGTCGGCACGGAGCAGCTGTCGCCGCACATGGTCAGGATCGTCCTCGGGGGTCCGGGTCTGGCCGACTACGTGCCAGGTGTTGCGGCCGACCAGTACGTCAACTGCTTCTTCCTCCCCGACGACGCGCCGTACGGCGTGCCCTTCGAGGACGAGGCCGTGCGCGACCTGCCCCGGGAGCAGCGCCCGTTCCCACGCCGGATCACGGTCCGTGCCTGGGACCCCGCGCGCCGCGAGCTGACCATCGACGTCGCGGTCCACGGCGACGTCGGGTACGCCGGCCGCTGGGCCTCGCAGGCCGGGGCCGGTGACCGCCTCCAGCTCCGCGGACCTGCGGGGAGCTACGCACCGCACCCCGAGGCCGACAGCTACCTGTTCGTCGGCGACGAGAGCGCCCTGCCGGCCATTGCCGCGTGCGCCGAGGCCGTGCCCGCCGGCCGCCCCGTGGTGGCCGTCGTGGAGGTCGACAGCGCTGCTGACGAGCTGCCGCTGACGTCGCCCGGCCAGCTCGAGGTGCACTGGGTGCACCGGGCGGGCCGCGAGGACGGCGTGGACGACCTGCTCGCCGACGCCGTCGCCGCACTGCCGCGCCCTTCCGGCGTGGTCAGCGCCTTCGTGCACGGCGAGGCCGTCGAGGTGCGAGCCGTGCGCCGGGTGCTGCTCCGCGAGGGGATCGTGGAGGAGGAGCACCTGTCCTGCTCGCCGTACTGGCGCCACGGCATGGACGACGAGGCCTGGCGTGCGGTGAAGGCGGCGTTCGTGCGCGAGACGGCAGCGGAGACCGCCGGCTCCTAGCATCGCCCTGGCCGGTCCCGTCGAGGTCCCTCAGGCTGACCAGTCGAGGAGCAGCCGGGTTGCGTGGACCTCCATGGGCGTGGGGGTCTGGTCGCCCTGGGTGGGGGTGACTCGTCTGGTTCCGGTCGGGTCGACCAGGTAGTAGGCCCCGTGGGGATCGCGCCAGATGGTGATCCCGGGGAAGGGTTGTCGGGCTTGCCAGCCGGCGTGGGTCTTGATGCGGTGGTGGGTGCGGGTGAGTGGGGCGAGGTTGTCGCTGCTGGTGGGCCCGCCCTCGCTGTGGGGGTGTTGATGATCGATGTCGACGTTGCGCGAGGTGTTGACGGCGTAGGGGAAGACGTCGGCGGGGTGGATGAGGTGGACCATCTCGCGCAGTCGCTGGGGGATCTCGTAGGCGTCGACGGCCATGGTCTGGTTGAGGTCGATGACGGGTTGCACCTGCACCTTGCCGGCGAGGTGCGCGATCGTCTTGCGCACCCACTCGACGGTGACCGGTCCGTGGCCTTCGAACCTGGCGATGGGGGAGTCGGGGGTGAGGTGGAGGTGGATGCGCACCTTCGGTCGCACCGGTCCGGCCGCGAGGTCGGGGTGGGTGTCGGGGTTGATGAGGAGTGCGAAGGCGGCGAGCTTGCGTTCGGGCTTGCTGACGTCGGGCATTGCTTCTTCGAGCTGCCGGGCGACGGCGTTCAACGCCGCGTCGGCGGCGAGGATGGTGGTGGCGTGGTCGCGGATGGTGAGGGTGGCGATGCCGTGGCGGTTGACGCGGGACATGCGCACGAAGCGGTCCTTCTCGGCTGCTTCTTCCTTCGCTCTGGCTAGTTCGGGGGCTGCGGCGGCGACCTTGGCCTCGACGAGGGTCTCGAACCGTGCCCAGGGCAGCCTGCCGTCGGCGACCTCGTGGATCTCGTCGTCGACCCAGGCGGCTTCGTCGGCGGTGAGGTCGCGGGTGGCTTCGGCGACGTGGCGGGCTTGTCGGACGCGGATGGTGCCGGTGTCGATGCCGGCCTGCAGCTTCGGGAGTCGGTGGTGGAGGTCGACGGCGTCGGCGATGAGTCGTTTGGCGCCGAACGGTGAGGTCTGGATGCGGGCGCCAAAGGCGGCGGCGGCGTACTCGGTGATCCTGGGTGTGTCCTCGGCTCCGGCGGGACGTGCGCGGTCGCGGCCGCGCTGGTCGTGGGGCGGGAGTGTGTCGGGGTTGTGCAGGATCGCCCACTGGTAGGCGGCGCGGAGGATGTCGCGCTCGGCCTGGAGCCGGGCAGCGTTGCGGTCCTCCGCCCATGCGACGAGCGCGTGCAGCCACAACACCCACTCGTACCTCGTCCGTTCGCGACCGTGCTGCGGTCGCGGGTGCGGCGCCGGACCACCACCGAACCGGTGGACCCACCGTGCGTCGGGCCCGGGTGACGGTTCGGTGACCGAAGCCGGCCGAGAGGCCGACGTAGGCCGCGGCCAGCCCGTGCGCTGTGCCTGCCGTGCTGCCCGAGCGCAGGTCGAGGACCGACGCGGCCAGCAGCACCACGTCGACCACGGGCGTGCAGGCCAGCAGGACCGTGCTGGTGCGGCGCCAGCCCAGCAGGTACCTGGTGCCCAGACCTGCGGCGAGGATGGCCCAGAAGGCCACCTCGCACGCGACGACCAGGACGACGAGGTGGCTGCCGTTGCTCACTGGTCCGAGGGGACCGGCTGGGGTGCACGGCTCATCAGCCAGACCGTTGGTCCGCCCTCGGGCAGGGTGACCTCGTCGGTGGTGACGAAGCCCAGTCGTTCGTAGAGCCTCACGTTGTCCGCCGTGCTGGTCTCGAGCCGCACCGGCACCGACCGGGCGTCGGCCGTCCGTAGTCCGTGAGTCACCAGCGCCCCGCCGATCCCGCGCCGCTGGTGGCTGCCGGCGACACCCAGGCTCTCCAGCGTCAGGTGCGGGCCGTCCGGCCGCAGCGGACCGAGCAGCTCGTCGGCCCGGGCCGCGGCTGCGGCCCGGCTCCCGAGGAGCTCGGTCAGCGTGGGGCCGACCCGCTCCCACACGCGTCCCGGCACCGCGGCGGCGTCCAGCCAGATCGCCACGCCGCACACCGAGCCCGCGTCCTCGGCGACCGTGACCTCGCCGTACGGCAGCGCCAGCTCCGCGACGCACAGGCGCTGGATCGCCTCCTGTCGCTGGACGTGCCGATCCCCGTCGACCGTCCAGCGGGTCCACGGGTAGTCGTCGAACGCGTCGGCCAGGATGGTGGCGACGTCGGCGACGTCTCGTTCCGTCGCGGCACGCAGGCGCAGCCCGACGTCGAGTCCTCCCTCGTCCACGGTGGACAGTCTGGACCACCGGCGAGGACTGTTGGTGAAGGCTCACCACGGCTGTCCCGGCAAAGTCCGGGGAACGGCCGAGGAATTGCCCCATCTGGGGCATTCCCGGACGCCCCAGCGGTGCGAACCTGCCATCAGTCGGTGTCCTCGGCGCCGATGGAGGGAGCACCCGCACACGTCACGAGCACCCAGGACTGGCAGCTCTCCGGAGGGAGAACCAGGGAGCTGTCACCGAGTGCGGTGGCCAGAGCAGGTCGGAGCGCTGCCCAGTGGGCGCGCGGTGGTTACCCCATGGCCCCGCGCGAACAGCAGCCGGAACCTGCGATGACGGCCACCGCACTCATCTCGGGCGGGTCGTCGCCTCACTTCCGGGGCGGCAGCCGGTGCAGCACGACGTCGCGGAGCCCGCCGTCCGCGGCGGTCGCAGTCAGGTAGGTGCAGTGCGGCTGGCAGCGGCGGTCCGTGGGGGAGCCCGGGTTCAGCAGCCGCAGGCCGGTGGAGGTGACGGTGTCCCACGGGATGTGGCTGTGTCCGAAGACCAGCACGTCGAGGTCGGGGTACTCGGCGCTCATCCGCTCCTCGCGCCCCTTCGCCTGCCCGGTCTCGTGGACCACGCCCAGGCGGAGGCCCTCCAGCTCGACCCGGGCGACCTCCGGCAGGCGCTCGCGCAGCTCGCCGTGGTCGTTGTTGCCCCAGCACGCCACGAGGCGGGCGGAGCGCTGCTCGAGCTCGTCGAGGAGGCGTACGTCGACCCAGTCGCCCGCGTGGACGACGAGGTCGGCCGCCTCGACCGCCCGCCACACCTCCTCCGGCAGGTCGCGGGCGCGCTTGGGCACGTGCGTGTCGGCGAGGATCAGCAGTCGGGTGGCCATGACCCGTCAAAGGTACGGCCTCAGCGCAGCCCGGGCTCGCGCTCCTGCTGCTGCACTGCCGTGGGCGCCCGGCCCGCCGAGCCCGGCACCGGCTCGGCGTCCAGGTGCGGCAGCCGGTGCAACCAGCGCGGCAGCCACCAGTTCGCGTGGCCGAGGAGCGTCATGGTCGCGGGGACGAGGACCAGCCGGACGACGGTCGCGTCGAGGAGGATCGCGGTCGCCAGCCCCACGCCCATCATCTTGATCGCCGGGTCACTGCCCAGGACGAAGCCGGAGAAGACCGCGACCATGATCAGGGCAGCCGCGCTGATGGTCCGTCCGGTGCCGGCGATCCCGGCGACGACCGCGCGGGTGTTGTCGCCGTGGCGGCGGTACTCCTCGCGCACCCGCGACAGCAGGAACACCTCGTAGTCCATGGAGAGGCCGAAGAGGATCGCGAACATGAACAGGGGGATGAAGGAGACGACCGGGACCGGCGCCTCCACGCCGATCAGATCGGCTGCCCAGCCCCACTGGAAGACCATCACCAGCACGCCGTACGCCGCGCAGACGCTCAGCAGGTTGAGGACCACCGCCTTCAGCGGCACCAGCACCGAGCGGAACAGGACCGTCAGCAGCACGAACGACAGCACCAGCACCGCCGCGACGAAGCGTGGCATCCGGTCCTGCACCCGGTCGCCGAGGTCGGCGAAGGTGGCGGTCTGGCCGCCGACGTGGGCGGTGGCCAACGTGCCGTCGAGCACGGCAGGGAAGACCTCGCTGCGCAGCCGGTCCACGGTCGCGCGGGTGGCCTCGTCCTGGGGTGAGGTCGTGGGCTGCGCGACCAGGACGGCCACGCCGGCGTCGTCGACGCCGCCTGGTTCGTCGACCGCGGTGATGCCCGGGTCGGCCGCGATGGCGGCGGTGAGCGGTGCCACGACGGAGCCGTCGCGGGAGATGTCGACCGCGATCACCAGCGGGCCGTTGGCGCCGGGGCCGAACCCGTCGGCGACCAGGTCGTAGGCACGGCGCTCGGTCGTCGAGACCGGCTTGGTGCCGTCGTCGGGGAAGCCCAGCTCGAGCGCGAGCACGGGAGCGGCGAGGGCGCTCACCAGGGCGGCACCACCGAGGAGGTACGCCATGGGGTGGCAGGTCACGTGGGTCCCCCATCGCGACCACCCGACGCCCGGGCGGTGGGGCTTGCGCCGCCGGCCGTCCACCCGGTGCCCGGCCAGCCCGAGGAGAGCCGGGAGCAGGGTCACCGAGGCGAGGACCATCACGAGCACCATCGCCGAGATGGCGACGCCGCCGCCGGTCACGAACGGGATGCCGGCGACGAGCAGCCCGAGGATCGCCACGACCACCGTGCCGCCGGCGAACACCACTGCCTGGCCCGCGGTCGCCAGGGCCAGTCCTGCCGACTCGGCGACGGGCATCCCCAGGGCGAGGTTCTCGCGGTGGCGGGTGACGACGAAGAGCGCGTAGTCGATGCCGACCCCGATGCCCACCATCGCGGCGAGCTGGGGAGCCCACGCCGGGATGTCGACCAGCCGGGTCACCAGGCTCATCGAGGTGGCGCCGACGACGAGGCCGGCCAGGGCGATGCCGATCGGCAGGCCCATGGCGACGACCGAGCCGAACGCGATGAGGAGGACGACCATCGCGACCACCATCCCGGCGGCCTCGCCGAGCCCGGTGGGCGCCTCCTCGAAGGCGAAGAACAGGTCTCCGCCGGCTTCCACGGTCGCGGACGTCTCGTCACGCAGGTCCTCGACCACGTCCTTGAGGGCGGCCAGGTCGGCGGCGTCGAGCTGCTCGAGGGCGGGGTACTGCACGCGCACCAGCGCGACAGTGCCGTCCGGCGAGACGGTGCTGGTCGTGCCGAGCACGTGGGGGAGCTGCTCGAGGGCTGACTCCGCCGGCGCGACGTGGACTGCGGCATCCCCAGCCTCCAGCACGACGTGGGCCGTGAGTCCCGCCTCGTCGGCGCCGGCCTCGGCGAGCAGCTCGCTCGCCAGGTGGGAGTCGAGGCCAGGCGCCTCGAAGCTCTCCTCGAGCTCGCTCCCGAAGGCGACGGAGGAGGTGACGACGACCAGGGCGAGGACGACCCAGGCGGCGATGGTGACCCACGGGTGGGTCGCGGCAGACCGGCCCAGCCGGTGGAGGAGGTTCGACATGCCACCACCGTGGCCCGGCGGCGGGCGGCGCACATCGGGCACAGGACGGGCACGCAGGTCGGCCGAAAGTACGGGAGGGGACTCGTGCCCGAGTCGGGTACGGCGAGGGCCGCCGATCCCTAGTCTGGGCGCGTGGTCGCCGCCTTCCTGCGCTCGGTGCTCGCCGAGCCGCGCGTCCCGGACCCGCCGCCGCGCGCGTGGTGGGACTGGGCGCTGGTCGGCGCCCTGCTGGCGACGGCCGTGGGCGAGGCGGTCCTGCGACCGGACCTGCCGGCGCGGACCGTGGCCGTCGTGGTCGTCCTCGTGGTGGTCCCGGCCCTGCTGTGGCGTCGTACCCAGCCGCTGGTGGCGACGGCGGTCGGCTTCGGCGGGGCGATGGTGCTGCAGGTCGCTGCGGCCGTCGAGGGAGCCGCCGACGTGGGGCTCGAGACGATGGTGTGCGTCCTGCTGCTGCCCTACTCGCTGTACCGCTGGGCCTCCGGGCCGGAGGCGCTGGCCGGCACGGCGGTCGTCGCGGTGCCGGCAGGCATCGGCCTGGCGACCACCGAGGCGGTCGGTGACCGGGTGGGTGGCGCCATGGTGCTCGTCGCCGCGTTCGCCCTCGGGGCCGCGATGCGCTACCGCGCCGTCGCGCGCCAGCGGGAGGTGCAGCAGGTGCGGGCCCTCGAGCGCGGCGAGCTCGCCCGCGACCTGCACGACACCGTCGCGCACCACGTGTCGGCCATCGCGATCCAGGCCCAGGCTGGGCGCGCGGTCGCGGCGACCGACCCGGCTTCGGCGGCGGAGGTGCTGAGGGAGATCGAGGCGGAGGCGGCGCGCACGCTGGCCGAGATGCGGTCGATGGTCCGCGTCCTGCGCGACACCGACGCGGCCGACTACGCCCCGGCGCGCGGCATCGACGAGCTCGACGACCTCGCCCGGACGAGTCCCCTGGTCCGGGTCCACCGCACCGGCGACCTCACCGGCCTGCCGCAGCCAGTCGCGGTCGCCGTCTTCCGGATCTGCCAGGAGTCCGTCACCAACGCCATCCGGCACGCCCGGAACGCCACGGCGGTCACCGTCGGGGTGACGGGGGAGGCCGACGTCGTCCGGCTGCGGGTGCACGACGACGGGGAGGCGAGCCGTCCGGCGCCCGCCCTGGGCTACGGCCTGCTCGGCATGGCGGAACGGGCGAAGCTGCTCGGCGGCGCCTGCCACGCCGGCCCCGACCCCGTCGGCGGCTGGACCGTCGAGGCGACCCTCCCGCGGGCGGTGCCACAGTGACGATCCGGGTGGTGGTCGCCGACGACCAGCGGCTGATCCGTGCCGGCCTGACGATGATCCTCGACGCGCAGCCCGGGATCGAGGTCGTCGGCGAGGCGGCCGACGGTCACGAGGCGGTCCGCGTCGCCCGCGAGCTGCGACCGGACGTGTGCCTCCTCGACATCCGCATGCCGGGCATCGACGGCGTCGAGGCCACCCGCCAGCTCGCTGGTCGGGGAGTCGAGGACCCGCTCGCCGTGGTGGTCATCACGACCTTCGACCTCGACGAGTACGTCCACGGGGCGCTCAAGGCCGGCGCCCGCGGCTTCCTGCTCAAGGGCGCCGGTCCCGAGCTCCTCGTCCAGGCGATCCACGCCGCCGCGAACGGCGACGCGCTCATCTCGCCCGACGTCACCCGCCGATTGCTCACCACCCTGGCCGGGCTGGAACGGAGCGCCCGGCCGGTGCAGCCCGTCGAGCCGCTCACCGAGCGCGAGGAGGAGGTGCTGCTGACCGTCGCCCGCGGCCGCACCAACGCCGAGATCGCCGATGAGCTCCACATCACGCTCAGCACCGTGAAGACGCACGTCGGCGCGCTGATGACCAAGCTCGGCGCCCGCAACCGCGTCGAGGTCGCGATGTGGGCCTACGAGACCGGGCGGGTCCGCGGCTAGGCCGCGGACGCCGTCCCGCTCGTCACCCCGCCGTGATCCGGTCCCGCGCGGGCGGGGAGATCGGGCTGTGGGCCGTCAGGTACGCCGTGAACGCGTCGAGGTCGATCGGGCCGCTCCACAGGTCGGTGCCGTTGAGGAACTCCGAGAAGCCGTCGCCGCCACCGACGAGGAAGTTGTTGGCGGCGACCCGGTAGCTGGCAGCCGGGTCGAGCGGGACACCGTCGATGGTGATGTCGGAGACGCGGTCGCCGAACGGGGCGGACAGGGTCGCCGTGTAGCGCAGCGTCGACGACGGCGAGAGGACGGCGGTGCGTGCGGCCGTCCACTGCTGCTCCAGCAGGGCGTCCAGCTGGGCGCCGGTCAGCGTGACGACCTGCATCAGGTTGCTGAACGGCTGGACCGCGAAGGCCTCGCCGTACGTCACCACGCCGTCGGGCGCGAACGCCAGGTCGGCGCGGATCCCGCCCGGGTTCATCAGCGCGACCTGCGCACCGCCGCCGGTCCGCGTCGCCTCGAGCTGGGCGTCGGCGATGACGTTGCCGAGCACGCTCTCGCCCACGGCGGTCTGCGCCCGGTTGAGGTCGGCGGTGATGGTGCCGACCTGCTGGTTCGCGACGGCCGCGACCCGGTCCCGCCAGTCCTGGACGAAGGCCGCGGTGGCCGGGTCCGGGGTGATGTCCCGGGTGACGACGTGGTTGTCGACGGTCACGGTGGAGCGGATGATGTCGCCGCTCTTGCGGTCGACCTTGAAGTCGGCCTGGGAGATCACCGACGCCGGGGAGGTCCTCGGCGACGAGGACTTCGCCGTCGTCACCGCTCCCACACCGGGCCCGACACCCACGCCCACGCCGACACCCACGCCCACACCCACGCCCACGCCGGGGCCGAACGGCACCGGCGGAGGACCTGACTCGCTGCCGCTGCCGGCGACCGGCTCCTGAGCCGGGCTAGGAGCGGCGGCCCGCCCCGGCGGGCAGGAGGCGGCCCGAGACCTCGCACTCGGCGAGCCGCAGCCGCAGCACGACGTCGCTCTCGCGCGGCACCCAGGTGCGCAGGGGAGCGTCGAGGGCGTCGGGCGTCAGGGCCTCGGCGCGGCCGCGGACCAGGACGCTCCAGCCGGCGTGCAGGACCGGGCTGATGTCGTCGACCTCCAGGCACACGACGTTGCCCGGCGCGTGCGTGCCGAGCACGCTCGCCGCCACCGTCCGTACGACGACCGCGTCGTCCACCAGCGCGTAGTTGACCGGCACGACGTGCGGGCCGTCCGGCGTGCAGACCGCGACCCGGGCGACCGCGCTGTCACGCAGGTGCCGGTCGCACTCCTCCCTGCTCAGGACCTCCAGCTCCAGCACGGCTCCATCCTTCCCCTCGACTCTGCGGCTCAGGGACAGCCTGCCGTGCGCGGCGGCCGAGGGGGAGGGGCGAAGGTCCTCCGGCAGGTTCGACCGGTGGTTCAGCCGGTGATCGCGCGCTCGGTGCCGAGCCGGGCGCGGGCGGCCGCGCGGACGCCGGCGTCCCGGGAGCCCGGTGCGGCGTGGGCGGCCGAGGCGGTGCCCTTCCACGTGCCGCGGATGCCGTGCTCGCGCTGCATGTGGCTGAAGTAGTCGACCACCTCGACCTCCTTGGCGCGCAGGGCGACCTCGGTGGAGGACGGCCGGTCGTCCACGGCGGGCTCGGCGGCGATCGCCGCGGCGCGGGCGTCGTCGCGCGCCTTCGCGAGCCGGTCCCCGACGTGGTCGGCCCAGGCCTCGTAGAACGCGGCCCGTGCCGTCGAGCCGTGCACCGGGCGCTCCACCCAGCGACGCTTGCGGGCGTCCCACACCTGCCGGGTGTCGGCCTTGTGGGCGCCGGAGCGCAGGTGGGCGTCGCCGTCGGCGACCATCTGGGTGACGAGCGTGGCGTAGAGGGCCTTGACCACGGCGATGTCGCCGGGGAAGCCGTAGAGCGTCACCCGGGTGTTGCTGGTGTAGATGGCCACGCGGACGTCGTTGGCGCGGGCGATCTCGAGCACCAGCCGCACGTAGCGCGCCAGGGACCGCTTGCCGGACTCGCCGATGAGCACGGTCTCCCAGGTCGGGTCCTGGCGCTGCTCCTCCGTCTGGGCGCTGGCGCGGGCGACGGCGAGGGCGATCTGGTGGCGGGTGGCGAGGGTCTGTGCCTTGGCGAAGAACGCGTCGCGCTCCGCGGGGTTGCTGGTCCGCTCCGCCTGTCGCAGCAGGCGGCCGATTCGCAGCAGCGTGCGGTCCTCCCCGTCGACACCGGTGTCGAGGCCGGACAGCCGGTAGGCGGTGTGCAGCAGCTCGGCGAGGACCGGCATCCCGATGTCCTCCAGCAGCCGCAGGAAGGTCGTGCGGAAGCGCGGTCCGTGCCCGTCGGCGCCGGCCAGGTGGTGCGCCACCTCGTGCAGCACGACGGCTGCCCGCAGCGACCACGCCCCGCCGACCTCGCGCGGCGGGATCGCGACGACGCCGCGCAACGGGAGCTCGCCGCGCTCGTAGTGCGCCTGCCGGGCTCCGCGGCGGGGGCGGACCACGACGGGGACCGCCGCCAGGTCGAGGCCGGCGCCGTCGTCGTACCGGCTGCCGGTGAAGACCAGGTGGGCCAGCACCCGGTCGACGTAGTCCTGCACGTGCGCCGGGTCGGTGAACCGGGGCTCGGTCTCCGGCTCGAGCTCGAGGACCTCGGCGCCGACCGTGATCCGCAGCGGGTCGCCCGGCCGGCGGCGCGCCTCGTCGAGCCAGCCGGCGAGCAGGTCCTCGGCGGCGTACACGGCGGAGGTGTCGTCGGTCATGGGGGCAGCCTCTCAGGTGGGTCCGACACCGGTGGTTCGCGGCGGCTGGTTTGCGGCGGCGCCGGCGGTGGAAGAGAAGTGCTGCGGCACAAGTCGCCAATCCTTCTCACCAGAAATTTCGGGGGCAACACCCATGCATGTGAAGCTCATGCGACGCGTCGCCGTGGTGGCGATCGCGCTCGTCGCCAGCACGCTGTCGCTGGTCTCGGTCTCGGCGGCGCCGGCCCACGCGGCGGTCGCAACCAAGTCGCACCTCACGGTCAACGGCAAGAAGGCCGTCGCGGTCAACTACGGCAAGCGCGTCACGTTCGACGGCTGGGTCTCGGCGCCCGGCCAGTGCTCGGTCTGCTACCCGGGCAAGGTCCAGCTGCAGCGCAAGGTCGGCGGCGGCTCCTGGACGACGCTCGCCACCCGTGCGCTCAGCGCGAGCGTGCCTGCCCCGACGTGGAAGGTGAAGCCGAACCGGTCGGCCTACTACCGCCTGCGCTTCCTGGGCTACGAGGACCTCGCCTCCCCGTCCGCCTCGCCGGCCGTCAAGGTCACCGTCCGCCGCGTGCTGAACGACAACTGGCGCCGTTCCGGCCGCCTCTTCTACGGCAAGGTCGCCCCGGCCTACAAGAACCGGCCGATCATCATCCAGAAGTCGACCTGCGCCCGGCCGCGCGCCGCGTCGTGCAAGTGGACCCGCCTCAAGAGCATCAAGACGAACCGCACCAGCAACTGGAAGGTGAAGATCCCGGTCCAGCGCCGTACGACGCACTACCGCGCGTACATCGCCCCGAGCAACGGCTTCGGCGGCAACACGTCGAAGTACTTCATCACCACGCGTCGCGGCTGAGCGGAGCGACCCGCGAGGGTCAGGCCGACTCGACGAAGCCGGCTGCGGGGCTCGCGCCCTGCAGCCGGTTTCGCAATTCCACGAGCTCCCCGACGGCCTCGACGAAGCGGACGGTGCTGTCACCGACGCCGTTGTCGTCGAAGTAGTGGTGGCGCATCGCGGCCCGGGCCATCCGGTGCTCGTCGTGCGCGAGGCGCGCGGCGAGCAGGTCGCCGAGGTGGGCGAGGACGTCGGCGTCGACGACGTCGGCACAGCGGCTGACCGGGACCTCCTGGCGCAGCCTCTCGGCGTCGTGGTGCCGGTCGGTGATGAGGATCGGCTTGTCGGTCATCAGGTAGAGCCAGTCCAGGCCGACCGAGGAGACGTCGGTGATCATCGCGTCGCAGCCCGGGAAGACCGCGAGGATGTCGCCCTGCCAGATCGCGGCGTGGCCGGCGTCCGGCTCGGCCTCGGCGGCGCGCTCGACCAGGTCGAGGATCGCCTGGTGGCCCTCGCGGACCGCGGGGACCTGGCTGGTGGTGACCTTGGGGTGCGGCTTGTAGACGAGCCGCACGTCCGGCACGGACAGCACCTCCCGGACGATCTCGGGGCCGAAGACGTCGACCGAGGTGTAGCAGTTGTAGTCGGCGTCGCCCTCCCACGTCGGGGCGTAGAGCACCGTGCGCCGCTCGCTGGCCGGCAGCAGGGGCGCGGGGCGCAGGTCGAGCTGGGGCCGGCCGACGCGGACCAGGCGCCACTCGTCGAGCTCCATCAGCGCCGCCCGGTGCCGCTGGACGGCCGCCTCGCCGGCGACGAAGACGCGGTCGTAGGCCTTGGCGTTGTTGCTGACCATGCTGTGCTTGTCGCTCTCGCCGTGGTTGATGTGCACGTGCAGCATCCGGCCGTCGATGAGCGAGTTGAAGTTGAGCATGGAGTTGTTGCAGTAGAGGACGACGGCGGCCTGCAGGTCGTCGTACAGCTGGGTGAGGTCGTTGAAGCCCGGGGCGCAGTGCACCGGCAGCGTCGTGCGCTCCACGACCACGTCCCGGGTGGCCGGGTCGCGGGTCACGATGATGACCGGGTGGACCGCGTCGAGCCGCTCGAGCACCGGCACCCACTGGAGGAGCTGGTAGACCCGGGTCGGGTCGTCGGCGAAGTGGGCGATCACCTGGGGGTCACGGACGGTCTGCACCCCCGGATTTTACGAGTCGCGTCGGCACGCGGACGAACCGAAGAGGCCCCGTCCGTGTTGCGTTTCGGTAACCTCGCCGCGTGCTTCCCTTGCGCCGCCTGGTCAACCGCTCCGTCCTCGCTGCGTGGCAGTGGCTCGAGCGGTTCGGGGACGTCGCCCCGGGGACCGACCTGGCCGACCGCTTCGCCCACTTCGGGCCGGGCGCGTGCCTGGCCTTCCCGATGGCGACGGTGGTGAACCCCGAGGCGATCCACGTCGGCCGCGACACCCTGGTCGGCAAGTACTCCACGCTCTCGGTCGGCTACGGCCCCACCCAGGCGGTCCTGCCCGAGCACGGCCTCCGGATCGGGGAACGGTGCGTCATCGGGGCCCGCGCCTGCATCACCGCGCACGACTCGATCACCATCGGCGACGACGTGTGGTTCGGCCAGGACGTGTTCGTCTCCGACGCCAGCCACGGCTACCAGGACCCCGAGGTCCCGATCGGCCGCCAGTTCGGCGCCCACCAGCCGGTCGTCATCGGCTCCGGCTCCTGGATCGGCCACGGCGCGATCATCCTGCCCGGCACCACGATCGGGCGGAACGTCGTCGTGGCTGCCGGGTCCGTCGTCCGCGGGGTGGTGGAGGACCACGCCGTGGTGGGTGGCGTGCCGGCCCGCACCATCCGCCGCCTCGAGCCCGGCCGCGGCTGGGTGTCCGCCCGCGCCGGAGGCGACGTCCGCGCGGTCGCGGGGGCGCCCGCCCTGTGAGCTGAGATGACCAGGATCGAGGACCTCGCCCGCTTCGCCGCGGAGGCCACCGGCCGGCCGCTGGGCGCCAGCACGGTCGAGGAGTACGACGACCTGTGGGCCTGGTCGGTCGAGGACCCGGACACCTTCTGGACCCTCGTCGCCCGCCACCTCGGCCTCGACCTGCCCGGACCGGCACTCGCCGAGGAGCGGATGCCGGGCGCGGTGTGGTTCCCGCACGCCCGGGTCAGCTACGCCGCGGCCGTCCTCGACGGCCGTCCTGCCGACGAGGTGGCGATCGTCGCGGCCAGCGAGGACCCGGCGGCGACCAGCGAGGTCACCTGGGGCGAGCTGCGCCGCCGCGTCGGCAGCCTCGCCGCGGCGTACCGCCGGCTCGGGGTCGGCGAGGGCGACCGCGTGGTCGGCTTCCTCCCGAACACCCCGGACGCGATCGTCGCCTTCCTCGCCGCCGCGAGCCTGGGGGCGGTGTGGTCGGTCTGCGGCATGGACTACGCCGCCACCGCCGCCCGGGCCCGGTTCGAGCAGCTCGACCCGAAGGTGCTGGTCCACGCGACGTCCTACGTCCACGGTGGCCGCGTGCACGACCGCAGCGACGTCGTCGCCGGCCTGCGCGCCGCGCTGCCCACGCTCGAGGCCGTCCTCGACGTCGGCAGCGACGCGTGGGCCGAGGCCACCGGAGGCGACGACGAGCTGGTGCCGGTCGAGGTGGCCTTCGACCACCCGCTGTGGGTGCTGTTCTCCTCGGGCACCACCGGCCGGCCGAAGGGCATCGTCCACGGGCACGGCGGGGCACTGCTGGAGCAGGCCAAGGCGGCTGCCTACCACTTCGACCTGGGCCCGGGGGAGCGCCTGTCCTGGTACACCACGCCGTCCTGGATGATGTGGAACTTCGTCGTCGGCGCCCTGCTCACCGGCGCCTCCGTCGTCGTGTACGACGGCAGCCCGGCCCACCCGGCGCCGGACGCGCTGTGGGCGCTCGCGGCCCGGCACGGCGTGACCGTGGCCGGGATGAGCCCGGGCTACGTGGCGGCCTGCCAGAAGGCGGGGGTCGGCCCGGCGGGGCACGACCTCACCCGCCTGCGGCGGGTCGGCATCACCGGGTCGACCTTCCCCGCGTCCAGCCACGAGGCGCTGGCCGCCGAGCTGGGTCCGGGCGTCCAGGTGTGCTCGATCAGCGGCGGCACCGACGTCGTCAGCGGCTTCGTCGGCACGGCGCCGCACCTCCCGGTCTGGCCGGGCGAGCTGTCCCGCCCGTGCCTGGGGGTCGCGCTCGAGGCGTTCGACGAGCAGGGCAGGTCCGTGCGGGGCGAGGTCGGCGAGCTGGTGGTGACCCGGCCGATGCCGTCGATGCCGGTCTGCTTCTGGGGGGACGCGGACGGGAGCCGCTACCGCGACGCCTACTTCTCCACCTATCCCGGCGTGTGGCGCCACGGTGACTGGATCACCATCACCGGCCACGGCTCGGTGGTCATCCACGGACGCTCCGACGCGACCCTCAACCGCAACGGCGTCCGGATGGGCAGCGCGGACATCTACGAGCCGGTCGAGGCGCTGCCCGAGGTCCGCGAGGCCTTGGTGATCGGGCTGGAGGAGCCCGACGGCGGCTACTGGATGCCGCTGTTCGTGGTGCTCGCCGACGGGGTCGAGCTGGACGCCGGGCTCGAGGCCCGGATCCGGGAGGCGGTCCGCACCCACGCCTCGCCGCGGCACGTGCCCGACGACGTGATCCAGGCGCCCGGCGTCCCGCACACCCGCACCGGCAAGAAGCTGGAGGTCCCGGTCAAGAAGGTGCTGGCGGGGCAGGACCTCGGCGTCGGCTACGACCCCGGTAGTGTGGACGACCCAGACCTCATCAACTGGTACCGCGACGTGGGCAGGAGCCACCGAACCCGATGACACCCTGGCTGCTGCTGGGACTCGCCATCCTCCTCATCCTCGCCTGCGGGCTCTTCGTCGCAGCCGAGTTCGCCTTCGTCACCGTCGACCGCGGCCAGGTCGAGCGCGCGGCCGCCGCCGGTGACGCCTCCGCCGTCGGCCTGCAGAAGGCGCTGCGCTCGCTGTCGACGCAGCTGTCCGGCGCCCAGGTCGGCATCACCATCACCAACCTCGCGATCGGCTTCCTCGCCGAGCCGGCGATCGCGGAGCTGCTCCGCGGTCCGCTGGAGGACGCCGGGGTCGCTGCGGGTGCGGTCAGCCCGGTGGCGGTCGCCGCCGGCCTCACCCTCAGCACCCTGCTGACCATGCTGATCGGCGAGCTGGTCCCGAAGAACGTCGCGATCTCGCTGCCGTACGCCACGGCCCGGGTCACCCAGGCGCCGATGCGGGCGTTCACCGCTGCGGCGCGGGGGCCGATCCACCTGCTCAACGGCAGCGCGAACGCGATCGTGCGCCGGCTGGGCATCGAGCCGCAGGAGGAGCTGCGCTCGGCCCGCAGCGTGACCGAGCTGGCCTCGCTCATCCAGCGCTCCGCGGACGAGGGCACCCTCGACGCCGACACGGCGGAGCTCATGGAGCGCTCGGTGGAGTTCGGCACCCGGACGGCGGGGGAGATCATGACCCCGCGCGTGCGCACCCGCAGCCTCCACGTCAACGACCGGGCGAGCGCCGTGATCGCGCTGGCCCGCGAGTCCGGCAACTCCCGCTTCCCGGTGCTCGACGACACCGACGCCGTGGTCGGCACGGTCCACGTCAAGAACGCCGTGGCGCTGCCGCTGCACGAGCGCGCCACGACCAAGGTCAAGCACCTGATGGCGAAGCCGATCGTCGTCCCCGACTCGCTGCGCCTCGACCCGCTGCTCGCGCTGCTGCGCGCCGAGAGCTTCCAGATGGCCATCGTGCTCGACGAGTACGGCGACCACGCGGGCATCGTGACCCTCGAGGACGTCATCGAGGAGATCGTCGGCGACATCTCCGACGAGCACGACCGGCTCGGCAGCCGCGGCCGGCTGCGCCGCGACGGCACGTGGTCGCTGTCCGGCCTGCTGCGGCCCGACGAGGTCGAGGACCTCACCGGGGTCGAGCTGCCCGAGAGCGAGGACTACGACACGATCGCCGGGCTGGTCCTCAAGGTGCTCGGCCGCATCCCGGTCACGGGGGACGCCGCCGTCGTACCCCTCCCACCGGAGGGCGACGAGGAGGACGCTCCCGCCCGCCGCGCGGTGCTGACCGTCGACCACATGGACGGCCTGCGCATCGACCGGATGTCCCTGCGCGTCGAGGACGTCGAGGACGAGGAGCCCACCGATGGGTGACTTCGGTGGCGTCCTGCTCGCCGTCTTCCTGCTCGCCGCCAACGCGTTCTTCGTCGGCGCCGAGTTCGCGCTGATCTCCGCACGCCGCAGCCAGGTCGAGCCGAAGGCGCAGGCCGGCTCGAGGATGGCCAGGATCACCCTGACCGCCATGGAGCAGGTCTCGCAGATGATGGCGGGCGCCCAGCTCGGCATCACCATCTGCTCGCTCGGGCTCGGTGCGGTCGGCGAGCCCGCGCTCGCCCACCTCGTCGAGCCCGCCTTCCACGAGCTCGGCGTGCCCGACGACTGGCTGCACCCGGTCGCGTTCGTGCTGGCGATGACGATCGTGGTCTACCTCCACGTGGTGCTCGGCGAGATGGTCCCCAAGAACATCGCCATCGCCGGCCCCGACCGTGCCGCCCTGATCCTCGGCCCGCCCATGTACGGCATCGTGCTGGTGCTGCGCCCGATCATCGTGTCGATCAACGCGATCGCCAACGGCATCCTCCGGTTGATGCGGATCGAGCCGAAGGACGAGCTCGGCAGCACCTACACCCGCGAGGAGGTCGCGGCCCTGGTGGAGGAGTCCCACGGTGAGGGCCTGCTCGCCGAGCACCAGTACGACCGCCTGTCGGGCGCGCTCGGCTTCACCGAGAAGACCGTCGCCGAGGTGATGATGACGCCCGACTCGCTCGCGACGGTCGTCCGCGGGTCGACCGGCGCCGAGGTCGAGGCGCTGTGTGCTGTCACCGGCTTCAGCCGCTTCCCCGTCGTCTCGGACGCGCCCGGCCACGCCGACGAGCTGATCGGCTACCTGCACATCAAGGACGTGCTCGAGCCCGACGAGGAGCGCCGCGAGCGCCCGGTCGCCGACCGCTGGATCCGCCCGTTCGCGACGGTCACGGCCGAGACGCCGCTCCACGACGCCCTCGAGGTGCTCCAGCGCCGCGGAGCCCACATGGCCCGGGTCGTCGACCAGGCCGGTACGACGCTCGGTGTGGCCGCCCTCGAGGACGTCATCGAGGAGCTCGTCGGCGAGATCCGCGACGCCGCCCACTCCGACGACGTGTCCGGTGCATGACGGCGGCGAGGCACGCTCTAGGGTGTCGAGTGTGGGTGAAGCGGTGACGCGGGACGAGCGCGCGTCCGACCGGGTGTGGACGCTCCCCAACCTGCTCAGCGCCTCCCGGCTCCTGGGCGTGCCCCTCTTCCTCTGGCTGGTCCTCGGCCCCGAGGAGGACGTGTGGGCGCTCGTCGTGCTCATGGTCTCCGGGGTCACCGACTTCCTCGACGGCTGGCTGGCCCGCAAGCTCGACCAGACCTCCGAGCTCGGCCGGCTGCTCGACCCCGTCGCCGACCGGCTCTACATCCTGGCGGTGGTCGTCGGCCTCGCCCTGCGCGACGTCATCCCGTGGTGGGTCGCCCTGTGCCTGCCGCTGCGCGACCTGCTGCTGTGGGGTCTCGTGCCCCTGCTGCGCACCCGCGGCTACAGCGCGCTGCCGGTGCACTTCCTCGGCAAGGCGGCGACCTTCAACCTGCTCTACGCCTTCCCGCTGCTGCTGCTCGGGGAGGGTGACGGCACCGTCGCGACCCTGGCCCAGGTGTTCGGCTGGTCGCTGGCGCTGTGGGGGATCGGTCTCTACTGGTGGGCCGGGATCCTCTACGCCTGGCAGGTGCGCAAGCTGATGGCCACGACCGAGCGGCTGCCCCGACGCGGACGCACCGGGGGCGCGGCACAGCCATGACCGCCGAGCCCACGGACCGCGCCCGGACCCCGCTCCTGACCCTCATCACGCAGGAGTCGCTGGACCGCGACTACCAGGCGGCGGCGTCGCGGCGTGGACCGGAGCAGCAGGCGAGCCGGGGGCTGCGTGCGGGCGTCGTCGTGGTCGTCGCGGCCTTCGCCCTGCTCGTCACGATCGCCGCGGTGCAGACGCAGGCGAACTCCGACGTCGACGACCAGAGCCGCAGCGCGCTCATCTCCCGGATCGAGTCCCGCCGCACGTCGGTGGCGAACCTCCAGGAGGCCGCCGCCCAGCTGCGCACCGACAACCTCAACGCCGAGGGCCGACTGCGCGACCTCGGCGCCCGGTACGGCGACGTCCAGGCCCGCGGCGCCACGCTGGGCGCGTTGTCCGGGTTCGAGGCCGTGCGCGGGGACGGCGTCCGGCTCACCCTCGACAACTCGCCACTCGCCTCCAGCAGCGACCAGATCCGGGCCAGCGACCTCGTGCTGGTGGTCAACGCACTGTGGCAGTCCGGCGCCGAGGCGGTCGCGATCAACGGGCAGCGGGTGGCGTCGACGGGGGCCATCAGCACCTCCGGCGACGCGATCGAGGTGAACTTCCGCGGCATCGCGCCGCCGTACACGATCCTGGCCATCGGCGACCAGGGCACGCTGTCGTCCCGGTTCGTCGACTCGGGCAGCGCGCTGCAGTTCGTCGCGGCGGCCAACCAGTTCGGCTTCTCGTGGGACATGGACAATGAGGACGACCTGAGGCTGCCCGCCGCCCCTGCCTCGCTGCAGCGGCTGCGCTACGCCACGGAGAAGACCAACCCCAAGGGCGATGGAGGTGGACCGCCGTGATCGCGGTGATCGGACTGCTCGTCGGCGTCGTGCTCGGCCTGGTGTTCCAGCCCGACGTGCCGATCGGCCTCGAGCCCTACCTGCCGATCGCCGTCGTCGCCGCGCTCGACGCGGTGTTCGGCGCGCTGCGGGCCTACCTCGACGGGATCTTCGACGACAAGGTCTTCGTCGTGTCCTTCCTGAGCAACGTGGTGATCGCCGCCGGCATCGTCTACCTCGGCGACCGCCTCGGCGTCGGCGGGCAGCTGTCGACCGGCGTCATCGTCGTCCTCGGGATCCGCATCTTCACCAACGTCGCCGCCATCCGGAGGCACGTGTTCCATGCCTGACGAGCCGATCGAGCGCCTCAAGCAGGCCTTGCTGCGCCCCTCGCGCAAGCAGGTCGTCGCGGGGCTGCTCATGGCACTGCTCGGGTTCGCCGCCGTCACCCAGGTCCGCGTCGCCGGCACCGAGGAGTCCTACGCCGGACTGCGCGAGCAGGAGCTGATCGACCTGCTCAACGGGCTGTCCGGCACGCGCCAGCGCGCCGAGGCCGAGATCGATCGGCTCGAGGGCGTCGCCGCGGACCTGCGCGACGACACGACCCGGCGCCAGGCCGCGCTCGACCAGGCGTCCTCGGAGGTCGACACGCTCACGATCCTCGCCGGGCTGGTCCCGGTGACCGGGCCGGGCGTGCGGATCACGATCACCGAGCAGGAGGGCAGGATCCGGCTCGGCTCGATGCTCGACACCATCCAGGCCCTGCGCACCGTCGGCGCCGAGGCGATCGCGATCAACGGCACGGTCCGCGTGGTCGCGCAGACCTCGCTGGAGGAGACCGACGGCGGGTTCACCGTGGACGGCGAGCGGATCGAGGCGCCGTACGTCATCGACGCGATCGGCGAGCCCGGCGTGCTCGCCGACTCGCTGACCTTCGCCCTCGGGCCCAAGAAGCAGGTCGAGGACGACGGCGGGACGATGGAGGTCGAGGAGCTGAAGGCGGTCGACATCGAAGCCGTCGCGCAACGCGCCGAGCCGCAGTACGCGTTGCCCGAGCAGGGGCAGTAACGTTCGGCCCATGACGAACCCGGCTGACCTGAAGTACACCGTCGAGCACGAGTGGCTGCGCGAGCCCGGCGAGGCGGCTGGCTCGGTGCGGGTGGGCATCACCGACTACGCCCAGGACGCCCTCGGCGACATCGTCTACGTCTCCCTGCCGGAGGTCGGCGCTACGATCACCGCCGGTGAGCCGTGCGGCGAGCTCGAGTCCACCAAGTCGGTCAGCGACGTCTACGCGCCGGTGTCCGGCGAGGTCGTCGCCGTCAACGAGGCTCTCGACGCGACTCCAGAGCTCGTCAACAACGACCCGTACGGCGCCGGCTGGCTCTTCGAGGTCGTGCCGTCGTCGGCCGGCGACCTGGACGGACTCCTGGACGCTGCCGCGTACGAGGCACAGCTCGAGGGTTGATCCGGTAGGTTCGTCGTAGCCGTTCCGGACCCAAGGAGTTCCCAGATGCCGTTCTGCACCGCCTGTGGCCGGCAGAACCCTGACGACGCCCGCTTCTGCTCGCAGTGTGGTACGCGTCTCGTCGAGGCGGAAGCCGCCGCGCCGGTCCCGACCGACTCGACCGCCACGATCCAGGCCGTGTTCCCCGCGGACCGGGTCGAGACCTCCGACCGCGCCCTGAGCGCGGTCGACGCCGCCGCCGTGGACGCGCTGCCCGTGGGGCACGCGCTGCTGGTCGTCCAGAAGGGTCCCGGCGCCGGCAGCCGCTTCCTGCTCGACTCCGACGAGGTGACTGCTGGCCGGCACCCGGAGAGCGGGATCTTCCTCGACGACGTGACGGTCTCGCGCCGCCACGCGGTGTTCCGCCGCTCCGGCAGCACCTTCACGGTGGAGGACGCGGGCAGCCTCAACGGCACCTACGTCAACCGTGACCGGATCGAGAAGGCGCAGCTCAAGGACAGCGACGAGGTCCAGGTCGGCAAGTACCGCCTGGTCTTCTTCGCGGGCCACGAGAGCCACTGACCGTGGGCGCAGCCGTCGTCCGCGGCGAGCGCGAGCCGCTGCTCAACATCGGCCAGGTGCTCGAGCGCCTGCGCTCGGACTTCGAGGACATCAGCATCCCGAAGATCCGCTTCCTCGAGTCCGAGGGCCTGATCAAGCCCGAGCGGACCCCGGCCGGCTACCGCAAGTTCTCCGAGGCCGACATCACGCGGCTGCGCTACATCCTGCGGATGCAGCGCGACCACTACCTGCCGCTGAAGGTGATCGGCGAGCACCTCGACGCGATGGACCGTGGCCTCGAGCCGCCGGAGCCCGAGCCCGTCGTCCCGACCGTGCCGAAGGTCGCCGTCGGGTCCGACGGCATGCCGGCGCCCGAGTCGTTCCGCCGCAGCGACAAGCTGCGCCTGTCGCGCAAGGAGCTCATCAAGGTGGCGGAGATCGACGAGGCACTGCTCGCACAGCTCGAGGAGTTCGCCCTGATCACGCCGTCGCCGACCGGCCACTACGACACCGACGCGCTGGTGATCGCCCAGACCGCCAGCGAGCTCGCCGACTTCGGCATCGAGCCGCGCCACCTGCGCGGCTTCCGCGCCGCCGCCGACCGGGAGGTCGGGCTGATCCAGCAGGTCGTCGCCCCGCGCCGGGGGCGTGACGCCGCCGCAGCAGCCCGCGCCGAGGAGGCGGTCAGCGAGATCGCGGCCCTCTCCGTGCGGCTGCACGCCACCCTGGTGAAGTCGGGCCTGCGCCGGATCTGACGGGCCGCACCCGCGCCACCCGGCCACGAGTAGGCTGGAGTCATGCGCGAGGTGGATGTCCTGGGAGTCCGGGTGGAGATGCCGTCCAACCAGCCCATCGTGCTGCTGCGCGAGACCGTGGGCGACCGGTACGTCCCGATCTGGATCGGCGCCGTCGAGGCCACCGCGATCGCGTTCGCCCAGCAGGGCGTCGTACCGCCGCGGCCGCTCACGCACGACCTGATGAAGGACCTGCTCGCGGCCACCGGCACCGAGCTCACCGAGGTGCGGATCACCGACGTCAAGGACGGCGTGTTCTTCGCGACCCTGGTGCTCGCCTCGGGCGCCGAGGTCAGCGCCCGCCCGTCCGACTCGATCGCGCTCGCCCTGCGCACGGGCACCACGATCTACTGCTCCGAGGAGGTGCTGGCCGAGGCCGGCATCGCCGCCCCCGCCGAGGAGGAGGACGAGGTCGAGGCGTTCCGCGAGTTCCTCGACCACGTCTCGCCGGAGGACTTCGAGTCCGGGCAGTGACGCCCGCGAGGGGGACAGGGGAGCGGGAGCTCCCTCAACCTCAAGTTGAGCCTGAGAGTTTTCGGCGACACGCCCGGTGACGTCTTTGACCGGCCCGACACCGGCGCCGTACCTTGAAGAGTCGAATGACAGCCGTGCAATGCAGCAGCCGCCTTTGGAGGACCCCGTGAACGAGCAGCAGCCCGAGAAGGTCGGCCAGGACACGGCCGCGGCCGCCGCTGTCGCCGAGGAGCAGGGGCTGCTCTTCACCGACGACGTCTCCCCGCTCCCCAGCGACCTGGGCTACCGGGGTCCGACCGCGTGCAACGCGGCGGGCATCACCTACCGCCAGCTCGACTACTGGGCCCGCACCGGCCTCATCGAGCCGAGCGTGCGCGGCGCCAAGGGCTCCGGCTCGCAGCGCCTCTACAGCTTCCGCGACATCCTGATCCTCAAGATCATCAAGCGCCTCCTCGACGCCGGCATCTCGCTGCAGCAGATCCGCACCGCCGTGGGCCACCTGCGCGAGCGCGGCACCGACGACCTCACCCAGGTCACCCTGATGAGCGACGGCGCCTCGGTCTACGAGTGCACCAGCAACGACGAGGTCATCGACCTGCTCCAGGGCGGCCAGGGCGTCTTCGGCATCGCCATCGGCGGCGTCTGGCGCGAGATCGAGGGCACGCTCGCCCAGCTCCCCAGCGAGAGCGCGAGCGACACCGAGGCGGACCAGGCGGCCGACGTCGCCGGCGACGAGCTCGCCGCACGGCGCGCTGCCCGCAACGCGGGTTGACCAGGGACCGCGACCCGTTCGCGGTAGTCTGTTCCCTGCTGTTCATCCCGCACGGGAGAGTCAGGATGCGCCATCGGCGCAGGCCTGCGCCGAAGGGGCAATTCCTCCCCGGAACCTCTCAGGCGCCCGGACCGTGCGGAGCAGGCAACTCTGGAGGCGCAGGGACGCGCTGACAGAGGGGGAGGGCTGGACCCGTCTCGAACCCGAGGAAAGCCTGCCTGCTGATGACCACCCCCTTCGACGCCACCCCGTTCGACCCCGCACCGTTCGTACGTCGCCACATCGGTCCTGACGGCGACCAGGTCGCGTCCATGCTGGACCGCCTGGGCTACCCGACGCTCGAGGCGCTGATGGACGCCGCCGTGCCGAAGTCGATCCGCTCGGACGCCGCGCTGCAGCTGCCCGATGCCGCCGACGAGGAGGCCACCGCCGCCGAGCTGCGCGCCCTGGCCGCCGCCAACGAGCCGGGCGAGGCGATGATCGGGCTGGGCTACCACGCGACGGTCACCCCGGCGGTCATCCGCCGCAACGTGCTCGAGGACCCGAGCTGGTACACCGCCTACACGCCCTACCAGCCGGAGATCTCGCAGGGTCGGCTCGAGGCGCTCATCAACTTCCAGACGATGGTCGCGGACCTCACCGGCCTGACCACCGCCGGCTCCTCGCTGCTCGACGAGGGCACGGCTGCCGCCGAGGCCGTCGCGCTTGCCTTCCGCGCCAACCGCAAGGCGTCGGGGCCCTTCGTCGTCGACGCTGACGCGCTGCCGCAGACGATCGACGTCGTGCGCACCCGCGCCGAGGGGATCGGCATCGACGTCGTCGTCGCGGACCTCAGCGGGGGCCTGCCGGACGGTGACGTCGCCGGCGTGCTCGTGCAGTACCCCGGTGCGTCGGGCCGGGTCGCCGACATCAAGCCGGTCATCGACGCCGTGCACGAGCGCGGCGGCCTGGCGGTCGTCGCCGCCGACCTGCTGTCGCTGACCCTCCTCGAGGCGCCCGGCACCCTCGGCGCCGACGTCGTGGTCGGCTCGACCCAGCGCTTCGGTGTCCCGCTCTTCTACGGCGGACCCCACGCCGGCTTCATGAGCGTCCGCGAGGGCCTCGAGCGCCAGCTGCCCGGTCGCCTCGTCGGCGTCTCGGTCGACGCCGAGGGTCGCCCGGCGTACCGCCTCGCGCTGCAGACCCGCGAGCAGCACATCCGCCGCGACAAGGCGACGTCGAACATCTGCACCGCGCAGGTGCTGCTCGCCGTCACCGCCGGCATGTACGCCGTCTACCACGGCCCGAAGGGCCTGACCGCGATCGCGCAGCGCATCCACGCGCAGGCCTCGCTCCTCGCCGACCGCCTCCGCGCGGCCGGTGTCGAGGTCGTCCACGACTCCTTCTTCGACACCGTCCTGGCCCGCGTGCCCGGGCGCGCCGCGGAGGTCGTCCGGGCCGCCCGCGAGGGCGGGGTCCACCTGCGCCAGGTCGACGAGGACCACGTCGGCATCAGCGTGGGGGAGTCCTCGGGCCCCGTGCTCGACGTGGTGCTGGGTGCGTTCGGCGCCGAGCCGGTCGAGGTCAGCGGCTGGTCCGCGACCTCCGCGCTGCCCGAGGAGCTCGCTCGCACGACCGACTTCCTCACCCACCCGGTGTTCAACACCCACCACAACGAGACGTCGATGCTGCGCTACCTCGCGCGGTTGTCGAACCGCGACTACGCGCTCGAGCGCGGCATGATCCCGCTCGGGTCCTGCACGATGAAGCTCAACGCGACAACCGAGATGGAGCCCATCTCCCTCGCCGGGTTCGCCGGCCTCCACCCGTTCGTCCCGGCGGCCGACGCGGACGGCTACCGGCAGATGATCGACCAGCTCGAGCGGTGGCTCGCCGAGGTCACCGGCTACGACCGCGTGTCCATCCAGCCCAACGCCGGCGCGCAGGGCGAGTTCGCGGGCATGCTCGCGATCCGCAACTACCACCGCGCCAACGGCCAGGAGCAGCGCGACATCTGCCTGATCCCGTCGTCCGCGCACGGCACCAACCCCGCCTCGGCGGTCATGGCCGGGATGAAGGTCGTCGTCGTCAAGGCGACCGACGACGGCACGGTGGACCTCGACGACCTGCGCGCCAAGTGCGAGCAGCACTCCGAGTCGCTCGCCGCGATCATGGTGACCTACCCGTCGACGCACGGGGTCTACGAGGAGACCATCACCGAGCTGTGCGAGGTCGTCCACGAGCACGGCGGCCAGGTCTACGTCGACGGCGCGAACTT
This sequence comes from Nocardioides sp. J54, assembly GCF_000519005.1. GTDB lineage: Bacteria > Actinomycetota > Actinomycetes > Propionibacteriales > Nocardioidaceae > Nocardioides. The sequence continues at coordinate 90,190 of NZ_JAER01000007.1, read as the reverse complement.
CAACGCGCTCCTCGGCTACGCCCAGCCCGGAAGGTTCGGCGGCGACGTCTCGCACCTCAACCTGCACAAGACCTTCTGCATCCCGCACGGTGGCGGTGGCCCCGGTGTCGGCCCGGTCGCGGTGCGCGAGCACCTCGCGCCGTACCTGCCGACCCACCCGCTGCACCCCGACACCGCGCGCCGCGAGGGCACCGGCGCGATCAGTGCCGCCCCCTTCGGCTCGGCCGGCATCCTGCCGATCTCGTGGGCCTACGTGCGGATGATGGGCGCCGAGGGCCTGACCCGCGCCACCGCCGTCGCGGTGCTGTCGGCCAACTACGTCGCCGCGCGCCTCGGTGAGCACTTCCCGGTGCTCTACCGCGGTGACTCCGGCCTGGTCGCGCACGAGTGCATCCTCGACCTGCGGGCGATCACGCAGCAGACCGGCGTCACCGTCGACGACGTGGCCAAGCGGCTCGTCGACTACGGCTTCCACGCCCCGACCATGTCCTTCCCGGTGGCCGGCACGCTCATGGTCGAGCCCACCGAGTCCGAGGACCTCGCCGAGCTCGACCGCTTCTGCGACGCGATGATCGCCATCAAGGGCGAGATCGACCGCGTCGCGGCAGGCGAGTGGCCGGTGGACGCCTCGCCGCTGCACCACGCGCCGCACACCGCGCGGGCGCTGGTGGGCGAGTGGGACCGGCCCTACTCCCGGGAGGTCGGTGTGTTCCCGGCCGGCATCACCGCGGACAAGTACTGGCCGCCGGTGGCGCGGATCGACCAGGCCTACGGCGACCGCAACCTGGTCTGCGCCTGCCCGCCCGTCGACGCCTACGCCGACTGACCGTGCCCACGTACGACGACCGGCTGGCCGCGCTCCAGGGCGCAGGCCGGCTGCCGTCGGTGAGCGCCGCCGTCGCCCTGGGCGGTGACCCGGCCTGGCGCGGTTGCCTCTCGGTGCTGCCCGACGCCGAGCCGGACGTCGACTCGGCCTACCGGATCGGCTCGATCACCAAGACGCTGACCGCGGTGCTCGTGCTGCAGCTGCGCGACGAGGGGGCGCTCTCTCTCGACGACGCGGTCGGCCGGTTCGTGCCGGAGACCGGCTACCGCGACGCGACGCTGCGTGACCTGCTGGCGCACACCGCCGGCCTGCAGAGCGAGCCGGTCGGGCCGTGGTGGGAGCGCGTCGACGGTGGTGACGTCGGCGCGCTGCTGGCCGCCAACGACGGCTCCGGTCGGGTCGCCACCGCGGGGGAGTACTACCACTACTCCAACCTCGGTTACGCGCTGCTCGGCGAGGTCGTCGCCCGGCTGCGGGGGCAGTCGTGGTGGGCGGCCGTCCGGGAGCGGCTGCTCGTGCCGCTGGGCATGGGCGCGACGTCGTACCACCCGCCGGCGGCGCACGCCCCCGGCCGCAGCGTCGACCACTTCGCCCACACCCTGACGGCCGAGCCGCACACCGACACCGGCGCGATGGCGCCAGCCGGCCAGCTCTGGAGCACGGTCGAGGACCTGCTGCGGTGGGCGGACTTCCTGGCCACCGGCCACCCGGACGTGCTCGCGCCGGCCACGCTTGCGGAGATGGCCGAGCCGGCCCCGAGGGCCGACGCCTACGGCCTGGGCCTGCGCCTGCTCGACGTGGGTGGACGCACGATGGTCGGCCACACCGGGTCGATGCCGGGCTTCCAGGCCTCGCTGTTCGTCGACCGCTCGACCCGCGACGCGGTCGTCGCCCTCACGAATGCCACCACCGGCCTGCAGCCCGAGCGGGTGCCGGGCGTCCTGCTCGGCGAGGTCGCCCCGCCCGATGCACGACGGTGGCAGCCCTCGCCGCGACCGGTGCCGGGCGAGGTGGCCGAGCTGCTCGGGCTGTGGTTCTGGGGCAACACCGCCTTCGCCTTCGAGTGGACGGGTGGCGAGGTCGTCGCTCGCGACCTGCGCACCGCCGAGCCGCACGAGCGCTTCGTCCGAGACCGGTCCGGGGAGGGCTTCACCGGCTCCGAGGGCTACCACCGCGGGGAGCGGCTGGTGGTGCACCGGGAGCCGGGGACGGGGGGAGCGGTGCGCTACCTCGAGTGCGCGACCTTCGTGTACACCCGCACGCCGTACGACCCTCGCGTGCCGGTGCCCGGAGGCCATCCGGCATGATGGGACGATGAACGAGAACACGTTCCAGTTCTCCTGGTACGCCCTCGACGGTGACGCCTTCGTGCCGCAGCCGCACGCGCAGAGCCTCTGGTCGTCGGAGCAGATGCACGGCGTCGCCGTGAGCGCGCTGCTGGCGTGGGCGCTGGAGCGTGAGGTGGAGGCGATCGGACGGGGCTGCCTGGTGCCGGCGCGCTACCACGTCGACCTGTTCCGGCCGGCGAAGATGGTGCCGACCACCGCTCGCGGCACCATCGTGCGCGAGGGGCCCCGGCTGGTCCTCGTCGACGCCGTCGTCGAGCAGGCGGGCCGCCCCGTCGCACGAGCCAGCGCGACCTTCCTCGAGCCGTCCACCAACCCGCCCGGTGAGGTGTGGTCGGCCGAGGACCGCCCGGAGCCGCCCTCGCTGGAGCTGGTGCCGGCGGACCTGCCCCACCACGTGCCGTTCTTCGAGAGCGACGAGCCGTGGTCGGACAACTTCGGCGAGCACCAGAACGCCGGGCGCCACGCCACCTGGCACATCGCCGTGCCGGTGCTGCTCGACCAGCCACCCACGCCGTTCCAGGCGGTCGCCTCCATCGCGGACGCCACGAGCATGGTGACCAACTGGGGATCCGGTGGCGTGGAGTACATCAACGTCGACATCGACCTCGCGCTCAGCCGCCGCCCGGACGGCATCTCGGTCGGTCTCCGCGCGAGCGACCACGTCGCCTCCGACGGCGTCGCGGTCGGCACGGCCGAGGTCTTCGACCGCAGCGGGAGCATCGGCACCGCGACGGTCACGTCGCTGGCCAACGCGCGGCGCACCGTCGACCTGTCCGGGGGAGTGACCCTCGAGGGCAGCGCCTGAGCGGTCGGGGGTCGGCTGGGTCAGCCGGCCTGGGACTCGTCCTCGACGACCTCGCCCTCGGCGACGTCGAAGTCGAAGGTGAGCTCCTCGCGCTCGAGGTCGGCGATCGCCGCGAACTCGCTGCTGGTCAGCGCCCGCGGCGCCTCCTCGATCTCCTTCGGCGCCGGGATCGTCGAGACCGGGTCGGCGGCGTTGAGCTTGCGCGCCGCCGGCAGCACGCTGCGCTCGAGCGAACCGGTGAAGGCGTTGTAGTCCTTGACGCTGCGCTGCAGCGAGCGGCCCAGCTTCTCCACGTGCTCGGAGAGCTTGAGGATGCGGCGGTAGAGGACCTGGCCCATCTCGAAGAGCGCCTGGGCGTCCTCGGTGAGCGCCTCCTGCTTCCAGGTGAACGCGACCGTCTTGAGCATGCCCCACAGGTTGGTGGGGGTGGCCAGCACGACGCCCTGCTTGAAGGCGTGCTCCATCAGTGACGGGTCGACCTCGAGCGCGGCGTTGAGCAGCTGCTCGTTGGGGATGAACGCGACGGTGAACTCCGGGCTGGTGCGCAGGCCGGTCCAGTAGCCCTTGCGGGAGAGCGTGTCGACGTGGCCGCGCACCTTCTTGGCGTGGTCCTCGAGCAGGCGCTGGCGCTGCTCGGGCTGGAGGCCGTCGCGGTGGGCGTCCATGAACGAGTTGTAGGGGACCTTGGCGTCGATCGCCATCTGCTTGCCGCCGGGCAGGTTGATCACCATGTCGGGGCGGCGGGCGCCGGAGTCGGCCTCGAGGGAGTGCTGCAGCTCGAAGTCGATGCGGTTGACCAGGCCGGCGGTCTCGACCAGCGTGCGCAGCTGGGTCTCGCCCCACACGCCGCGCACGGCGTTGTCCTTGAGCACGGTGGCGAGCGTGTCGGCGGCCTTGCGGGAGTCCTCGACGGACTTCTGGGTGTGCCGGATCTGCGCGGCGAGCTCGGTGTGCTGCTCGACGCGGGCCTTCTCCAGGTCGTCGACCTTGCGCTGCATCGAGCGCAGGTGCTCCACCACCGGGGTGAGGGTCTTGAGCACCTGGGTCTGCCCGTTCTCCGCCCGCTCGCGCTCGGCCTGCGCCTGGCGCTGCTGGTCGAGCAGGGTGCGGTGCTGGGCGCGGGCCTGGTCGAGGGCGTCGCGCAGCTGCTCGACGGTGGCGGCGGCCGCGGTCAGCTCGGAGCGGACCTCGGCGCGGGCCTCGGCCTCGCGCACCCGGACCTCCTCGACGGCGGCCTGGTGCTGCAGCTCGACCCGGTCGAGCTCGTGGCGCAGCTGTGCCAGGGCGCTCTCGTGGCGGGCCTCGCTGCGCTCCACCTCGAGCTGGTGGTCGCGGGAGAGCTGCTCCAGCTCCCGCTGCAGGCCCTCCAGCTCGCGCTGGTGGTCGTGCTCGCGCTGGGCCACCTCGCCCCGGCGCAGCAGCCAGCCGCCGGCCGCCCCGAGGAGCAGACCGAGCAGGAGACCGAGCAGCAGGGTGGTGATCGTGGCCATGGGACCAGTCAAACAGTGACGCCCGACGGAACCCCGCGGGCCACGCCGACGAGGCCGACCTCACGCCCGGCCGGCCCGCTCAGCCGAGCAGCGCGAGCCGTTCAGCCGAGCAGGGCCAGCCGCCGCTCGAGCTCGTCGAGCGCGTCGGCCAGCGGGCGTCGTACGGCCCCGGGCAGGTCGCGCGCCAGCAGCTGGCGCGCGGCCGTGACGGTGGTGTCGTCGAGGTGCGTGATCGGGAAGTACGACGACATGACCGTGGCCTGGACCCAGCCCTGGTGCGCGGAGGTGATGGCGTCGAAGTCCGCGAAGTACCGCTCGGCGAAAGGCTGGGTCAGCGCGCGCTGGTCGGTGCGCCACATCCCGCGGCCGGCGGCCTCGACCTCGTAGTTCGGCACCGAGACCTCGCCGGTCGCCCGCACCCATGCGAACTCCTTGGCCTCGGCGGTCGGCAGGGACGACACGGCGCCGGCGTGGTGCACCGTCGCCGTGCTGCTCGGCTCGGCCGCCAGCGCTGCATCGAGCGTCGCACGGTCCGTCAGGCCCAGCTCGGCGAGGCGGCGCAACGCCCGCCAGCGCAGGTCGACGTCGAGGCGCACCTGCTCCGGCAGCCGCTCACCGGCAGCCCACCGCTGGAGCTGCTCGGCGTCGGTGGCCGTCGCCAGCACGTGGCGGAAGGCGGACAGCTGCAGCTCCGTGCCGGGCGTGGCTCGATCGAGCACTTCGAGGACGGCCGCGTGGTAGCGGGCGGTCGTGCCCTCCGGTGCCAGCGGGAGGACGGTCGACTGGAGCCACACGAGCAGGCCTCGCTGGGCGGTGGTGGCGTCCTCGACGGGCGGGGCGGCCACGAGCAGGTCGGCGACCTGGGCCGGGGTGACCGCGCCGTCGAAGAGCGCGAGTCGCACGCTGTTCCACATCGTGGCGCGCAACCGGTCGTCCTCCAGCGTCGGGGCGAGCCGGGGGAGTGCGGCCATGGTGGTCGCGTCGGGCGGGCAGATCGCCCAGGTGGTCTCGGTGGCGTCGAGCAGCACCGGTGCGTCGCCGAGGTCGAGCGGTGTCTCGGCGTCGGTGAGCGTGTGCCGGCTGACCTCCCAGCCGTCGCGGTGCACGGCGACGTCGAGCAGGTGCGTGCGCTCGGCCGGGTACGCCGGCGGGGAGCTGCGGCGCACGACGCCGGCCTCACGGTCGACGCTCAGCTGGTCGGCGCCCGGGGTCAGCAGCCAGTCCTTCACGAAGGCGGACAGGTCCGCCCCGCCGCCGGCCCGCTCCCAGCAGGCGAAGAGGTCGCCCATGGTGGCGTTGCCGAACCGGTGCAGGTCGAAGTGCTCGCGCACCCCGCCGAGGAAGGCGTCGTCGCCGAGCCGGGCGGCGAGCTGGCGCAGCACGTTGGCCCCGCGGGCGTAGGAGATGCCGTCGAAGTTCTGCAGCGCCGCCAGGGCGTCCTCCGCCGGGTTGCCGGCGACCGGGTGGGTGGTCGGGCGGGAGTCGGCGGTGATGCCCCAGACCCGGCGCAGGTAGGAGTCGTGGACTGGCGCGTCGTCGTACTCCGTCGCATGGGTGATCACGCGCAGGCCGGTGTACTCGGCGAAGGACTCGTTGAGCCACAGGTCGTCCCACCACTGCGGGGTGACCAGGTTGCCGAACCACTGGTGCGCCATCTCGTGGGCGACCAGGTTGGCGCGGAAGCAGCGGTCCGCACGTGTGCTGGCCCCCTCGAAGAGCAGCGGGTCGCGGATCGTGACGCAGCCGGGGTTCTCCATCGCGCCGGCGTTGAACTCCGGCACGAACGCCTGGTGGTAGTCACCGAACGCGTAGCGCACCCCGAACAGCCGGTGCAGCTCGTCGAAGGACTGCCGGGTCAGGGTGAACAGCTCGTCGGCCTCGCGGTCCAGCACCGTCGCGAGGCTGCGCCGCGAGCTGAGGCCCAGGCCGATGCCGTCGTGCTCGTCGGTCAGCAGGTGGTAGGGACCGGCCACCAGGGTGACGAAGTAGGTCGCGAGCGGGGGAGTGGGACCGAGCTCCCAGCGGCAGACCCGCGCTTCGGAGCCGACCTCGCGGGCCGGTGCGTTGCCGCGCACCACCCAGTCGGCGGGCGCAGTGACCCGCATCGTGTACGGCGCCTTGAGGTCGGGCTGGTCGAAGCACGCGAAGATCGACGGCGCCGCGTCCATGAACGACATGCCGTAGACGTAGGCGAGGCTGTCGGCCGGGTCGACGGAGCGGTGCAGGCCCTCGCCGTCGTTGCGGAAGCCCATCGTCGCCTCGACGACGAGCTCGTGCTCGCCGCTGGTGAGGTCCAGCGGCAGGCGGCCGCGGTCGAGCGCGTCGGGGGAGAGGGGAGCGCCGTCGAGCAGGACCGCGTGCAGGGCGGTCGGCTTCACGTCGACGAAGGTGCGCAACGAGCTGCTGGTGAACCGGATCGTGGTGCGCGAGGAGAACGTCTCCTCGGCGACGGAGAGGTCGAGGTCGACGTCGTACGACGTGACGGTGATGCCGCTCGCGCGGTGCTCCGCCTCGGCGCGGGTCAGGCTGGCGGTCCCGGAGTCGCTGGTCATCGGCTCAGCGTAATAATGCGGTGTGCGTCCGTGGACCCAGGTGCCTCCCCAGCAGGGACGGCGTTTCGTCATCACCGGCTCCAACGGCGGCCTCGGCCTCGAGACGGCGCGGATCCTCGGGTCGCGCGGTGCCGAGGTGGTCATGGCCTGCCGCAGCGTCGAGAAGGCCGAGGCGGCCGCCCGGACCGTGCCCGGGCACGACAAGGGCCGGGTGGAGGTCCGCCGGCTCGACGTCAGCGACCTGTCGTCGGTGCGCTCCTTCGTGGCGGACCTGTCGGCCGACGGCCGCACGGTGGACGTGCTCGTCAACAACGCCGGCGTGCTCGGCGTGCCGTACGCGCTGTCGGCCGAGGGCGTGGAGATGCACTTCGCGACCAACCACCTCGGCCACTTCGCGCTCACGCTCGGCCTGCTGCCGCTGCTCACCGACCGCGTCGTGGTGGTCAGCTCCCGCGAGCACCGCTCGGGCCGCATCGAGCTCGACGACCTCGGGTGGCTGCACCGCCCGTACCGCCCGTTCCAGGCGTACGGCGACTCCAAGCTCGCCTGCCTGCTGTTCATGCGCGAGCTCGACCGGCGGCTGCGCGCGCGTGGCTCGCAGCTGCGCGCAGTCGGTGCGCACCCGGGCGCCACCGCCACCAGCATCACCAGCGGCTCCGGCAACCCGGTCGTGACCGCGATCGGCCACTACGGGCACCGCCTGGTCGGGATGCCGGGCTGGCGCGGGGCGCTGAACACCGTCTACGCCGCCACCACCGACGTCGAGGGTGGCACCTACATCGGCCCGCACGGGCGGACCGAGCTGTGGGGCTGGCCCGCGCTCGCGCGGATGTCGCCGAAGGTCGACGACGAGGTCCTGGCGCACCGGCTCTGGGAGAGGTCGGTGGAGCTCACCGGCGTCGACCTGCCGGCGCTGCAGGAGCGGTGAGCCCGCGCCGGAGCCGGCTCAGCCGACGTCGATGCCCTCGAAGGTGACCGGGGTGTTCGGCACGCCGCCACCGGCGCGGGAGCTGCCGTCGTTGCCCGAGGCCGCGGCCTTCTTCACCAGCTCGACGGCCTCGGCGTCGAGGTGCGCCCACACCGTGTAGCTCGGCGGGAACTGCGAGTCGCCGAAGACGATGAAGAACTGTCCACCGCCCGAGTTCGGGGCACCGGTGTTGGCCATCGCGATGGTGCCGGCCTCGTAGGTCTCGGTGCCGTCGATCTCGTCGGGGATGTTGTAGCCGGGGTTGCCGGTGCCGACGGCCGGGTCCTGCTGCTCGGCCTCGGGGTCGTAGAACGGGTCGCCGCACTGGAGGAACTCGAAGCCGGGGTCGTTGCCCTGGCGGTGGCACGACGTGCCGTCGTAGTAGCCCTGCTCGGCCAGCGAGGCGAAGGACGCGACGGTGCACGGCGCCTTCTCGGCGTCGAGGGTGATCTTCAGGTCACCGATCGAGGTGTGCAGCACGGCCGGGACCTCGCCGCTGAGGTCGGTGGTGGCCGGCGGCAGCTCGACGCCGCGGGCGGCGCCGCCGGTCTCGACGTACTCGCACGACGTCCCGCCCTCGCTGCTGGTGCCGGTGTCGTCGCTGGCCTCCGGGTCGTCGTCGTTGCAGGCGGACAGGGAGGCGAGCAGGAGCAGGGCCGGGACACCGGCGAGCAGGCGGGAACGCATGGCCCGCATCGTACGCAGACAGCCGGAGCCGAGCGGGCGTAGGTTGACGTCCATGGACCTCGGCATCCACTACGCCACCTTCACCCACCCCGACTGGCAGACCTCCCTGGCCGACCGCCTCGACGCCACGGTCCAGGTCGCCGACGAGGGCGGGATCGACCTCGTCACGGTGATGGACCACCACTTCCAGATGGTCGACTTCGGTGGCCCGTTCGAGCCGATGCTCGAGGGCTACACGACGCTCGGCTACATCGCCGGCCGCACCCAGCGGGTCGACCTCAGCCTGCTGGTCACCGGCGTGACCTACCGCCACCCGGGCGTGCTGGCGAAGGTCGTCTCCTCGCTCGACGTCCTCTCGCGCGGCCGGGCCTGGCTCGGCATCGGCGCGGCCTGGTACGAGCGTGAGCACGCCGGCCTCGGCGTACCGTTCCCGCCGCTCGCGGAGCGCTTCGAGCGGCTCGAGGAGACCATCCGGATCACCGAGCAGATGTGGAGCGACGACGACGGGCCGTTCGAGGGCACCCACTACCAGCTGGCGGAGACGATCTGCCTGCCGCGGCCGGTGCGGGGCCGCGTGCCGCTGATGATCGGCGGGCAGGGGGAGCGCAAGACGTTGCGGATGGTGGCCCAGTACGCCGACGCCTGCAACCTCTTCACCGGTGACGGTGTGCCGGGCGTCGCCCGCAAGCTCGAGGTGCTGCGCCGCCACTGCGACGACCTCGGCCGCGACTACGACGCGATCCGCAAGACCATCCTCTGGTTCGGCGACCCGGTGGGGGAGTCGGAGCGGTTCGTCGCCGAGATGGAGGAGTACGCCGGCCTCGGCGTGAGCCTGGCGACCGCGATGCCGGCCTCCGACGACCCGGTCGCGTGGACCACGGAGCTGGTGGACCGCGTGCTGCCGCGCGTCGCCGGGCTCTAGGACCGCCGGGCGGCGCTCACGCGCGGGGCTGGAAGAGCTCGACGAGGTTGCCCGACGGGTCCTCGAGCAGGACCTGCGAGCCGCCCGGGCCGGAGACCAGGTCGCTGGCGAAGGCCAGGCCGGCCGCGCCGAGCCGCTCGACCTCGGCCTCGAGGTCCTCGACCGGGAGGTTGACCCGGTTGCGGCCCGGCTGGGCCGCACGGTCCGGGGGAGTCGCCCGGGCGCCGGAGCTGGCTGCGCCGCTGAGCAGGAGCCGCAGCGCGCCGCGGAACACCTCGGCGAAGGCCGGCGCGACGTTCGTGCCGACGGTGAAGCCCAGGTGGGTGGTGTAGAACGCCACCGCCGCGTCGACGTCGTCGACCAGGTAGCGCACGCTCACGTGTCCGTCGGGAGCGGTCATCGGAGCCTCCGGGGTCGGGAACCCTGTCGACGGTACGCCTCCCAGCGCCCAGCGTCAGTGCCGCGGGGCGTCAGTGGCCGATGGCGCCCTGCAGCTCGACCATCACCTGGATCGCGGTGAGCGTCTGCCGCTTCCTCAAGGTGTCCACGGTGCCCGGGCCGCCCATCACCGGCAGCGGCACGTGGACGAAGCACTCGTCGTACGCCGGCGGGCCCTGCGCGGCCACGGCCTGCGGGAACAGGTCCCACTCGAGGTCCTCCTCGAGGTGCTCGACGCCGTCCATGCGCAGCAGCGTGAAGAACGAGTGCGCGCGGCCGAGGCCCCGGACGCGGTGCGAGCGGAACATCAGCAGGACCAGCGCGCCGATGCTCGGCTCCCAGGTGATCAGGTCGCCCAGCCCGGTGGTCATGACCGGGATCGCGATGCCGTCGCCCTGCGTCTTGCCGATCCGGTCGCCGAGCTGCTCCTCGTAGAGCGCCGGGTCGATGACACGGACGAAGCCCTCGCCGAAGGTGCCGTAGCCGTAGCGCTCCCACACCTCGACGATCTCGTCCGGCACCCTTCCGCGGTAGGCCTCGACCACCGCGGGCGGGACAGGGGAGTGCGGCACGAAGTCCGTGATCTCGACCATGCGCCCGAACCTATCGACGTGGGCGGCAGCGCTAGGGTCCTGCCGTGCCGACCACTCCGCAGGAGGACGCCGCCCTCGCCGCCGCGCCGGTGTCCGCCGTACGCCCGGCGGTCGCTGCCGCGCTGCCGCTGGCCGGTGCGCTGGGCGCCCCGTGGGGCGTGTGGCCGCTGCTCGCGACGAGCCTGGTGCTCATGGTCGGCGGCACCGCGGTCCTGCTCACGCTGGACGTCCGTGACCTGCGGCGCAGGGGAGAGGCGCCCCGGGTCGAGTGGCTGGGGATCGTGCCGACGTACGCGATCTTCACGCCGTGCTACCTGCGGCAGCGCGCACGGCTGAGCGGCATCGGGCGGTGGACGACCTGGTGCTGGTGGGCCGCGTTCGCGGTGTGGGTGGCCGCGATGGTCGCCACCGGCGCCTGGGCCGGCACCGGCTAGCCGGCTACCGAGGTCCGGCGATGCGGTTGTTGATCGCGCGCATCAGCCAAGTCGGCGCAAGTGAGGCCGACGCCATCAGCGCCTTCGCCTGCTTCCCGACCGCGCGGTGGGGCGAGCGGGGGCGCAGGCGCGAGGGGCTGCCCAGGACGAGGTCGACGACCTCGGCCGCGACGTCCTCGGGGGTCAGGCGGACGCCGAGCGAGCGCGTGGACGCGGTGTCGAGGCCCTCGGTCATCGCGGTGCGCACGAACAGCGGCCACACCGCGTGCACGGTGATGTCATCTCCGGCCCACTCGAGGTCGAGCGCCTCGCTGAGCCCACGGACGGCGAACTTCGTCGCCGAGTAGGTCGCCAGCTCCGGCTGGCCGTAGATCGCGCTGGCCGAGGCCAGGTTGACCACGTGCGCGCCGGGGGTGTCGCGCAGGTACGGGTGCGCGACGTGGCAGCCGTTGAGGACGCCGGTGACGTTGACCTCGACCATCCGCTGCTGCGTGGCGAGGTCGATGTCGGCGAACGCGCCGCCGGCGAGGATGCCCGCGTTGTTGACGAGCACGTCGAGCCGGCCGCCGCTGCGCTCCACGAGCTCGGCCAGGCGGGCCCGCCACTGGTCGGCGTCGCGGACGTCGAGGCGACCCGTCACGACACCGGGCAGGTCGGCGGCCAGCTGCTCGAGGCCGGCCTCATCGACGTCGTACGCACCGACGAGGTGGCCGGCGGCGTGGAAGCGGGTGGCGATGGCGCGGCCGATGCCTGCGGCGGCACCGGTGACGACGACGGTCGGCTGGGTCATGCGCCCGAGTATCGCGGCGGCGTGCTCGCCGTCGCCCGGCGGGTCTGCCAGCTCGCGTGGGGCTACCGCCAGGTGTAGGTGAACAACCAGCGCAGCGCGTCGAGGGCGTCGGGGGAGAGCCCGGGGTGGCGGCGGGCCATCGTGTCCCGGGCGACCTGGCCGGCCGCGGCCAGGGACCGGTCGTGCCAGTCGACCTCGATCGCCAGGCACTCGTCGACGACGTTGCGGACCCGGGCCAGCAGGGCGTCGCGCTCCGTGGCGGGTGCGTCCGGGGCGACGGCACCGGCGTCGGGGGGAACGCCGAGCGGCCCTTGCCGAGGTAGGCGACGACCGCGCGGCTCAGCTGCTCGTCCACCGGTCAGGCCTCCCAGCGGGCGCGGCCTCGCCGGTGTTCGGGTGCGGCCGCCACGCGAGGTACGCCGCGGCGTCAGGATCCGGCAGGCCGTCGACCATCCGGGCCTGGTAGCGACCGTCGGCGTACGGCAGGCCGTGGACGACCGGCGCGAGGTCGGCACGGTACGCCTGCCACAGCCACCGCAGGACAGCCACCGCAGGACAGCCACCGCAGGACCGACCACTCGTCGTCGTCGCCGACGACGCGCAGGTCGACGTCGTCGGATCCGTCCATGGGACCAACCTAGGTGACACCGGTGTGGTTTCCACTGGGGTAGTGGTGGGGGCTGTCAGGGAGGAGGGCTCTGGGGCCGCTCCGGCTGCAATCTGACATGACGTTCGTTACCGGCGCTTTTGTACGGAACGCCCGAGTTGTACGTTTCGGCGGTTTCGTGTACGGTCGTCACATGACCGAGATGACTGTGAGCGAGGCCCGCGCGCGGCTGGCCGACGTCGTCGACGAGGCCCGCATTCACGAGCCCGTGTTCCTGACCCGCCGTGGCCGCCGCATCGCCGCGGTGGTCGATGCGGACAAGCTGGATCAGCTCGTCGAGGCGGCCGAGGACCTGGCCGACATCCGTGCGGCCGCGGCCGCCCGCGCCGAGCTCGAGGAGTCCGGCGCTGCTCCCATCCCCTGGGAGCAGGTCAAGGCCGACCTCGGTCTCGCCGATGCGACGACCGGGACGGGCGCGACGTCATGACGCACCTGAGCGTGCGCGCGCTCGAGACCATCGGAGCGGCCGGCTACACGGACGAGGAATGGGCACGGGCAGCGGGCTGGACCGACGGGCTCTGGCGCGGCGACGAGTGCGGATGCGACGACGATCGATGCGTCGGCCACCACCACGAGACGTCCGAGGAGTGCGGGTGCCTCCCCATCCTCCTTGACCACATCGCCCAGAACCGCGAAGCCTACGAGCTCTGGCGGGACTACCGGGCCGCCGTCGAGGCCAACGATGGTCGAGGCGACCCGAAGGGATACGACGCCGCATGGTCTCGCGCTGAGGCCTGGGTACGGCGCCACCACCCCCAGGCGCTCACGTTCTCGCTCGACGCCGTCGTCAACGGCATGCGCGGCATCTCGGCGACCTACGCTGGAGTTGACCCCGGCTTCGTCGGCACCACGCCCGAGCCTGAGAGCCCGGGGCACTACCGCCAGCAGCTCTGGACCGAAGGCGTCGACCAGTACGGCCGCCAGCAGGCCCTGGCGGCGAAGGCCGACGAACGGCCGGAGGCGCTCGGCCGGGCCGGGCGATGAGTTCCGATGCTGGCAGCGACGACCAGCGCTACCGCATCGAGCTGACACCGGCGGCTGCCCGGCAGCTGCGCAAGCTCGACCCTCCCGTGCAGCGTCGAATCCAAGCCGCCATCGAACTCCTGGCCGACACCCCACGTCCGCCGGGAGCGAAACAGCTCGTCGGGGGCGCCGGCGAGCTGCGAGTTCGCACCGGCGACTACCGGATCATCTACGAAGTCCAGGACGACGTGCTCCTCGTCCTCGTCCTCGCTCTCGGGCACCGCCGCGAGGTCTATCGCTGATAGGAGGGCGCTCGACGGGTCGCGGGGTGCGAATCGCGCTCAGGGCAGCTCGTCGCTGCGTTGCTGGTCGACCAGGTCGCTGACTGTGCCGCCTCCGTCGACGGCGATGGGCGCCGGCAGGCTCCCGTGGGGGCCCTCCGCCGGTGAGGCCCGTCCCTCGTCGACCAGCCGCTCCGAGCCGCCCGCGGGGAACGCGGCGGGCCACTGAGCTCGCACAGCGTGCTCGTCAACGCCCGCCTGCAGCCGGTTGTGTGCCCGACTGGCGAGCGTCGACATGGCCTTGGCCACCTCGGCCGGGATCGGTCGATCGATCCCCACGAGGAAGCCGTAGAGGACGTTCACGGCTGCCGCTTCGGCTGGCGTCATCCTGGCCACCTGGTCAGCGTAACTCCGGTCTTTGACGGTCACCGGGCAGCCCCAGTTGCTCGCGCGCATCGCGGGCGCGGGCACGGCCCGTGCGTTGATCGAACACATGTTCTAATCTGTTGGGATGCCGGCGCCGTCTCGCTACCTCTGGGAGCCGGGCCTGCGTGGCCGCGCCCGGGGTAGTCACATCTGGTGCCGACCGCACTACTCGCCCGGCCACCCTGCCCCTGGACTGCTGCTGAACTGGCTCAGCGACGACGCGGGCGAGTGGTGGGCGTTCGTCGCCCGTCTGCGCGACGGCGGGCCTACGCCCGCAGAAACCCCGCGCGCTGCCGTCGTCGAGCAGCTGCCCGCGGCCGACGTGCGGGCCGTCGGCGCGATCCCGCCCGACCCCAACTCCGGCGGCCCGTCCATCACGCCGGAAAGCCACCATGTGTGGCTGTGGACCGGCAGCACGCACCAGTCGGGCCTCGTCCTGCAGCGGGCTGAACGAGGGCCGGGCACGCCGATCTGGCTCGTGCTGCATCCGCCCGTCGACGGGCGCAATGTCGCAGACCTCACCTGGGCGACCCGCGACAAGCTCGCGGACGTGCCGTCCCAGGTGCCGGAGTGGGTGTGACGGACGATGCCCGCGAACCCTCCCAAGCACGACGCCTGGAAGCCCTACGACGACATTCTGTTTGTGCTGATCCCGAGCATCGGCCGGCTCAAGCCAGGCCGCCGAGCGTGAGCGGCTCCGTGAAGCCGTCCTCAGCGGTGAGCTGACGCCCGATGAGGCGACAGCGCAGTGGCCCGACGACGACCCGCACAAACACTCGGCCGAGCACGCGGCCGCCGAGGTCGACCGGCTCGAGGATTCGGCGGGTGACCGCCGAGCGGACCGCGACGGCCTGGACTCGAAGGCCGACGTCGCATGGGACAGCGCGGAGCGCCGTGAGGCGACCGCGCGAGATCTCGAGCAACGCCTCGACGACCCCCGAGCGGTGGAAGCGCGCATACGTGCCGACTCGTACCAGGGCAAGCCCGCGACGGAGGCGACCAGGAAGCCGGCCAAGTCCGCCAAGGCGCGGCCTACCCGCGGCCAGGGCGCCGGTCGACAGCGGCAGCAGGGCCGCGGACGATGACGTTCACGGTCGAGGCGTTCGGGGCCCCGCCAAGGTCCCGATGTCGGCCCGCCCAGTGCGTCAGGGGCCTCGCCGCACACGGCTAAGGTGAAGGTCCCACGAGAGCGAGCAGGATCGCGGCCTGCTCGTGGTCTCTGGCGCGGCAGACGCCGCCGGTGTGCGCCGCCACGGCGAGGCGGCCACGAGTGGGTCAGTTCTTCTCCGGGCCGATGTAGACGGTGACCAGGTGGTCGCCCGTCTTCGAGTCGATGAAGGTGAACATGTCAGTCTCGATGATCCTGGGCTCGCTCCTCCGCTCACCGCCCGGGAGAGCCGGGCCAGTGATGTCTTGCTCAACGTCCCCGATATGAAGCATCCACGCCGTTGTGCCGGGCGGCAGTCGGCTCTCATCGGACTTGCTGACCTCGACCGCGAAGGGCTGGGGTGCGGTCGGGAACTGTTTCGGATCGTAGACCCGGGCGAACGCTTCCAACGCCGCATTGGCGTCCGTCGAGGCCTCGTCGAAACTTGTCTCCTTCACGACGAGACCATCACGGGCCAAGACAGTGAGAAGGTCGGCCGGCACAGCTGCGGATGACGACGACGGCTTCGGGCTGGCCTCGCCCGATGGTGCCGTCCCGCAGGCCGACAGGACCCCTACCAGCATCACTGCTCCGATCGTCCCCGCGACCAGCGCCTTTGCTCGACTTCTAGTGGCTTGCATCTGTATTCACCCAAAATCCATCTGGCTCTGGCTGCGTGAAATTGTAGACCGTGTCGTCACGATGAACCCCGTTGACGTTCATTTGCTCCCAACCGGAGCCCCCATTTCGTACTCTCGAGGCGATGTCTAATCTCAACCAAGACGGGGCAACTCGTCCAAGTTGCACATGTCGCGCATGAGCTTCAGCCTGCACCGGCATCCAGTTGCCGGTGCGGAAGCCCACGAAATCTTCATGCGTCGTTCGAAGGGTCTCCCCGTCAATACGACACAGAAATTGGCTGCTGTCGTTCTTGAGGTATGCGTAAACTTGCTTCTGTTGAGTCACGCTGTATTCGCTCAGCGCGTAACTGCCGGTGCCAGACGAGCGAGGGTGACGTTCGCAATAGCCCATGGGTCGGACGTACCAGTCGTAATAGCGCCAGCCTACTTGGAGCCAGGCCGGATCTGAGGTTCCCAAGGAGCGGGTTAGCGAGGCTGAATAGCTCGCTCCCGAGTTGCACACATCTTGGTTCGCGGCCGTCATCCACTCGACGCGGAAGCGAACAGACTCGGCGAGAACGACTTGATTTCCGCCGGATACATATCTGTGGCCGTTGTTCCCCGGATCGGGGCAATGCGCGGCCGCTGGCCCTGCGAGGAAGATGTTTCCGACTGCTAACGCCGATATGACTAGGCACAACGTGACGCCTCTTGCCAGAAATATCCTTCCTCGGCCAAGGCGACGAAACGCCGAAGTTTTTCCAGCGGGGAAATTGTCGCGGTGTCGAAGCGCAAGGTCTGACGGCGTCTGGAACTCAGTGCGACCCATCGGAATATACATATATTTGTCTCCGCTTCTCGTTCCAGCCTCTAGGAAACCGATGGCTGAATCATCCATAGATGTTCCTAAAACGGGCCGAGTCCAGCAGCGTTCCAAGCAGGTTACAGTCGGCGGCTACTGGCAGCAATCGCGCCCGACAGATTTTTACCCCTCGCGTACCCCCCAAGAACATGATCCAGCCACTTTCCTCCGAGTGCCGAACTCCAAGGCCCATGTCACTACGACGGCGCTGACGCCGAAGGGGTTCCATCGGCAGGCGCTGGGGACGGTGCTGGCCGTGTGCGCCCCTGTCGACCAGAGCCCTCCGGCTGACATCACGCGGCCGGTCGGCCTCAAATGGGGGCGGCGGGGCGATTCATCTGGTGTAACGCGCAGACCGATGCATGACATAATGTCCGTTATCGGCGGTATTGGTACGGAGAGATCGGTCCCTGTTCCAGCGCTGTTCCGTGACAACGCCGCTGTGACAACGCCGCTGTGACAACGCTGCTGTGACAACGCCGTTTGCGCCTGGCCAGACGGCCGTCTCGACTCGCTGGCTCTGCGGTTTGGTCCCAAACCACAGGAAATCGGCCCGGAAACCTGCAGTTCGTGACCAATCGGCGTGTCTGAGACCGACTGCCGTGCCGGGCCGTGCCGCCAGGGCTGTCCGCTGTGGAGAACGTTGCGGTTTGGGACCAAACGACAGCAATTCTGTGGAGAGCCTTGCAGTTCGTGCCCAATCGGCGTTTCCCCCGGCTCCCCCGACCGCCCCGAATCCCACCGCGACGTTATGTCAGTTCCTGGATGGTGCGGGTGGCCACCTCCGCGGCCGCGGCACGATCTCGGTCGCTCCGTCGCCCGTCGCCCACAGCTCCAGCAGCTCGCCGTCGGGCAGGTCGTCCAGGGTCGACTCCACGGGTCCCACGCAGAACACGGCGATCGCGGCGGCGACGTACTCGGCGATGCCGTCCTCCTGGCCCAGGTCCCCCAGCCAGCGCGCCAGTGCCGGCATCCGCCTGGCCACCTCGATCGGCGCGGGTGAGCAGCGCTCCACGAGCTCGTCGTACCAGCCGCGGACGAGGGCGACGTCCTCCTCGACGGCCATCCAGAGCTCGCCTGCGCGCGGAAAGGCGTCGTCGAGGCGGCGGGTGACGTCGCCAAGGTCGTCCGGGTCGATTTGCTCGTTCTGCACCGTCGTGAACAGCGCGTCCTGGACGACCTGGAGCAGTGCCTCGGGCTTGCTGGTGACGAGCAGGTCGCGTGCCGCCGTGAGGAGCGCGGCAGGCGTCGGGACGTGGCCGTGCGGTCCGGACTGCTCCGTGACGGCGCGCAGGAGCGCCGAGGCCAGTGGCTCCCAGCGCTGCTCCCCCGCCGGGTCCTCACCCTCCAGCGCGGGGTCGGCGCCGAGCCACCAGGCGACCACCTCGTCGGTCGTCGCGCGGGCGAACTGTCGCGAGACCATCGCCAGCGCCACGATGCCGGCGCGGGCCAGGTCGTCGAGGGTGCGGACCGATCCAGCCTGG
This sequence comes from Nocardioides sp. J54, assembly GCF_000519005.1. GTDB lineage: Bacteria > Actinomycetota > Actinomycetes > Propionibacteriales > Nocardioidaceae > Nocardioides. The sequence continues at coordinate 71,887 of NZ_JAER01000007.1, read as the reverse complement.
CTGCGGGTGAGCCACGACGTGAAGGCGGCGTCCGCCGCGTCGGCCTCCGCCACGGCCAGCATCAGCTCGCCGGCGCCGGGGTGCGCCTCGTCGGCCGTCGCCGCGCAGTCGCGGAGCACGTCCGGCCCGTAGGCGTCGGTCGAGGCGCTGGAGGCCACGGTGAGCGCCGACGCCAGCACCTCGGCGAGCACGGCCGGGTGGTGCTCCGCCGCCGTCAGCAAGGCCGCGGTGCGGTCGCCGAACCCGCCGGTCTCCAGCCGTTCGTGCACCGCCGCGAGCACCGCGTGGGCCATCTCGACACGCTGTGCGTACGACGCGCGCTCCATGTCGGGTGACGCTACCCGTCCGACGGTCCGGTCATCCGTGGACCGATCCCCAGGAACCTGCGCAGTGCCTCGGCGCCCTCGACGGACACCGGCTCCTGCGGGCGGACGAAGGTCTCCGGCGTCACGACGACGCGCTGCTCGTCGGCGCCGATCTTGCCGTCGCGCAGGTGCTGCACGACGCGGCGGCGGCCGTTGTCGACGTACCCGACCTTTCGGCTCACCGCGGCCGAGGCGTGGTTGCCGACGATGTAGCCCGACTCGCAGCTCTCCGCGCCGAGCTCGTCGAGCGCGAGGCCGACCACGAGGCGGCGCATCAGCGTCCCGGTCCCCCGGCCCTGGTGTGCCCTTCCGAGCCACGACCCGGTGAGCACCTGGCGGGTCTGCTGGAAGTCCGGCGCGTGCAGGTCCTGCATGCCGACGAGGACGCCGTCACGTCGTACCGCGAGGGCCAGGCGCCACTCCGACGGCGCGAAGGTCGCCCGCTGGGTCCACCACCAGGCCAGCGACGAGGTCGGGAAGCCGTCCGGCGCGCCCGGCGCGAACGGCTCGTCGTGCCAGGCGCGCAGGAACGGCATCGGCAGGCCGGGAGCCTCGACGCCGCCACGCACCAGCTCGACGAGCTCGGGGAAGTCCTCGTCGCGCAGCACCCGGAGCTCGACCGGGCCGCAGGCGATACGCAGGGCGTACGGCGGGAAGATCTCCTCGAGGGTCAGCATGCTCGATTCTCTCCGGCGTCCTGCGCCCACCGACACCGCTTTTCCCGCCCGGGCGCCAGGCCAGCGCCCTCGAACCAGCACGCCCCCGACGTGGCCGCGAACGCGCCGATTGGTCACGAACTGCAGGGTTCTCCACAGAAAACCTGTGGTTTGGGACCAAACCGCAACCCCTCGACCGGCCCCGTCCACAGGTCTCCCCCGCCTGCTCGACGGCCTCTGGGACGCTGGTCGGGTGGACGACGTCAGCAGTGATTCCAGTCCGGCAGCCAGCGACCTGCTCATCGACCGCAGCCCGCTGCCGCCGGAGGTCGACGACCGCCTCGCCGCCCAGCTCGGGTTCGTGGCCGAGGTCGACAAGCTCAAGACCGTGCTGCGCGCCACGCCGCTCGCCGCCGCGGACCGGCGGGAGAACGATGCCGAGCACTCGTGGCACCTGGCGCTGATGGTGATGCTGCTCGCCGAGCATGCCGACGAGCCGATCGACGTCGGCCACGCGATGCAGCTCGTGGTCATCCACGACCTCGTCGAGATCCACGCCGGCGACAGCCCCGTCTTCGACCCTGCGGCGGTCGTCGACCAGCAGGAGCGGGAGGAGGCGGCGGCCGACGTGCTGTTCGCGCAGCTGCCCGACGACCAGGCCCGGTGGATCCGCGACCTGTGGGAGGAGTTCGAGGCGGGCCGGACGCCGGAGGCCCGCTTCTGCAAGGCCCTCGACCGGCTCCAGCCGATGCTCCTCAACTGGGTCAACCAGGGCGGGACCTGGCAGATGCCGGGCGCCAACGAGGCGACGGTGCGGGCCCGGGAAGCAGGAGTCGTCGCGGGGTCGCGGCGGCTCGGCGCGGTGACCAGCGCGATGGTCGACCACGGGCTGCAGCGGGGCTGGATCCGCCCGGCGCCGCCCGACCTAGACGCGTGAGGCCCGGTCAGCCGGGCCCCTCCACTCTCAAGGTATAGCGGCACGGGGGGCTTGCCGCAAGGCCCCCGTCGTGCCCCACAATCGCCGCTCCGACCGACCAACGGAGCTGCCCTGTGACCCCTGCGCCGACGGCGTTCTCCCTCCCCGACCACCTCTCCGCGAAGGCGGACCCCGCGCTCATCGCCGACGACGAGCGCCACTTCGCGGCGATCGCCGCCACCCTCGAGACGACCATCGCCGACCTGGCCGAGCGCCTCGACGCCGAGCGTCGCCGCGGCGGCGGCCACGGCCAGGCCGCGATGGACCGCGACCTCGAGGTGCACCGGCTCAGCAACCGGCTGCGCACCCTGCGCCGGTTCAGCCTCGACCTCTGCCTGGGCCGGATCGTGCGCCTGGACGACCCCGAGCCGGTCTACGTCGGGCGGCTCGGCCTCACCGATCCCGACGGCCGGCGACTCCTCGTCGACTGGCGCTCCCCCGCTGCCGAGCCGTTCTTCGCCGCCACCCACGCCGATCCGATGGGCCTCGCCAGCCGGCGCCGCTACCGCTGGGCCCTGGGCCGGGTCAGCGACTACTGGGACGAGGTCTTCGCCCCCGACGGGCTGGAGGGCCACGCGGCGCTCGACGACCAGTCCGCCTTCATCGCCAGCCTCGGAGCCAGCCGCTCGCCCCGCATGCGCGACGTGCTCAGCACGATCCAGGCCGACCAGGACGCCATCATCCGGGCACCGTCACGGGGTGCGCTCGTCGTCGACGGCGGCCCCGGGACCGGCAAGACCGTCGTCGCGCTGCACCGTGCGGCATACCTGCTCTACGAGGACCCGCGCCTGTCCAGCGGCCGCGGCGGCGTGCTCGTCGTCGGGCCGCACCAGCCCTACCTCGACTACGTGGCCGACGTCCTGCCCAGCCTCGGCGAGGACGGCGTGCGCACCTGCACCCTGCGCGACCTCGTGCCCGGCGGCCACGACCTCGGGCCGGAGCCCGACCCCGCGGTCGCGGCGCTCAAGGCGGACGCCCGCATGGTGGGCGCCATCGAGCCCGCCGTGCGGCTCTACGAGGAGCCGCCCGCCGAGGCGGTCGAGGTCGAGACCCCTGACCGGGACCTGTGGGTCGGCGAGGCCGAGTGGGCCGAGGCGTTCGAGGCCGTCGAGCCCGGCACGCCGCACAACGAGGGCCGCGAGCAGGTCCTCGACGCGCTCGTCGACCTCCTCGTCGAGAGGTACGCCGACGACGAGGCCCTCTCCCCCGCGGTCGTCCGACGCGCCGTGCTGGGCTCGGCAGCCTTGCGGGAGGTCCTCGGCAAGGCCTGGCCGCTGCTCGACCCCGAGGACCTGGTCGGCGACCTGTGGGAGGTCCCGGCCTACCTGCGGATGTGCGCTCCGTGGCTCGACGAGGACCAGGTGCGGCTGCTGCGGCGGCACGGCCCGCAGCGCTGGACACTGGCCGACCTGCCCCTCCTCGACGCCGCGCACCGGCGCCTCGGCGACCCAGACGCAGCACGGCGCCGGCGACGCGCGGAGGCGGAGCGCGCCGCGGAGAAGGAGGAGATGGACCGCGTCGTCGACCACCTCATCGCCACCGACGACTCGGAGATGATGCTGATGTCGATGCTGCGCGGCGCGGACCTGCAGGGGGCGCTGGCGGCGCCCGACGACACGCCTCCCGACCGGCACCGCCAGCTCGCCGGCCCCTTCGCGCACGTCGTGGTCGACGAGGCGCAGGAGCTCACCGACGCCGAGTGGCAGATGGTGCTCGCCCGGTGCCCGTCGCGGAGCCTGACCATCGTCGGGGACCGCGCCCAGGCCCGGCACGGCTTCCCCGGCAGCTGGGTCGACCGACTGGCCCGCGCCGGCATCGACCGCACCCGGGTCGCGTCGCTGACGGTGAACTACCGCACCCCCGAGGAGGTGATGGCGGCAGCCGAGCCCGTCATCCGCGCCGCCCTCCCCGACGCCAACGTGCCGACGTCGGTGCGCAGCACCGGCCTGCCCGTCCGTCACCTCCCCCGCGCGGCACGCGACGAGGTCCTCGACGCCTGGCTGCACGAGCACCCCGAGGGCACTGCCTGCGTCATCGGCGACCCCACCTTCGTCGCCACCGGGCGCGTCCGCTCGCTGACCCCGGAGACGGCCAAGGGCCTGGAGTTCGACCTCGTCGTGCTCGTCGACCCCGACGCCCTCGGCGACGGCATCCAAGGTGCCGTGGACCGCTACGTCGCGATGACCCGGGCGACCCGCGAGCTCGTCGTCCTCCGCGGCGAGCCCGTTGCGTGACCGCCGTCACACTGCCAGCATCGGGCCATGAGCGACCCCCTCGACGTCCCGAGCCTCTGCGAGGCCTTCCAGAACACCGTGGCCGCGACGGGTGACGTGGTCGCCCTGCGCACCCCCGGCGGCGGCCAGGAGATCACCTGGCAGGAGTACGGCGAGCGGGTGCGCCGCCTCGCCGAGGGCCTGGCCGCGCTCGGGGTCGGCCACGGCGACACGCTCGGCATCATGCTCACCAACCGCCCGGAGTTCGCCCTCGTCGACACCGCCGCGCTGCACCTGGGCGCCGTGCCGTTCTCCATCTACAACACCTCGGCACCCGAGCAGATCGCGTACCTGTTCGGCAACGCGGGCAACCGGGTGGTCGTCACCGAGCAGCAGTTCCTGTCGCAGGTGCTGGCCGCCGGGACGGACGTCGAGGTCGTGGTCAGCGTCGACGGAGGCGAGGGCACGACCAGCCTCGAGGACCTGGCGTCGCGCACCGTCGACGGCTTCGACTTCGAGGCGTGCTGGCGCGCGGTCGGCCCGGAGGACGTGCTCACCCTCATCTACACCTCCGGCACGACCGGCCCCCCGAAGGGCGTCGAGCTGACCCACGGCAGCATGCTCGCCCAGCTGCGCGGCGTGCAGGCGATCATCCCGGTGCACCCCGGGGAGCGGTCAACGTCGTACCTCCCGTCAGCCCACGTCGCCGACCGCTGGGCCGGGCACTACACGCCCATGGTCTTCGGCGGCACCACCACCTACGTCGACGACCCGAAGGCGGTCATCGCGGCCCTCCCGGAGGTCCGGCCGACCGTGTGGGGCGGCGTGCCGCGGGTCTGGGAGAAGATCAAGGCCGCGCTCGAGGCCAAGGGCGTCACCGACCCCGCGGCCCTGCCGGAGGACCACCGCGCCGCCGTGCGCCAGCTGCTCGGCCTCGACGACGTGCGCCACACCGTCTCCGGCGCGGCGCCGATCGCGCCCGAGGTGCTGGAGTTCTTCTCCGCCCTCGGCATCCCGATCTGCGAGCTGTGGGGGATGTCGGAGATCTCCTGCTGCGGCACGATCAACCCGCCCGACGACATCCGGATCGGCACCGTCGGCAAGCCGCTCCCCGGCCTTGAGGTCCGCATCGCCGACGACGGCGAGCTGCTGGTGCGCGGCCCCCAGCTGATGCGCGGCTACCGCAACCAGCCCGACAAGACCGCCGAGGCGATCGACGCAGACGGCTGGCTGCACACCGGCGACGTGGCGACCATCGACGACGACGGCTACGTCACCATCGTCGACCGCAAGAAGGAGCTGATCATCAACGCGGCGGGCAAGAACATGTCGCCGTCGAACATCGAGCAGACCCTCAAGGCCTCCCACCCGCTCATCGGCCAGGCCGTCGTCCTCGGCGACCGCCGCCCCTACAACGTCGCCCTGCTGGTGCTCGACCCCGACGTGTGCGCGGCGTGGGCCGAGCAGGTCGGCCTCCCCGACCCTTCGACCGCCGCGCTCTCGGTCGACCAGAAGGTCCAGGAGCAGGTCGCGACCGCGATCGAGGAGGCGAACTCCCGCCTCTCCCGCGTCGAGCAGGTCAAGCGCTACCGGATCCTCCCGACCGACTGGCTCCCCGGCGGCGCCGAGCTGACCCCGACCATGAAGCTCAAGCGCCGCCCGATCGCCGAGAAGTACGCCGACGTGATCGAGGAGCTCTACGCCGAGGGCGACCCCGACGCCTGAGCCCGGGCACCCCGGCTCAGTCGAGGCAGAACTCGTTGCCCTCGGGGTCGGCCATCACGATGTGGCCGGCCCCGAGGGGCGGCTCGGGGTCGTGGCGTGCGATCCGCCGCGCGCCGAGGGCGACCAGTCGCTCGCACTCGGCCTCCAGCGCCGCCATCCGCTCCTCCCCCGCCAGGCCGGGCGCGACCCGCACGTCGAGGTGCACGCGATTCTTGGCGACCTTTTCCTCGGGCACCTGCTGGAAGAACAGCCGGGGCCCGTCGCCGTCCGGGTCCTCGGCCGCGGACCGGGCGCCGCGCAGGTGCTCGGGCACGCCCAGGCCCGCGAGGAAGCCCTCCCACGCCTCGAACGGGTTCGCGCCGTCGGCGAGCTCGACGCCGGGTGGCCCGGGGACGGCGTAGCCGAGGACCTCGGCCCAGAAGCGGGACAGCGACCGCGGGTCGTGCGCGTCGAAGGTGACCTGGACTGTTCGACTCATGGTCCCGTTGTAGTGCCGACCACCGACATCGTGCAGGGTGTCCGCCATGACGCCGATGGCCACCACGCTCCAGCAGCCGTTCACGCTGCCCAACGGAGCGGTGCTCCCCAACCGCATCGCCAAGGCAGCGCTGAGCGAGAGCCTCGCGCGCCGCGACCACACCCCCGGCACCCGGATCAAGACGCTCTACCGGCGCTGGTCCGGCAACGGGGCGGGCCTGGTCATCACCGGCAACGTGATGGTCGACCGCCGGGCGATCGGCGAGCCGGGCAACGTCGTGGTCGAGGACGACCGCTCCCACGACGACCTCGTCGAGTGGGCGCAGATCATCAAGGCCGACGGCGCCACCGCGTGGGCCCAGGTCAACCATCCCGGCCGACAGGCGCCCCGCACACTGACCCCGGAGCCGGTCGCGCCCTCGGCGGTCCCGCTCGACGGCAGCGCCGGGATGTTCGCGCCGCCGCGCGAGCTCACCCCCGCCGAGATCGAGGAGGTCATCGCCCGCTACGCCACCACGTCCGGCCACCTCGTCCGCGCCGGCTTCGACGGCGTGCAGCTGCACGGCGCGCACGGCTACCTCGTCAGCCAGTTCCTCTCCCCGCTCGCCAACCGGCGCACCGACGCCTGGGGCGGCACGCCGGAGAAGCGGCGCCGGTTCCTGATCGAGGTCGCCCGCGCGGTCCGCGCCGAGATCGGGCCCGACAAGGCGATGGCGGTCAAGCTCAACTCCGCGGACTTCCAGCGCGGCGGCTTCGGCGAGGACGAGTCCCTGGAGGTCGTGCACGCGCTCGCCGAGGAGGGCATCGACCTGCTCGAGGTCTCCGGCGGCACCTACTCCTCTGCCGCCATGCTCGGCGTCGACCCGACCCTGAAGGAGAGCACGCGCCGTCGCGAGGCCTACTTCCTCGACTACGCCCTCCGGGTGCGCGCCGAGCTCCCCGACCTGCCGCTGATGCTCACCGGTGGCTTCCGCACGGCCGAGGCCATGGCCGACGCCGTCGCGAGCGGGGCCGTCGACGTCGTCGGCCTCGGCCGCCCGCTCACGGTCGAGCCGGACGTCCCGGCCGGCCTCCTGGACGGTACGACGTCCGGCAGTCGCGTCCGACCGCGGCGCAGCGGCATCCGGCTGGTCGACAGCCTGACCGAGCTGACGGCGTACACCGTGCAGATGTGGCGGATGGCCGACGGCAAGGAGCCGGCGCCGCAGCGCCACCCGGCCCTCAACGTCGCGCAGTACCTCGCCCGCCACGGCCGCGACAGCGTCCGGGTCGGTCGCCGCGGCCTCTGACCGGCGGGATCAGCCGGCGACGTACTCCGCCAGGTGCTGGCCGGTCAGCGTGCTCGCACCGGCCACCAGCTGTGCCGGGGTGCCCTCGAAGACGACGGTGCCGCCGTCGTGGCCGGCGCCGGGGCCGATGTCGATGATCCAGTCGGCGTGCGCCATCACGGCCTGGTGGTGCTCGATCACGATCACCGACTTGCCGGAGTCGACGAGGCGGTCGAGCAGGCCGAGGAGGTTCTCGACGTCGGCGAGGTGGAGGCCCGTCGTCGGCTCGTCGAGCACGTAGACGCCACCCTTCTCCCCCATCCGCACCGCCAGCTTCAGCCGCTGGCGCTCGCCGCCGGAGAGCGTGTTGAGCGGCTGGCCGAGCTTGAGGTAGCCGAGCCCGACGTCCTCCATGCGCTGCAGGATCGTGGCGGCGGCAGGCACCTTCGACTCCCCCGCGGCGAAGAAGGCGTGCGCGTCGGCGACGGGCAGGTCGAGCACCTCGGCGATGTTCAGCCCGCCGAAGGTCAGCTCGAGCACGGAGGCCTGGAAGCGCCTGCCCTCGCACTCGTCGCAGACGGTGGCGACGGTGTCCATGAAGCCGAGCTCGGTGTAGATCATCCCGTTGCCGTTGCAGCTCTCGCAGGCGCCCTCGGAGTTGGCGCTGAACAGGGCGGGCTTGACGCCGTTGGCCTTGGCGAAGGCCTTGCGGATCGGCTCCAGCAGCCCCGTGTACGTCGCCGGGTTGCTGCGCCGCGAGCCCTTGATCGCCCCCTGGTCGATGACGACCACGTCCTCGTGCCCGGCGACGGACCCGTGGATGAGCGAGCTCTTGCCCGAGCCCGCGACGCCGGTGACGACGCACAGCACCCCGAGCGGGATGTCGACGTCGACGTCGCGCAGGTTGTGCGTGGAGGCGCCGCGCACCTCGATCGCCCCGGTCGCCTCGCGCACGGACTCCTTGAGCGGCGCGCGGTAGGACAGGTGGCGCCCGGTGAGCGTGTCGGAGGCCTGCAGGCCGGCCACGTCGCCCTCGAAGCAGACCGTGCCGCCGGCGGTGCCGGCGCCGGGACCGAGGTCGACGACGTGGTCGGCGATCGCGATCGTCTCCGGCTTGTGCTCGACGACCAGGACGGTGTTGCCCTTGTCGCGCAGCTCGAGGAGGAGCTTGTTCATCCGCTGGATGTCGTGGGGGTGCAACCCGATCGTCGGCTCGTCGAAGACGTAGGTGACGTCGGTGAGCGCCGAGCCGAGGTGGCGGATCATCTTCGTGCGCTGGGCCTCTCCCCCGGACAGGGTGCCGGCGGGGCGGTCGAGCGAGAGGTAGCCCAGGCCGATCTCGACGAAGGACTCGAACAGGTGCAGCAGGCTGGCCTTGAGCGGGGCGACGGACTGGTCGTCGATGCCGCGCACCCACGCGGCGGCGTCGGTGATCTGCATGGCGCACACGTCGGCGATGCTCCTGCCGTTGATCTTCGCCGACCGGGCGACCTCGTTGAGCCGGGTGCCGCCGCAGGCAGGGCAGTCGGCGAAGACAGCGGCTCGCTCCACGAACGCCTTGATGTGGGGCTGCAGCGAGTCGACGTCCTTGCTGAACATCGACTTGCGGATCTTCGGGATCAGGCCCTCGTAGGTGACGTTGATCTTCTCGACCTTCACCTTGCGCGGCTCGGCGTGGAGGAAGTCCTCGCGCTCGGCCTTCGTGAACGTCGAGATCGGCTTGTCGGCGGGCAGGACCGCCTTGAACGCCGCGACCATCCAGCCGTCCGCGGTGTAGCCGGGGACCAGGATGGCGCCCTCGGACAGGGACTTGCTCTCGTCGACGATCTGGGTGAGGTCGAGGTCGGAGACGGTGCCCCGGCCCTCGCACTCCGGGCACATGCCGCCGAGGTAGACGGCGTTCTTGACGACCTTCTTCTCGACCTTGCCGCCGGCCTTCTCGGTGCTCATCACCCCGCCTGCGCGGCGGGTGGGCACGTTGAACGCGAACGCGGTCGGCGGGCCGACGTACGGGTCGCCGATCCGGCTGAACAGCACCCGCAGCATGGCGTTCGCATCGGTGGCGGTGCCGACCGTCGATCGGACGTTGGCCCCCATCCGCTCCTGGTCGACGACGATCGCGGTGGTGATCCCCTCGAGGACGTCGACCTCGGGCCGGGCCAGGGACGGCATGAAGCCCTGCACGAAGGTGCTGTAGGTCTCGTTGATCATCCGCTGCGACTCCGCGGCGATCGTCGCGAAGACCAGCGAGCTCTTGCCCGACCCGGAGACTCCCGTGAACACCGTCAGCCGGCGCTTGGGGATCTCGACGTCGACGTCCTTGAGGTTGTTCTCCCGTGCCCCCTGGACCCGGATCAGGTCGTGGGTGTCGGCCGGGTGGGCGGTGGCGCTCATGCGGTCGGTGGTGCCTCTCGGGTGTGGGGTGGTGGCTCAGGCCTGGTTGATGCGGACGTGGTTGCCGGCCGGGTCGCGGAACGCGCAGTCGCGCACGCCGTACGGCTGGTCGATCGGCTCCTGGATCACCTCGGCGCCCGTGGCCTGGATCCGCTCGAAGGCGCCGTCGAGGTCGGGGGTGCTGAGCACGATCGTGGCGTAGGTGCCCTTCGCCATCATCTCGGCGATGGTCGCCTTCTCGTCCTCGGTGATCCCGGGGTCCGCGGCAGGCGGGGCGAGGACGATCGACGGCGCGGCCTGGCCCTTCGGGGCGACGGTGATCCACCGCATGTCGCCGTAGCCGACGTCGTTGAGGACCTCGAAGCCGAGCACGTCGCGGTAGAACGCCAGCGAGGCCTCGGGGTCGGTCTGCGGGAGGAAGCTGTGCTGAATGCTGATGTCCATGCCGCTCACGCTAATGGCGGCTGGAACCGTGGCGCTTCTCGATTCCTGACCGGATCGGGGCTGGTCTGCGCGCCGCCGCGGCGCAGCGGCCGGGTGACCTTCTTGGTCTCGCACGACGGCGGCTCGACGACGCTGCTCGCGCCCGCCGCACCCTCCGCGCCCGCGGCGACCTCCTCGCGGTAGGTGCTCGGCGGCACCCCGACGAGCTCGGTGAACCGGGTGCTGAACGTCCCGAGGGAGGAGAAGCCGACCTCGAAGCACACGTCGGTGACCGACAGGTCCCCGCGACGCAGCAGCGCCATCGCCCGCTCGATGCGGCGCGTCATCAGGTAGGAGTACGGCGGCTCGCCGTACGCCCGACGGAACTCGCGGCTGAGGTGGCCGGCCGACATGTGCACGTCGCGGGCCAGCGCCTCCACGTCGAGCGGGCGGGCGTACTCACGGTCGATCCGGTCCCGCACGCGGCGCAGCAGCGTGAGGGTCCGCAGGCGTTCGGCGTCCACCACGCCGCCATCCTGCCAAAGGGTCGAGCCCCATGCATGAGGCTGCATTGTCAGACAACCCGTAGTGTCGGTGACGTGGCACTCAGCGTCTTCGACCTCTACTCGGTCGGCATCGGTCCGTCGTCCTCGCACACGGTCGGTCCGATGCGGGCGGCGCGGCTCTTCGCCGACGGCCTGGCCGCCGACGGCCGGCTCGACGAGGTCGCGCGGGTGCGGGCCGAGCTCTTCGGCTCCCTCGGCGCCACCGGGCACGGCCACGGCTCGGAGAAGGCGGTGCTGCTCGGCCTCGAGGGCGAGGACCCGGCGACCGTCGACATCACCACCTACGACGCCCGCGCAGCCGCGATCCGGGACCGCGGGCGGCTGCGGCTCGCTGGCCGTCGCGAGGTCGCGCTGGGCGAGGACGACCTGGTCATGCACCGGCGCAAGTCGCTGCCCGGCCACCCCAACGGCATGCGCTTCGAGGCGTACGACGACCGGGGCGCCCTCGTGCGCGACCGCGTGTATTACTCGGTGGGCGGCGGGTTCGTAGTCGACGAGTCGGCCGTCGGAGCCGACCGGGTGGTCGCCGACGAGACCCCCGTCGCCCACCCCTTCCACACCGCGGCCGAGCTGCTGGCCGCCTGCGCCGACACCGGGCTGCGGATCAGCGACGTGATGCTCGCCAACGAGCTGTCGTGGCGCACCGAGGCGGAGGTCCGCGCCGGGCTGCTGGAGATCTGGTCGGTGATGGCCGACTGCGTGCGCAACGGGTGCGCCCACGAGGGCGTGCTGCCGGGTGGTCTCAAGGTGCCGCGGCGCGCGCCGGCGCTGCACGCGCGGCTGACCGCCGAGGGCGGCGTCGATGACCCGCTGCGCGCGATGGACTGGGTCAACCTGTTCGCGCTCGCCGTCAACGAGGAGAACGCCGCGGGCGGCCGCATGGTCACCGCACCGACCAACGGCGCCGCCGGGATCATCCCCGCGGTGCTGCACTACTACGTGCGCTTCGTCCCGGGCGCCGACGACGACGGGATCGTCCGCTTCCTGCTCACCGCCGGCGCGATCGGCGTGCTGTTCAAGGAGAACGCCTCGATCTCCGGGGCCGAGGTCGGCTGCCAGGGCGAGGTCGGCTCGGCCTGCTCGATGGCCGCCGGCGCCTTCTGCGAGGTGCTCGGCGGGTCGCCGGAGCAGGTCGAGAACGCCGCCGAGATCGGGATCGAGCACAACCTCGGCCTCACCTGCGACCCGGTCGGCGGCCTGGTCCAGATCCCCTGCATCGAGCGCAACGCGATCGCCTCGGTCAAGGCGATCAACGCCGCCCGGCTCGCCCTGGCCGGCACCGGCCGGCACACGGTCTCCCTCGACCGGGCGATCAATACCATGCGCGACACCGGCCGCGACATGCACACCAAGTACAAGGAGACCTCGCGCGGCGGCCTGGCCGTCAACGTGATCGAGTGCTGACCGGCCCCACCGGGCAGCCGCTTGCGGCGGTCAGTCGATGGGTTGCTCGAGCACGGCGAAGGCGCGTTCCCGGGCGTGCGGGTCGCCCTCGACGGTGATCCCGGTGTCGTCGTAGCGGTGCCACAGCCAGCCGTCGAGGCGGTCGGCCGTGCCGGACACGACGAGGTCGGCGGGTCGGCCCGGGTCGTCGACGACGTGCTGGTCGGGGATGGCGACGTGCTCGGTGCCGTCCGGCTCGGTGCCGGTGAACGTGCCGAGCTGGCCCCAGACCGAGCGGTCGACGTCGGTGATCCGGTACTCGACGAACAGCGGCTCCGGGTCGAAGCGCCCCCAGGCCGGCAGCTCGCCGTACATCGTGTCGAGCGCCTCGTGCACGCCGTCGGCGGCGAGCTCGGTCGGCAGCGGCGTCGGCGTGCCGGCGGCGAGCTCGGCGTCGAGGCGGTGGATCAGCGCCTCGTGCGCCTGCCGGCGGAAGGTGAACCCGACGCACTGGTCGGCGTCGCGGCTCGACCAGGACCACGCGTGGTCCGCCGGGTCCGCAGCGGCGAGGGCGGTCACGAAGCGCCGGTGCGCGTCGTCGAAGAACGCCCGCACGGCGTCCCGCTCCTCCGGGCGCTGCGGGTCCTCGTAGTCCTCGGGGACGGTCGGACGCGTGCTGACGACGTGGTGCCAGAAGTCCTGCACCCCGGCGAGGTGCCACCACAGGTCGGTGGCGTCCCACTCCGGGCACGAGGGCACCCGCGCGTCGGGCGGGCACGCGGCGAGCACCTGCGCGAAGCGCGCGGACTCGCGGCGGATGTGCTCGAGGTAGGTGGCGTCGTCGAGGCGGGTCATGGCGACGACGCTAGGCCGGGCCACCGACAGCGTGCACCCGGTTTTCCGCCGGTCGACTCAGGGCTCGAGCAGCACCTTGATCGCGCGCCGCTCGTCCATGGCCCGGTAGCCCTCCGGCGACTGCTCCAGCGGCAGGGTGAGGTCGAAGACGCGGCCCGGGTCGATGCGGCGGTCCTGGACGAGCGCGAGCAGCTCGGGCAGGTAGCGCCGCACCGGGGCGATGCCGCCGCGCAGCCCGACGTTCTTCTCGAACAGGGTGCGGATCGGCAGCTCCACGCCGTGCGGCACGCCGACGAAGCCGACCCCGCCGCCTGGCCGGGTCACCCCGATCGCGGTCCTCATGGCCTCGTCGGTGCCGACGCACTCCAGTGCGGCGTCGGCCCCGATCCCCCCGGTGATCTCGAGGACCTCGGCGATGCCCTCCTTGCCACGCGACGCGACGACGTGGGTGGCGCCGAACGCGCGAGCGATCTCCTGGCGCGGCTCGTGGCGCGACATCGCGACGACCTTCTCGGCGCCCATCACCGAGGCGGCGAGCACACCGCACAGGCCGACCGCACCGTCGCCGACCACGACCGCGGTGCCGCCCTCACGGACGCCGGCCGAGACGGCGGCGTGCCAGCCGGTGGGCATCACGTCGCTCAGTGCGAGCACGGAGGCGACCAGGTCCTCGTCAGGGGCGCCGCCGGTGGAGACGAGGCTGCCGTCGGCCTGACCCACGCGGGCGTACTCCGCCTGTCCGCTGGCGGTCATGCTGAGGTTCACGCAGGCGGAGTGGGCACCGGCCAGGCAGTGGGGGCAGGTGTTGTCGCAGTGGCAGAACGGCACGATGACGTGGTCGCCGGCCTTGAAGTCGCGGACGTCGCTGCCGACCTCCTCCACGACGCCGATGCACTCGTGGCCGATCGTCGAGCCAGGGCGGATCGGGTTCTCCCCGCGGTAGGGCCACAGGTCCGAGCCACAGATGCACCCGGCGGTGACCCGGATGATCGCGTCGGTGGGCTTCTTGAGGACCGGGTCCGGGACCTCTTCGACCCGGATGTCGCCGGCAGCGTGGATCGTGGTTGCGCGCATGGTCCGATCCTGCCGTACTCCCCCGCCCCGGGGACGCGCCGCCGCCTGTCGTTGGTGTTATCTCACATGTGAGTTACCGTCGTAGGCATGACGACGGACGCACCGACCGACGACTACAAGGGCCGGATCGGGAACCTCATCCGCGACGCCCGCAAGCACCGCGGCCTCACCCAGGCCCAGCTCGCGGAGCGGCTGGCCACCAGCCAGAGCGCGATCAACCGGATCGAGAAGGGCCACCAGAACCTCTCGCTGGAGATGCTGGCCCGCATCGGCGCGGCCCTGGACTCCGAGATCGTCGCGCTCGGCGCCGGTCCGACCCACCTGCGGGTCAAGGGACCCACGACCCTCTCGGGCAGCATCGACGTGAAGACGTCGAAGAACGCCGGGGTCGCCCTGTTGTGCGCCTCGCTGCTCAACCGTGGCCGGACCACGCTGCGCAAGGTCGCACGGATCGAGGAGGTCAACCGCCTGCTCGAGGTGCTCGACAGCCTCGGCGTGCAGACGCGGTGGATCAACGACGAGAACGACCTCGAGATCGTCCCGCCCAGGGAGCTCGACCTCACCCGCATCGACGAGGAGGCCGCGCGGCGCACCCGCTCGGTCATCATGTTCCTCGGCCCGCTGCTGCACCGCGTGGACAGCTTCGAGCTGCCCTACGCCGGCGGCTGCAACCTCGGCACCCGCACCGTCGAGCCGCACATGTCCGCGCTGCGCCCGTTCGGCCTCGAGGTCAAGGCGACCGACGGGTGGTACCACGCCCAGGCCAACCGGGCGATCGTCCCCGGCCGCCCGATCGTGCTCACCGAGCGCGGCGACACCGTCACCGAGAACGCCCTGATGGCCGCCGCCCTGCACCCGGGGACCACGGTCATCCGCAACGCCTCGTCGAACTACATGGTCCAGGACCTGTGCTTCTACCTGCAGGCCCTCGGCGTGGACGTCCAGGGCATCGGTACGACGACGCTGACCGTCACTGGCCGCGAGACCATCGACGTGGACGTCGACTACTCCCCCAGCGAGGACCCGATCGAGGCGATGTCGCTGCTCGCCGCGGCGATCGTGACCCGATCGGAGATCACCATCCGCCGCGCGCCGATCGAGTTCCTCGAGATCGAGCTGGCCGTGCTCGAGGAGATGGGCTTCCGCTACGACCGCTCCGAGGAGTACCTCGCCGCGAACGGCCGCACCCGCCTGGTCGACATCACCACCCGCGCCTCGGACCTGGTCGCTCCGCGCGACAAGATCCACCCGATGCCGTTCCCGGGCCTCAACATCGACAACCTGCCGTTCTTCGCGGTGATCGCGGCGGTCGCCGAGGGCACGACGTACCTCAACGACTGGGTCTACGACAACCGCGCGATCTACCTCACCGAGCTCAACAAGCTCGGCGGCCGGGTCACCCTGCTCGACCCGCACCGGGTGCAGATCGACGGCCCGACGTCGTGGACCGGCACCGAGCTGGTCTGCCCGCCGGCGCTGCGGCCCGCGGTCGTCGTGCTGCTCGCGATGCTGGCCAGCAAGGGGACGTCGGTGCTGCGCAGCACCTACGTCATCCACCGCGGCTACGAGGACCTCGCCGAGCGGCTGAGCTCGCTCGGAGCGGAGATCGAGACCTTCCGCGACATCTGAGCGTCCTGCTGCCGATCGGAGCGTCATGAGCTACCTCCCGCCCGGCAAGGTCCTCGCGTTCGCGCACCGCGGTGGCGCCTACCACCCGGAGGTCGAGGGCCTGGAGAACACGATGGCTGCGTTCCGCCACGCGGCGTCGCTGGGCTACGACTACCTCGAGACCGACGTGCACCTGACCGCCGACGGGGTGCTGCTGGCCTTCCACGACGCCGCCCTGGACCGGGTCACCGACCTGCAGGGGCGCGTGTGCGACCTGACCCTCGCGGAGGTACGACGGGCGCGGATCGGCGGGCGCGAGGAGGTCCCGACGCTGGTCGACCTGCTCGACGCCTTCCCGGAGTGCCGCTTCAACATCGACATCAAGTCCGACGACGCCGTCGACCCGCTCGCCGCGCTGGTGCGTGAGCGGGAGCTGTGGGACCGGGTGCTCATCGGCTCCTTCTCCCGGCGCCGCATCCGCCGGTTCCGCGAGCTCACCGAGGGACGCGTGCCGACGGCCGCGGACCCGTGGCAGGTGGTCGTGTGGCGGTTCTCCCCCAGCGCCCGGGTGGCCCGCCTGCTCGGCGGGACCGGGTTCGCCGCCCTCCAGGTGCCGCACCGGCACCGCGGGTTGCGGGTGACCACCCCGGGCCTGGTCCGCCGGGCGCACGCGGCCGGCCTCCAGGTGCACGTGTGGACCGTCGACGACCCCGCCGAGATGGCCGAGCTCCTCGACCACGGCGTCGACGGCCTCTTCACGGATCGCACCGACCTGCTCAAGGATGTGCTCCAGGGACGCGGCCAGTGGTGGTCCGCGCGGGGAGGGACGACGTGACGACCAGCATCGCGGACCTGGGTCCGCTCAACCGGGCCCGCGAGCAGCGCGCGTGGTACTTCACCGACTGGGCCACCTCGGCCTTCCAGACGACCATCGCCGGGGTCCTGTTCGCGCCCTACCTCATCGCGATCGCCGAGAACGACGTCGGCGAGCACGGCCGGCTCGACGTCCTCGGGCTCTCCATCGCGCCGGGATCCCTGCCGTCGTACGTCATCACGCTGTCGACGATCGTGAGCGCGCTGCTCTACCCGATCATCGGGGCCCTCGCCGACCGCACGTCCCGCAAGCCCGACCTCATGGTCGCGTTCGCGTGGGCGGGAGCGGTGGCTGCCGGGCTGCTGTTCTTCATGTCCGGCGAGAACTGGGCCTTCGGCAGCATCATGTTCATGGTCGCCAACCTCTGCGCGGGCTGTGCCGTGGTGGTCAGCGACTCGATCCTCCCGCTCATCTCCACCGAGGCCGAGCGCGACCGGGTCTCCTCCATCGGCTGGGCGCGGGGGTATGCCGGCGGCGGGCTCCTGCTCGCCGTGAACTTCGCCGTCGTGACCTTCCACGACGCGCTCGGCATGGGCCAGGAGATGGCGGTCCGGATCAGCATGCTCTCCGCGGCCGTGTGGTGGGCAGCCTTCATCATCATCCCGTGGCGCGGCATTCGCCGGCACGAGCCGGTCGCCGTCGAGGACGTCGAGGGCGGGATCCTGGCCCGGTCCTTCGGCCAGCTCTGGGCGACCCTCAAGGACCTGCGCAACTACCCCGTCGCGCTGACCTTCCTCGTCGCCTACCTCTTCTTCAACGACGGCATCCAGACCGTGATCGGGTCGGCGTCGATCTACGGCATCGAGGAGCTCGGCTTCGACGAGGGCCTCGTCCTGGGCACCTACCTGCTGGTCCAGGCGGTCGCGATGGGCGGGGCGATCGCCTTCGGCCGCGCCGCGGGTCGCTTCGGTGCCAAGAAGGTGATCCTCGCTGGTCTCGTGGGCTGGATGGGCATCGTGACCGTCGCGCTCGTCGTGCCCGACGAGCAGCTGGTCCCCTTCCTCCTGCTCGGGGTGGCCATCGGCGTCGTGCTCGGTGGCACCCAGGCGCTGGCGCGGTCCTACTTCTCGCTGTTCATCCCGCGCGGCAAGGAGGCGGCCTACTTCAGCCTCTACCACGCGATGGACCGGGGCACGTCCTGGTTCGGCACGCTCACCTTCGGCCTCGTCTACCAGTTCACCGACTCCTACCGGCCGGCGATCTTCGCGCTCGTCGTCTTCTTCCTCGTCGGCGGGCTGATCCTGCTGCGGGTCGACACCGAGCGGGGCATCCGGGAGGCCGGCAACGAGCGGCCTGCCGTCATCTGACCGTCCTGCACCCGTCTCGGTTCGGAGTGCGCCGGGTACCGCCCGGACTGGTGCCCGACGGGCCGATCTGCCACTGTGACCTGATCCGGGAATTCGTTCGCGGTTGGAACTTTTTACCCGCGGGTAGCGTTGACAGGTAGAGACGAGACACGGGAGGTGGAGTTCTCATGGCTGAGCGGACACTGCGCGGCGCCCGACTGGGGGGCCAGTCGTTCGAGGACGAGCGCGGCATCGAGTTCGCGGCCCGGCAGCAGGTGGGCTACCGCTGCCCCCAGGGCCACGACTTCGAGATCACCATGTCGGTCGAGGCCGAGGTCCCGGCGATCTGGGAGTGCCCGCGGTGCGGTCTCGAGGCCGAGAGCACGGCCGGCATCGAGCGCGAGGTCAAGGTCGAGAAGCCTCAGCGCACCCACTGGGACATGCTGCTGGAGCGGCGCTCCGAGAAGGAGCTCGAGGAGATCCTCACCGAGCGTCTCGAGCTGCTCCGCGGCGGCGAGATCGGCCCCGCGCACCTGCACCGCGCCAACGCGCGCAAGAAGAAGCCGGCGAAGGCCTGACCCTCAGGCGTCGCCCTCGTCGACCCCGTCGACGTGCTGATCGACCACCTCGCCCTGGACCACCGTCGGTCCGGGGCGAGATGCATTTCCGGGCCCACCGGGACCCGCGGTCGTCGGGAAGCCCGCGTGCCGCGCGACCCGCTGGCCGGCGTACGCGACCAGCAACCCGCGGAACAGCGGGCGGGTCAGGGGGAAGATCAGCAGCACGCCGAGGGCATCGGTGACGAAGCCCGGGCTGAGCATCAGCGCGCCCCCCAGCACGACCAGGGCGCCGTCGGCGAGCTCCCGGTGCGGCAACCGGCCGGCCTCGACGCGCTCGCGCAGCAGGCGCCACGCGCGGCGTCCCTCGCGCTTGATCAGCCACGCCCCGATGATGCTGTCGAGCACCAGCAGCAGGATCGTCCACCACGGACCGATCACCTGGCCGACCTGGATCAGGACGACGATCTCGAGGACCGGGAGGACCACGAAGACCAGGAAGAGCAGCACCGCCGGGCGGCGGCTGCGCCGGCGTGCCCGGGCGAGGTCGGCGTCCGTGGCTCCGTTCATCGCCGCACCGCCTGCGCCCAGCGCTCGCGCAGCCCCCAGGCGGTGATGCGCTGCAGCGACTCCAGCGCGACCTGGCCGCTCATCTTCGACTCGCCGCGCACCCGCTCGACGAACTCGATCGGCACCTCGCGAACCGTCAGGCCCGCCCGCAGGGTGCGGGTGACCAGGTCGGTCTGGAAGACGTAGCCGGTCGAGCGCACGCTCTCGAGGTGCAGCTTCTCCAGCGTGGTGCGGCGGAACAGGCGGTAGCCGGCGGTCGCGTCCCGGACGTCGATGCCGAGCAGCAGCCGGACGTAGAGGTTGCCGCCGCGCGAGAGCAGCTCGCGTCGCCACGGCCAGTTGACCACGGAGCCGCCCGGCACCCAGCGCGAGCCGATGACCAGGTCGGCGTCCAGCAGGGCCCCCAGCAGCCGCTGCAGCTGCTCGGGCTGGTGGGAGCCGTCGGCGTCCATCTCCCCCACCACGTCGTACCCGTGGTCGAGCGCCCACGCGAAGCCGGCGAGGTACGCCGCACCCAGGCCGCCCTTGGCGGTCCGGTGCAGGACGTGCACGGCCGGGTCCGCGGCGGCGAGGCCGTCGGCGATGGCGCCGGTGCCGTCCGGGGAGCCGTCGTCGACGACGAGCACGTCGACGGCCGGCTGGGACGCACGGAGGCGACCCACGATCCAGGCGATGTTGTCCGCCTCGTTGTAGGTGGGGACGACCATCACGACACGTCCGAGGTCGGGCGTGTGGTCAACTGGCATCGCTGGTCTCCTTCACCGGGGCCGGCACGGGCCCGGCGGGCTCCTTCTCCCCTCGACGGTACGCGACCACGCCAGTGGCGATGGCAGCCAGGGCGACCAGCGCCAGCAGGCGGGTCGGCCACGGTCCGAGCCACATCGCCGGGGTCAGGCCGGTGGCGAGGCCGACCTCCTCGACCAGCACGGCCGGCTCGCGGACCGGTGCGGTGTCGACGACCGATCCGTCGGGACGGATCACCCCGCTGCGGCCGTTGGTCGAGGCGACGGTCAGCCACCGGCCGGTCTCTATCGCCCGCAACCGGGTGATCGCGAACTGCTGCTCGATCTGGTGGGTGAAGATGAAGCTGGCGTTGCTCGTCTGCACCGCGAGCAGCTCGGCGCCCGCGCGCACCTGCGGGGGCATCACGTCGTCGTAGGCGACGTCGAAGCAGATGGCGTCGGCGAGGCGGACCCCGGCCACGCGCAACGGCTCGGTGCGGGTCCCGCTCCTCATGTCGCGCGAGATCAGCGCGAGCTGGCCGAACTCGGGGTTCCAGATGTCGCGGTAGGGGATGTACTCGCCGTAGGGCACCGGGTGGTGCTTGGTGTACCGGTCCCCCGGTCCGGACCCGGGGCTCCACACGATGCCCTGGTTGAGCACGTGGTCGGGGCCGTCGGAGACGATGCCGCCGACCACGACCGGCACGTCGATCGCGGAGACGGCCTGGCGGATCCCGCTGTTGACGGGCGCGTCGTCGAACGGGTCCACAGCGGTGGAGTTCTCCGGCCACAGCACGAAGTCGGGCGCGGGCGCCCGGCCCGCGGCGACGTCGTCGGCGAGCTGCACGGTCGCGTCCACGTGGTTCTCGGTCACCCCGCGCGGGTCCCACAGGATGTCGTTGCCCGGCCCGGGCACGTTGCCCTGCACGACGGCCACCGTGGTGGTCCCGGTCTCCTCGACGGTGAACGGCACGACGGCGGGCACCACCAGCGCTGCGCCCACGCCGACCAGCGCCGCCGAGGCCGGCAGGGTGCGTTCCTCCACCGCGCGGGCGAGCAGGAACCCCAGCAGGGCCAGCAGGAAGGACAGCCCGGTCATCCCGACGTACGCCACGGCGGGCGCGACGGGCGTGTCGATGGCGGCGAAGGAGAGCCGGCCCCACGGCATGCCGCTGAACGGCCAGCCGCTGCGCGCGGTCTCCATGGTGGCCCAGGCCGCGGCGAGCCACACCGGCCACGCCGGCAGCCGGCGCAGGACCGGGACGGCGAGGCCGAGCAGCCCGTAGAACGCTGCCTCGACGCTGGACAGGGCCAGCCAGGCGTCGGGCCCGATGGAGCCGCGCATCCACTCGATGTGGGTGAAGTAGAAGGCGATGCCGAAGAACAGCCCGACCAGGCCGGAGCGTCGTACCGACAGGCCGGAGGTGGCCAGCGCGAAGGTCGCGACGCCGATCGGCAGCAGCCAGGCCCACGCGATCGGCTCGAAGGCCGCGGTGAGGAGGACACCCCCGACGACCGCGAGGACCGAGCGCTTCAGCACGCGCCGAGCCTAGAGGGTCGGTCCTTGCAGGCACGAAAGGGTTCGAGCCGCCTTCGGACCGTCCCGACATCCGACCGGCTGCCGACGCCCGGACGTTGTCTAGGGAGACCCGAACCCTTCCGGTCCGCCCTCGAGGAGCGAACCGACCTCCGCGAACCGTGTCCAGGCGGAGCTGGTGCTACTCCCCCGACGTAACGGCCACTCGGACGTCGGTCCGCCTGCCACGACCTGCACGGGCGAACGCCTCCGTACTTTGGTCAGCCTGACCCGCGCTGTCAACCGGCTCCTGACCTGCACAAACGCGCGTCTTCGCAGGTCAGGAACACCTCGCCGAAACGGAAAAAACTGCAGAATCCGGGACCTTGTCCGGCGTGTCGGCTTGCGTCGGAGCGGTGCTGTGCCGCGCGGTCAGCTGACCGGGCGGTTCTCGTAGTAGGTGGAGAGCACGATCGTGGTCCGCGTCGAGACGTTCGCGGCCGTGCGGATGCGGCCGAGCAGGCCCTCCATGTCCGCCGGCGATGCGGTGCGCACCTTGAGGACGTAGGACTCCTCGCCGGCCACCGACCAGCACGACTCGATCTCGGGCATGTCGACCAGGCGGTCGGGGCAGTCGTCGGGCTGGGAGGGGTCGATCGGACGGATCGCGATGAAGGCCGTCAGCGGGAGCCCGATCTCGGCGTAGTTCACGGTGGCGCCGTAACCGAGGATCAGGCCGCGCTGCTCGAGTCGCTTGACCCGCTGGTGCACGGCCGAGGTGGAGAGCCCCGTCGCCCGCCCGAGATCGGTGTAGGACATCCGCCCGTCCTTGGCCAGGAGCTCCAGGATCTGCCGGTCGGTCGCCTCGACCGCTGGATTGCTGCTCTGACTCACACGGCCACCCTAGTGGGCCGGAGCCGCTCGTGCCGTGATGTCTCGCCGCGGCGCCACGCCCTAGTCTGGCCGGGTGACGGACCGCCTGCTGCTCCTCGACACCGCCAGCCTCTACTTCCGTGCCTTCTTCGGCTCGCCGGAGATCCTGTCCCCCGGTGGGACGAACGTGAACGCGGTGCGCGGGCTGCTGGGCTACATCGCCCAGCTCGTGGAGCAGTACGAGCCCAGCCACCTGGTCTGCTGCTGGGACGACGACTGGCGCCCGCAGTGGCGCGTCGACCTGATCCCGACCTACAAGGCGCACCGCGTGGTCGAGGAGGTCGCCGGCGCCCCGGACGTCGAGGAGGTGCCCGACCCGCTCGAGCTCCAGGTGCCGGTCATCCGCGACGTGCTCGGTGCGTTCGGCATCGCCGTGGTGGGCGCCCCCGGCTACGAGGCCGACGACGTCATCGGCACCCTGGCCACCGGCGCCGGCATGCCGGTCGACATCGTCACCGGCGACCGTGACCTCTTCCAGCTCGTCGACGACGCGGCCGGGGTGCGGGTCCTCTACGTCGGACGTGGGGTGGGCCGCCACGAGCGGGTCGACGAGGAGTGGGTGCTCGGCAAGTACGGCGTGCGCGCCGACCAGTACGCCGACTTCGCGACCCTGCGCGGCGACGCCTCCGACGGCCTGCCGGGCGTGAAGGGGGTCGGCGAGAAGACCGCCGCCAGCCTCTTGCAGAAGTACGACGACATCCCCGGCATCCTCGCCGCGGTCGAGGACCCCGCCAGCGACCTCGGCCCCGGCCCGCGCACCAGGATCCGCGACGCCGCGGCGTACCTGGAGGTGGCGCCGACCGTGGTCGCGGTGGCTCGCGACATCGACCTGCCGCGCGACGGCTTCGACCTCCCCCGCAGCCCTCGCGACCCGGAGCGCCTCGACGCCCTCGTCGAGGAGTGGGGCCTGTCCAGCCCGGTCGCCCGGCTCACCGAGGTGCTGGCCCGGCCCTAGTCCGAGGCGACGATCCCGCGGCGCAGCAGCTTCACCAGCGCCCGGGCGTTGTCACGCACCGGTGTGCCGGCCGCGGCGTCGGCGATCTGGCCGGCGAAGTCGATCAGCTGCTTCATCTGGCGGACGAAGTCGCCGGCCGTCTGGTCGTTGCGGGTGATCACCTCGTCGAGGTCATGGCCCTCCGCCCACCGGTACGCCGTCCACGCGAACCCGGGGTCCGGGCGACGCAGGAAGTCGAGCCGGTGCTCGCGCTCCAGCCGCTCGAGGTCGGCCCAGACCCGGATCATCTCGTCGATGGTCAGCGAGATCGCGCCACCCGGCACGGCCGGCGGTGCGTCCTCGGGACGCCGGGCCTCGTAGACCAGCGCGGAGAGCACCGCACCGAGCTGGGACGGCGACAGGTCGTCCCACAGCCCGCGGCGCAGCGACTCGGCCGCGACGAGGTCGAGGTCCGAGTAGATCCGCATCAGGCCGCGACCGCGGTCGCTCACCTCGTCCTCGTGGAGGTACTCCAGCGCCTCGAGCACCTCGCACACCCGGTCGAAGGTGCGGGCGACGGTGTTGGTCCGCCGCTCGATGCGCTGGGCGAGCGTCTGCGTGTCCTTCTCGAGCTTCGCGTGCCGCTCCGCCCACCGCGCGTGGTCCTCGCGCTCGGCGCAGCCGTGGCAGGGGTGCTCACGCACCTGGGCCCGGAGGGAGGAGATCTCGCGGGCGGTCTCGGCGTCCACGGGGCCACGCTCGGCACGGGGCCGGGTCACCGACGGCGGAAGTGCGCGCACAGCCTCGCGGACCGCCTGCGCGATGTCCTTGCGCTGGTGCGGGTTGCGGGCATCGATCTTGCGCGGCAACCGGATCCGGGCGACCGGCTCGACCGGGGTCGGGAAGTCCATCATCGCCAGCCGGCGGCCCTGGCGCTCCGCGGTGATGACCAGCGGCCGGTGCCCGCCCTCGGACAGGCCGGGATCGACGATGACGGCCGGGCCGGCGAACTTGCCGACCGGTACGACGATGACGTCGCCGGGGCGCAGCCGCTCCAGCGAGGCCTCCGCCTCGCTGCGCCGGTCCTGGCGGCGGACCTTGCTCGCCTCCTTCTCCAGCTCGGAGATCCGGCGCCGCAGCCCGGCGTACTCCATGAAGTCACCGAGGTGGCACTGGGCCGCCTCGGCGTAGCCGGCGAGCGCGTCCTCCGCCTTGCGCAGCTGCCGGGCCAGTCCGACGACGGCGCGGTCGGCCTGGAACTGCGCGAACGACTGCTCCAGCAGCTCGCGCGAGCGGTGCCGGCCGTAGGAGTGCACGAGGTTGACGGCCATGTTGTAGGACGGCCGGAAGCTCGAGCGCAGCGGGTAGGTGCGGGTCGAGGCCAGTCCGGCGAGCTCGCGCGGGTTCATCCCCGGCTGCCACAGCACGACGGCGTGGCCCTCGACGTCGAGGCCGCGGCGACCGGCCCGGCCGGTGAGCTGGGTGTACTCCCCTGGCGTGATGTCGGCGTGGGTCTCGCCGTTCCACTTGCTCAGCTTCTCCAGCACCACCGTGCGGGCCGGCATGTTGATGCCCAGCGCCAGGGTCTCGGTCGCGAAGACGATCTTGATCAGCCCGCGCAGGTAGAGCTCCTCGACGCACTCCTTGAACGCGGGCAGCATCCCGGCGTGGTGGGCGGCGATGCCGCGCGAGGCGGCGTCGAGGAAGTCGTGGTAGCCCAGCACGTGGAGGTCGTCGGAGGGCAGGCCGCCGAGGGTGCGCTCGACGTAGTCGATCACCTCGTCGCGCTCGTCGGCGTCGGTGAGCCGCAGGTTGGCGTCGAGGCACTGCTGCACCGCCGCGTCGCAGCCGGCCCGGCTGAAGATGAAGTCGATGGCCGGCAGCAGGTTCTTGCGCTGCAGCTGGTCGATGACGTCGATGCGCGACGGGATCCAGATCCGGCGGCCGTTGCCGACGGCGCGGGGGTTCTTCGACGACCCGGGCTTGCCCTTGCGCGGGGAGCGGCGATCACGCATCAGCCGGCTGCTCGCCCAGTCGTCGCGGGCTAGCTTCATCAGCTCGTCGTTGACCGGCGCGCCCTCGCGCACGAACCCTGCGGCGGCGTCGACGTCGGAGGAGGCGAACAGGTCGAGCAGGCGACGACCGACCATGACGTGCTGGAACAGCGGCACCGGGCGACGCTCGGCGACGATGGTCCGGGTCGTGCCGCGCACGGTCTCGAGCCACTCGCCGAACTCCTCGGCGTTGGAGACGGTCGCGGACAACGAGACCACCGAGACCGACTCGGGGAGGTGGATGATGACCTCCTCCCACACCGCGCCGCGGGCACGGTCGGCGAGGTAGTGCACCTCGTCCATCACCACGAACCCGAGGCCGGTGAGGGTCTGCGAGCGGGCGTAGAGCATGTTGCGCAGCACCTCGGTCGTCATCACGACCACGGGCGCCTCGCCGTTGACGCTGGTGTCGCCGGTGAGCAGGCCGACCCGGTCGGCGCCGTAACGGTCGACCAGGTCGCTGTACTTCTGGTTCGACAGCGCCTTGATCGGCGTGGTGTAGAAGCACTTGCGGCCGGTCTCGAGGGCCAGGTGCACCGCGAACTCCCCGACCACCGTCTTGCCGGCGCCGGTCGGGGCCGCGACGAGCACGCCGTCGCCGTCCTCGACCGCCTTGCAGCCCTCGACCTGGAAGTCGTCGAGCGGGAAGGGGTAGCCGGCCCGGAAGTCGCGGAAGACCGGGTGCGCCTTGTCCCGCTGGTACGACGCGTAGCGCTCCGCGGCGGTGGGCCCGTCGTGCTCCGGGGTGGTCATGCGCGCACCGCCAGGGCGCCGGGGACCGCCTCGACGCTGAGCGGGAGCGCGCCGAAGCGCTCGCCGTCGGCGTACCCGACGATGCCGGAGCAGGCCACCGTCACCCGCTTGACGCGGTGGTGCTCGTACTGCGGATGGGTCACGTGGCTCCCGTCGTAGAGCTTGGGGAAGGTGCGGACCAGCTCCAGCCGGCTGACCGGCTTGATCAGCACGACGTCGAGCAGGCCGTCGTCGAGCTCGGCACCGTGGGTGATGCGCAGGCCGCCGCCGAAGGACGGACCGTTGCCGATCGCGACCAGCATGGCGTCGAGGGTGCGCTCCTGCCCGTCCAGCTCGAGGACGTACCTCAGCGGCTGGAAGACGCGCAGCTCGGCGAGCGTGGCGAGGTTGTAGCGCATCTGGCCGCGTGGCCAGCGCATCCGGTTGGCACGCTCGTTGACGACGGCGTCGAATCCGGCCGCGAGCACGCCGCCGAAGTAGCGCTCGCCGACCCGGGCGACGTCGACGGTGCGGACCGACCCGTTGATGATCCGCGACGCCGCGGCCGCACCGTCGCGCAGCGGCAGGTCGAAGTAGCGCGCGAAGTCGTTGCCGGTGCCGGCGGGCAGGATGCCGAGCGGGACGTCCGTCCCGGCCAGGGCCTGGATCGCGGCGTTGACCATCCCGTCCCCGCCGCACACGACGAGCACGTCCGGGCGCTCGGCCGCCGCGACGCGCGCCAGGTCGACGGCGTCCTCGGCGTTGCGGCTGGTCAGCGAGGTCGTGTGCCAGCCCGCGCCGTGGAAGCGCGGCAGCGCCTCGTCACGCATCCGGGCGGCGCGACCCTTGCCCGAGGTCGGGTTGGTCAGGACGACGACACGCGGCACGGGGCCAGCCTAGTCAGGGCCTCACAGGTCCAGCTGGCTCGCCTCGTCGGGCGACAGGCCGGCGTTGGGCGAGCGGCCCGCACGGCGGCGGTCGTTGAGCCGGGCGATGACCTCGGAGATGAGGAAGAGCACCACCATCGGCACTGCCATGAAGGTCATGGTGAACGGGTCGCCGGACGGGGTCATCACGGCGGCGAAGATGAAGCAGCCGATGATCATCCACGGCCGGTGCGCACCGAGGGTCTTGCCCCTGAGCACGCCCGCCATGTTGAGCAGCACCACGAACACCGGGATCTCGAACGCGATCCCGAAGCCGAGCAGGGTGCGGCTGAAGAAGGTCAGGTAGTCGTTGAACTCGACGAGGTTGGTGAGCTCGTCGGGGTTGAGCCCGATCAGGATCTCGAGGCCCTTGGGCAGGGTCACGTAGCCGAGCAGGATGCCGGCGACGAACAGCGGCCCCGCGACGGCGGCGAAGATGCCGGTCCACTTCTTCTCGTGCCGGTGCAGCCCGGGCAGCACGAACGCCCAGATCTGGTAGAGCCAGACCGGACTGGACCCGATGACCGCGGCGAGGCCGCACAGCTTCAGGTAGAGCAGGAAGCCGCCGGCGGCGCCCGAGGTGGTCGCCTCGGTGGAGCCGGCCTCCAGCTGCTCTTGCGCGGCGAGGTAGGGGTCGAGGACCAGCTGGAACAGCGGGTCGAAGAAGAACAGCGCGATGCCGAAGGCCAGCAGGATGGCCAGGCCGGACTTCAGGATGCGTGCACGCAGCTCCCGCAGGTGGTCCGACAGGGCCATCCGCCCGTCCTCGCCGATCGGGTGGACCGGCTTCCCGACGAGGAGTCGCGCGACTCCGGCAATGCTCATTCAGGTGGACAATCAGGTCGACACACGGGTGGGCAGGGTCGCGTCGAGGGTCAGGCGTTCTTCTCGCGGTGCTCGTCGACGATCTCGCCCTCGGCGACGTCCTCGTCGGCCGGGGTGAGCTCACCAGTGGCCGGCGGCGTGGCGGGCTTCTTCTCGTCGTCGCGCAGGCCCTTGGTCTCGGCCTTGAAGATCCGCAGCGCCTGGCCGGTGCCGCGCGCGAGGTCGGGGAGCTTGGCCGCACCGAAGACGAGGATCACGATGGCCAGGATGATGAGCCACTCGGCTCCCTGGGGCATTCCGATCAGGGCAGACATCGGGAGACCAACTCTCACTTCTCAGGTACGGCGGACCTCACCATGCTAGCGCGCCGGCACTGCCCGTCTCGGCTCAGCGGTACAGCTGCAGCGTTTCCCGGGCACTGTCCCTGAAGGAACCTGCCAGGTCCTCGGGAGCCACCACCTCGGCGTACGGCGCGAGGCGGAGCAGCAACCGGGTCACCCACCGCCGGTCGACCACCACCAGGTCGACCTCCGCGCTGCCGTCGTCGGCGACCCGCACGTCGCGCACCGGGTAGTACTCCGTGGCCCACAGCGCCTCCGGGCCCAGCCGCAGGGTCGCGACCACGTGGTCAGGCCCGTCGACGTCGGCGAACAGCCCGCCGCTCAGGTCTCGCGGCGGGCGCGGGTCGGTGGCCGTCGGGGTGTCGAGCACGTCGAGCTTGGTGATCCGGTCCAGCCGGAACAGCCGCTCCCCCTCCGCGCGGTGGCACCAGGCGTCGAGGTAGCTGAACACGCCGTGGTTGACCACGCCGCGCGGGTCGACCACCCGCTCGGACTCCTCGTCGCGGGAGGGCACGTAGTAGGTCAGCCGCACCTGCCGTCCCGCCGCCACCGCCTCGTCGAGCACCCGCTTGCGGTCGGCCACCACCACCTGCTGCACGTCGCGCGGCGAGGGTGTCACGTCCACGTGCGCCGCCGGCGCGGTCGCCGCGGCACCCTCCAGCTTCTCCAGCACCCGCGCCACCAGCGTCCGGGTCTCCCCCTGCGAGGTGTCGCGCAGCATCCGCAGCGCCACGATGATCGCCGACGCCTCGACGGCGGTGAGCTTGAGCGGCTTCGCGAGGTAGTCGGCGTTCTCCACCCGGATCACGCCCTCGGAGATCACCCCGCCCCCCTCGGACTGGATGGCGTCGAGGTCCACGTCGATCAGGTCACCCGGCAACCCGCCCGGCAGCCCGCACATGAACAGCACCTTCAGGTCCCGCAGCACCTGGTCCGACGTCGTCCCCAGCAACCGCGCCGCCTCGTCGAGCCGCACCCCGTCGCGGTGGTGGAGGAACGGCACCAGCGTCAGCAGCCGCGCGACCTGGTCGCGGGCTCCGGACGGGGCGGGGGTGGCGCGGCTCATCGGGGGGCTCCGGGGGGTTGCGGTTTGGTCCCAAACCGCAGGTCTCCACGGCGTGTCGCTGCAGTTTGTGACCAATCGTGAGGGGTTCGGGGCGGAGGTGGGCCGATCCAGCCCCTCGGCGAGCTGGACGGCGTGGGAGCCACCGCGCCACGGCCGGCAATGCGTCGATTGGGCAGGAACGGCAGTTCCGTACGGCGTGTCGTTGCGGTTTGGGACCAAACCGCAGCCCCCGACCCCCTCATCCGGCCACCCTCTCCAGCCGCTGGACGACCCGCTCCCGCACCGCCACCGGCTCGAGCAGCACGACGTCGGCGCCGTGGGCGAGCACGTCGTCGGCCAGGCCCATGGTGGAGCGGACCAGCTCCACCCGGTCCCAGCGGGTGCGGTCGTCGGGGCCGTCGACGCCGACGTCGACCCGGGTGGCGGCGCGGCGGAAGGTGTGGCCGGTGCCCTCGCGGACCAGCAGCACGGCGTGCTCGGTGGCCGACGGCGGGGCGAGGCGGCGGGCGATGTCGCGGACGTCGGTGTCGGTCGGCACGTCGTACGCACCGGGCGGACCGACGAGGCGGACCTCCCCCTGGACCCGGGAGAGCCGGAACACGCGCTCGTCGGCGCGGTCGAGGTCGTAGCCGACGAGGTACCAGCGGCCCGAGTAGCGCACGACGCCCCACGGCTGGACGTGCCGGGTGCGCGGCGCGTCGTCACCAGGGCGGCGGTACTCGAACTCGATCTCGTTGCGCTCGCACACCGCCAGCCAGCAGCGGTCGAAGCCGGGCTCCTCGGCGGTCAGCAGCGGCTGCGCGATGTCGAGGGCGTCGAGGTCGACGTCGATGCCGGCGGCGGAGAGCTTGCGTACGGCGTCCGAGGTCGCCTGTGCCATCGTGGCGTGCTGCCAGACCCGGGAGGCGAGGCCGACGACCGCAGCCTCCTCGTTGGTCAGCTCCACGTCGGGCAGCGCGAACGCCTCGGGCGGGATCCGGTAGCCGACCTCGTCGTCGAAGAGGGGGTCGATCGGGGCGATGTCGATCGGGACGCCCAGGCTGCGCAGCTCGTCCTTGTCGCGCTCGAACATCTTCTCGAAGGCGTCCGGGCGCGAGTCCGGGTAGAGCAGCTCCCGGATCCGCTCCTTGGCGATGGGGCGGCGCTGCACGAGCAGCATGATGAGGAGATTCAGCAGCCGCTCGCTCTTGGGTGCGGGCATGTCCCGATTCTGCCCCTTGCGCTTTACTCCGCGGGAGTGCCGGACGGCGACGCGCCGTCGCCCGGGTCCGCGGAACCGGTCGGCTCGGGCTCGGGCTCCGGGGCGGGCTCCACGTCGGCGACGTCGAGGATGTCGACGACGAAGTACAGCGTGGAGTTGGCGGGGATGTCCTCGCCCTGCGCCTTGTTGCCGTAACCCAGCTTCGGCGGGATCTGCAGCAGCACGCGGCTGCCGACCGGGAGGCCGACCAGGCCCTGCGACCAGCCCTTGACGACCGAGGCGTTCGGGCCGCCGACGACGGCCTCGAGGGCGCGACCCTCGCTGAAGCTCTCGTCGAACGGCTTCTTGCCCTTCGGGATCTGGCCGAGGTAGCTGGCGAGGATCTTCTGGCCCTTCTTCACCACCGGGCCGGTGCCCTTGACCAGGGTCGCGACCTGGAGCTTGCCGCTCGGCGCCGGGGCACCCTTGAAGTCGAGGCTGGCCGGGACGCCGTCCTTCTCCACGATCTTCGGCGCCCACGCCGGGGCCTTGCCGGGGGCGCCGGCGGGCTCGGCGACGCCGGTGACGTCGACGACGATGAGCAGGCCGTCCTCGTTGCCGATGTCCATCGAGGCCATCGCCTGCTGCACGGTGCCGTTGCCGAGGTAGTCCTCGAGCAGGGTGTCGCTGCCCACGGTCACCGCGACCCGGGCGCCCACCTTCGTGCCGGGCTCGATCTCGACGGCCTGGGTCAGGATGTCGGCGACGCTCTGCGGCTCGGCGTCCGCGCCGACCTTGACCAGGGAGCCGACGTTGTAGTCGTTGCCCTCGTCGTCGGGGTACGTCGTGTAGTTGACCTTGTGCGTGAAGCCGTTCGCGACGGTGAAGTTGATCTGCGCGACGTCGCCCTTCTCGAGCTCCACGCCGTCGCCCTCGGCGATGACCCTGGTCTGCGCCTTGCCGGCCTCGAGCGTGCCCTTCCAGTCGATCTCCGGGGCGGAGCCGGACTGCCCGCTCACGGTGACGGCGTCGAAGCCCTCGAGGGTCGAGTCGTCGCTCCCGCACGCAGCCAGCGCCAGCGAGGCGGGCAGCAGGGAGGTGACGAGCAGGGTTGCGGGTCGGGGCAGGCGCTTCAGCACGCGCAAACCTTACCGACTCGCCCTGACGGTGGGGCCCGGGTGGGCTACATGCCGTCGATCAGGCGCTGCACGCGCTCGTCGTACGCCCGGAAGGGGTCCTTGCACAGCACGGTGCGTTGCGCCTGGTCGTTGAGCTTGAGGTGCACCCAGTCGACGGTGAAGTCGCGGCGCCGCTCCTGGGCCCGGCGGATGAACTCGCCACGCAGGCGGGCGCGGGTGTTCTGCGGCGGGACCGACTTGGCCTGGAAGATCCGCAGGTCGGTGGTGGCCCGGGTGACGGCACCGCGCTTCTCCAGCAGGTAGTAGAGGCCCCGGCCGCGGTGGATGTCGTGGTAGGCGAGGTCGAGCTGCGCGATGCGCGGGTGGCTCATCGGCAGGCCGTGCTTGGCGCGGTACCGGTCGATCAGCTTCCACTTGATCACCCAGTCGATCTCGCGGTCGACCAGTCCGAGGTCGTCGGACTCGACGGCCTTGAGGGTGCGCTCCCACAGGTCGAGGGCCCGCTCGATGACCGGCGTGGCGATGCCGCGGCGGTCGACGAAGTCGCGGGCCTTGGTGAGGTACTCCGCCTGGATCTCCAGGGCGCTGGCCTCGCGGCCGTTGGCCAGGCGCACCTTGCGACGGCCGGTGACGTCGTGGGAGATCTCGCGGATCGCGCGGATGGGGTTCTCCATGGTGAGGTCGCGCATCACCACGCCCTCCTCGATCATCCGCAGCACCAGGTCGCAGGAGGCGACCTTGAGCAGCGTCGTCGTCTCGCTCATGTTCGAGTCGCCGACGATGACGTGGAGGCGGCGGTACTTCTCCGCGTCGGCGTGCGGCTCGTCGCGGGTGTTGATGATCGGGCGGCTGCGGGTGGTGGCGCTGGAGACGCCTTCCCAGATGTGCTCGGCGCGCTGGCTGACGGCGTAGCTGGTGCCGCGCGGGGTCTGGGTGACCTTCCCGGCACCGACGATGATCTGCCGGGTCACCAGGAAGGGGATGAGCACGTCGGCCAGCCGGCTGAACTCCCCCGCCCGACTGACGAGGTAGTTCTCGTGGCAGCCGTAGGAGTTGCCGGCGGAGTCGGTGTTGTTCTTGAACAGGTAGATCTCGCCGGCGATGCCCTCGTCGTGCAGCCGCTGCTCGGCGTCGAGCAGCAGGCCCTCGAGGACCCGCTCCCCCGCCTTGTCGTGGGTGACGAGGTCGACGATGTCGTCGCACTCGGGCGTGGCGTACTCCGGGTGGCTGCCCACGTCGAGGTAGAGCCGGGCGCCGTTGCGGAGGAAGACGTTGCTCGACCGCCCCCAGCTGACGACCTTGCGGAACAGGTAGCGGGCGACCTCGTCCGGGCTGAGCCGGCGCTGGCCCCGGAACGTGCACGTGACGCCGTACTCGTTCTCGATCCCGAAGATTCGGCGGTCCATGTAGGCACATTACTGGCCGGGGCGGTATCGGGTACCGGACGCGCATGAACAGTCCCGAGAACTTCGACGCCCGCACCGCCGACGGCACTGCTGACGGTGCCGCCGCTCGGCCCGCGGACAGCCGGTCCGTGTGGTTCGGCCACCCCCGGCCTGGCCCCTTCCCCGCACCCCCGGAGCGCACCACCTGCGACGTCGCGGTCGTCGGCGGCGGCCTGGCCGGCCTCGTCACCGCCCTCCTGCTCGCCCGTGCCGGGAAGTCGGTCAGCCTGCTGGAGGCCCGACAGATCGGCGTCGGCACCTCGGGGCACACCACCGGGAAGGTGAGCTTGCTTCAGGGCACGAAGCTGAGCCGGGTGCTGCGCTCGAACCCGCCGTCGGCGGCGAGGAACTACGTCGAGGCGGGCCGTGAGGGCCAGGCCTGGCTGCGCCGGTACTGCGAGGAGCGCGGCCTGCTCGTGCACGAGGGCCACGCGACGACGTACGCGACGACGAAGGTGGGCGAGGCCAAGGCCAAGGCCGAGCTCGCCGCCGCCCGGCTGGCCGGCCTCGACGTGACCTGGACCGAGGAGACCGAGCTGCCGTTCGAGGTGCGCGGCGCCGTGCGGCTCGAGGACCAGATCAGCATCGACGCGATGGAGGTCCTCGCTGCGCTTGCTGCCGACGTCGTGGCCGCCGGCGGCGGGGTGCACGAGGGCGCCCGGGTGCGCTCGGTACGCCGCGACGGCGAGCGGGTCAGGCTGGAGGTCGAGTCCGGCGCCGTGGTCGACGCCGGAACCGTCGTGCTCGCCACCAACCAGCCGATCCTCGACCGTGGTGCCTTCTTCGCCCGCCTCCAGCCGTCGCGGTCCTACGCCGCCACCCTGGTCTCGCCGTGGACGCCCGAGGGCCTCCACCTCTCGTCGGACCGCCAGACCCGGTCGCTGCGCTCCGTCATCGACCCGGTCGACGGCAAGGAGCTGCTCATGGTCGGCGGCGGCGGCCACGTGACCGGCCGCAGCACGCCGGCCGACCGCGTCGACGAGCTTCTCGACTGGGCGCGGGAGACCTTCTCCGGCTCCGAGCTGCGCCACGTCTGGTCCGCGCAGGACCAGTCGCCGGCTGCAGGCCTGCCGTACGTCGGCCCGCTGCTCCCCCGCGACCACCACATCCACGTCGTCACCGGCTTCGACAAGTGGGGCATGAGCACATCCCCCGCCGCAGCGCTGCTCCTCGCTGCCGACATCCTCGGCGGCAACGTCCCGCACTGGGGCTCGGCGCTGCGCACCTGGGCCCCGCGCGAGGTCCTCGGCGCCGGCCGAGCCGCGATGTACAACGCCGAGGTCGGCTGGCACATGGCCTGCGGCCTCGCCTCCCGCCCCTTCCGCAAGGACCAGCCGCCCCTGTGCACCCACCTCGGCGGTGTCCTGCAGTGGAACGACGCCGACCGGTCCTGGGACTGCCCCCTGCACGGCTCGCGCTTCCGGGCTGACGGGGAGGTTCTGGAGGGGCCGGCGACGAAGCCGTTGGGGTAGGCCTAGGGTGCTGCGGTTTGGTCCCAAACCGCAGGAAACCGGCTCCGGATCATGCAGTTCGTGACCAAACGACGGGGGTGGTGGACCGGTACCACCGGTTCATCACCCGCTCGCGGCCGTCTGGTCCGTAGAGGGAGTCGCGCACGAGGTTGCGCCACGCCAGGAGTCGGCGGGCCTGCTGCGAGCGCCCGAGCAGCCGGTCCAGCTCGTTCATCACGGACGCCCGCATGGTTGAGCAGGTCGTCGAGGGTGTAGCCGCGACGGGCGTACCCGTGGTTCACCAGCGCCCGTTCCCGACGCAGATCGTGACGGTGCACCTTCGGCGTCCGGTGCCCGGCACCGTCGTACTCGTGGACCTGCTTCGTCCCGGACACGATCAGGTCGGCTCGGGCGATGAAGCGGCCGGCGTCGTCGTGGAGGTCGACCTGCGACTCGGTGGCCACCTCCATGGACTCGTGGAACCGACGCAGCAATGTCTCGCCCGCCGACTCGGAGCGTGCGTCGCGGCTGAGCCACACCTTGCGGAGGAGACGAGTGCCCGGCCGCCGCGACGCCAGTACCTCGTCGATGGCCTCCTCGTCGAGGTGGCCGAGACGGGCGGCGGAGTCGACCATGATGGCGAGGTCGAGCTCGCCGAGGTCGCGCGCGGCCCGGAGGAGGATCTCGGCAGGCGCGTCGACCGGCAGCCCGTGCACGACGCCGGTGCGTGCCTCGTGCGTCAGCCGCGAGCAGACCAGGCCGGGGCGTCGCGGGCGGTTCTCGCTGCGGACGGCCACGAAGAACGGCACCTGCTGCGGCAGTGCCGGCAGCTGCCACCCGAGCAACCTCGCCGCGGTCACGTGGGTGAAGACCGCGTCCTCAGGCAGCACCATCCGCAGCGCGCTCAGGTCGAGCAGGAAGTTCTCCCACGGCGACAGGTGGCGGGTCTCGACGCGGTAGAGCCCGTGCAGCACCCGCCAGTGCCCCGTCTGGCGCACCTGCCCGCGAATCGCCCCGTCGGGCCCGACTTCCATGGACGAACTGTCGACGGACGCGCATCCGGTTTCAACCCGCCGGCCCCCGGGCTGTGGATGGCCGCCGTACGACGTCGCTGACTCGCGCCCCGTGAGGCACCGATTGGGCAGGAACTGCAGCTCCAGCCCCCAATTTGTTGCGGTTTGGGACCAAACCGCAATGCCCGGACCAGCCCGCAGCCCCAGCCCTACACCGGCGGCGCGACCGGCGGTTCCCCGTCTCCCGCACCAGGGGTGGGCGGGAGGTCCGTGGGCGTCTCCGAGGTGTGGCCAGCGGGGGCGGTCTGGGCCGGACCCCGCTCGCCCAGCAGCTCGTCGAGCCGGGCCGGGAGGATGCGGCGGAACTTGCGCGGCTGCACCCGGGTCCGGTCGAGCACGGCGACCTCGAGGTCCTCGACCGGGATGACCCGGTCCTGCACCTGGCCGCCGTCGGCGCTGTGGCCGAGCGCGGCGACGGCCACGCGCAGCGCGCTCGCGAGGTCGGCGCCCTCGGTGTAGTGCTCCTTGAGGTACGACGCCACGGTGTCCGCGTCCCCGCCCATGACCGCGAAGCCGTGCTCGTCGGCGACGCGGCCCTCGTAGGTGAGGCGGTAGATCTGGTCGTCGGCGGCGGTCTCACCGACCTCGGCGACGAAGATCTCGACCTCGTAGGGCTTCTCGCCGCCGGAGGAGAAGATCGTGCCGAGGGTCTGGGCGTAGGCGTTGGCCAGGCCGCGGCCGGTGACGTCGCGACGGTCGTAGGCGTAGCCGCGCATGTCGGCGAGCCGCACGCCGGCGATGCGGAGGTTCTCGAACTCGTTGTAGCGACCGACCGCGGCGAACGCGAGGCGGTCGTAGAGCTCGGAGACCTTGTGCAGGGCCTGCGAGGGGTTCTCGGTCACGAGGAGAACGCCGTCGGCGTACTGCACGGCGGCGAGGGACCGGCCACGGGCGATGCCCTTGCGGGCGAAGTCCGCCCGGTCCTTCATCAGCTGCTCGGGCGAGACGTAGAACGGGGTGCTCATGCCTGGGGCTCCTCTCCACTGCCGGGCAGCGGGGCGACGGGGCCGTCGGGCCGCGCCATCCGGGCGTCGACCATCTGGTCGGCCAGCGTGGACAGGGTCTCGTCGGGCAGCCGCTGGACGCCGTCGGCGGTGACGACCCACACGACCGGGAAGATCCGGCGGGTCAGGTCGGGGCCGCCGGTCGCGGAGTCGTCGTCCGCGGCGTCGTACAGCGCCTGCAGGCAGACGCGGACAGCGTCGTCCTGGCTGAGGTCGGGGCGGTAGAGCTTCTTCATCGCGCCGCGGGCGAACAGCGAGCCGGAGCCGACGGAGAAGAACGACAGCTCCTCGTGGCGGCCGCCGGTGACGTCGTAGCCGAAGATCCGGCCGATGCCCCGGTCGAGGTCGTAGCCGGCGAACATGGGTACGACGGCGAGGCCCTGCATCGCCATCCCCAGGTTCGCGCGGATCAGTGCCGAGAGCCGGTTCGCCTTGCCGTCCAGCGACAGGATCGTGCCCTCGATCTTCTCGTAGTGCTCGAGCTCGACCTGGAAGAGGCGGACCATCTCGACCGCGAGGCCGGCCGTGCCGGCGATCCCGACGAGGGAGTACTCGTCGGCCGGGAAGACCTTCTCGATGTCGCGCTGGGCGATGACGTTGCCCATTGTGGCGCGGCGGTCACCGGCCATGACCAGGCCGCCGGGGAAGGTCGCGGCGACGATCGTGGTGCCGTGCGGGGCGAGCTCGGCGGCACTGCCGGCGGGCAGCGAGCGCCGCGCGGGCAGCAGGTCGGGGGCGTTCTCGGCGAGGAAGTCGCTGAAGGAGGAGGTGCCCGGGCGCAGGAAGGCGCCCGGGATGCGCGCGTCGCTCATCCGGGCCTACTCCCCGCCCTTCTGGATGAACGACTTCACGAAGTCCTCGGCGTTCGACTCGAGCACGTCGTCGATCTCGTCGAGGATCGCGTCCACGTCCTCGTCGAGTGCCTCCTTGCGCTCAGCGACGTCGGACTCGGCGACCGTCTCGGTCGCCTCCTCGGTCTCCTCCGCCTTGCGGGGCTGCTTCTGCTCCTGGGCCATGGCTCAACCCTATCCACTCACCGGCTGAGTGCGCGGACGAGTTGCTCAGCCGTCTCGCACGAGTCGATCAGCTCGCCCACGTGAGCCCGGGTCCCGCGCATGGGGTCGATGGTCGGCACACGCTGCAGCGACTCGCGGCCGGGGAGGTCGAAGATGACCGAGTCCCACGACGCGGCGGCGATGTCGCTGGCGTACTTCTCCAGGCAGCGGCCGCGGAAGTACGCGCGGGTCTCCGCGGGCGGGTTGGTCATCGCCGCGTCGACCTCGTCGTCGGTCAGCAGCCGCTGGATCCGTCCCGCCTTCACCAGTCGGTGGTAGAGCCCCTTCTCCGGGCGGATGTCGGAGTACTGGTAGTCGATGAGCTGCAGCTTGGCGTCGTCCCAGGCCAGCCCGTCGCGGGAGCGGTACTGCTCGAGCAGCTTGAGCTTGGCGACCCAGTCGAGCTGGTCGGCCAGGGACATCGGGTCGGACTCGAGCCGGTTCAGCACGTCCTCCCAGCGGGCCAGGACGTCGACGGTCTGCGGGTCGGCGTCGGCGCCGTAGCGGTCCTCGACGAACTTCTTCGCCAGGTCGAGGTACTCCAGCTGCAGCTGGACGCCGGTCAGCCGGCGCCCGTCCGCGAGGGTGACCTCGTGGCGCAGGGTCGGGTCGTGGGAGACCGCCCGCAGGGACGCGACCGGCAGGTCGACGGTCAGGTCACGGCTGATGAACCGGTCCTCGATCATCGCCAGCACGAGCGCGGTCGTGCCGACCTTGAGGTAAGACGCGATCTCGGACAGGTTCGCGTCGCCGATGATGACATGCAGTCGGCGGTACTTCTCCGGGTCGGCGTGCGGCTCGTCGCGGGTGTTGATGATCGGGCGCTTGAGGGTGGTCTCGAGCCCGACCTCGACCTCGAAGAAGTCGGCGCGCTGGCTGACCTGGAAGCCCTCGCCGCGCCCGTCCTGGCCCTTGCCGACGCGGCCGGCGCCGCAGAACACCTGCCGGCTGATGAAGAACGGCGTCAGGTGCTTGACGATGTCGGCGAACGGGGTGGAGCGCCGCATCAGGTAGTTCTCGTGCGCGCCGTACGACGCACCCTTGTTGTCGGTGTTGTTCTTGTAGAGCACGATCGCCGGGTTGCCGGGCAGGTTCTGCGCCAGCCGCGCGGCGTCGAGCATGACCTGCTCCCCCGCCTTGTCCCAGCGCACGACGTCGAGCGGTGTGACCACCTCGGGCGTGGAGTACTCCGGGTGGGCGTGGTCGACGTACAGCCGCGCTCCGTTGGTCAGGATCACGTTGGCGAGGCCGAGGTCCTCGTCGGTGAGCTGGGTCGGGTCGGCGACCTGCCGCGACATGTCGAAGCCCCGGGCGTCGCGCAGCGGCGACTCCTCCTCGAAGTCCCACCGGGCCCGCCGGGCCCGCACCGTCGCCGTGGCGTACGCGTTCACCACCTGGGACGAGGCGACCATCGGGTTCGCGGTCGGCTGCCCCTGGACCGAGATGCCGTACTCGACCTCGGTGCCCATCACTCGGCGCACGCTCATGCGTCCAGCCTACGCACACGAGGACAGGATGCAGGGGCGACTGACGGGTAGTTCTCCCGTTGAGGGACGTCGTCACGACGTCGGCAGGAGGGCACCATGACTGCTCCGGGGGAAGCAGCCCAGCGCAAGGCGCAGCAGGCGCAGGACCACCCGGTCCTCGACCGCCTGGCACGCGTCGGGATGGTCACGTACGGCGTCGTGTACCTCCTCGTCGGCTGGCTCGCCGCCCAGCTCGCGCTCGGCGACCCGTCCGGGTCCGCCTCCGGCGCGGGCGCGCTGCAGGAGATCGCGGAGAAGCCGCTCGGCTCGCTCGCCCTGTGGCTGGTGGCCCTGGGCATGTCGGCGCTCGCGGTCTGGCAGGCCTGTGAGGCGGTCGGCGGGCACGGCGACGAGGACGGCCTGCGGCGCTGGGCCGGTCGCGCCGGCTCCGCCGGTCGCACGGTCGTGTTCGCCAGCCTCGCCGTGCTGGCCGTGCGCACCGCGCTCGGCGACGGCGGCTCGTCCGGCGGGTCCGGTGGCGGGGGCGGCCAGGGGGTCACCGCGAAGGTCCTCGACCTCCCGTTCGGTCCTGCGATCGTCCTGCTCGCCGCGGCGGTCGTGCTCGGCGTGGCGGCAGCCAGCGCGTACCGCGGACTCAGCGACCGGTGGGAGAAGGACGTGGAGGTGGAGGGGCGCACCGGTGACGTGGGCCGGGTGGTGACGATCCTGGCCCGGGCGGGCTACGTCAGCCGCGGTGTCGCGTTCGGCGTGATCGCCTTCCTGCTGGCCCGCGCCGCCGTCGAGCACGACCCGGACGAGTCCGGAGGGCTGGACCAGGCCATCGTCAAGTTCCGCGACGAGCCGCTCGGGCCGTGGCTGATCGCCGTGGTCGCCGTGGGCCTGGCGTGCTTCGGTGCCTATCACCTGTTCCGGGCCTGGTACCTGCGCAGCCGCTGACAGGCCCTGGCCCGCCACTGACCGCCGCTGACCCGCGTGCCACGCCCGGTAGCCCGGTCAGCCGGCCTGCTCCCGGACCCGCTCGACGACCGCGGCGAGGGTCTCGGCCATGTCCGGCTCGGTGCGGATCGGTGCCCTGTCGCCGGTGCGGACGGTCAGCTCGATGACGTGCTTGCGGGCCATGAGCAGGCACCGGACCCGCTGGCCGACCTGGGTCGAGGAGTAGCACCCGCCACGGTCCACGTCGGCGACGCTCGGCGGGTCGAGGGACGACTCCTCGCGCCCGCCCCGGGACAGCCAGGCAGCGAACGACCGGTTGGCCTCCCGGAGGTCCGGGTGCGATCGCACGGACAGCTCGACGTCGTACTCGTCCGGCGCGTCGCGCTCGCCGGTCCCCCACGCGCAGGTCGTGTACGGCGACGCCCACTTCTTCGGGTCCGGGTGGGTGCCGCGCTCGTGGCGCCAGCCGACGGTGGTGTTGGTCAGCGTCGGCTTCGGGTTCGCTGCGCCGGTGAGCCCCTCCAGCACCGGCTCGGAGAGCAGGTCACAGGCGTCGAGGATGCGCGTGCCCCGGGCGTACGGCTCGCCGCGCAGCACCGGTCCCAGCAGGTCCTGGGGCAACGTGTCGCGCTGCGCGAGCCGCGTGCGGACCAGGCGGATCGCGCGGCGCGCCGGGCCGTGGAAGTGCTCCTCCGGCGCGGTCGCGGGCAGCTCGACCTCGAGCGAGTAGGTCGTCGTACCGTCGACGAACCGGTAGATCGCCTCGACAGGCGACGAGCCGCGCAGCTCCTCGATGAGCTTCCCGAACTCGGCGCCGGGCTGGTAGACGGTGAACCACGTGCCGTCCCCGATCCGCCGGGCCCGCCAGCGCGCGCTCGAGAGCGCACCCTGCCGGGTGGTGGACGGCTCGGCCTTCACCTTGAACCCGTTCTGGAGGTACCAGCACTCCGCGTCCGGGGCGTCCCCGACGGGCCGCGAGCGCACGGTGGTCGTCTGCCACACGCCGCTGGTCGGCACGATCCCGAACAGCCGGATCACGTCGCGCGGCGGCAGCAGCTGGCACGGGTCGGCGTAGTCGGCAGGCCCGACCCTCACCCGGTCCGGGGTGACGTCCGGGTAGAAGCGGTCCGCGAGGGTCGGCTCCGCCGACTCGGTCGCCTCCCCCGCCGGGGCGGCGTCGCCGGGGCGGTCCGGGTCGGCGTCGCCGGAGCTGCAGCCCGCCAGCCCGGCCGCGAGAACGACGGCGAGGGCGCCGGCAACGACCGGCCGGAGGGCGAGGGCGCGCGGGCGGGAGCGTCCGAGAACACGCATGGGCGGCAGGGTACGACGACGCCCCGGCACGCGAGCGTGCCGGGGCGTGACGTCAGGTCCTGGTCAGCGGGACTTGGCGACCTTCACCGCAGCGGTGACGCCGAGCGCGACGAGGACGACGATGGCGAGCTTCTTGACCACAGGTGGCTCCTTCAGGAGTAGTCGGTTGCGTGCGGGACCACCTTCTCAGGTCCCACCAACAGATGTCAGAGATATTGACCCGTGTTGCTGACCGTGTCGATCGACCGGCCGGGCTCGGTGCCCTGCTTGCCGGTGATGAGCGTGCGGATGAACACGATCCGCTCGCCCTTCTTGCCCGAGATCCGCGCCCAGTCGTCGGGGTTGGTCGTGTTGGGCAGGTCCTCGTTCTCCTTGAACTCGTCGACGCAGGCCTGGAGCAGGTGCGAGACCCGCAGGCCCTTCTGGTCGTGGTCGAGGAAGTCCTTGATGGCCATCTTCTTCGCCCGGTCGACGATGTTCTGGATCATGGCGCCGGAGTTGAAGTCCTTGAAGTAGAGGACCTCCTTGTCGCCGTTGGCGTAGGTCACCTCGAGGAAGCGGTTCTCCTCGGTCTCGGCGTACATCCGCTCCACGGTCGCACGGATCATGCCGGCGACGGCGCTGTCCTTGTTGCCGCCGAACTCGGCGATGTCGTCGGGGTGGACCGGCAGGCTCGGCGTGAGGTACTTGCTGAAGATGTCGCGCGCCGACTCCGCGTCGGGGCGCTCGATCTTGATCTTCACGTCGAGCCGGCCCGGGCGCAGGATCGCCGGGTCGATCATGTCCTCGCGGTTCGAGGCGCCGATGACCAGGACGTTCTCCAGCAGCTCGACACCGTCGATCTCGCTGAGCAGCTGCGGGACGATCGTGTTCTCGACGTCGGAGGAGACGCCCGAGCCGCGGGTGCGGAACAGGGAGTCCATCTCGTCGAAGAACACGATGACCGGCGTGCCCGAGCTGGCCTTCTCACGGGCCCGCTGGAACACCAGCCGGATGTGGCGCTCCGTCTCGCCGACGTACTTGTTGAGCAGCTCGGGGCCCTTGATGTTGAGGAAGTACGACTTCCCCTCCGCGCCCGTCTTCGCCGCGACCTTCTTCGCCAGCGAGTTGGCGACCGCCTTGGCGATCAGCGTCTTGCCGCAGCCCGGCGGGCCGTAGAGCAGGATGCCCTTCGGCGGCTTGAGCTCGTGCTCGGCGAACAGCTCGGGGTGGAGGTACGGCAGCTCGACCGCGTCCTGGATCATCTCGATCTGGTTGCCCAGGCCGCCGATGGTCTCGTAGGTGATGTCGGGAACCTCCTCGAGGACCAGCTCCTCGACCTCCGACTTGGGGACCTTCTCGTAGACGTAGCCGGCGCGGGAGTCCAGCAGCAGCGAGTCGCCGGCGCGCAGCGTCTCGTCGAGCAGCGGCTCCGCCAGCCGGACCACCCGCTCCTCGTCGGCGTTGGCGATGACCAGGACGCGCTCGCCGTCGGCGAGCACCTCTTTGAGCATGACGACCTCGCCGACCGTCTCGTAGTCGAAGGCGGCGACGACGTTGAGGGCCTCGTTGAGCATGACCTCCTGGCCGCGCCGCAGGGTGTCGAGGTCGACCGCCGGGCTCACGCTCACCCGGAGCTTGCGCCCGCCGGTGAACACGTCGACCGAGTCGTCCTCGTTGCGCTGCAGGAAGGTGCCGAAGCCGGCCGGCGGCTGCGCGAGCCGGTCGACCTCCTCCTTCAGCTTCATGATCTGGTCGCGCGCGTCGCGCAGCGTGCTGGCCAGGCGCTCGTTCTGGGCGGTCACCGCGGCCAGCGAGCGCTGGGCGTCGGCGAGCCTCATCTCGAGCGAGCGGCTGCCGCCGCCCGGCGCCTCGGTCATCCGGCGGCGCAGGTCGTGAACCTCGCCCTCGAGGTACCGGACCTGCTCCTCCAGCTCCTCGCGGCTCGGAGAGCGGTGGCTACCCGTGCCTTCTCCCGTGCTCGTCATGTGGCACACCTCCTGTCCCGACCCTACTCGCGAGGGTGGTGGAGGGAAGTGGTTCGCCACGCCTGGACGGCAACGATTCGGTTGCGGGGCGCGTGGGGGTTGTGGAGTGCCGATTGGGCAGGAACTGCAGGTTCTCAGGCCTGATTCCTGCCGTTTGGGACCAAACCGCAATGTCCGTGCCCGGTCGACACGGCGTGGTCTGGCCGGAGCCTCCAGT
This sequence comes from Nocardioides sp. J54, assembly GCF_000519005.1. Lineage (GTDB taxonomy): Bacteria > Actinomycetota > Actinomycetes > Propionibacteriales > Nocardioidaceae > Nocardioides. The sequence goes on along the minus strand of NZ_JAER01000007.1, from coordinate 28,303 downwards.
TGGCTGCCTGGTCGGCCCGGGAGGTCCACGATTGGGCAGAAACTGCAGCTCCAGGCCCGGATTTGTTGCGGTTTGGGACCAAACCGCAACCCTCCGGCCAGCCCGGCCTCACTCCTCCTCGGCCGGCCCGCCGGGCACGCCCGGCGGGCGGGGGCCGGTGTAGTCCGGCCCGTACGCGCCCGGGGCAGGACGGCGCTTCTTCAGCGGGGCCCGCTGGCCCGGGGCCATGCGGCGGGCGGTGACGAGGAAGGCGGTGTGGCCGATCATCTTGTGGCCGGGGCGCACGGCGAGGCCCTCGACGTGCCAGTCGCGGACCAGCGACTCCCACGGGCTGGGCTCGGTGAAGCCGCCGTGGACCCGGACGGCCTCGACGAACTTCGACAGCTGGGTCGTGGTGGCGACGTACGCGCAGACGATGCCGCCGGGCAGCAGGGCGTCGGCGGCGGCGTCGAGGCAGTCCCACGGCGCGAGCATGTCGAGGATGATCCGGTCGCAGCGCTCCCCCGACGCCGGCAGCGCCTCGGCGAGGTCGCCGAGGGTGAGCTGCCAGGCGGGGTGGTCGCCGCCGAAGAACTGGGTGACGTTGCGGCGCGCGACGTCGGCGAACTCCTCGCGGCGCTCGTACGACGACACGCGGCCGTGCGGGCCCACGGCGCGCAGCAGCGAGCAGGTCAGCGCGCCGGAGCCGACGCCGGCTTCGACGACGTGGGCGCCCGGGAAGATGTCGGCCATCGCGATGATCTGCGCCGAGTCCTTGGGGTAGACCACGGCCGCGCCGCGCGGCATGGACACGACGTACTCCGACAGCAGCGGCCGGAAGACGAGGTACTCACCGCCGATCGAGGAGGTGACGGTGAAGCCCTCCTCGCGGCCGATCAGCTCGTCGTGCTCGATGTGGCCCTTGTTGGAGAAGAACCGCTTGCCTGGCTCGAGCGCGAAGTTGTGCTTGCGGCCCTTGGCGTCCACGAGGCGGACCCACTCCCCTGCGCGCAGGGGGCCGCGGTGCACGCCGGACCAGGCGTCCTGGGGTACGTCGGGGGTTGCGTCGCTCACCGGCGCAATCTATCGGTTCCGCATCGCCCGGATGATGTCGGCCGTCGCGAGCACGCCGGCGACGCGGCCGTCCTCGCCGACGAGGACGTACTCCGAGGACGGGGTCCGGCGCAGCGCGGCCAGCAGGTCGTCGCCGGCGATGCCCAGGGGCAGGGCGCGACCGTCGGTGACGGTGCGGGCGACGGTGGACACGGCGACCCACGGCGTCCGCTCGACCGGGACGGCGCGAACGGCCTCCTCGGAGACCACGCCGACGGGACGGCCGGCGGAGGTCGTGGTGACGATGCCGCGCACGCCGGCCTCCTCGGCCCGGCGCAGCGCCTCGGCCAGCGGCAGGTCCTCGGGGACCGTCAGGGCGGCCCGGGCGAGGTCCCGGGCGGCCACGGTCGAGAGCTGGCGCACGACCTTCGCTGCAGCGATCGACTGGCTCGCGCCCGTCCACAGGAAGACCGCGACGATCGCGAGCACGATCGGGTTGACGACGTACCCCTGCCCGGCGCTGAGCACCGCCCACGCCGCCACCGCGAGCGCGACGACCCGGCCACCCCAGGCGGCCACGACAGTGCCGGTGTGCACCTTGCCGGTGACGGCCCAGATGCCGGCCTTGAGCACCCGCCCGCCGTCGAGCGGCAGTCCGGGGACGAGGTTGAGGACGCCGATGATGATGTTCGCGCCGGCGAGGCCCTCGATGACGAGGAGCAGCAGGCCCTCGGGGGTGAGGTACCACAGGCCCAGGGCGGCGGCGCCGACCGCGAGCGACGTGATCGGGCCGACCACCGCGATCCAGAACTCCTGGCCCGGGCGGCGGGCCTCGCCGTCGATCGCGGTGGCGCCGCCGAGGAAGTGCAGGGTGATCGACTCGACGCGGAACCCGAACCGCCGCGCCATCAGCGCGTGCGACGCCTCGTGCAGCAGGATCGCCAGGTAGAGGGCCATCGCGAACGCCAGCCCGACGACGTACTTCCAGCCGCCCAGACCGGGCTGTACCTGGTCCACTCGCGGGCCCATGATCCAGGCGATCAGGGCGGCGACGAGGAACCACGACGTCGAGACGAGCACGTCGCTGCCCGCGATCCGGCCGATCCGGAACATGCCGCGCGGGACGGGAGGGCGCGGCGGGGCGGGGCGGGAGGTCGACACACTGCGAGGCTATCCGGGCCGCCGCCACCGGTTGCGCCGAGGCAGTGTCGAGGCAGGGTCGAGGCAGTGTCGGAGGGCTCGCCTAGGGTCGAGCCATGACGACCACACCAGCGCCGACCGGTGTCGAGCCGGCCGACCCGGCGGAGCGGCGGGGCACGCGCGTCGACGGCGTCGACGTGCTGGGCGCGCTCTCGCCGTCGCGGGTGGCCGACTTCCTCAACTGCCCGCTGCAGTACCGCTTCCGCAGCATCGACCGGCTCCCGGAGCCACCCTCCCCGGCGGCCGTGCGCGGCACGGTGGTGCACCGGGTGCTGGAGCAGCTCTTCGACCTGCCCGCCGCCGAGCGCACGCCCGAGCGCGCCGAGACGATGCTGGAGCCGGCGTGGGCGGAGCTGCAGGAGGTCGAGCCCGCGGTGGCGTCGATGTTCCCCGAGGACGGCCCCGAGATCGTCGGCTGGCTGGCGTCGTGCCGCGAGGTGCTCGCCCGCTACTTCTCGCTCGAGGACCCGCGCCGGCTCGAGCCGGCCGAGCGTGAGCTGTACGTCGAGACGCTGACCGACAGCAAGCTGCTCCTCCGCGGCGTCATCGACCGGGTCGACGTCGCCCCCGACGGCGCCATCCGGGTCGTCGACTACAAGTCCGGCGCCTCGCCGCACGTGATGTTCGAGGCCAAGGCCCTCTTCCAGCTCCGCTTCTACGCCCTGGTGCTGTGGCGGATGCGCGGCGTCGTGCCCAAGGTGCTCCAGCTGGTCTACCTCGGCAACAGCGAGGTGCTGACCTACGAGCCCGACGAGCAGGACCTGCTCGCCACCGAGCGCAAGGTGCTCGCGGTCTGGGACGCGATCCGCGCCGCCACCGAGCTCCGGGAGTTCCAGCCGCGCAAGGGAGCCGGCTGCACCTGGTGCTCCCACCAGGTCCGCTGCCCGGCGTACGGCGGCACTCCCCCGCCGTGGCCAGAGACCGAGCCCGAGCCCGACGCGGCCGGGGAGCCGGTCGACGTCACAGGGCAGCCAGGTCCTCGGGGGTGAGGCCCTCGAGGGTGTCGCGGAAGACCCGCTGCGGCCCCTCGGGCACGGGCACGTGGTTCGGCACCACCAGGACGCGGCACCCGGCCGACTCGGCCGAGCGGGCTCCGGTCGGCGAGTCCTCGATCGCGACGCAGTCCGCCGCGTCGACGCCGAGGGCGGCCGCCGCGGTGAGGTAGGCCTCGGGGTGCGGCTTGCCCTGGCTGACCATGTCACCGGTCACGATCACCCGGAACGTCTCCGGCGGCAGGTGCTCGAGGATCGGCGCCACGAAGCGTTCGTACGACATCGTGACCAAGCCGCACGGCACGCCGGCCTTCCGGAGCGCGAGCAGCAGCTCCCGCGACCCCGCGCACCACGGCACCGCGTGGCGCACCTTCGCCACCACGCCGTCGAGCAGCAGCTCGACGACCTCCTCGGGCGACTGGTCGAGCCCGAGCCGGTCCTTGATGTAGCGCCCCGACGTGAGCAGGTCGTTGCCGACCAGGCTCATCGCGTCCTCGTGCGTCCACGTCCCGCCGTGCTCCTCGGCGATCGCGGTCTCCGTCGCCATCCAGTACGGCTCGGTGTCGACCAGCGTGCCGTCCATGTCCCACAGCACGGCGGCCGGCAGTCGCCGGCCACCGGTGTCGGTCGGGTCAGCGGATCCACGAGGGGGTGGCGTGCTCAGGGTGTCCTCCGGGCTCGATGCGGTCGGTACGTCCGGCCTCCCACCCTAGGCGCTGGCAGCAGCGGCACCTCCCCCGACGGTCACCTCGCGCGGCTCACCCGAGGTCCTCGTCACCGCCGTCGAGGAGGTTGAGCAGGCGGGTCCTGCCCAGCGCGTCCTGCAGCACGGCCACCAGGTCGCCGTCAGGCAGCGCCCGGAAGTCCGGCGGGTCGCCCCGCGTGACGCCTGCGCCGGTCCACGTGCCCACGTCGACCGCGGTCTCGGCGGCCGTGCGGACGAGCTCGGCGACGCTCACCGGGAACGGCACGACGGTCCCGATCGAGCAGTCGTCGCTGTGGACCACGACCTCGATCCCGGGGCCGCCGTCGACCTCCTCGGGCACGAGCGTGAGGGGACGGTCGATCGCCATCATCAGGAGTGTCTCCAGGTCGTCGACGTCGTCGAGGTCCATGCCCGCCAGCAGGTCCTCGGGGCGGGGGAAGTTCGTCGTGAACGGCGCTCCTGACATGGACCGATCATTCCAGCAGGGTCCGACGGAGCTGCCGTGCTCGCAGTCGGACAGGATTTCTGCCGGATTTCGTTCGTTCCCGGGACAAGCGGCCTGCGCTGCGCCATCATGGGACCCGACCCCGCAGGTGACCCGAGACGCCTGCGGGGTCCTTCAATTTCCCGGTCGCCTGGTGAGGGTGCCCCGACCGGGCTTCAGCCGCGGACCTCGGCGTCGGCCGCGGCGAGGCGGCGGACCGCCTCGGCCATGACGTCCGGGGGGAAGGTGAACGGCAGCCGCAGGTGGTCGTCCCACGCGCCGGTCGGGTCGGTCTCGCGGCCCGGGGTGACCTCGACCCCGTGGCGGAGCGCGACCCGGGCGAGCACGGAGGCGTCGTACTCGGGCAGCCGGACCCACAGGGCCGTGCCGCCCGCGGGCTCGCGCCACTGCCAGTCGGGCAGGTGCTCGGCCATCAGGGCGGCGGCATGGGCGAGGCGCCCGCGGGCGTCGGCGGTGCGGTCGGCCGCGAACGCGGGCAGGTCGGGCAGCAGGCGGGCGGCGACCGCCTGCTCGAGGAGCGGGGTGCCCATGTCGGCGTTGGCCTTGAGCAGGCCGAGGCGTTCGACGTCCGCGGCGCTGGCCCGGACCCAGCCGACCCGCAGGCCGGCCCAGAGCGCCTTCGACAGCGAGCCCACGGTGAGGACGCGGCCGGCGTCGGGCGTGAACGCCGCCAGCGGCGGCGGGCGGGAGGACGGGGCGGTGAGCGCGGTCGAGTAGGCGAGGTCCTCGACGACCGGGACGCCGCGCTGTGCGGCCAGCTCGGCGACCTCACGCCGCCGGGTCGCCGACATGAGCGTGCCGGTCGGGTTGTGGAAGGTCGGCATGACGAAGAGCGCGGAGACCTGCTCCGCGTCGAGGACCTCGCGCAGCCGGTCGGTGCGCAGGCCGTCGTCGTCGAGGGGTACGCCGACCATGCGGGCCCCGACTGCGCTGAAGGTGTCGAAGCAGCCCGGCCAGCTCGGTGACTCGACCGCGACGGTGGCGCCGCGGTCGAGCAGCAGCTGGGCGGCGAGGGAGATCGCCTGCTGGGTGCCGGTGGTGATCAGCACCTGGTCGGGGGACGTCGGCAGTTCGTGGCGGGTGTGGTGGTCGGCGACCGCGCGCCGGAGCGCAGGGAGCCCGCGGGGCGCGTAGCCGGGCTGGTCGAGCAGCACCGGCAGGTCCTCGTCGAGCACCGCGGACAGCGCAGTCGCGATCCGCGGGTCACCCGCCTCGAGCGCGTGCCGCATCGAGATGACGTCGCCCTCCGGGGCGTCGAAGCGGCGGACGGTGCCGGTCGCCAGGCCCCGCCGCAGCCGTCGGGTGACGGCGGCCGGTGTGCGTTCGGTGGGCGGGGCGACCCGGGTGCCGCTCCCCTGCCGGCTCTCGACCACACCACGACCCCGCAACTCGTCGTACGCCGCGACCACCGTGGCGCGGCTGACGTGCAGGGAGCGGGCGAGGTCGCGCTCGGACGGCAGCCGGTCTCCGGCAACCAGGTCCCCCGCCTCGACGGCTGCTGCCAGCGCCGTGGCGAGCTGGCGGTAGAGCGCACCGGGCGTCGTCATCCAGTCGCCGAGCAGGCGGGCGAGCTGGTCGGGGTCCCGAAAACGGTCCACTTGCGCCTCCATTGGCCCGGGCGCGCCGGGCGCTCGTCACCAACGCTAGGGGAAACGCCGGACACACGGACGGAGCACCCCGATGAGCATGGTCCTCGAACCCACCCAGCTGGTCGCCTTCGCTGCTGCGTCGGTGGTCCTGGTCGGCATGCCGGGCCCGAACATCGTCTACATCACCACCCTCAGCCTGGCGCACGGCACGCGGGCCGGGGTGGTGTCGGTGCTCGGCGTCGAGAGCGGCACGGCGGTGTGGGCCTTCGCCACCGCGCTCGGGCTCTCGGCGCTCATCGCCGCCAGCCCGGTGACGTTCGCCGTGCTGCGCTACCTCGGCGCGGCCTACCTGGTCCACCTCGCCGTCCGCGAGCTGCGCCGCCGCCAGGACGGCGCCCCGGGACGGCTGGACCAACCCCCGGCGTCACTGCGCCGGGTGTACGCCGACGGGCTGCTGATGAACCTGCTCAACCCGAAGGTCGCGCTGTTCTTCCTGGCCTTCCTCCCGCAGTTCCTCTCCCCCGGCGCGACCGGTGCGCGAGCGCAGGCCGAGGTGCTGGTGCTCGGGCTGGTGACCGTCCTGGTGGCACTCGCGATCGACCTCGGGTACGCCGTCGGGGCCGGTGCGCTGGGCAGGCGGCTGCGCACCCGACGCGCTGCGCGGGGTGGCGGGAGCACGCCGCGGCACCCGCGGCTGCGGCGGCTGCCGGTCGCCGGGGTCTACCTGGCGATCGCGGCGGCCGCCGTCAGCACAGGGTCCACGGCGTGACGGGTGCTCGGTCGGCCCGGTCGGCTCAGTCGGCTCAGTCGTCCGGGTCGTAGCCGAGGTTCGGCGAGAGCCACTTCTCGGCCTCGGTGACGCTCCAGCCCTTGCGGGCGGCGTAGTCCTCGACCTGGTCGCGACCGAGCCGACCGACGACGAAGTACTGCGCCTCCGGGTGGCTGTAGTAGATGCCGGACACGGAGGCGCCGGGCCACATCGCCATCGACTCGGTGAGCTCGATGCCGGTGCTGGCCTGGACGTCGAGGAGCTCCCAGATGGTGCGCTTCTCCGTGTGGTCCGGGCACGCGGGGTAACCCGGGGCGGGCCGGATGCCGGTGTACTTCTCGGCGATCAGGTCCTCGTTGGTCAGCTGCTCCTCCGGCACGTGCGCCCAGAACTCGGTGCGCACCCGCTGGTGGAGCCGCTCCGCGAACGCCTCCGCGAGCCGGTCGGCGAGCGCCTCGAGGAGGATCGCCGAGTAGTCGTCGAGGTCCTCCTTGAACGCCATGATCCGCTCGGTCGTGCCCAGGCCAGCGGTCACCGCGAACGCCCCGACCCAGTCCCCACCGCCGGCGAGGTCGGCGCCGACCGGAGCGACGAAGTCGGCGAGCGAGCGGTTCGGGATGCCGGCGCGGTGCTGGCCCTGCTGGCGGAGCTGGTGCAGCGTGCTGCGGACGGTGGTGCGGGTGTCGTCCTCGTAGACCAGCACGTCCTCGCCCGTGCTCGCGGCGGGAAAGAGGCCGTAGACGCCGTTGGCGGTCAGCCACTTCTCCTCGACCAGCCGGTCGAGCATGGCCTGCGCGTCCTCGTACAGCTTGCGGGCGGCCTCGCCGAGCGTGGGGCTGTTGAGGATGTCGGGGAACTTGCCCTTCATCTCCCACGCGTTGAAGAACGGCTGCCAGTCGATGAAGTCGCGCAGCTCGGTGAGGTCGTAGTCGGCGAGGACGTGGACGCCCGGCGTGCGCGGCTGCGGCGGGGCGTAGCCGGTCCAGTCGATCGGGGTGGCGTTGGCCTTCGCGTCCTGGAAGGACAGCTGCGGCCGCTCGGACTTCTGGGAGTGACGGGCGCGCAGCGAGTCGTAGTCGGCCTTCGTGGTCTCCAGCAGAGCCGGGCGCTGGCGGTCGTCGAGCAGCGCGGCCGCGGTCGGGACCGAGCGGGAGGCGTCCTTGACCCACACCACGGGGCCGGAGTACTTCGGGTCGACCTTGACCGCCGTGTGGGCGCGCGAGGTCGTCGCGCCGCCGATGAGCAGCGGGATGTCGAGGCCGAGGCGCTCCATCTCGGTGGCGAAGCCGACCATCTCGTCGAGGCTGGGCGTGATCAGGCCGGAGAGGCCGATGATGTCGGCGCCGACCTCGCGGGCGGTGTCGAGGATCTTCTGCGCCGGGACCATCACGCCGAGGTCGACGACCTCGTAGTTGTTGCACGACAGCACGACGCCGACGATGTTCTTGCCGATGTCGTGGACGTCGCCCTTCACCGTGGCGAGGACGATGGTGCCGTTGGTGTCCTTGGCGTTGGCCAGCTCGGGGTTGGCTGCCTTCTCCTGCTCGATGAACGGGATGAGGTAGGCGACGGCCTTCTTCATCACCCGGGCCGACTTCACGACCTGGGGAAGGAACATCTTGCCGGCGCCGAACAGGTCGCCGACGACGTTCATGCCGTCCATCAGCGGACCCTCGATGACCTCGATGGGACGCCCGCCGCGGGCGGCGATCTCCTGGCGCAGCTCCTCGGTGTCGCCCTCGACGAAGCCGTCGATGCCCTTCACCAGGGCGTGGGTGATCCGCTCCCCGACCGGCAGCGAGCGCCACTCTTCCTCGGCGGCCTCGACCTTCTCGCCGTTGCCGCGGTGGGCCTCGGCGAGCTCGAGCAGCCGCTCGGTCGCGGCGAGCGAGTCGTCGGTGCGGTTGAGGACGACGTCCTCGATCGCGTCACGCAGTTCAGGGTCGATGGTGTCGTACGGCACCAGCGCGCCCGCGTTGACGATGCCCATGTCGAGGCCCGCCTCGATGGCGTGGAACAGGAACACCGCGTGGATCGCCTCGCGGACCGGGTTGTTGCCGCGGAAGCTGAACGAGACGTTCGAGATGCCGCCGGACACCTTGGCCCCGGGCAGGTTCTGCTTGATCCAGCGGGTCGCCTCGATGAAGTCGACGCCGTAGCTGGCGTGCTCCTCGATGCCGGTCGCGACCGCGAACACGTTCGGGTCGAAGATGATGTCCTCGGGCGGGAAGTCGACCTCGTCGACGAGGATCCGGTAGGCGCGCTCGCAGATCTGCTTGCGGCGCTCGAGGTTGTCGGCCTGGCCGTCCTCGTCGAAGGCCATGACGACCGCGGCGGCGCCGTACTTCCTGCACAGGCGAGCCTGCTCGCGGAACGTGTCCTCGCCCTCCTTCATGGAGATCGAGTTGACGATCGGCTTGCCCTGGACGCAGCGCAGGCCGGCCTCGATGACCTCCCACTTGGAGGAGTCGATCATCACCGGGACGCGGCTGATGTCGGGCTCGCTGGCGACCAGCTTGAGGAAGCGGTCCATCGCGGCGACGCCGTCGATCATGCCCTCGTCCATGTTGACGTCGATGACCTGCGCGCCGGCCTCGACCTGCTGCGCGGCGACGGAGAGTGCGGTGTCGTAGTCGCCGTCCTTGATCAGGTTGCGGAAGCGGGCCGAGCCGGTGATGTTGGTCCGCTCGCCGACGTTGACGAAGAGGCTGTCCTCGGTGATCGTGAACGGCTCGAGGCCGGAGAGCCGCATGGCCGGCTCGAGGGTGACGGGGCGGCGGACCGAGCGGCCCTCCATCCGCTTGGCGATCTCGGCGATGTGGTCCGGCGTCGTGCCGCAGCAGCCGCCGACGATGTTGAGGAAGCCGGCCTCGGCGAACTCCTCGAGCACGGCCGCGGTGTCGGACGGCGCCTCGTCGTACTCACCGAAGGCGTTGGGGAGGCCGGCGTTCGGGTACGCCGACACGAAGGAGTCGGCCAGGCGGGAGAGCTCGGCGACGTAGGGCCGCATCTCCTTCGCGCCGAGCGCGCAGTTGAGGCCGACGGCGAGCGGCCGCGCGTGGCGGACCGAGTCCCAGAACGCCTCGGTGACCTGGCCGGACAGGGTGCGGCCGGAGGCGTCGGTGATGGTGCCGGAGATGACCACGGGCCAGCGGCGGCCGGTCTCCTCGAACAGGGTCTCGACCGCGAAGATCGCCGCCTTGGCGTTGAGCGTGTCGAAGATGGTCTCGATGAACAGCAGGTCGGAGCCGCCGTCGACCAGGCCGCGCGCGGCCTCGAGGTAGGCGTCGACGAGCTGCTCGTAGGACACGTTCCGGGCGCCCGGGTCGTTGACGTCGGGGCTGATGGAGGCGGTGCGGGTGGTGGGGCCGAGCGCGCCGGCGACGTACCGCGTGCGCCCGGTCTCCTCGGCGACCTCGTCGGCGATCCGGCGGGCCAGGCGGGCGGACTCGAGGTTGAACTCGTAGGCGAGCGCCTGCATGCCGTAGTCGGCGAGCGAGACGGCGTTGGAGTTGAACGTGTTGGTCTCGATGATGTCGGCACCGGCGTCGAGGTACTCGCGGTGGATGCTGCCGATGATCTGCGGCTGGGTCAGCGAGAGCAGGTCGTTGTTGCCGACCAGGTCGGAGGGCCACTCCTCGCGGCTCGCGAAGCGCTCACCGCGGTAGCCGGCCTCGTCGGGACGGTCGCGCTGGATGGCGGTGCCCATCGCGCCGTCGAGGATCACGATCCGCTCGCGCAGCAGGGTCGTGAGCTCGTCGGTGGCGTCCGGCTGCCACTGAGCGTCCTGTGACCTGTCCTGAGCCATGCCCCATCCTTCCAGTGAGTGGAAGGCGCCCTTGGTGATCCGGCCGAGCGTGGCGGGCGCCACCTGATCGGGCTCCCGTTGCAACGCCTCTCGGCTGGTGCCCATGCTACTCGGGATCGCCGACTAGGCTCGAGGAGTGATGGAGATCGAGACGGTCACCGGTCTGGTCCGGCCTGTGGTCATCGCAGCGTTCGAGGGTTGGAACGACGCCGCCGAGTCGGCCACCGCCGTGGTCGACCACCTGATGAAGGCGTGGAACGCGCGGGTCGTCGCCGCGATCGACCCCGAGGACTACTACGACTTCCAGGTCAACCGGCCCACGGTCGGCATCGACGAGAACGGCTTCCGCAAGCTCACCTGGCCCAGCACCCACGTCGCCGTCGCCTCTCCCCCGAACCTCGACCGCGACGTCATCCTGATCCGCGGCATCGAGCCCAACATGCGCTGGCGGCAGTTCACCGCCGAGCTGCTCGCGACGATCGACGACCTCGGCGGCGAGCTGCTGGTCACCCTCGGGGCCCTGCTCTCCGACAGCCCGCACACCCGCCCGATCCCGGTGTCCGGCGCCTCGACCGAGCCGGACCTGCTCGACAAGCTCGACCTCGAGCAGTCGACCTACGAGGGACCGACCGGCATCGTCGGCGTCCTGCAGGACGCCTGCACCAAGGTCGACCTGCCCGCCGTGTCGTACTGGGCCGCCGTCCCGCACTACGTCGCCCAGCCGCCCTGCCCGAAGGCCACCCTGGCCCTGCTCACCCGCCTCGACGACCTCTTCGACATCCCGCTCCCCCTCGGCGACCTGCCCGAGGAGGCCAGGGCCTGGGAGCGCGGCGTCGACGAGCTGGCCGAGGAGGACGAGGACATCGCCGACTACGTCCGGTCGCTGGAGGAGTCGCGGGACACCGCCGACCTCCCCGAGGCGTCCGGGGAGGCCATCGCCCGGGAGTTCGAGCGGTACCTCAAGCGGCGGGGCGAGGAGCGGTAGGGCTCAGCTGGCCGGTGGGTGTGGGTGGGCTGGCCGGTCGTTGGCTGGCGCTGGCTTGGATCGGTCGAATGGGCAGGAACTGCAGCTCCAGGGCTCGTATTGCTGTGGTTTGGGACCAAACCGCAATGCCCTGACCCGCCGGAGCGGCGGTCGAGGCCGGGCGCGGAGTACGCCGGACCTGGATCGATCGATTGGTCAGAAACTGCAGCTCCGGGGCCTGAATTGCTGCGGTTTGGGACCAAACGGCAGCGCCCCGGGCTGCCAGTCCGCGTCAGAGGCTGAGACCGAGCGCGGCGTCGAGGACGGGCAGCAGGGTGATGGCGGCGTCCGGGTCGCTGGTGTCGGCGAGGCCGTCGGTGCCGAGGGTGGCGCGGACCCAGGCGTCGACCGCGGCGGTGGCGCGGGGGGCGTCGAGGTCGTCGGCCAGGGCGGCGAGGATCTCCTCGACCACCGGGCCGGCGGGGGCGCCGGCGCCGAGGGCGAGGGCGCGGCGCCAGTCGGCGAGGTCGTCGACCGCGGTCCAGAGCTGGTCGTCGGTCCACTCCCAGTCGGCGCGGTAGTGGTGGCGCAGCAGGGTGAGGCGGATCGCCATCGGGTCGATGTCGCTGTTGCGCAGGGCGGATACGAAGACGAGGTTGCCGAGCGACTTCGACATCTTCTCGCCGTCGTAGGCCACCATCCCGGCGTGCGAGTAGACCTTGGCGAACGGCTCACCGGTGGCGACCTGCACGTGGCCGGCGCACATCTCGTGGTGCGGGAAGACGAGGTCGCTGCCGCCGCCCTGGACGTCGAAGCGGCCGCCGAGCTCCTTCAGCGCGATCGCGGCGCACTCGATGTGCCAGCCGGGGCGGCCGGGGCCCCACGGGCTGTCCCACGACGGCTCGCCCTCGCGCTCGCCGCGCCAGACGACGCAGTCGAGGGGGTCCTTCTTGCCGGCCCGGTCCGGGTCGCCGCCGCGCTCGCCGAAGAACCGCAGCATGGTGTCGCGGTCGTAGCCGGACTCCTCGCCGAAGGCGGGGTCGGCGCTGACCGAGAAGTAGAGGTCGTCCTCGACGCGGTAGATCGCGCCCGCGGCCTCGAGGCGCTGCACCAGCTCGATCACCAGCGGGATCGACTCGACCGCGCCGACGTACGCCGCCGGCGGGAGCACCCGCAGGGCCTCCATGTCCTTGCGGAAGAGCTCGGTCTCCCGCTCGGCGAGCTCGACCCAGTCGACGCCGACCTTGGTCGCGCGCTCGAGCAGCGGGTCGTCGACGTCGGTCACGTTCTGCACGAAGCGGACGTCGTGGCCGGCCGCGCGCCAGGCGCGGTTGAGCAGGTCGAAGGCGATGTAGGTGTTCGCGTGGCCGATGTGGGTGGCGTCGTACGGCGTGATGCCGCAGACGTACAGGCGCGCGACGCCGTCGTCCGGGGTCGTCTCGACGGTCCCGCCCGTCGCGGTGTCGTGGAGGACGACGGGAGGGCCGGCGACCGGCAGTGCCGGGAGGCCCGGGGCGTTCCATGCGCGCATGCGGCTGATGCTAGTTGTTCAGCAGAAGCCCTCGGTCAAAAGGGTGGCCACGGGATCGCGGGCCACCCGCCGTGCGGACCGGGCAGGACGCCGGCGGCGAGCAGCCTCTCGGCCCGGCGCTCGAGCGCGGTGATCTCGTGCTCGGCCAGGTGGAAGCCGAGCTGCTCCCCCAGCTCGCCGCGCACCGCGGCGAGGACGGAGCGCACGGTGGAGACCTCCTCGTCGGTGAGCGGGGTGCCGGCCCAGCCCCACAGCACGGTGCGGAGCTTCGGCTCGTGGTGGAAGGCGATGCCGTGGTCCACGCCGTGGCGGTGCCCGTCGGGCATGGCCAGGACGTGGCCGCCCTTGCGGTCGGCGTTGTTCACGACGACGTCGAACACCGCGATCCGGCGCAGCGCGACGGTGTCCTCGTGGACGAGGGTCACCGGCTGGTCGCGGTCGTCGAGGCCCTCGAAGACCTCGAGCCACCCGTCGGGCGTCGTACCGGCCCGGACCAGGTCGACGGCGTCGCCGTCGGGGTCGACCTCGCACCACTCCTGGAGCATGCCGGGCCCGTGCGGGCCCTCGCCCCACCAGGTGCGCGGCACGATGTCCCAGCCGGTCGCCTCGGAGACGAGGTACGCCGCCACCTCGCGGTCGGCCAGCGTGCCGCCGGGGAAGTCCCACAGAGGCCGCTCCCCCGCGACCGGCTTGTAGACGACCTCGCGGCCGTCGAGCTCGGCGAGGAAGGTCGCGTTGGAGGCCGGCATGATCCGGCCCCGCAGGCTCAGCCCGGGCATCTCAGGACCGGGCATGACAGGAACGGCATCTCAGGGCTGGCGGCGCTTGAACCCGTTGGCGCGGACGCAGAGGTGCCCGTCCGGGTCGATCGGCTGGCCGCAGAACGGGCAGGACGGTCGACCGGCGCCGACAACGGCCTCGGCGCGCTTCACGAACGCCCGCGCCTGGCCGGGCTCGAGCCGGACCAGGAGCATCTCCGACGGCTCGTCGCCGTCGGTGAGCTCGGCGGGCTCCTCCCCCACGGGGAACACCTCGATCACGACGCGCTCGTCGGCCGGGTCCCACGACAGGGTCATCGTCCCGGCCCGGAACTCCTCCTCGATGGGCTGTGCCAGCGGCGCGTCGTCCGTGAGCGCGAAGGGGGCGACGGCGGGGATCACGCCCTGCGCCGTACCGTCCGCGATCACCTCGTCGAGGAGCTCGTCCACCCGCTCCGAGAGCGCCGCGACCTGCTGCTTCTCGAGCGCGACCGACACGACGCGGTTGCCCTCGGTGGCCTGCAGGAAGAAGGTCCGGCTCCCGGGCTCGCCGACGGTGCCGGCGACGAAGCGCTCCGGCGGGTCGAATCCGTGGACGATCGGCATGCCGCCACCCTAGGGCGTCGTCGCAACCGTCGTCAGCGAGGTCCGGCGCCGCCGCCGACGACCGCCCCGCCCTCGGCTGGCTTCGCCCGCAGCCACGACAGGTCACCGTCGTGGGTGTTGGTCGCCAGGACGTACGGCCGGTCCGGCGCGAAGCGGATCACCGACACCGACGCGGGGTCGACGTGGATGCGCTGGAAGAGGTCGAGGTGCAGGCCCAGGGCGTCGGCCAGCAGCGCCTTGATGATGTCGCCGTGGCTCACCGCGACCCACACGGCCTCGGCACCGTGCTCGGCGGTGACAGCGGCGTCGATGCGTCGTACCGCCGACACCGCACGGTGCTGCATCACGACCATCGACTCCCCGCCGGGGAAGGTGACGGCGGACGGCTGCTGCTGCACCGTGCGCCACAGCGGGTCGTTGAGCAGCTCCTTGATGGGCTGGCCCTGCCAGTCGCCGTAGTCGCACTCGGCGAGCGCCTTCTCGGAGCGGGCCCGCACCGCGGGGTGGCCCGCGCCGCGCTGCGCGTCGGCGACCGCCTTCGCGGTCTGCTTGCAGCGCTCCTGGGGGCTGGTGACCAGGCGCGCGATCGGCACGGCGGCGATCCTTGCCCCCGCCCGCGCTGCCTGCTCGACGCCGGTGTCGTCGAGCACGACCCCGGGCGTGCGTCCGGCGAGCACGCCGGAGGCGTTGGCGGTGGTGCGCCCGTGGCGCACCAGCAGGAGCGTGGCCATGGCGGCGAGCCTAGAGCAGCCCCGGTCGAGCGGGACTAGCGTGGGCGACGTGATCGTCGACAGCGCCGTCTACCGCCACGGCGTCCGGCTGCCGGTGGACTGCCACCGGCAGGACTACCGCGCGCTGCGCGAGGCCGCCAGCGCCGAGCACGACTTCGTCTGGGTCGGCCTCTTCGAGCCCTCCCACGACGAGCTCTCCGAGATCGCCGACGCCTTCGACCTCCATCCGCTGGCGGTCGAGGACGCGGTGGTCGCCCACCAGCGCCCCAAGCTCGAGAGGTACGACGACAGCCTCTTCCTCGTGCTCAAGACGCTCTGGTACGTCGACGAGGACGACGCCGTCGAGACCGGCGAGATCAACGTCTTCATCGGCCGCGACTTCGTCATCACCGTCCGCCACGGCCGGGGGTCGGCGCTCAGCAACGCCCGCCACGACCTCGAGCAGAAGCAGACCGTCCTCGACCACGGGCCGTCCGCGGTGGTCTACGCCGTGTGTGACGCCGTCGTCGACGGCTACGCCGCCGTGGTCGCCGAGCTCCAGGTCGACGTCGACGAGGTCGAGGAGTCGGTGTTCTCCGAGGAGCGCACCAACGACGGCAACCGGATCTACGTGCTCAAGCGCGAGATCTCCGAGGTCCGCCGCGCGGTCCTCCCCCTCCGCGAGCCGATGCGCCGGTTCGCCACGGGGTCGGTCGACCTCATCGAGGCCGAGGCCGCCCCCTTCTTCCGGGACGTCAGCGACCACCTCGCCCAGGCGGCCGACGAGGTCGACACCCTCGACAGCCTGCTGTCCACCGCCTTCGACGCCCACGTCGCCCAGATCGCGGTCCAGCAGAACGACGACATGCGCAAGATCTCCGCCGGGGCAGCCCTGGTCGTCGTACCCACGCTGATCGCGGGGGTCTACGGCATGAACTTCACGCACATGCCGGAGCTGGACTGGACCTTCGGCTACCCCTTCGCGCTGCTGCTGATGGTGGTGGCGGCGGCGGGGCTGTGGGTGCTGTTCAAGCGGTCGGGGTGGTTCTGAGGGGGCCGGAGCCATTGCGGTTTGGTCCCAAACCGCAACATTTCGGCCCCTGGAGCTGCAGTTCCTGCCCAATCGGCGCCTGCTCGACCTCTCCGGTCGCGGGCCGCATCAGGCGGTCAGCACCCCGGCGGCGAGCAGGGCCAGGACACCGGCGCCGAGCAGGACGCGGTAGATGACGAACGGGGTGTAGGACTTCGTGGTGACCCAGCGCAGCAGCCAGGCGATGGCGGCGTAGCCGACGACGAAGGACACGACGGTCGCGGTGATGGTCGGGCCCCAGCCGTAGTCGGCCTGCCCGGGGACGGCCTCGCCGACGTGGCCGATCTCCTTGAGCTCGAAGAGCCCGGCGCCGACGACGGCCGGGATGGCGAGCAGGAAGGCGAAGCGGGTGGCGGCCTCGCGCTCGTACCCGAGGAAGCGGCCCATCGACAGGGTGGCGCCGGAGCGGGAGACCCCGGGGATCAGCGCCATCGCCTGCGCGCTGCCCATCAGGAGGGCGTCGCGGAGGCTCATCTGCTTGATGACCTTCTGGGTGCTGCCGATGCGGTCGGCGATGCCGAGCACGATGCCGAGGATGATCAGGGTGCAGCCGATGAGCCACAGGTTGCGGAAGTGCTCCTCGATGACGTCCTTGAGCAGGATGCCGAGGATCACGATCGGCAGGGAGCCGACGATGATGAACCAGCCCATCCGCGCGTCGAGGGCGCCGCGGTACTCCGGCTTGAACAGCGACAGCACCCACGCCCGGGCGATGCGCCAGATGTCCTTGCGGAAGTAGATCAGCACCGCGAGCTCGGTGCCGATCTGCACGACCGCGGTGAAGGCGGCACCGACGTCGCCCCAGCCGAAGAGCTCGGGGAAGATCCGCAGGTGCGCGCTGCTGGAGATCGGCAGGAACTCCGTCAGGCCCTGGAGCACGCCGAGGAACACTGCCTGCAGGTAGTCCGCCACGGGAGAGCATCCTAGGGACCTCCCGGTGACGGTCCGCGCGCCGCCCACCGGCGTGCCCGGGCCACGAGCGTGCCGGTGGCCGGATACCTTGTCCCCCATGCAGCAGCGGTACGTCGGCGCGAGCGGCCTGAGGGTGTCTCGCCTGGCCCTCGGCACCATGTCCTGGGGCACGGAGACCGACGAGCACGAGGCCCGCGACCAGCTGGCCGCGTTCGTCGAGGCCGGCGGTACGACGATCGACACCGCTGCCGGGTACACCGGTGGGCGCTCGGAGGAGCTGATCGGCTCGCTCCTGGGCGACGTCGTGGCCCGCGACGACGTGGTCCTCGCCACCAAGGCCGGCGTGTCGCGCCGGGGCGGCGAGCGGGTGACCGACACCTCCCGCGGCGGCCTGCTGAGGACGCTGGACGCGTCGCTGCGGCGGCTCGGGACCGACCACGTCGACCTGTGGCAGGTCCACGTGTGGTCCGACCAGGTGCCGCTGGAGGAGACGCTGAGCGCGCTCGACGTCGCGGTGAGCAGCGGGCGGGCGGCGTACGCGGGCATCTCGAACTACAACGCCTGGCAGACCGCCCGCGCGGCGACGCTGCAGGAGGCGGTGCCGGGGCGGACCCGGCTGGTGTCCACCCAGGTGGAGTACTCCCTGGTCAACCGGCGCATCGAGCGCGACCTGCTCCCGGCGGCCGAGGCCCTCGGGCTGGGCGTGCTGCCCTGGTCACCGCTGGGCCGCGGCGTGCTGACCGGCAAGTACCGCACCGGCACCCCCTCGGACTCGCGTGCCGCGTCGAGCACCTACGGCGCCTTCGTGGAGACCTACCTCGACGACCGCAGCCGCGGCATCGTCGAGGCGGTGGCCCGCGCGGCCGACGGCCTCGGCTGGACCCCGCTCGAGGTGGCCCTGGTGTGGGTGCGCGACGCCCCCGGCGTCACCGCGCCGGTCGTGGGCGCCCGGACGGCCGCCCAGCTCAAGGTCGCGCTCGGGAGCGAGGAGAAGGTGCTGCCGGCGGAGATCCGCAGTGCGCTGGACGACGTGTCAGGAGGTGCGGCGTGAGCGTGTCGATGCTGCGGCCGGGCGTGATGCGCGGCCTGGGCCGAGGGGTCGAGTGGGAGTTCGACCGGGTCACCTTCGACCGCGGGTGGTCCCGCAACATGGTCGCCAAGCTGCTCGTCGAGCGTGCCGAGCACGGCGGCTGGGAGCTCGACCGGGTCCAGATCGGCCCGGACGGCAAGCGCCGCGTCGTGCTGCGCCGCAAGATCATCCGCGCGGTCCGCACCGCCTGACGAAGCCGACGAGCCCGCCTCCCGGTGGGAAGGCGGGCTCGCGCGCGGACCCGGCCGAATGGCGTCAGCCGCCCGGCAGGCCCTGGCTCAGCGGATCTGCTCCAGGAACGCCGCGACGTGCGTACGCAGGTCCGCGGAGAGTCGCGAGAGCTCCAGCGACGCGCCGGTCATCTCGCTGGCGCCGGTGCTCGTGGCGACGGTCGCCTCGCCGATGGCGGTCACGTCCTCGTTGACGCCCGACACCGCACCCGCGGCCTCGGTCGTGGTCCGGCTGAGCTCGGCGGCGGCGTGCCGCTGCTCGCCGACCGCCGTGGCGATGGCCGAGACGTTGTCACCCATGCCGCGCACCGCGGAGCCGATGGTCTCGATCGCGCCGACCGCGGCGCCGGTGGCCGCCTGGATGGCGTGCACCTGCTGCTCGATCCGGCTGGTCGCGTCGGCGGTCTCCGACGCGAGCGTCTTGACCTCGGACGCCACGACGGCGAAGCCCTTGCCGGACTCCCCCGCGCGGGCCGCCTCGATGGTCGCGTTGAGCGCGAGCAGGCGGGTCTGGCTGGCGACCTGGCTGATCAGGTTGACCACCTCGCCGATCTCCTGCGAGGCGGTCGCCAGGCTCTGCACGGTGCCGCGGACCTGGTCGGCCTCGGCGACCGCGCGCTTGCCGGCCTCGTCGGACTGGCCGGCCTGCTCCTCGATCGCGCGGACCGTGCTGACCAGCTGCTCGACGGCCGCAGCGGCGACGGTGACGGCGTCCGCCGCGGTGTGGGAGTTCTCCGACACCTGGACCGCACGGGTCGCGGTGCCCTCCGCGTTCGCGGCGAGGGTGCGCGAGGACGCCTCCATCTCCGCGGCCGCGGCGGCGACCTGGTCGGAGAGGCCGAGCACGGCCTCCTCGAAGCCGTCGGCGAGCTCGAGGCGCAGGCGCTCCTGCTCGGCGAGCTGCGTGTTGGCGTCGGCCATCGCCGCGATGGCGGCGTTGATGGTCACGGCGCCGGCCTTGAACGAGCCCAGCATGCCGCGGACCAGGAAGCGGCGGTAGAACTTGCCGTCGGCGGCGTACTGCAGCGACGCCGACGACTCGCGGACGTAGGCGTCGGTGCGGTCCAGCAGCGCGTTGACCGCGGACCGGGCCGCGAGCAGCTCGGGCTCGTCGCCCATCCGCGCGACGCGCGGCTCGAGGTCTCCCTCGGCGGCCGATCGGCACACCTCGGTCACGGCGCGCAGTGCCTGCCGGTACCGGTCGAGCTCGGCACGCAGCGCGGCCTCGGTGTCGACAGCGTCGGTGTCGACAGCGTCGACGGTGGTGACGTCGGTGGTCTCGTTGCCCAGCACGGCGGTCATGCGGCGGCCCTCCCGGCGTCGGTGTCGTTGGTCAGCGCCCAGACCCACTCGTCGTACGACGCACCGGCGGCCTCGAGCTCCCGCTCGAGCGCCTGCTTGCCGGCCTCGACCGCCTCGCGGGCCGAGGCGTGGCGGGCCTCCTCGTCGAGGAGTCGGCGGTAGAGCGCCGTGACCTGGGTGATCGCCTCGGGCGAGGCGGTGCGGCGGTTGGAGTGGTAGCCGACGACCGCGCCGGCGGTGTCGAAGGTCGGCGTCACGTGCGCCAGCACCCAGTAGTGGCTGCCGTCGGCGCTGAGGTTCACCACGTAGGCGAAGATCTCCTCGCCCGACGAGATCCGCTCCCACAGCAGGCGGAAGACGCCGCGCGGCATGGAGGGGTGGCGGATCACGTTGTGGGGCTGGCCGACGAGCTCGGCCTCGTCGTAGCCGCTGATCTCGACGAACAGGTCGTTGACGTAGGTGAGCCGGCCCTGAAGGTCGGTCTTGGAGACGATGATCTGGTCGGGGTGGAAGGTCTTCTCCACGCCCGTCGGGGTGATTGTCCGCCGCGCCATCCGCGCGCTCCTCTCGGTGCTCCTCGGGTACGAGGTCACCGCTGCCATCGGCCGGGCGGCGCGGAAGGTGAGGACCCCGACCCAGCGCGGGACGAAGGTCCCCCCACCGGGGTCCGTGGGGAGGGCGCTCAGGCCTCGTCGAGGAAGCGGTCCATCACGCGGGTGCCGAACTCCAGCGCGTCCACCGGGACCCGCTCGTCGACGCCGTGGAAGAGCGCGGTGAAGTCGAGGTCCTCGGGGAGCCGCAGCGGCGCGAAGCCGTAGGTGCGCATGCCGAGCCTGGTGAAGTGCTTGGCGTCGGTGCCGGCGCTCATCAGGTAGGGCGCGACCAGTGCGTCGGGGTCCTCGGCGAGCAGGCTGCGGCTCATCGCGTCGACCAGCGCTCCGTCGTACGGCATCTCCCAGGGGGGCTGGTTGGAGACGTAGTCGATGTCGATCCCCTCCCCGACCAGCTCGGCCAGGGTCGCGAAGAACTCGTCTTCGAAGCCGGGCAGGAAGCGGCCGTCGACGTGGGCGGTCGCCTCGGTCGGGATGACGTTCACCTTGTAGCCGGCGTCGAGCATCGTCGGGTTCGTCGAGTGGCGCAGCACGGCGCCGAGCATGCGGGCGGCCTCGCCGAACTCCTCCATCAGCGCCGGCGCGTTCTCCGGGGTGGCTTCGGTCCCGGCGAGCTCGGCGACCGAGGCGAGCAGGGTCTGCATGGTCGGCGTGAGCCGGACCGGCCACTCGTGCGCGCCGATCCTGGCCACCGCGGCGGCGAGCCGGGTGACGGCGTTGTTGCGGTTGATCATGGATCCGTGGCCGGCGCGGCCGCGCGCGGTGAGCCGCATCCACGCCATGCCCCGCTCAGCCGCCTCGATCAGGTAGAGCCGGCGCCCGCGCACGGTGGTGCTGAAGCCGCCGACCTCGCCGACCGCCTCGGTGCAGCCGTCGAACCAGTCGCGGTGGTCGGTGACGAGCCGCTCCGCGCCGAGGTGGCCGCCGGCCTCCTCGTCCGCGGTGAAGCACAGCACGACGGGGCGCTCCGGCACGCGGCCGGTCCGCTGCCGCTCCCGGACGACGGCCAGCAGCATGGCGTCGAAGTCCTTCATGTCGACGGCCCCGCGGCCCCAGACGTAGCCGTCGTGCACCTCGCCGCTGAACGGGTGGACCTGCCAGTCCTCCGCCGCCGCGGGTACGACGTCGAGGTGGCCGTGCATCAGCAGGGCGTCCTGCCGCCCGCCGGCCCCGGTGCCGCCCCAGCGGGCGAGCACGTTGGCCCGTCCCGGAGCGGTCTCCACGACCTCGGCGGCGATCCCGACCTCGTCGAGCAGGCCGGCGACGTACTCGGCGGCCTTGCGCTCGCCGGGGCCCTCGTCGCTGCCGTAGTTGCTCGTGTCGATCCGGATCAGCTCGCGGCACAGGTCGACGACCTCGGTGGAGGCGGAGGTGGGTGCGGGCATGCGGCCATGGTTGCACGCCCCCGCAGGGGCAGACACCGGACCGTCGCCTCGCCTAGTCTCCTGCCGTGGCTCCCCCGACCTGGCAGCCGTACTCGCCCGACGACGACCCGAAGGACGAGCCGGAGGTCCCTGCCGTCCCGGCGTACCAGCCCCCGCCGGAGCCGAGGCCGGTGCGCTCGCTCGAGGAGCGCACCATCCGGCGGACCGGCCCCGGCGCGGCGGTCCGGCGCTTCGCGGTGCCACTCGGTGTGCTGGCGATCGTCGGCGGCACGTGGGCGACGGTGGACGGCGTGCGTTCCGAGCCCGACGAGCGCCCGCAGACGGTGGAGGGCTTCCGGGAGCTGCTCGAGGACCTCGAGGACGAGACCGGCAGCACGGAGGCCCTCCGCGCCGTGGTCTACCCCGGCTACGCCATCGTCAACGTGCCGGTCGCGGAGGGCGACGACCGCTACGACGCCTACTGGTGGGACGGCGACCTCGACGAGTGGAGCAAGGGCACGGCGCGCGACGAGGAGCCGTTCGACCTCGCCGACGTCGACCCGGCGACCTTCGACGCGATGCTGGAGGCGGCGGAGGGGCTCGTCGAGGACCCGCGCGACTGCTACCTGATCATCGAGAAGCCCGACGACGGCCAGGACGGCTGGATCCTGGCCTACGCCAACAACGAGTACAGCCAGGGCGGCTACATCACCTACGACCTCGACGGCACGGAGCTGCGCCGCACGACCTGGTGACCGGCCGCCCGTCCAGCGGCCGGTTCAGCTGCCGAAGCCGACAATGGGGAGCCGGTACGCCGCCGGGGCGTGGTCCGGCACGGCCGGGTTCTTCGGTGCCACCGGGGCGATGCGGGCGTAGCGCGAGCCGAGGGCCGGCCGCGGGTCCGCCTCACCCTTGTTCGGCCACATCGAGACCGCCCGCTCGGCCATCGCCGTGATGGTCAGCGACGGGTTCACACCGAGGTTCGCCGCGACCGCCGAGCCGTCGATGACGTGCAGGCCGTCGTACCCGTGCAGGCGGTGGTAGGGGTCGATCACGCCGTCGTCCGGCGACTCGCCGATGGGGCAGCCGCCGACGAGGTGGCCGGTCATCGGGATGTTGGCCAGGTCCGCCCAGGTGCCGCCGGGGATGCCGTCCATCTCCTCGCCGACGTTGCGCGCGGTCTCGTGCGCCTGCGGGATCCACACCGGGTTGGCCTCACCGATGCCCTGGCGGGTGGTGAGCACCTTCCCCCACGGGCGCCGCTTGAGGTACGTCGTCAGCGAGTTGTCGAGGCTCTGCATCACCAGCAGCACGATGCTCTCCTCCGACCAGTGCCTCGGGTCGTGCAGCTTGGGCAGGTCGCGGCGGTGGCGCCACATCTCGCGGAGCCCGGCGGCGGCGCGCGGGGTGCGGCCCTCGGGCTTGTCGGTCAGGATCGCCTGCATCAGGTTGAGCAGGTTGCTGCCCTTGCCGTAGCGGACCGGCTCGACGTGGGTGTGCTCGTCGACGTGGATCGACGAGGTGATCGCCACGCCCCGGGAGTAGTCGACGTCGTTGCCGCGCGCGCGGACCGAGATGATCGCCTCGGAGTTGGTCCGGGTGAGCTCACCGAGCCGCGGAGAGATCTGCGGCAGGCTGCCGCCGTCCCGCAGTCGGTGCAGGAGGCGCTGCGTGCCCAGCGACGCGGCCGAGAAGACGACCTGGTCCGCGGTGAAGACCTGCTTGCCGCGCCGCAGCTTGCCCTGCGTACGACGCGTCGTCACCGTGTAGCCGCTGCCGGGTCGCGGCTGCACGTCGGTGACCGTGGTCATCGCGTGGACGCGCGCGCCCGCCTGCTCGGCGAGGTAGAGGTAGTTCTTGACCGTCGTGTTCTTCGCCCCCACGCGGCAGCCGGTCATGCAGGCACCGCAGTCTGTGCAGGTGGTCCGCTCCGGCCCCGCTCCGCCGAAGTAGGGGTCGGGGACCTTCTCCCCCGGGCGGTCGCCGAACAGCACACCCACGTCGGTCGGGTGGAAGGTGTCGCCGACCCCCATCTTCTCGGCGACGGACTTCATCACGTGGTCCGACGGCGACATGTGCGGGTAGGCCGCCACGCCCAGCATCCGGCGCGCCTGGTCGTAGTAGGGCGCGAGCTCGTCGGCCCAGTCGGTGATGCCCGACCAGTGCTTGTCCTCGAAGAAGGCCTGCGGCGGCTGGTAGAGCGTGTTCGCGTAGACGAGCGACCCGCCGCCCACGCCGGCGCCGGAGAGCACGACGACGTCCTTGAGCAGGGTCATCCGGAGCAGGCCGTAGCAGCCGACCGCGGGGTTGAAGACGTAGTCGCGGACCTTCCAGGAGGTCGTGGGGAGCTCGTCGTCGCGGAAGCGGCGGCCGGCCTCGAGCACGCCGACGCGGTAGCCCTTCTCGGAGAGCCGCAGCGCGGTGACGCTGCCCCCGAAGCCCGAGCCGACGACGAGGACGTCGTAGTGGGTCATCGGGCTGCCACCTCCGCCACGACCTCGAAGTCGGCGGCGTCGAAGCGCCCGGTCCGCTTCTGGTACTCGGCGACCGTGCCGGGCCAGTTGGTGCTGATCCGGCCGCTCGCGTCGCGGTACCACGACTGGCAGGAGGTCCACACGCTGTGGCCCAGGCGCGACTGCACCTCCTCGTCGTACGCACGGGCGGTGTCCTCGCGCACCGCGATCGGGCCCGCCTCGGCGATCCGGGCGACCGCCTTGGTGATGAACCCGGCCTGCGCCTCGAGCATGTTGATGATCGAGCTGCCGCCGAGGTTGGTGTTGGGGCCGTAGAGGATGAAGAAGTTGGGGAACTTCGGCACCGAGATGCCCAGGTGCGCCTGCGTGCCGGCCTCGGCCCAGTAGTCGTGCAGGCGGCGCCCGCCGACCCCGGTGATCTGCATCGGGGCGAGGAACTCGGTGGCGGCGAAGCCGGTGCCGTGGATGAGCACGTCCACCTCGTGCAGCACGCCGTCGGCGGTGCGGATGCCGGTCGGCTCGACGGCGGTGATCGCGTCGGTCACGACGTCGACGTTGTCGCGGGACAGCGCGGGGTACCAGTTGTTGGAGAAGAGCAGGCGCTTGCAGCCCAGGTCGTAGTCGGGCACGAGCTTGGCGCGCAGGGCGGGGTCCTTGACCTGCAGCCGCAGGTGCACCTGCCACGCCTTGTGGAGCAGGTCCGCGAGCCGGCCGTTGTCGTCGAGCGTCTTGTTCAGCTGCTCGGTCAGGTGGAAGACGGCCGTGCGGGTGAGGCCGTGCAGCTGGGGCAGCAGGGAGAAGCGGCGCAGCGCCCACGTCGAGTAGGTGCTGTCGGGCTTCGGCACGACGTACGGCGCCGAGCGCTGGAACACCGTCAGCTCGGCGACCTGCGGGGCGATCTCCGGTACGAACTGGATGGCGGAGGCGCCGGTGCCGATGACGCCGACCTTCTTGCCGGCAAGGTCGACGTCGTGGTCCCACGTGGCCGAGTGGAAGGACGGGCCGGCAAAGGTGTCGATGCCGGGGATGTTCGGGATCGAGGGGCGCGAGAGCTGGCCGACGGCCGAGACGACGACATCGGCACGCAGCTGCTCGCCGTCGGCGAGGGTGACCGTCCACTGGCGGGACTCCTCGTCCCAGTCCGCGGTGGTGACCTCGGCACCGGTGCGGACGAGCTCGAGCAGGCCGCTCTGCTCCGCGTGCTCGCGGATGTAGCGGTGGATCTCGTCCTGGCGCGCGTAGCGGTGGCTCCAGTCGTGCTTCGGCGCGAACGACCAGGAGTAGAGCACCGACGGCACGTCGCAGGCGGCACCCGGGTAGGTGTTGTCGCGCCACACGCCGCCCACGTCGTCGGAGCGCTCGAGGATGGTGATGTCGGTGACGCCCGCCTCCCGGAGGTGGTGGGCCGCCGCGAGGCCTCCGAAACCGGCGCCGATGATGATGACCGTGGGCTGCATGCCGTGAGCGTAGGTTCCCGGAGGCACCCGCGTGGAGCGGACTTCGGACACGGAGTCCATAATTCCGGCCATGTTCGATCCGCCGGCCACCCGATCGTGGGAGTTCCCGCGCCAGGTGGCCGGGGTCGCCCTCCTCGTGGCGGCCGGCCGGGACGCCGGGGTCGCCGAGGACGTGCTCCTCCGTGGGAGCGGCCTGGCCGGGCGCGACCTGGCGGACCACCAGACCGAGGTCACCGCGCAGCAGGAGCTCCGGGTGGTCCGCAACCTCCTCACTGCCGCGCCGTCGACGACGGGCGTCAGCGTCGGCGTGCGCTACCACGCGTCGACCTTCGGCCCGCTCGGCTTCGCCCTGATCAGCAGCGCCACGCTCGGGGACGCCGCCAACCTGACCTTCCGCTTCCTCGACCTCAGCTTCACCTTCAGCGTGCCGTCGGCCAGCCTCGACGGGGACCAGGTCGTCATCGGGGTCGACGACCGCGGCCTGCCGGCCGACGTACGACGCTTCCTCGTCGAGCGTGACCTGACGGCGATCTGGACCGTGCTGCGCGAGATCGCCGGCGGCGCCCCGCGGCTCACCTCCGTGGCGCTCCCCCACGAGCCGACCGAGGTCGCGCCGTACCGCGCCGCCTTCGGGGTGCGCCCGACGTGGACGAGCAGCGGGCGGGCCGAGATGCGCCTGGACGCCGCCTGGCTCGACCACCCGCTCCCCCAGGCCAACCCGCACGCGTTCGCGATGGCGGAGTCGCTGTGCCGCGACCTGGTCGCCAACCGGCGCAGCCGCTCCGGTGTCGTCGAGGACGTGCGGATCCTCGTTGCCCAGCGACTCGCGGACGGAGCGCCGATGGGGGCCGTCGCCGCCGCCCTCGGCCTGAGCGAGCGCTCCCTGCGCCGCCACCTGACCGACGCCGGCACGTCCTACCGCGGGGTGCTCGACGAGGTCCGTCGCAGCGCCGCCGAGGAGCTGCTCGCCGACCGGAGCCTGCGCGTGGACGACGTCGCGCACCAGCTGGGGTACGCCGAGGCGACCAGCTTCGGCGCCGCCTACCGGCGCTGGACCGGACGGTCCCCGAGGGCCTAGGCCGGGTCGGTCACGTCGGCGACCCTCGCGCCGAGCGCCGACAGGAGCTCGCCCGCGTCGAGGGTGAGCGCGACTCCGTGGGCGCCGCCGCCGACGGAGATGGTGCCGGTGACCCGCTCATCGGCGACGACCGGGAGCCCGGTGGCCGAGCCCAGCGGCGTGATCGTGCCGCGGACGTAGCCGGTGACCTCCCGCGCCGCGTCCGCCGACGGCATCGACAGCCGGTTGACGCCGAGCAACGCCCGCAGCTTCGGCCACGCGATCCCGCGGTCACCCGGCACCAGGACGAACCGGTGGTCGCCGTCGCTGACCCGGACCACCATCGTCTTCACCACCTGCCGCGGCTCGACGCCGCGCACGGCGGCTGCCTCCTCCAGCGAGCGCACCGGACCGTGCCGGACCACGGTGAAGGTCAGGCCGAGCGCCTCCGCGGCGGCGATCGCCCGGACTGACTGGTCGGTGGGGTCGTCGGTCGAGTCGTCCACGGGAGCAGCCTAGGTCCGCGGTGCCAGCCGGTCCGGCGCGCGCAGGTAGCGCTCCGTCATCACCCGCTGCACGAGCCGGGTCGGGCAGCGTGCCGTAGGAGAAGCCCCTCCGGTCCGCCTCCCCCATGACCGCCACCACCCGGCAGGTAGCCCGCACCGCAGCCGGCCCGAACCCGAGGCGCATGTCGACGACCGCGCCCGCCTCGGCCGGGCCGGACGCCCTCACCCGGATGCCGACCGCCTCGTGGACGCGCCAGGAGAGCAGGTCGTCGGCCGCAGCGTCGAGGTCGGTACGGCGCAGGGTGACCGTGCGAGTGAACGGGGTGAAGCCGGCGGGTGGGTCGGTCGGGCTCGATGGGCGGGGGTAGGTCAGTGGGGCTGCCCTCAGGCGGGCCGCGGTGGTGGGGTCGAGGGGGTCGTCCACGTGGGACATGGTGCCTTGACGGGTGGTGATGTCAGTCGGCTGCGGTTGGCATGGCGGAGCGGGCGGCTCGTTCGCGAGATGGAGGATCTCGGTGGGCCGAGATCGCCGGACGCTTCGGTGGGTGAGTGGTTGCGTTCCGAAAGGGCAGCGACGAGGGAGCTGGGTGGATGGTCGGGTCCGGCGGTCGGGCTGCGGTCCGCGCACAGAGGCGGCCGAGGCCGGAGCGGACCACCTCCGACCGCCGGCCACAATTGTGCTTCTGACCTGCGGATTCATCGACGCCAGGTCTTGCCGTCGAACACGTGTTCGACTAGAATCAGGACATGACAGCACCCGCAGCGCTCACCACGGCCACCACCCTGGCCAACAGCGCTGCCGAGCTCGCCCAGACCGACTGGGACCAGCTCTCTGCCGAGGACGCGGTCGAGGTGGCTGAGGCCATCGCGGCCGCGAAGAGCCTGCTCGACGCCGCCCTGCTCCGCACCACCGAGCGGTTGGCTGAGACGTGTGCGGTCGAACGGCTCGGTTGGGCCTCGGTCAAGGACTACCTGACCCACCTCCTCGGCGGCCACAAAGGCACCGGCGGCGGACTCGTCCGTGCTGCCGAGCAGCTCCG
>NZ_JAER01000061.1 GCF_000519005.1 Nocardioides sp. J54 | reverse complement strand
GCGATGCTCTTCATCGTCTTCGACATCGAGATCATCTTCCTCTACCCGTGGGCCATGCAGCTGGACAACATGGCGTGGTTCGGGCTGGTCGAGATGGTCCTCTTCATCGCCACCGTGTTCGTCGCCTACGCCTACGTCTGGCGTCGTGGCGGCCTCGACTGGGACTGACCCGGAGGTACGACGGACATGGGTGTCGAGGAGAAGCTCCCCAGCGGGGTGCTGCTGAGCACGGTCGAGGGCCTGGCCGGCTACATGCGCAAGGCCAGCTTCTGGCCCGCGACCTTCGGCCTGGCCTGCTGTGCCATCGAGATGATGACGAGCGGTGGCCCGAAGTACGACCTGGCCCGNTTCGGCATGGAGGTCTTCCGCGCCAGCCCCCGGCAGGCCGACCTGATGATCGTCGCCGGCCGGGTGAGCCAGAAGATGGCCCCGGTCCTGCGGCAGATCTACGACCAGATGGCAGCGCCCAAGTGGGTCCTCGCCATGGGCGTGTGCGCCAGCAGCGGCGGCATGTTCAACAACTACGCGATCGTCCAGGGGGTCGACCACGTCGTCCCCGTCGACATGTACCTCCCGGGCTGCCCACCGCGTCCGGAGATGCTCATCGACGCGATCCTGAAGCTGCACGACAAGGTCCAGCACGACACCCCCTTCGGCAAGAACCGCGAGGCGCAGATCCGCGAGCTCGAGGCCGAGGGCCTGGCCGCGCTGCCCACCAGTGAGATGAGGGGGCTGCTGCGGTGACCGACGACAAGCCCACCGAGAAGCCCACCGAGAAGCCCGCCGAGAAGCCCACCGACAGGCCCGGGGACCGGCCCGCCGACGAGGCCGCCGACAAGGCCGTGGAGCAGCCGGCCACCGACCAGTCGCCCGAGAACGCCCCGGAGGCGCTGGGCGAGCCGGCCGTCGAGCTGCGCGCCGTCGGCGAGCGGCACGGGATGTTCGGCGTGCGGGGCACCGGCGACACCAGCGGGTACGGCGGCCTGGTCGCCCCTGTCGTGATGCCGGGCCTGGCGCAGCGTCCCTACGGCGGCTGGTTCGACACCGTCGCCGACGCCCTCGGCGGGCTGGTCGAGGGCGTCGTGATCCACCGCGGCGAGATCACCTTCCACGTGCACCGCGACAACCTCCCGGCCGCGGCCCGGATGCTGCGCGACGACCCGGAGCTGCGCTTCGAGTTCCTCTCCGGGGTCAGC
This sequence comes from Nocardioides sp. J54, assembly GCF_000519005.1. Classification (GTDB taxonomy): domain Bacteria; phylum Actinomycetota; class Actinomycetes; order Propionibacteriales; family Nocardioidaceae; genus Nocardioides. The sequence continues at coordinate 13,705 of NZ_JAER01000061.1, read as the reverse complement.
GGCGTGCACTACCCGGGCGATGCCGGGCGGGAGCTGCACGCGGTCTACCACCTGGCGTCGTACACCTGGAACCGGCGGATCCGCGTCGAGGTGTCCGTCCCGGACGCCGACCCGCACGTCCCGTCCCTGGTCGCGACCTACCCGGCGGCCGACTGGCACGAGCGGGAGACCTGGGACATGTTCGGGATCGTCTTCGACGGCCACCCCGCCCTGACCCGGATCCTGATGCCCGACGACTGGCCCGGGCACCCCCAGCGCAAGGACTACCCGCTCGGCGGCATCCCCGTGGAGTACAAGGGCGCGTCCGTCCCGCCGCCCGACCAGCGGAGGAGCTACAACTGATGAGCACCGACTACTACGCCGACCCGTCGGAGACCACCGAGGGCAAGGTCTTCACCGTCACCGGCCAGGACTGGGGCGAGATCGGCGCCGGCCTCGAGGGCGACGCCGCCGAGCGGGTCGTGGTCAACATGGGCCCGCAGCACCCCTCCACCCACGGCGTGCTGCGGCTGATCCTCGAGATCGAGGGCGAGACGGTCACCGAGGCGCGCTGCGGCATCGGCTACCTGCACACCGGCATCGAGAAGAACATGGAGTACCGCTCCTGGACGCAGGGCGTCACGTTCTGCACCCGGATGGACTACCTCTCGCCGTTCTTCAACGAGATGACCTACGTGCTCGGCGTCGAGCGCCTGCTCGACATCGAGGACGACATCCCCGAGAAGGCCCAGATCATGCGGGTCCTGCTCATGGAGCTCAACCGGATCTCCTCGCACCTGGTGTGCATCGCCACCGGCGGCATGGAGATCGGCGCGCTCACCGTGATGACCATCGGGTTCCGTGAGCGCGAGCTGGTCCTGGACCTCTTCGAGCTGATCACCGGCCTGCGCATGAACCACGCGTTCATCCGCCCCGGCGGGGTGGCCCAGGACCTGCCGCCCGGCGCGCTCGACGAGATCCGCTCCTTCGTCGCGCTGATGAAGAAGCGCCTGCCCGAGTACGCCGCGCTCTGCAACGCCAACCCGATCTTCAAGGCCCGCCTCGAGGGGGTCGGTCACCTGGACCTCGAGGGCTGCATGGCGCTCGGCCTCACCGGCCCGGTCCTGCGCAGCACCGGCTACGGCTTCGACCTGCGCAAGGCGCAGCCCTACTGCGGCTACGAGACCTACGACTTCGACGTACAGACCTGGGACACCGCCGACTCCTACGGCCGCTTCCGCATCCGGCTCAACGAGATGTGGGAGTCGCTGAAGATCATCGAGCAGGCCGCCGACCGGCTCGCGCGGCTCGAGGGCGCACCGGTGATGGTGGCCGACAAGAAGGTCGCCTGGCCCAGCCAGCTGTCCATCGGCAGCGACGGCATGGGCAACAGCCTCGACCACATCCGGCACATCATGGGCGAGTCGATGGAGGCGCTGATCCACCACTTCAAGCTGGTGACCGAGGGCTTCCGGGTGCCCGCCGGCCAGGCCTACGTGCCGGTCGAGTCACCGCGCGGCGAGCTCGGTGCCCATGTCGTCTCCGACGGCGGCACGCGGCCCTTCCGGGCCCACTTCCGCGATCCCTCGTTCAACAACCTCCAGGCGATGGGCCTGATGAGCGAAGGCGGCCAGATCGCCGACGTCATCGTCGCCATCGCGAGCATCGACCCCGTGATGGGAGGCGTGGACCGCTGATGGCCACGAACCAGCTGGACGACACCACCCTGGCCGAGCTGCGCGAGATCGCGGCCCGCTACCCCGAGGCCCGCTCCGGGCTGCTGCCGATGCTGCACCTCGTGCAGTCGGCGCAGGGCCGGATCACCCCCGAGGGGATCGAGGCCTGCGCCGCCATCCTCGACATCAGCCCGGCCGAGGTCAGCGGCGTCGCGACCTTCTACACGATGTACAAGCGCCACGGCGTCGGCGACTACCACGTCGGCGTGTGCACCAACACGCTGTGCGCGGTGATGGGCGGCGACGAGATCTTCGCCCGGCTCAAGGAGCACCTCGAGATCGGCAACGACGAGGTCGCCGTCCAGCGGCAGGGCGACTCGAGGACGGTCAGCCTCGAGCACATCGAGTGCAACGCGGCCTGCGACTACGCCCCGGTCGTGATGGTCAACTGGGAGTTCATGGACAACCAGACGCCGGAGTCCGCGGTCCAGATGGTCGAGGCGCTGCGCGCCGGCCACGAGGTCAGCTCCACCCGCGGCCCGCGGCTGTGCACCTGGCGGGAGGCCGAGCGGGTGCTCGCCGGCTTCCCCGACGGCCGGGTCGACGAGGGGCCGACCGCCGGCGAGGCGAGCCTCGCCGGTCTGCGGATCGCGCGCGAGCGCGGCTGGACGGCCCCCGATCCGGCGCAGACGCCCGCCGTCGAGGCCAAGGAGAGCGAGGCATGAGCACGCTGACCCCGGTCCTCAGCGACACCTGGGACGCCGAGCAGGGCTGGAAGCTCTCGACCTACGCCGCCCGCGGTGGGTACGACGCCCTCGACGCCGCCTTCGCGATGAGCCCGGACGACGTGATCACCGCCGTCAAGGACAGCGGGCTGCGTGGCCGCGGCGGCGCCGGCTTCCCCACCGGAATGAAGTGGTCCTTCATCCCGCAGGACAACCCGAAGCCGAAGTACCTCGTCGTCAACGCCGACGAGTCCGAGCCGGGCACCTGCAAGGACATCCCGCTGATGATGGGCAACCCCCACGTCCTGGTCGAGGGCGTGATCATCAGCTCCTACGCCATCCGCGCCAACAAGGCCTTCATCTACATCCGCGGCGAGGTCGTCCACGTGATCCGCCGCGTGCAGGCCGCGGTCGCGGAGGCGTACGCCGCCGGGCACCTCGGCAAGGACATCCACGGCTCGGGCTACGACCTCGACGTCGTCGTCCACGCCGGTGCGGGCGCCTACATCTGCGGCGAGGAGACGGCCCTGCTCGAGGGTCTCGAGGGCCGGCGCGGCCAGCCCCGCCTGCGACCGCCGTTCCCCGCCGTGGCCGGGCTCTACGCCAGCCCGACGGTGATCAACAACGTCGAGTCCATCGCCTCGGTGCCCGCCATCGTGAAGAACGGCGCGGCCTGGTTCGCCTCGATGGGCACCGAGAAGTCCAAGGGCCACGGCATCTTCTCCCTGTCCGGCCACGTGGCCCGGCCGGGCCAGTACGAAGCACCCCTCGGTATCACCCTGCGCGAGCTGCTCGACCTCGCCGGCGGGGGCCGTGCGGGCCACCAGCTGAAGTTCTGGACCCCGGGCGGCTCGAGCACCCCGCTCCTGACCGCCGAGCACCTCGACGTCCCGCTGGACTTCGAGGGCGTCGGCGCGGTCGGCTCCATGCTCGGCACGCGAGCCCTCCAGATCTTCGACGAGACCGTGTGCGTCGTACGCGCCGTGCTGCGGTGGACGGAGTTCTACAAGCACGAGTCCTGCGGCAAGTGCACCCCCTGCCGTGAGGGCACCTGGTGGCTGGTGCAGGCGCTGACCAGGCTCGAGCACGGCCAGGGCAGCGAGGCCGACCTCGACCAGCTGCTCGACCAGTGCGACAACATCCTGGGCCGCTCCTTCTGCGCCCTCGGCGACGGTGCGACCAGCCCGATCTCCAGCTCGATCGCCCACTTCCGCGACGAGTACCTCGCCCACCTCACCCACGGCGGGTGCCCCTTCGACCCCGCGCGGTCCACCGCCTGGGCAGGACGGGAGGTCACGGCATGAATCACCTCCGCACGACCGAGAGGGGACCGCGATGAATCACCCCACTCGATTCTGCTCCCCCGCTGCGCTCCTCCGCACAATCGAGAGGGGACCCCGATGAGCGCCCCCGAGATCGAGAAGTCCGACCTCGTCACCGTCACCATCGACGGCGTCCAGGTCAGCGTCCCCAAGGACACCCTGGTGATCCGGGCCGCCGAGCAGATCGGCGTGCAGGTGCCGCGCTTCTGCGACCACCCGCTGCTCGCGCCGGTCGGCGCCTGCCGCCAGTGCCTCGTCGACGTCCCCGACGCGGGCAACGGCCGCGGCTTCCCCAAGCCGCAGGCCTCCTGCACGCTCCCGGTCGCCGACGGCATGGTGGTCAGCACGCAGGTCACCAGCCCGGTCGCCGACAAGGCACAGCAGGGCGTGATGGAGCTGCTGCTCATCAACCACCCGCTCGACTGCCCCGTGTGCGACAAGGGCGGCGAGTGCCCCCTGCAGAACCAGGCGATGTCCAACGGGCGCGGGGAGTCGCGCTTCTCCGACGACCGCAACCGCGGCGTGAAGCGGACCTTCCCCAAGCCGATCAACCTGTCCCCGACGGTGCTCCTCGACCGCGAGCGCTGCATCGTGTGCCAGCGCTGCACCCGCTTCGCCGACGAGATCGCCGGCGACCCGTTCATCGCGCTGATCGAGCGCGGCGCCCAGCAGCAGATCGGCATCGCCGAGGACGCGCCCTTCCTGTCGTACTTCTCCGGCAACGTCATCCAGATCTGCCCGGTCGGCGCGCTCACCTCCGAGCAGTACCGCTTCCGCTCGCGGCCCTTCGACCTGGTCTCGACCCCTGGTGTCGCCGAGCACGACGCCTGCGGCTCCGCGATCCGCGTCGACCACCGCCGCGGCAAGGTGCTGCGCCGCCAGGCCGGTGACGACCCGGCGGTCAACGAGGAGTGGATCACTGACAAGGACCGCTTCGCCTTCGCCTACGCGCAGGCCGACGACCGGCTGACCTACCCCCAGGTCCGCGACGAGGACGGGACGCTGCGACCCGCGTCGTGGCCCGAGGCGTTCGCCGTCGCCGCCCGCGGCCTGGCCGCGGCCCGCGACGCCGGCGGAGTCGGCGTCCTCACCGGCGGCCGGGTCACCGTCGAGGACGCCTACGCCTACGCCAAGTTCGCGCGCGCCACCCTCGGCACCAACGACATCGACTTCCGCGCGCGGCCGCTGTCCGGCGAGGAGGCCGACTTCCTGGCCGCCCATGTCGTGCTGACCGGCCCGGACCTCGGCGCCGTCACGTACGACGACCTGGAGTCCGCCGCGAAGGTCGTCCTGGTCGGGCTCGAGCCGGAGGACGAGGCGGGCGCGATCTTCCTGCGGCTGCGCAAGTCCGTGCTGGCCGGCGGCACCGAGGTGGTCGCCGTGGCGCCGTACACCACGCGCGGGCTGGAGAAGCTGTCCGCCCGTCTGGTCCCGACCCTGCCCGGCGACGAGGCGGCCGCGCTGACCGCGCTCGGCTCCGAGCTCGACGCGGCCACCGTCGTACTCGCCGGCGAGCGGCTCGCCACCGTGCCCGGCGCCCTGACCGCCGCGGCGGCCGTGGCGGCCACCACCGGCGCCCGGCTCGCGTGGGTGCCTCGCCGCGCCGGCGACCGCGGCGCCCTCGAGGCCGGCTGCCTGCCCACCCTGCTGCCCGGCGGCCGCCCGGTCGCCGACGCCACCGCGCGCGTCGACCTCGCCACGGCGTGGGGGGTCGGGTCGCTCCCCGAGGCTCCCGGCCGCGACGCGGACGCGATCCTCGCCGCCCTGGCTGCGGGCGAGCTCGGCGGCCTGGTCGTCGGCGGCGTCGACCCCGACGACACCGCGGACCCCGCCGTCACCCGCGCCGCTCTCGGCGCGGCGGCCTTCGTCGTCGCCTTCGACCTGCGTCGCACTGAGGTCACCGACTCCGCCGACGTCGTCTTCCCGGTCGCCCCGACGAGCGACAAGTCCGGGACCTTCGTCAACTGGGAGGGCCGGGTCCGTCCGTGGGAGGCGGCGCTGCGCAACCCCGCCTCGCTGCCCGAGCTGCGAGCCCTGTCCGGCATCGCGGCCGAGCTGGCCGCGCTCGGCGTGGGCGCGCCGCTGGGCTTCCGCACCGTCGAGGAGGCGCGCGCGGAGATGGAGCAGATCGGTCCCTGGGACGGGCCGCGGGCCACGACAACCGACAACTCGGTCACGACAACCGACAACTCGGCCACGACAACCGACAACTCGGCCACGACAACCGACAACTCGGCCACGACAACCGACAACTCGGCGCTCCGGCTGGCGACCTGGAAGCAGCTGCTGGACAACGGGTCGATGCAGGACGGCGACAAGTACCTCAAGGCCACCGCGCGGACGCCGGTCGCCCTGGTCAGTGCCGCGCTGTACGACGCCTACGGCCCCACGGTCACCCTCACCGGCGACCGGGGCTCGGTCACGCTGCCGGCCGAGATCGCCGACGACCTGGTCGACGGGGCGGTGTGGGTGCCGGCGAACTCCGTCGGCAACGGCGTGCTCGCCGACCTGGCCTCGCCGGGCTCGACGGTCACCATCAGCGGCGCGGAAGGGGTGCACGGGTGAACACCGCACTGGACGCGTTCGGCAGCGATCCCTGGTGGATCGTCGGGATCAAGACCCTGCTGGTCTTCGTGATCCTGGTCCTGCTGACGCTCTTCAACATCTGGTGGGAGCGCCGGGTCGTCGCCCGCATGCAGCACCGGATCGGGCCCAATGTGCACGGTCCTGCCGGTCTCCTGCAGTCGCTGGCCGACGGCGTGAAGCTGGCCTTCAAGGAGGACCTGATCCCGAAGGCCGCCGACAAGGTGGTCTTCGTGCTCGCGCCGGTCATCGTGGTGGTGCCGGCCTTCGTGACCTTCAGCGTGATCCCGTTCGGCCCGGAGACGACCCTGTTCGGGGAGCGCACCCCGCTGCAGCTGACGGACATGCCGGTGGCGGTGCTCTTCGTGATGGCGATCGCCTCGATCGGCATCTACGGCATCGTGCTCGGCGGCTGGTCCAGCGGCTCGACGTACTCCCTGCTCGGGGGCCTGCGCTCCAGCGCGCAGATGATCTCCTACGAGGTCGCGATGGGCCTGGCCCTGGTCGCGGTGTTCATGTACGCCGGGTCGATGTCGACCAGCGAGATCGTGGCCGCCCAGGACGACCTGTGGTTCGGGCTGATCCTGCTGCCGTCGTTCATCATCTACACCATCGCCATGGTGGGGGAGACCAACCGGGCGCCCTTCGACCTGCCGGAGGCCGAGGGCGAGCTCGTCGGCGGCTTCCACACCGAGTACTCCAGCCTGAAGTTCGCGCTCTTCTTCCTCGCCGAGTACATCAACATGGCCACCGTCTCCGCGCTCGCCACCACCCTCTTCCTAGGCGGCTGGCACCCCCCCTTCTGGATCGACGAGGTCTGGGCGGGCGCCAACGAGGGCTACTGGCCGGTGCTGTGGTTCTTCGGCAAGGTGTTCTTCTTCATCTTCATCTTCATCTGGCTGCGCGGCTCGCTGCCGCGGCTGCGCTACGACCAGTTCATGGCGTTCGGGTGGAAGCGGCTCATCCCGATCTCGCTCGTGTGGATCATCGCGGTCGCCACGATGCGCGTGGCCCGCAACGAGGGCGTCTTCGAGGACGGCTTCAGCGGCAACCCGCAGTTCTGGATGATCCTGATCGGGGTGGTCCTCGTGGTGCTGCTGCTGACCTTCCTCATCCCCGAGAAGCAGCCGGAGGTGCCCGCGGTGGTCCACGCCCCGCGCACCGGCGGCTTCCCGGTCCCGCCGATGCCGAGCGGGGGAGCGGTCCGCGGCGCAGCGGCCCCGCTGGCCTTCCGCACCGATCATGCGAACGTCCCCACGACCGATGCAGGGGTGAACAATGGCTGACGAGAAGGGCCCGACGCTCAAGGAGCAGCTCTGGGACCCGGTGGCCGGATTCGGCGTGACCTTCCGGACCATGTTCCGCAAGGTCGTCACCGAGCAGTACCCCAAGGAGAAGCTGCCCACCGCTCCGCGCTTCCACGGCCGCCACCAGCTCAACCGCTGGCCCGACGGCCTGGAGAAGTGCGTCGGCTGCGAGCTGTGCGCGTGGGCCTGCCCGGCTGACGCGATCTACGTCGAGGGCGCGCAGAACGACGACACCGTCGGCGCCGACGGGCAGTCCGGCCGCTACTCCGCCGGCGAGCGCTACGGGCGCGTCTACCAGATCAACTACCTGCGCTGCATCCTGTGCGGGCTGTGCATCGAGGCCTGCCCCACGCGCGCGTTGACGATGACCAACGAGTACGAGCTGGCCGACGACAGCCGCGCCAGCCTGATCTACGAGAAGTCCGACCTGCTCGCCCCGCTGCTGCCGGGCATGACCGCGCCGCCGCACGCCCAGCTGCTCGGCAGCGACGAGGACTACTACCGCGGCGACTTCGCCCAGCCGGTCCCGGTGCCGAGCGTCCCGGCGGCCGAGGAGGGCGCGCAGTGACCGCGTTCTGGGTGCTGGCGCCGATCATGGTGCTGGCCGCGCTCGGGATCCTCTTCGTGCGCAAGGCGGTTCACGCCGCCCTGCTGCTGGCGGTGGTGATGATCAGCCTCGCGGTGCTGTACGCCGTGCTGGAGGCCCCCTTCCTCTTCGCGGTCCAGATCATCGTCTACACCGGCGCGATCTTGATGCTGTTCCTGTTCGTGCTGATGCTGGTCGGGGTCGACGCCTCCGACTCGGTCGTGGAGACGATCAGGGGACAGCGCGCCCTGGCCTGGCTCACCGGGCTCGCGTTCGCCGTCGTGATCGTCGTCGGCCTCACCCAGCTGACCTTCGGCGCCGCGGTCGGCCTCGACGGCAGGGGCGGGGCCAACGAGGGCGGCAACGTGCAGGCCCTCGCCAACCTGCTGTTCTCCCGCTACGTGTTCATCTTCGAGGCCACCAGCGCGCTGCTGATCACCGCGGCCGTCGGTGCGATGGTGCTCGCCCACCGCGAGCGGCTCACCCCGCGTCGCACGCAGGCGAGCATGGCGGCCGACCGGGTGCGTGCGTACGCCGAGTCCGGCGCCCACCTCGGGCCGCTGCCCGCTCCCGGCGTCTACGCCCGGCACAACGCGGTCGACACCCCGGCGCTGCTGCCCGACGGAAGCCCGGCGCCCGCCTCGGTCTCGCGGGTGCTCGCCGCGCGCGGCACGATGCGGCCCGCGGGCCTCACCGACATCGAGGAGATCAAGGCGCAGCTCGGCGTCGACCCGGCGGGCACCCCGGAGACCAGCGGCAAGGCCGCCGCCATCGCCTCGACGGAGGAGGAGCAGTCATGACGGAGTATGTCGTCCTCTCGGCCATCCTGTTCACGATCGGCTCGATCGGGGTCCTCACCCGCCGCAACGCGATCGTGGTCTTCATGTGCGTCGAGCTGATGCTCAACGCCTGCAACCTCGCGTTCGTCGCCTTCGCCCACCAGCACGGCAACCTCGACGGCCAGGTGGCCGCGTTCTTCGTGATGGTGGTGGCCGCGGCCGAGGTCGTGGTCGGCCTCGCGATCATCATGACCATCTTCCGGACCCGTCGCTCGGCCTCGGTCGACGACGCGAGCCTGCTGAAGTTCTAAGGACGGCCGCTTGATGAACGCCCTCTCCGCGCTCACGCTCGCCGCGAGCGAGTCCGAGACGCACGTCCCCGTGGTCGCCCCGGCCGAGGCCGACGGCGTGTTCAGCCTGCTGTGGCTGATCATCGCCCTGCCCCTGCTCGGCGCGGCCGTGCTGCTGCTGGTCGGCAACCGCCGCAGCCAGGCCTGGGGCCACTGGCTCGGCCTGGCCACGATCACCGGCTCCTTCCTGCTCAGCCTGGTCTCCTTCCTCACCCTGCTGGGACGTGACGAGGGCGACCGGCAGGTCGCGCGGCACCTGTGGACCTGGATCGAGGCCGGACGTCTCGACGTGGGGCTCGACCTGCTCTACGACCCGCTCTCCGCCCTCTTCCTGCTGCTGATCACCGGCGTCGGCGCGCTGATCCACCTCTACTCGGTGGGCTACATGGCCCACGACGTCCGGCGCTCGCGCTTCTTCGCCTACCTGAACCTGTTCGTCGCGGCGATGCTGATGCTGATCCTGTCGGAGAACTACGTCGGGCTCTTCCTCGGCTGGGAGGGCGTCGGCCTCGCCTCCTACCTCCTCATCGGGTTCTGGCAGCACAAGCCGTCCGCGGCCGCGGCGGCCAAGAAGGCCTTCGTCATCAACCGGGTCGGCGACATGGGCATGGCGATGGCGATCTTCCTGCTCTTCGTCACCTTCGGCACGACCAGCTTCAGCGGCATCAGCGCCCTCAGCTCCGGTGCGTCGGAGACGACGCTCAACTGGATCGGCGTCCTGCTCCTCGTGGGCGCCTGCGGCAAGTCCGCCCAGGTGCCGCTGCAGGCCTGGCTGCTCGACGCGATGGAGGGCCCGACCCCGGTCTCCGCCCTCATCCACGCCGCGACCATGGTCACCGCGGGCGTCTACCTCGTCACCCGCTCCAACTTCATCTTCGAGCTCGCCCCGACCGCCCAGACCGCGGTGGTCATCGTGGCCACGGTGACGCTGCTGTGGGGTGCGATCATCGGGTGCGCCAAGGACGACATCAAGAAGGGCCTGGCCGGCTCCACGATGAGCCAGATCGGCTACATGATGCTCGGCGCCGGGCTCGGCGTCGCCGGCTACGCCTTCGCGATCTTCCACCTGCTCACCCACGGCTTCTTCAAGGCCAACATGTTCCTCGGGGCCGGCTCGGTCATGCACGCGATGGACGACGACGTCGACATGCGTCACTACGGCGCCCTCAACAAGGCGCTGCCGATCACCTTCGCGACCTTCGCGATGGGCTTCCTCGCGATCATCGGGTTCCCGCCGTTCTCCGGCTTCTGGTCGAAGGACAAGATCATCGAGACGGCGCTGGTCGAGAACCCCGTCGTCGGCGTCTGCGCCCTGCTGGGCGCGGGCATCACCGGCTTCTACATGACCCGGATGATGTTGATGACCTGGTTCACCAACAAGCGGTGGGCCACCGACGCGCATCCGCACGAGAGCCCGGCGGTGATGACCATCCCGCTCATCGTGCTGGCCGCGCTGTCCGCCCTGGGCGGCCTGATGCTCGCCGGCAACTGGATCGTCGACTGGCTGAGCCCGGTCGTCGGCCACGCCGAGCACGAGGAGCCGCCGATCCCGGTCATCCTCGTCACGCTCATCACCATCGCGGTGGTCGCCGCCGGCGTCGCGCTCGCCTGGTTGCTCGTCGGCAAGCAGCAGGTGCCCCGGGTGGCGCCCGCCGACGTGTCCTTCGCGACGAAGGCCGCCCGTGCCGACCTGTACGGCGACGCGATCAACGACACCCTCGTGGTCAACCCCGGCAAGGCCGCGACCCGCGGCTCCGTCGGCATCGACCGGACCCTCGTCGACGGGCTGTTCACCGGCGGCGCGACCGTGGTCGCCGGCACCGGCGAGCTGCTCCGGCGACTGCAGAACGGCTACGTCCGCTCCTACGCGCTCGGCATCCTCGGTGGCGCCGTGCTCCTCGTCCTGACCCTGGTGGCGGTGAATCAGTGACCCTCCTCGACGACGCTCACAACCTGAACGCGGCCATGGCACGCACCTCGCGGCGTTGGCGACGCTCGGAAGACGACCCGGTATGCCATCGCGCCGCCGCCTTGCGATGCACGCACCCTGACCGCGTTCCGGTCACGATCGCCATCGAGGAGACTCACTGATGCTCTCGTTCCTCGTGTGGCTCCCGGTGGTCGGAGCGCTCGTCGTCGCCTTCGCGCCGCGCTCGCTGAGCAAGACGCTGGGCCTCGGCGTCGCGCTAGCGACCCTGGTCGTCGCCGTGGTCGCGGCCGCGCAGTACGACGCCGACGGCGGCCGCCAGCTCGAGGAGGAGGTCGAGTGGATCGGGGCCTTCGGCGTCCACTACGCCCTCGGCCTCGACGGCCTCGGCCTGCTGATGGTGCTGCTGACCGTCCTCCTCGTGCCGCTCGTCCTCGCCGCCGAGTGGTTCAAGATGGACGGGTTTCGAGGCTCGCAAGCTCGCACCTCAACCACCGAGTCTCCGGGAGGTGGCGCCCGCGCGTTCGTGGCCTGGGCGCTCGCGCTCGAGGGACTCTCGCTCGCGGTCTTCTGCGCCACCGACGTCTTCCTCTTCTACGTCGTCTTCGAGGCGACCCTGATCCCGGCGTACTTCCTCGTCGGCAGCTTCGGCCGCGAGGGGCGCGGTGGCGCTGCGCTGAAGTTCCTGATGTTCCAGCTGGCCGGCGGCCTGATCCTGCTGGCGTCCGTGATCGGGCTCTACGTCGTCTCCTCGCAGGCCGGCGAGCCGTCGTACCTCCTCTCGGACCTGGAGCGGCTCGACATCGGCACGGAGACCGGCCGGTGGCTGTTCTTCGGCTTCTTCATCGCGTTCGCGATCAAGGTGCCACTCTTCCCGGTGCACACCTGGCTGGCGGACACCACCGAGGAGGCGACGCCCGGCACCGGCGTGCTGCTGGTGTGCATCCTCGACAAGATCGGCACCTTCGGGATGCTGCGGTTCTGCCTGGGGATCTTCCCCGAGGCCTCGCAGTGGGCGACGCCGCTGGTGATCACGCTGGCGCTGATCTCCGTCGTCTACGGCGCGCTGCTCGCCATCGGCCAGGACGACGTCTTCCGCCTCATCGGCCTGACCTCGCTGAGCCACTTCGGGCTGATCACGCTGGGCATCTTCACGATGAGCACGCAGGGCGGCACCGGCTCGATCCTCTACATGGTCAACCACGGCCTCGGCACGGCGGCGCTNTTCCTCGTCGCCGGCTACCTCTACGACCGCCGCGGCACCTCGCTGATCAGCGAGATGGGCGGCGTCGAGAAGGTCGCGCCGGTGCTGGCCGGGCTCTTCCTGGTCGCCGGCCTCGCCACCCTCGGCTTGCCGGGCCTCTCGCCGTTCGTCAGCGAGTTCATGGTGCTGCTGGCGGCCTTCGGCTACGCCTGGTACGTCGGCGCGATCGCGATCACCGCCGTGGTGCTGGCCGCGATCTACGTGCTGTGGATGTACCAGCGCACCATGACCGGCCCGACCCCGGTCGAGGCCGAGGACACCAAGGACCTCGGCCTGCGCGAGATCGCGGCCGTCGCGCCCCTGGTGGCCGCGCTGGTGTTCTTCGGGTTCTACCCGGCGCCGCTCACCGACGCCAGCAACCCGATGGTGACCGACCTGCTCGAGCACGTGGGCGTGGAGGACGAGGCGCCCACGGTCGACCCGGCCGACGTCGAGCAAGCCCAGCCCGAGACGGAGGGGGCCCACTGATGCCGTTCGTGAAGCCCGAGCTCGAGTACGTCGAGCTCCTCCCGCTGCTGATCGTCCTCGGTGGCGCCTGCCTGGGCGTGCTCGTCGAGGCCGCCCTTCCGCGCGGTGCCCGCCGCCTGCCGCAGGTCGCGCTCGCCCTGGTCGCCCTCGTCGGTGCGCTGGTGGCGACCGTCCTGGTCGGCCTCGACCTCGATGACGTGAGCGGCGTCGCCGGCGCCGAGGGCAAGGGCCTCGTCGGCGCCATGGGCAGCATCGTCGTCGACGGTCCCACCGTCTACCTGTGGGGCCTGCTGCTCGTCTTCGCCATCGGTGGGGTCGCNCTNTTCGCCGAGCGCCGCCTCGAGGGTGGCGTGTCCGNGTTCACCGGGCAGGCCGCGGCGCTGCCCGGCACCGACACCGAGCGCGACGCCTCNACCCGCGGGCTCGAGCACACCGAGGTCTACCCGCTGCTGCTCTTCGCGGTCGNCGGCATGCTGCTGTTCCCCGCNGCAGGGGACCTGCTGACGTCGTTCGTCGCCCTCGAGGTGCTCTCGCTGCCGCTCTACCTGCTCTGCGGCCTGGCCCGCCGGCGCCGCCTGCTGAGCCAGGAGGCGGCCATGAAGTACTTCCTGCTCGGCGCCTTCGCCTCCGGCTTCTTCCTGTACGGCGCCGCGCTGGTCTACGGCTACGCCGGCACGGTGTCCTTCGCCGGCATCAACGAGGCGGTGCGCGCAGGCGGGGCCAACCACGGCCTGCTGCT
>NZ_JAER01000060.1 GCF_000519005.1 Nocardioides sp. J54 | reverse complement strand
CGGAGCTGCTCGGCAGCACGGACGAGTCCGCCGCCGGTGCCTTTGTGGCCGCCGAGGAGGTGGGTCAGGTAGTCCTTGACCGAGGCCCAACCGAGCCGTTCGACCGCACACGTCTCAGCCAACCGCTCGGTGGTGCGGAGCAGGGCGGCGTCGAGCAGGCTCTTCGCCGCCGCGATGGCTTCAGCCACCTCGACCGCGTCCTCAGCGGTGAGCTGGTCCCAGTCGGTCTGGGTGAGCTCGGCAGCGCTGTTGGCCAGGGTGGTGGCCGTGGTGAGCGCTGCGGGTGCTGACATGTCCTGATTCTAGTCGAACAGGTGTTCGACAACAAGAGCGAAGGTCAATGAATCCGCAGGTCAGAGGCGTAATTGTGGCCGGCGGGCGGAGGTGCTCCGCGCCGGCGCCGGCCGCTTCCTGCGTTGCCAGCCGCAGGCCGACCGCCCGACCCAGCCGCCCGCCGTACCTCCTCGTCGCTGCCTTTCGGAACCCAGCCATCCGCCCGCCGGAAACCTGCTGGGACCAGCGCCGCCCCCCGAAAACGCGTCACGGGCGGCTCCCACCGAGGTGGGAGCCGCCCGTGACGGTCGGTCTGTGTGGCCGGGTGATCAGGCCTTGCCGAGGATGCGGTTGAGGTTCGTGCCGCACTCGGGGCAGACGGCCTTGGCCATCCGGGTGCCCTTCTCGTTGACCTTGACCTCGCCCTCGGCCTCACGCTTGGCCTTGCACTTCACGCAGTAGAACTCGCCGCTCCAGGTCTCCGCCATGACGGCCTCCTTGCCATGTTTCATTCTGTTGGTCGTCGCGACGGGGTCTCGTTGGGGGAAGCCCGCCGGGGCCCGGAGACACGCTCCGAGCCTCCCTGACCCTACGGCACGCCGCCTGAAGCGCGAAGTAGCGTGCCCCGCATGTCTGAAACCACTTCGAATCCGTCTGCCGCCGCCTCCGCCACCCCGGAGCTCGTCCACCTGCGCCTGGAGCGCCCCGCGGAGGGGGTCGCGCTGCTCGTCCTGGACCAGCCGGACCTCCGGAACGCGATGAGCGACGAGATGACGGCGTCGTGGGTCGCGGCGGTCGACCACCTGGCTGCGGACCCGACCGTACGGGCGGTCGTGGTGACGGGGGAGGGCAAGGCGTTCTGCTCCGGCGGGAACCTGTCGTGGCTGGCCTCGGAGCCGGACGCGACGGTGGACGACCTGCGGGAGCGGATGCTGCCGTTCTACCGCTCGTGGCTGTCGATCCGGCGCCTCGAGGTGCCGACGATCGCCGCGATCAACGGCGCGGCCATCGGGGCGGGGCTGTGCATGCCGCTGGCCTGCGACATCCGCTGGGCCGCGCGCGGGGCGAAGATGGGGGTGCCGTTCGCGAAGCTCGGCATCCACCCGGGCATGGCGGGGACCTACCTGCTGCCCGACGTCGTGGGGCCGGCGGCCGCGCGGGACCTCTTCCTGACCGGCCGGCTGGTCGACGCCGACGAGGCGCTCGCGCTGGGCCTGGTGTCCCGCGTGATCGAGCCGGAGGGCTTCCTCGACGAGGTGATCGCGGGTGCTGCCGGCATCGCCGGCGCCGCGCCGATCGCGACGAAGCTGACCAAGCGGGCGCTGCAGCGTGGCCACGCCAGCATCGAGACCGCGCTGGAGTGGGAGGGCCTGGCCCAGCCGATGACGCTGGCCACCGAGGACCTGCAGGAGGGGATCCGGGCGGCCCGGGAGAAGCGGGCGCCGGTCTTCCGGGGCCGCTGACCCCGGGCTCGGCACCGCGGGGCGGGCGAAAAATGCCGGGGCCCCCGGTCCACAGGCATCCTCGCTTGCCTTCCCCTTGCGAGCGAGGAGCTGGGGCCCGGGGGCCTCGTCGTGGACGACGCTAGGGACCCGCGGCGACATCGGTCAATCCGGCGGGGTGCACCCCTGTGGACAACGCTGTGGAAACGTCTGTGGAGAAGGCGTGGTGTCGGTGGACAGGGGTGGGGGATCGGTGAGTTCGGTGTGGAGGGGCCCGTGCAGGAGCGGGGTTTCCGGGCGTCGTACTGTCTGATGACCTGCAGGAACACTGCCCACAGGTTCTTCCACTGGCTGTGGACAACAAATACTTCTGTCCCGAAGGGAGCGTGACGGCGGTCACATGGCCGATCAGGTGTACGACGGCTCGCCGGTCGCGGCGCTGCGGCGGATCGCGTTCCTGCTCGAGCGCGGCCGGGCGGACAGCTACAAGGTCAAGGCGTACCGCGGCGCGGCCAACGCGATCCTCCCGCTGCCGCACGACGAGGTCGTCGAGCGCGCCGAGGCGGGGAGGCTCACCGAGCTCGCCGGCGTCGGCGCCAGCACGGCCCGGGTGATCAGCCAGGCGGTGGCCGGCCGGGTGCCGGACAAGCTCGCCGAGGTCGAGGAGGAGTACGGCGCCCCGCTGACCGCCGACGGCGCCGGCACCGCGCTGCGCGCCCTCCTGCGCGGCGACCTGCACTCGCACTCGGACTGGTCCGACGGCGGCTCGCCGATCGAGGAGATGGCGATGACCGCGATGGAGCTCGGCCACGACTACCTCGTGCTCACCGACCACTCGCCGCGGCTCAAGGTCGCCCGCGGGCTGTCGGCGGAGCGGCTGACCCGCCAGCTCGCGGTCGTCGACGCGGTCAACGACCACCTCGGCGACGGCTTCCGGCTGCTCAAGGGGATCGAGGTCGACATCCTCGACGACGGCGCGCTCGACCAGACCGAGGAGATGCTCGGCCGGCTCGACGTGCGGGTCGCGAGCGTGCACTCCAAGCTGCAGATGGAGCCGGAGCAGATGACCAAGCGGATGGTCGCCGCCGTGCGCAACCCGTTCACCAACGTGCTCGGCCACTGCACCGGCCGGCTCGTCACCGGCAACCGCGGCACCCGCGGCCAGTCGCGCTTCGACGCCCGCGCCGTCTTCGAGGCGTGCGCGGAGGAGGGGGTCGCCGTCGAGATCAACTCCCGCCCGGAGCGCCGGGACCCACCGACGAAGCTCCTGGAGCTGGCCCGCGACATCGGCTGCCTGTTCTCGATCGACAGCGACGCGCACGCGCCGGGGCAGCTGGACTACCCGCTGCTGGGCTGCGAGCGGGCCGAGGCGGCCGGGATCGACGCCGACCGGATCGTCAACACGTGGCCGGTCGAGCGGCTGCTGGAGTGGGCCCGGCCCTGATTGGGTCTGTGGCCCCGGAGGTTTCGAGGCTCGTCGCTGGCGCTCCTCGCACCTCAACCACCGGGGCGGGCTCGTCGCTGGCGCTCCTCGCACCTCAACCACCGGGGCGGGCTCGTCGCTGGCGCTCCTCGCACCTCAACCACCGTGGCGGGCTCGTCGCTGGCGCTCCTCGCACCTCAACCACCGGGGCGGGCCGGGGTCCCGCTTTTCCGGGCCGCGGGGTCGTAGGGTCGCTCCATGGGTGCGCGGAGCAAGCCGCGGGTCGAGATCCGCCGCTCGGGCAGGCGGCGCCGGACCGTGTCCGCCTACCGCGACGGCCAGAAGATCGTCGTGCTCGTCCCCGACAACCTCTCCGGCGCCGAGGAGCGGGCCTGGGTGAGCCGGATGGTCGCCCGCGTCGAGCGCAAGGAGATGCGCGCCGAGGGCCCCCGCAGGTGGGACGACGACGACCTGATGGCGCGCGCCCTCGAGCTCAGCGACGCCTACCTCGGCGGACTGGCCGTCCCGGAGTCCGTGCGCTGGGTGGGCAACCAGCGGGCCCGCTGGGGCTCCTGCACGCCCAAGGACCGCACCATCCGGCTCTCCGAGCGGCTCCAGCGGATGCCCGACTGGGTCGTCGACTACGTGCTCGTCCACGAGCTCGCCCACCTCATCGAGCCGCAGCACGACGAGAAGTTCTGGGCGTGGGTGGCGCACTACCCGGCCGCGGAGAAGGCCAAGGGCTACCTCGCCGGCTGGTCGGACGCCTCGCGGCTGCCGCGGCCGCCGAGCGAGGAGGTCTACCCCGCCGGCGACACCGTCGACTGACTTGTCGGCGCGAGCGTGTCGCCTGTTGTGCTCGCCGCACGGACCTCGCTGGCGCTCGGCCCGCGGGCGTCGCACGACGCGCCTCCGGCGCGGGCGCCACGCTGCCGCGCTCGCGGTTGGGCCGCGTAGGACCAGCCTTCGCCGGGCGGCAAGCCCGGAAGTCAGGCTTAGGCGAGAACCTCGCGGGCGCGCTGGACCAGGGTGTGCATCTCGGGCTCCAGGTCCGGCAGGTCGTCGACCGGCCACCAGCGCACGGCGAGCGACTCGTCGCTGACCACCGCGGCCGCGCCGGCCGGCACCGCGGCGACGTAGCGCACGTCGAGGTGGTTGACGTCGCCGCGGTCGCCGCAGAAGGGCACCGTGTGCAGGTCGAGCTGGACCGGCTCGGGGTGGAAGGCCAGGCCGGTCAGCCCGCTCTCCTCCTCGGCCTCGCGCAGCGCGACCGCCGCGAGCGTGGCGTCGCCCTCCTCGCAGTGCCCGCCGAAGTGGAACCAGCGCTGGGCCTTGCGGTGCAGGTTGAGCAGCACGTGCTCACCCGCGGCGTCGATCACGAGGGTGCCGGCCGTGACGTGGTCCGGGTACGACGAGCGCCACATCCCGTCCGCACGCGACTCCAGGTGCGTGACGTAGCGGCGGCGCAGCTCCTCCTCGACCGGGTCCGGGGCACGCCAGGACCTCAGGACGCGCAGGGCGTCCGCGTGCAGGTCGCTCACTCGGGCCGGTCGCCCTCGCCGGTGTCGCCGGACTCGCCGGCGTCACCCGACTCGCCCTCGCTGGGCCGGTCGGACTGGTTCGTGCCCTCGAGCAGCTTGCGCAGCTCGGCCTCGAACTCGTCCTCCGACAGCTCCTCCGGCGCGGTCGCCTCGGCGCGGAACGACAGCGGGTCGTCCAGGTCGCTGGCGGTCGGCAGCAGGTCGGGGTGCATCCACACGCCGTCACGGGCCTCGGGGCCGGACCGCGCGCGCAGGCCGCCCCACAGGGTCGACGCGTCGCGCAGCCGGCGTGGGCGCAGCTCCAGCCCGACGAGTGCGGCGAAGGTCTGCTCGGCCGGTCCGCCGGCAGCCCGACGGCGTCGTACCGCCTCGCGGAGCTTCGCCGCGGCCGGCATCCGCTCGTGGGTGGCCTGGCCGACGACCTCGTCGACCCAGCCCTCGACGAGCGCGAGCGCGATCTCGAGCCGGGACAGGGCGGCGGTCTGCGCCTCGGTCTGCGGCGGGTCGAAGAGTCCGCCCTCGAGCAGGCCCTGCATCGACTCGAGGTTGGTCGGGTCGATGCCGCGCAGCTGCTCCTGGACGCGTTCCTGGATCTGCTGGGCGTTGATCTCGAGGCCGCGGGCGTAGTCGGTGACCGCGCCGATGAGGTGCTCGCGCAGCCACGGCACGTGGGCGAACAGCCGCTGGTGGGCGGCCTCGCGCAGCGCGAGGTAGAGGACGACGTCGTCCTCGGAGACGTCGAGGCCCTCGGCGAAGGCCCGCACGTTGCTCATCACCAGCGCCGCCTTGCCCGGGGCGCCGAGCGGCAGGCCCACGTCGGACGCGGTCAGCACCTCGCCCGCCAGGGCGCCGAGGCCCTGGCCGACCTGCATCGCGAGCATGCCGCCGACGGCCTGGCCGATGAGGCCGACGAGCGGGCCCGCTGCGGCCTTCATCTCCTCGGGCAGGCCGCTGGACAGGGAGGTCACCGAGCGGGCGGCGACCGGCTCGACCAGCACCTTCCACACCGGCTGGGTCTCGACCAGCCACTCGGCGCGTGACCAGGCGGCCGTCGTACTCACCCCGGAGGGGAACTCCGTGGTGTCGTCGAGCCAGTGGTCGGCGAGGCGCACGGCGTCGGCCACGCGGTCGCGGTCGCGCTGGCCGGGGGAGGGGTCCGCCTCCTGCGCGACCTGCTGGCGGGCGACGTCGCCGGCGGCGTTCCAGTTCAGCGGGCCGTCGTGCGGTTGCATCAGCGACTGGAGCTGCTGGAAGAACGCCATCCCCCCGCCGGGGCCGAACGGGTTCGCGCCGCCGGGGAACCCACCGCCGAGCGCACCGAAGAGGTGCTCGAAGGGGGTGCCCTTGAAGGGGTTCGGCTGGTCGTCGCCCGGGTTGCCCGGATCGTTGCTCATGGCCCCGAATTTACGCCGCGGAGCCAACCGGCGGTGTGGGGGAGAGCCCTGAGTGGACCCCGAGTCCGGGCCTAGAGTGGGGCCCATGCCTCACCCCGCCGTGCGCCTGGTGGCGATCTCCGACGAGCCGCTGTCGGTCACCGACGTCCTCGACAGCCTCGACGACCCCGCGTCGGGCGGGCTCGTCCTCTTCGTCGGCCGGGTCCGTGACCACGACGGCGGGCAGGGCGTGACCGGGCTGTCCTACTCCGCGCACCCGAGCGCACTCGACCGGCTGCGCGACGTCTGCGACCGCATCGCCGAGGAGTACGACGTCTCCGGCGTCGCCGCCGTGCACCGGGTCGGCGACCTCGGGATCGGCGACCTCGCCGTCGTCGTCGCGACCACCGCCGGGCACCGCGGCTCCTCCTTCGAGGCGAGCCGCGCGCTCATCGACACCCTCAAGGCCGAGGTGCCGATCTGGAAGCACCAGCGGTTCACCGACGGCTCGGACGAGTGGGTCGGCTCGCCCTGACGGAATCGCCCTGACGGAATCGCCCTGACCCGGCCGGGTCTGCCCGGCGCCCGCGTGTCCTGACCGGTCCGCCGTCGCGGGCGACCTACCCTCGTCAGGTGGAGATCCTGCTGTGGCTCGCACCCGCCGCCCTCGCGACGACCGTCGCGATGGTGTGGGTCGCCTGGTGGGGTCGCGAGGGTCGTGGCGAGGTCGACCGCGAGACCGCCGCGCGCCGGCTCGGCGAGGCGCTCTCTCGCGAGCAGCGTCGCCGCCCCGGCTACGCCGCCCCGCCCCGTCCCGAGGACCGCTCCAGCGGCGTCGCGCTGCGGCCGTCGAAGCTGCGCCCGGTCGTGCTGCCTCCGGTGGCGAAGGACGACGCGCAGGCAGGTGGACCCGTCGCGGACCAGCCGCAGGAGCAGCCCGGCGGGCAGGCCTCGCCCGACCGCCGCGCCTCCTGACTGCCGGCCGCGTCCCGAAGCCGACCCCGGGCGATTTCCGACACCCCCACCGACGCGTTGGCCCCGTCTGAGAAGGTAGGCGCCATGAGCCAGCGCCTGATCGCCGCGTGCATCGCGGGACCACTGGTGCTGATCCTCGGCGGCATCGCCCTCGCGGTGCCGCTCCCGTACGCGTCGTACAGCCCCGGCCCGACCTTCGACATCCTCGGCAAGGACGGCGACAACGCCGAGGTCATCCAGGTCGACGGTCACGAGGCCTACTACGACGACGGGCAGATCCGGTTCACGACCGTCATCGCGTCGTCGTACGGGCAGAAGCTGTCCCTCGGCGACGCGCTGACCCGCTGGCTCGACCCCGACCGCGCGGTGGTGCCCTACGACGTCGTCCACCCGGCCGACCGCTCCGCGGAGGACGAGAAGACCGAGGGCGCCATCCAGATGACGACCTCGCAGGACGTCGCCAAGGCCGTGGCGCTCAAGGAGCTCGGCATCGAGGCGCCCAGCGCCGTGCAGGTCGCGTACGTCGACGAGAAGGGCCCGGCCCACGACAAGCTCCTCGCGCGCGACGTCTTCAAGGAGGTCGACGGCGAGCCGGTCGTCGACGCCGACCAGGTCGTCAAGGCGGTGCGCAAGCACAAGGACCGCTCCAACGTGGAGTTCAAGATCCTGCGCGGGCAGAAGGAGATGTACGTCCGGGTCAAGCCGGTCATCGAGGACGGCACGCCGCGCGTCGGCGTCAGCCTCGGCCTCGGCTACGAGTTCCCGTTCGACATCCAGCTGCGCGTCGACCCGAGCGTGGGCGGCCCGAGCGCGGGCCTGATGTTCTCCCTCGCCATCTACGACACGCTGACCCCCGGCTCGCTGACCGGCGGCGCCAACGTCGCGGGCACCGGTGAGCTCCTGCCCGACGGCACCGTCGGCCCGATCGGCGGCATCCAGCAGAAGATCGCCGGCGCCGAGGAGGCGGGTGCGGAGCTGTTCTTCGTGCCGGCCGCGAACTGCTCCGACGTCGGTGACCTCGACCCCGACCTGCGCCTGGTCAAGGCGACCACGATGCACGCGGCCCGCGTCGCGCTGGAGAAGTGGGTCGAAGACCGCGACGCCGAACTGCCCGCCTGCTGACCGCCTGACTGCTGAACCGCCCGCCCCCCGCACCGCGAAACGAGCACCATGGACTACGAGCTGGACGTCGACCCGGCCCTCGCCGCTGCCGTGCTGGAGCTGGAGAAGCACCACGCCAGCGCCGGCTGGGACCAGCCCGCGCGGCTCTACGCGCTGGTCGACACCGCGCAGCTGGTCGAGCAGGAGCCGGGCCTGGCCGCCCAGCTCGGGCTGGACCAGCCGATCGAGCGCGGGTCGCTGACCCCGGTGGAGCAGGAGGCGCTCCCCGCCGGCCAGCAGCTGGAGGAGGTGCTCCCCGGCATCGTGTGGCCCGCCGTGGTCACCGGCTGCGCCGCCGTGGTCGAGCGCCTGGTGCTGCCGCCGGCCGCCGACGGGCAGGTGCCCGAGGACCCGGCCGCCGCGCTGGAGTTCGCGCGGGAGCACCCCGACGCCGAGGAGGTGCGCATCGTCGCCGGGGTGACCCGGCACGGTGCGGCGTACTGCGCGCTGCGGCTGCGCAGCGAGGACGACGACATGGCAGTGATGGGCGGACCGGACCTCGTGCCGGGCCTGCTCGAGCTGCTCCGTGGCACGCTGGAAGACGCTGAGGACGAGCCGATGGGTGGCAACGATGAGTGACCTTTTCGACGAGGAGCCCGCGCGCCCCGCGCCGGAGCGGCCGGGCCGGCGTGCCCGGGCGCTGGTGATCACCGGTGTCGTGCTGGTGGTCGGCTTCTTCCTGCTGACCGCGTTCGCGTCGATCTACACCGACCGCCTCTGGTACAAGGAGGTCGGCTACAGCCAGGTGTTCAGCACCATGCTGTGGACCCGGGTCGGCCTGTTCCTCGGCTTCGGCGCGCTGATGGCCGCGATCGTCGGGGTCAACATGCACCTCGCGTTCCGCTTCCGCCCGCTGTTCCGCATGTCGCCGAGCGACGCGAGCGTCGAGCGCTACCGCGACGCGGTCACCCCGATCCGCGGCTGGCTGCTCGGCGGCGTTGCCGTGGTCGTCGGGATCTTCGCCGGCACCTCGGCGGTGGGGCAGTGGCGCACCTTCCAGCTCTGGCTGAACTCCCAGAGCTTCGGGTCGAAGGACGCCTACTTCGACAAGGACATCTCCTTCTACGTCTTCCGCCTGCCGTGGTGGAACTTCGTCGTCGACTTCGTGATGGCAGCGACCGTCGTCGCGCTCATCGGCACCGCGGTCGTGCACTACCTCTACGGCGGCATCCGGCTCCAGGAGAGCCACGACCGGCTCTCGCCGGCCGCGCAGGTGCAGCTGTCCGTGCTGCTCGGCGTGTTCGTGCTCGCCAAGGCGGTCGACTACTTCCTCGACCGCTACGACCTGGTCACCGACGACCACCGGCTCTTCACCGGCATGAACTACACGGCGGAGAACGCCGTGCTCCCGGCGCGCAACATCCTCGTCGGGGTGGCCTTGATCTGCGCCGTGCTGTTCTTCCTCAACGTGTGGCGCCGCACCTGGCAGCTGCCGTCGGTCGGCCTCGCGCTGCTCGCGCTGTCGGCCGTGCTGCTCGGCATGATCTGGCCGGCCATCGTGCAGAACGTGCAGGTCGACCCGTCCGAGGCGGACAAGGAGAACCCCTACCTGCAGAAGAACATCGACGCCACGCGCGAGGCCTACGGCCTCAGCACCGTCGAGACCGCTCAGTACGAGGGCAGCGCCA
This sequence comes from Nocardioides sp. J54, assembly GCF_000519005.1. GTDB lineage: Bacteria > Actinomycetota > Actinomycetes > Propionibacteriales > Nocardioidaceae > Nocardioides. Next base: position 8,191 of record NZ_JAER01000060.1, on the reverse strand, counting down.
ACCCCGAGGCCAACGCCGCCCAGGCGCGCGCAGTGCTCGGCCAGCTCGCCAACGCCCCCGTCGTCGACCCGCTGCAGGTGCGCGACACCTTCCAGCAGCGCCAGCAGGTCCGCTCCTACTACAGCGTCCCGCAGGTGCTCGACGTCGACCGCTACACCATCGACGGCCAGGAAGTGCCGCTGGTGCTCGGCGCCCGCGAGCTCGACCAGTCCGGCATCCCGACCGGCGACCAGAACTGGTCGAACCTCCACACCGTCTACACCCACGGCGAGGGCCTGATCGCGGCCTACGCCAACCAGATCGCGCCCAACGACGAGCAGAACGGCCGCATCTCGTGGGCCGAGGGCATCGGCAGCGGCTCGAGCGGCAAGACCGACCTGAGCGAGACGTCGGAGTTCGAGACCCGCATCTACTTCGGCGAGCTGTCGCCGTCGTACTCCATCGTCGGGAAGTCGTCCGACGACGCCAACGACGTCGAGCTCGGCCTGGCCAACGTCGGCTCGGGCGAGGTCCAGCGCACGACGTACGACGGCAAGGGCGGCGTGCCGATCGGCAGCACCTTCAACCAGCTGATGTACGCGATCAAGTTCGGCGAGCCGAACTTCCTGCTCTCCGGCCGCGTCCACGGCAACTCGAAAGTGCTCTACAACCGTGAGCCGGTCGAGCGCGTCGAGAAGGTCGCACCGTGGCTGACGGTCGACAGCGACCCCTACCCGGCCGTGGTCGACGGCAAGATCGTGTGGATCATCGACGGCTACACGACCACCGACAAGTACCCGAACTCCCAGCGTGACTCGTTCGAGTCGATGACCGACGACTCGCTGCAGCAGGAGACCCTCGGCATCCAGACCATCCCGACCGACGAGATCAACTACATGCGCTCGGCGGTCAAGGCGACGGTCGACGCCTACGACGGCACGGTCACGCTCTACCAGTGGGACGAGAAGGACCCGATCCTCAAGACGTGGATGGAGGTCTTCCCGGGCTCGGTGAAGCCGAAGAGCGAGATCGACGAGGCCCTGCTCGAGCACCTGCGCTACCCCGAGGACCTCTTCAAGGTGCAGCGCTTCCAGCTGGCGCGCTACCACGTGACCGACGCGGGCAGCTTCTACTCCGGCAACAACCGGTGGGAGGTTCCCGAGGACCCGAACTCCACGCGGCAGGTGTTCCAGCCGCCGTACCGGCTCTTCGCGACGGGCGAGGGAGACCGGGTCGACAGCGACTGGTCGCTGACGTCGGTGTTCGTGCCGTACCGCAAGGGCTCGCTGGCGGCATACCTGCAGGCGAACTCGGACGCCACCAAGGACGACTTCGGCAAGCTGCGGCTGCTCGAGATGACCGACCAGAGCGCCCAGGGCCCCGGCCAGGTCGTCAACGAGATGAAGCAGGACCAGAAGGTCACCGACACCCTGCGTGACCTCAACGTCCAGCAGGACACCCCGCCGCGCTACGGCAACCTGCTGACGCTGCCGGTCGCCGGCGGCCTGGTCTACATCGAGCCGATCTACGTCGTACGCACCACCGGTGCCGGCAGCTTCCCGATCCTGCAGTACGTGATCGTGAAGTACGGCGAGCGCGTCGGCATCGGCGAGACGCTGCCCGCGGCGCTCGGAGACGCCCTCGACGTGGACACCTCCGGCAGCGGCTCCAGTGGGTCCGGCGGGGACTCCGGCGACGGCGGCGACGGTGGCGACGGCCAGGGGTCGGGCGGCACCATCGACGAGCGGATCGCCTCGGCGCTGCGCGAGGCCGACGACGCGTTCAAGGCCGCGCAGCAGGCCCAGCGCAACGGCAACACCGTGAAGTGGGCGCAGGAGATCGACAAGGCGCAGAAAGCCATCGACCGCGCCGTGAAGCTCGCCGACCAGCGCGACAAGGCTGCCGCGGACAAGGCCGGCAAGGGTGACAACGGCAAGGGTGACAACGGCGGCAACGGCGACGCCGACGCGGGGGAGGACAGCGAGCAGTGACGAGCGAGATCGAGGTCGTCCAGCGCTTCCTCGGCCGGCTCCAGGAGATGGACGTCGAGGGCGCGGTCGCGCTCTGCGCCGACGACGTCGTCTACCAGAACGTCCCGCTCCCGGCGGCGCGCGGTCGCAAGGCCGTACGCCGCCAGCTCAAGGCGATGACCAAGCTCGGCACCGGGTTCGAGGTGCAGCAGATGCGCAACATCGCCGCCAACGGCCCCGTCGTGCTGACCGAGCGCGTCGACGTGCTGCGCCGCGGCTCGTTCGCGATGGAGTTCTGGGTGTGTGGCACCTTCGAGGTCGAGGGCGGGAAGATCGTCCTGTGGCGCGACTACTTCGACTGGCCGACCTTCCTCGCCGCCGGCGTGCGCGGTGCGGGTCGTGTCGCACGGCAGGCCGTGGCCACGCGCCGCGCTGCCCGCTGACCTCCGTCTCCTCGGGTCTGACCGGTCGGGGCTGGGTGGCAGGGGTACGTCGATGCTGCTGACCCTCGACCTCCTCGGGATCTTCGTCTTCGCCATCTCCGGCGGCCTGGTCGCCGTGCGCAACCAGCTCGACATCGTCGGCGTCGTCGTGCTCGCCATGTCCACCGGCCTCGGCGGCGGTGTCATCCGTGACGTCGTCATCGGCGCCGTCCCGCCGGCTGCGGTGGAGAACTGGCCCTACTTCGTCGTTCCCGTCGCCGCGGGCCTGCTGACCTTCTGGCTGCACCCTGCCGTCGGCCGCTTCGAGCGGGTCGTCAACGTCTTCGACGCCTTCGGCCTCGGCCTCTTCTGCGTCGCCGGTGCCCTCAAGGCCCACGAGTACGGCCTCGGCCCCATCCCGGCCGCCGCCCTCGGCATGGTCACCGGCGTCGGTGGGGGAGTCATCCGCGACCTCTTCGTCGGCCGCATCCCCGTAGTGTTCCGTGCCGGCGAGCTCTACGCCATCCCCGCCCTCGCCGGCGCCGCGGTCGCCTCCACCGGCTTCGAGCTGGGCGCCCACGGACCCGGCATCGTCGTACCTGCCGCGGGCGTGGCCATCACCTGGCGCCTCCTCGCCCTCAGCCGCGGCTGGACCGCCCCGGTGCCGAGAGCGTGACGAGGCGGGGGATGCCCGCCCCGATTTGGTGCCTTTTCACCCCTGTTGTAACGTTGTCATCACCGACGCGGGGTGGAGCAGCTCGGTAGCTCGCTGGGCTCATAACCCAGAGGTCGCAGGTTCAAATCCTGCCCCCGCTACCAGAAAGTGGCCCCTGACCTGCGGAAACGCAGGTCGGGGGCCACTTGGTTTCTTGAGCCACATAGCCTTGTGCCGCGTTTATGTCCCGGAAACCTCCGCGTTGGCGGCCCATTGTTGTCCCGGGGTTGGGGCCAGGCCGGCGCTCGAGGCGGCCGCCTGGGGGACGTCAGACGTCCGATTTGGTCGTCGTGGCTTTGCCGGCGAAGGACTGAAGGATGTGCGTCACGTCGGGTGTCGTCCTGTCCTTCTGGATGTAAAACTCTTTGGTGATCGCGTCTGAGGAGTGGCCGAGAACGCGGGCCGCGGTGTCCGAGTCGACTAGGCGGTCGATCAAGGTCGCGACGGTCTTGCGGAAGGTGTGTGGCGTTACCCAGTCGAAGCCTGTGTCTGCTCGGATCGTGCGCCACCGCCGCTCGATGTTGCCGACTTGGTGCCATGTGCCGTTGCGGGTGGCGAAGACGGCGTTGTAGTGATTCGGTCGTTGCTCGACACGTCGCCTCATCAGAACATCGACTGCGAACGGCGGCAGGGCGATGGTGCGCTTCGAAGAGTCGGACTTCGGCTTGGGCTTGCGGTAGGTGCCCTTTCCCGTCTCCGTCTTGATCGTGCCGCTGATTGACACGGTCGGTGGCGTCGCACTCAAGTCGATGTCCGTCCATCGGATGGCGAGTACTTCTCCGATCCGGCAGCCTGTGGCGAGTAGCAGGTCAATGATGTCGGGCATGTCCTGGTTCGGCTTTGGACCGGGCCGCTTCTTGGTCATCCAGGAGTCCACGGCAGAGCGGACGGCGTTGAGGTCCTCCACCGAGAGCGCTTGGACGTCCTTCTTCTGGCCTCGAAGCCGTGATGTGGAGGAGACCGGGTTGGCTGGGAGCGCGTCGTCGATGACCGCGGCGTCAAACATCATCTTGAGGACCGTCTTGGTCTTCTTGCGGCGGCTGTGGGAGTCCTGGGACCTGATTAGCCGTTCCAGGCGTCCAGCTGTTGCCTCCCGCAGGCGGATGTTGCCGATGGCTGGATTGATGACGTTCTCGATGACGCGTTGGTATTCGTTTGCGGTAGTTGCTTCGGAGCGCTGTTCGGCGCGATACAGCGAGAGCCAGATGTCGGCCACCTGGCTGATTCGCATGTCGGGGCCGATGAGGTCGCCGGACGGGGCGCTTCGGTCGGCGATCTTGGTCTTGAGTTCTCGTACTGCGGCGGCGGCGCTTCGACCGGTCCCCTTGATCTCGCGCGTGACGCCGTCGAAGTCTCGGAAGCGGGTTCTCGCGCGGTACACGCCAGGGCGTACCTCGTTCGTTGTGATGCTCCCGAATGTCCCGATGGGGAGCGGGGGGCGAGCCATGTGCCTTCCTTCTTGACCTCTGAGCGCTAGCGATGCCGCGGACGGGAGCGTCGTGACATGGAACCTAGTGTGCGGGATGTTGGTTGCTGGTCGCTCCCCGAGCGTCGACCCTCATCGTCGATGTCCGTTTCCGCCTGGAGGTCCAGGGGCTCGGCGTGGGCCTCGATCCATGCATCGAGATCGGAACGGCGGTACCGCAATGCGCCGCCGGCCTTCACCGCGCGTGGTCCGAATCCCGGGCGTCGCGTGCGCCAGGTATAGAGCGTCGACTTAGCGATCCCGATGTAGGCAGCCGCCTGGGCAATGTTCATTGTCGCAGGGGTCAGGGCGGGTCGGCCGCGTTCTGTCAGGCGTAGCTCGTCGGGGTCTGCGCCTACATCGTCGGGGATGCGTTCGCTCTGAGCAGCGAGCATCCGGCGACCGCCAACGATGAGGGTCTCCTTCACGGTTTCCATCTCGTGTCCTCCGACCTGCTGTGGTGGGTCTCGGGTGGATCCAAGCCCACGGTGGTGTCTGATGGTCACCTAAGTGGTCCAACAGGTGCCGAGCGATCAATGCTGCTGGGTGGCTTTCTGGGTGGCACGCCGTGTTGCGGCGAAAAGGCCGAGGCGACGTGGGCGTCATGCGCGTGGGCGGTTGCTGATGGCCCACCGGGCCGATGGCTAGGGCAGTTGGAGTGCGCGAGCATGGCAGAGGCTGCCGCGGTGGATGCCGCGGTCGCGGTGGCGGTACTTGCCGAGCGCAGGGTCTCCCGTACCGGCTGCGGCACTCTGACGGCACGTCGGGCGAGGATGTCGGCCGGGGAGACCCACACGACGTCGCCCTCGGCCGGCGGGCTGGCCAGTCCGGACTCCACGTCGTTGTGTGCTCGGCGGGAGAGAGCACGCGCTGGGCCGGTCAGGTTGGGGGTGTCGGCCTTCTCGGCGACGACGTGCGCGAGCTCGGAGCCGGCCTCGATCGCGCGGAGGGTTGCCATGGTGGCCTGGGGGAGCCCGGGCCGGGTGGCGATGGCCTCTGGTGTCGCCAGCGTGGTGGTGTCGTGGGTGATCTGGCGGTAGGCGGCTCGGACTTCCGCGGCTGCGCGGGCCAGGGGCTCCTCGAGGCGGGCGCCGGGGGGAGCGAGGTCGCCCCAGCGGCTGGCCAGGTTGCTCCAGGAGCGGCCTGCGTCGGCGATCGCGGGGACCAGGCGGTCCGAGGGCTCGAGGATGCCGGCGGTGGCGGCCGCGTCGAGGAGGACCATGCTGGCGCCGGCGATGAGTCCTTGGGTGCGGGTGATGAGCAGGAGGTTGGCCGGCGCGAGGTCGCGGGCCAGGGCACGGTGGGACTGGATGTCCCAGTTGGCCAGCGCCTGGGCCAGTCGGCCGGGGTCGTCGACGGGCCGGATGGCCTCGCCGGTGAGGGCGTGGGGGAACCGGTCGGTCAGATAGCTGCGGGCGGTGTTCTCGCATGCGGACATCCGGTCGACCCAGACCCCGGTGGGTGCCACCGCGTAGGGGGAGTGGTGCTGGGCCAGCTGGACGCGGCGGCCTGATTCGCGGGCGTCGGTGACGCGGTCGCGGCCGTTGTCGTGCAGGGCGACGTTGACGGCGTGGGCGGTCAGGTAGAGGCCGTGCATGATCCTGGTGCGCGCTGCCTCGAGGTCGCGGTGGGCCTCGGTCTGCTCGTGCGGGATCTCGGCGCCGTAGCGGCGGACCAGGGCGGCGGCGTTGAGGAGGGTCTGGGTCATCTGGTCGACGCGGGGGTTGGTCGAGCCCTGACCTGGCCAGGCCTTCCGGCTGGACAGGCTGGACTCGATGGTGGCGGCCTGGGCGGAGAGGCTGGTGATGGGGCGGTCGCGCTCGTCGACGCCCGGGCGGCGGCCGGGCAGGGAGGCCCACAGGTCCTCCGCGGCGGCGACCATCGTGGGCCAGCTGCGCAGCAGCGTGCCGGCGTCGTCGCCTCCGACGTCCATGAGCAGCTGGCGGGCCAGGTAGTCGACGTCGAAGAGCATCTCGCCGACGCTGCGCACGTCGCGCGAGGTCATCGGGATCTGGTCGACGTCGAAGAGCTCCTGGTCGATGTCGGCGTATGCGGGGCGCAGGTCAGTAGCCAAGGCCGCGGGCTTCCCGGATGAGGTCGCACAGGTCGACGACCAGCTGCGAGCCGTGGACCAGGTCCGGCTGGTGCAATGGCAGTGGGCGGGTCAGTTCCTCGGCCTCGGTGAGCAGCTGCAGCGGGGTGCGCTCCTCGAGGTCGGCGAGCAGGTCGACGTCCTCGGGCAGCTCGTAGTCGTCGGGCAGCAGGGCGCTGGCTCGGGAGTGGGCGAGGTAGACACCTAGGGCGTGTCTCCCAAGTCCGTGCCTGTAGGGCTGTTTTGATGCGGGCATGTCGCGTGAACGAGTCCTGACCGATGCTCAGTGGGAGCGGATTGCGCCGTTCATGCCATCCTCCGATGGCGTGAAGTCCCGGCCGTTCCGGGACCACCGGCAGGTGGTCGAGGGCGTGATCTACCGGTTCCGGACCGGGATCGCGTGGCGCGACCTACCGAGCTCGTTCGGGCCGTGGCAGACGGTGTGGAAACGCCACAAGCGGTTCTCGATCGACGGGACCTGGGACAAGATCCACGCCCGCCTCCTCGCTGAAGCCGACGCTGCAGGCGACATCGACTGGATGGTCAGCGTGGACTCCACCATCAATCGAGCCCACCAGCACGCCACCACCCTGCGTCGCGTCGAGGAGCCGGCCGGTCGCCGAACCAGGCGCGACACAGGGGGCTGATTCGAACTACAAGAATCCGCGCGAGGAGCCACCAGATCATGCGCTTGGCCGCTCTCGCGGTGGGTTGTCGACCAAGATTCACCAGCTCGTCGACGGCCGCGGCCGCCCGCTCGTCATCACGCTGACGCCTGGACAGGCCGGTGACTCGCCCATGCTGAAGCCGTTGTTGGCGCAGCTCGCGGTCAAACGGCTCGGGCGCGGCCGTCCCCGCAGCAGAATCTGCGGCGGTGCTCGGCGACAAGGCCTACTCCTCGCGAGCGATCCGCGCCGACCTGCGCGCACGTGGGATCAAGGCCGTGATTCCGCAGCCCGCCGACCAGATCGGCCATCGCAAGAAGCGCGGATCGGCCGGCGGCCGACCGCCTGCCTTCGACGCCAAGGCATACAGGGGCCGCAACGTCATCGAGCGCTCCTTCAACGACCACAAGCAGTGGCGCGGGATCGCGACGCGCTACGACAAGCTCGCCACGGTCTACCGAGGAGCGGTCGTCCTACGCGCCATCACCATCTGGCTCGCGACTTAGGAGACACGCCCTAGGGCGAGCACTGCGATCATGCCTCGGGCGGGTGTGTGCGCCCCTGAGGTGATCGGGATGCTCGGTGACGTCGAAGGCGGCCGCTGAGCAGGGGCCAAGCCCCATAGAAGGCGTCGGGGTCCGCGTGACCGCCAAGACCAAAGTACCGCCGCCCGGCTCATGGAGTGCGGCGGACAGAGCCCGTCGACNACTTCGCCGATGTCGAGCACGGGCGACAACCGGCCGCTATCCCGTGCGGGANGGCGGCAGGTCCCCGCGTCAGCTACGGGTAGTAACTGGCGGGATGCTCGCTCTGGTCGTAGCCCACCGAGCGCTATCGGTCAATCCGATCTGAGATGTCTCCACGTCATCTCGGCAACCCGATG
>NZ_JAER01000059.1 GCF_000519005.1 Nocardioides sp. J54 | reverse complement strand
TGAGGCGCGAGGAGTGCCAGCGACGCGCCGTCCCCACCCGGTGGTTGAGGTGCGAGGAGCGCCAGCGACGCGCCGTTCCCGCCCGGTGGTTGAGGTGCGAGGAGTGCCAGCGACGCGCGGTCCCCACCCGGTGGTTGAGGTGCGAGGAGCGCCAGCGACGAGCCTCGAAACCTCCGGGCCTCCTGGGCGGACTGTGGTGGGCACAGTCCGGTGCACCGGTGCCGCTGGTTTCGAGGCTCGGCCGCGGGCGGCCTCGCACCTCAACCACCGGCGGCTGGACCACGGGACGAGCGGGTGGGTCAGTCGACCAGCGAGGCCTCGGCCGACTCCTCGGCCAGCAGCTCGCGCACCCGTGGGATCACCCGGGTGCCGTAGAGCTCGATGCTGCGCATCGCCCGCTCGTGGGGGACGCCGCCGTTGGAGTACTTGAGGTCGAAGCGCTGGATGCCCAGGACCCGCACGGTGGTGGCGATCTTGCGGGCGACGGTCTCCGGTGAACCGACGAACAGGGCGCCGTGATCCACCTCGGCGTCGTACTGCGCGCGGGTGACCGGGCCCCAGCCGCGCTCGGCGCCGATCCGGTCGCGCTGGGCCTTGAAGTGCGGGTAGAGCAGCTCGCGGGCCTCCTCGTCGGTGTCGGCGACGAAGCCGGGGGAGTGCACCCCGATCGGGAGGTCGGGCTGCTCGAGCTCCTGCAGGGCGCGGCGGTAGAGGTCGGTGTACGGCCCGAAGCGCGCCGGGTCGCCGCCGATGATCGCGAGCATCAGCGGGAAGCCGTACCGGGCGGTGCGCACGACGGACTCGGGGGAGCCGCCGACCCCGATCCAGGTGGGGATCGAGCCGCGCTCGGTGCGCGGGAAGATGCGGGCGCCGCGCAGTGGCGGGCGCAGCTCGCCGGCGTCCCAGGTGACGGTGCCCTCGCCCTGCAGGGCGGCCCAGAGGTCGAGCTTCTCGGCGAAGAGGCGGTCGTAGTCGGCGAGGTCGAGGCCGAAGAGCGGGAAGGACTCGGTGAACGAGCCGCGGCCCAGGGTGACCTCGGCGCGGCCGTGGGAGAGCGCGTCGAGGGTGGCGAAGCGCTCGTAGACGCGCACCGGGTCGTCGGAGCTGAGGACGGTGACGGCGGTGCCGAGCAGGATCCGCTCGGTGCGGGCAGCGACCGCGGCCAGCACCATGTCGGGGGAGGAGACCGCGAAGTCGTCGCGGTGGTGCTCACCGATGCCGATGGCGTCGACGCCGACCTGGTCGGCCAGCTCCGCCTCGGCGACCACGTTGCGGATGACCTGGGGGTACGGCAACGGCTCCCCGGTGGCCTCGTCGACGGTGACGTCGCCGAAGGTGTCGAGCCCGAGCTGGAGCTCAGGCATCGCCGGCCTCACGTGCTGCGGCCTCGACGTCGAAGTCGCGCACCGCGGTGACGACCTGCTCGAGCGCCTGCGCGGGCAGCGCGCCGGCCTGCGAGAAGACCAGGTGGCCCTTCTTGAAGGCCATCAGCGTGGGGATCGAGGTGACCTGCGCGGCGGCGGCCAGCTGCTGCTCCTCCTCGGTGTTGACCGAGCCGAAGACCAGGTCGCTGTGCTGCTCGGAGGCAGCCTCGTAGATCGGGGCGAAGTTGCGGCACGGGCCGCACCACGACGCCCAGAAGTCGACGAACACGATCTCGTTGTCGAGGACGGTGCTCTCGAAGTTGCCGGCGGTCAGGTCGATGGTGGACATGACTGCTCAACGTCCGGGGTCGGTGAGGGATTCCCTCGCGAGGTTGAGGTCGACCCCGCCGGAGATGCCCGGGACCGAGCCGGCGTCGTCGTGCTGCCACACGGTCCAGTCCCGGCGCGGCGGGCGGTCGCCGAGGCGTCGTACCCACTGCGGGTGGTCGGCGAGGTCGTCGGCGAACCCGAACCGCTCCTCGAAGTCCGGGTAGAGGTAGACCAGCGTGCGGCGGCCGGTGCGCCGGTCGACGACGTCGAGGAACTCGCGGACCTCGGCCAGCAGGGTCTCCGCGGGCGGCGGGGTGGTGCAGCTGCCGGCCAGCTCCAGGTCGAGTGCGTGCGGGATCGCTGCCGGCTCGTCGCCGACGACGTCGAGGAAGTGCTGCGCCTGCGCGCCGCCGTCGGAGCAGAGCTGGAAGTAGTGGTAGCCGGCGACGTCGATGCCGGCGCGGGTCGCGGCACGGCGGTTCTCCGCGAAGCGGGGGTCGGTGAAGCCGGTGCCCTCGCTGGCCTTGAGGTAGGCGAACGTGATGCCGGCGTCCGCGACCTGCCGCCAGTCGATCGGGCCCTGGTGGTGCGAGGCGTCGATGCCCCGCCGCGGCTCGGGCTCCGGCGTGCGCGTGGCGGACGGGGGTGCGGTCGAGGTCGACCTGTCCGGGGACGGGTCGGGCACCGCCGGGGTGGTCGTCGTACCCGTCGAGGAGCCGGAGGGAGTCGGTGGCGTGGACGTGGGCCCGCCGTTCTTCGCGCCGTCGTCCCCGCAGCCGGCGAGCAGCAGGGCGACGGCCAGCAGGCCGGCCGGCAGGGAGCCGGTACGTCGCAGCAGGGTCCTCACCCGGCTCATCCTGCCGCCGGCGGCCACGTCAGCACACGGCAGGGGACGGCGCGCGCCGGTGGGGCTAGGGTCGGACCATGGCCGAGACCGCCCGCACCACCCACGTCCTCGTCGACGGGGAGAACATCGACGCGACGCTGGGGACCTCGATCCTCGGCCGGCGGCCGCGGCCCGAGGAGCGCCCCCGCTGGGAGCGCCTCCTGCAGTTCGTCGAGCGACGCTGGGGCCAGCAGGCCAACGGCCTGTTCTTCCTCGCCGCCAACGCCGAGCTGCCGATGTCGTTCGTGCAGGCGCTGCTGGCGATCGGCTTCAAGCCGATCCCGCTGTCGGGCGGGCCCGGCCAGAAGGTCGTCGACATCGCCATCCAGCGCACCCTGGTCGCGCTCGCGGAGCGCGACGACGACGTGGTGCTGGTCAGCAACGACGGTGACTTCCTCGACCAGGTCGAGGACCTCCTCGACGACGAGCGCCGGGTCGGCCTCATGGGCTTCTCGGAGTTCCGCAACGCAGGCTTCGCCCAGCTGGCGTCGCGGGGCCTGGAGTTCTTCGACCTCGAGTACGACGTGAACGCGTTCAACGAGCGGCTGCCGCGCGTGCGGATCATCCCGATCGACGAGTTCGACCCGACCCAGTTCATCTGAGCCCGATGCGACTGCTGGTCCTGGGTGGCAACCGGTTCCTGTCCCGCGAGGTGGCGGCGGAGGCCGTGCGCCGCGGCCACGAGGTGGTCGCGGCCAACCGCGGCGTCTCCGGCGGCCTGCCCGACGGTGTGGCCGGCGTGCACTGGGACCGGGCCGGGGAGGCGCCGCCCGAGCTGGGCGCGGTCGGGCCCTACGACGCGGTCGTCGACGTCGCCCGCCAGCCCTCGCACGTGCGTAGCGCCCTCACCGCCTTCGCGGAGGTTCCCGGCGACCCGCACTGGGTGTTCGTGTCCACCATCTCGGTCTACGCCGACGACGCCGACCCGGCCGGGCCCGGCGCCGGCCGGCTGCGCGAGCCGGTCATCGACGACGTCGACCTCGCGACCGACCCCGACGCGTACGGCGGGATGAAGGTCGCCTGCGAGCGGCTGGTCCTCGACGCCCACCCGGACGTCGCGGTCGTGCGGCCCGGCCTGATCGTCGGGCCCGGCGACCCCAGCGGGCGGTTCACCTACTGGGCGGCGCGCTCGGAGGAGACCGGCCCCGTGCTCGCGCCCGGCGACCCCGCCGCGCCGGTGCAGGTCATCGACGTGCGCGACCTCGCCGCGTGGCTGGTCACCGTGGCCGAGCAGCGCACCGGCGGCACGTTCGACGCCGTCGGACCGGTGGTGCCCTTCGGCGATTTCCTCGGCGAGTGCCTCCCCGACGCCGACCTCGCCTGGGTCGACCAGGACTTCCTCCAGGCTGAGGGTGTCGAGCCGTGGGCCGGCCCCGACAGCATCCCGGTGTGGCTCCCCCGCCCCGAGTACGACGGCATGCTGGCCCACGACCAGCAGCCCGCCCTCGACGCCGGGCTGGTCGTGCGCCCGCTCGCCGAGACCACCCGCGACACCCGCGCGTGGCTGGCCGCCGACCCGGCCGCGGTGGTCACCGGCATCGACCGGGCCCGGGAGGCCGGGCTGCTCGCGCGCTGGCGCGAGCGCTGACTTCGGGCTGCGGCCCGCCGTCACCTAGCCTCCTCGGGTGCCTCGCCCGTTCCGCATCGCCACCGCCAACATCAACGGCATCCGCGCCGCGCACCGCCGCGGCTTCGACGACTGGCTCGCGACCCGCGGCTGCGACGTCGTCACCCTGCAGGAGGTGCGCTGCCCGGTCGACGCGCTGCCGGAGGGCGCCTTCGGCGACTTCCACGCGGCGTACGACGCCGGCGAGCTCGCCGGGCGCAACGGGGTCGCCGTGCTGACCCGCCAGCCGCCGGCTGCCGTGCGGACCTGGTCGGTCACCGACCCCGACCGCCCCCTGCCGCGGGCGCTGCGCACGCACGCGACCGAGGGCCGCTACGTGGAGGTCGACCTGGCCGACGTACCCCTCACCGTCGCCAGCCTCTACCTGCCCAAGGGCGGGCTGCCGGCCCACCTGCAGGACCCGCGGCGGATGCGCGAGGCGCCGGACGGGGGCGCGAAGCACGCCCGCAAGATGAAGTTCATGGCCGGCTTCGCCCGCCACCTCGCCGCGTCGCGCAAGGCGGCTGCTGCGCAGGGCCGTGAGTTCCTGCTGACCGGCGACCTCAACATCGCGCACACCCGCCACGACGTGGCGAACTGGCGGCGCAGCAACCAGGTCGAGGGCTTCCTGCCCGAGGAGCGCGCGTGGCTCGACGCCCAGCTCAGCCCGCGCACCCTCGTCGACGTCGTGCGCCGGCTCAACCCGGACGTCGACGGGCCGTACTCGTGGTGGAGCTGGCTGGGCCGCGCCTACGAGAAGGACGCCGGCTGGCGCATCGACTACCACCTGGCCACCCCGCGACTCGCCCGCGCGGCGCAGGTCGCGGTCGTCGATCGCGAGCACCTCGGCGTGCGACTCAGCGACCACGCGCCGGTGGTCGTCGACTACGACCTCGACGCCCTGGCCTGACCGGACGGAGCCGGGAGGGTCAGGCCACGCCGCGCTCGCCGCGCACCGGCACCACCGCGACCGCGAGGAGCGGGAAGAGCGCCGCGAGGGCGAACGTCGTCCCGTAGCCGGAGGCCGTGATCGCCAGCCCCGCCAGCGGCGGCACCGCGACCGCGGCGACGTGCTGCGCGGTGTTCTGCAGCCCGAGCGCACGCCCGGACCAGTACGGCCCCGCCCGCTCGGCGACCGCGGTGAAGGCCAGCCCGTTGTCGGCGACGGTCACGGCCGACGCGACGACCAGCAGCACCACCGCCGCCGCAGCGACCGCGCCGGACGAGTCGGCGCCAGCTGCGGCGAGGCCGAGGAGCGCCATGGTCGCGGCCGCGACGACGGCGACCGCCCGCATCGGCCGCATCCGGCCGCCGACCCGGTCGGAGACCCAGCCGGCGGCGACGCGGGCTGCGGCGCCCGCGACCTGGGTGCCGGCGACGACCAGGCCGGCGACGCCCGGCGACCAGCCGAGGTCGGTCACCAGCCAGGTCAGGCCGAAGGTCCACACCAGGAACTGCGGCACGACCAGCAGCACCGACGCACCGTGCACGCGGGCCAGGAAGCCGTCCTGCCGGTAGGGGTTCGTGGCCGTGCCGGTCGCCACCCGCGGCGGCCGGGGCGGGTCGAGGACGACGAGCGCCACCAGGACCGCGCTGAGGGCCGTGGCTAGCGTCGGCACGAGCAGGGCCGGGCCGATGCCGTGGTGGTGGGCGATCACCGCGACCGTGCCCGCGGACAGGCCCACGCCGAGCGGCTGCCCCGTCTGCCGGATGCCCATCGCCAGCCCGCGCCGCTCCGGCGGGAACCAGCCGACGACCACCCGGCCGGAGGCGGAGTTGGTCGCCGCGGCGCCGACGCCGCCGACGGCCAGCGCGGCGGCCATCGGCCACGGGTCACCCGTCAGCGTGGCGGCCGCACCGCCGAGCGCGGCGATGACGAGACCGCCCAGGAGTGCGAACCGCTCGCCGCGGCGGTCGACGACCAGGCCCCACGCGACGAGCGAGACCATCATCCCGGTCATCGCCGCCGAGGCGACCAGGCCGGCCTCGGCCAGCGACATCCCGTAGCCGCCGTCGGCGACCGGCCGGTGCAGCTCGGGGATGAGGAAGCTCGGCGCCACGACCATCGCGGCGGACGCGGCCTGCCCGCCGGTGCTCACTGCCAGCATCGCCCAGCGCCGGGCGCCGGAGACCGTGCGGGTCGGCGCAGCCTCGGTCGCGGTCATCGTCCCAGTGAACCACCTGTCCGTCCAGCGAGACGAATCTGTCTCGCTGGGCGGATAACTCAGTCGCCGGACGGCACGATCGCCGAGATCACGGTCCCGTCCGCGCGCTGGATCCCGGCGGGGTACGGCGGCTCGCCGCCCAGCCGCGGACCCTGGTGCTCGAGCGCGACGGTCACCGGCGCGCCGGCGCCGACCTTGACCAGCTCCCCGCGCACGGACAGCGTGACCGGGCCGGTGCCCTCCTCGACGTACAGCTCCAGCTCCTCGGGCCGCACGGTCACCCGCAGCCGGGTGCCCTGGAGGGTGACCCGGTAGGTCAGCGACTCCCAGCCGTCGGGCAGCCGCGGGTCGATCTGCCACTGCTGGTCGCCCGCGCCGGAGCCGATGTCGCGGAAGCCGCCGAAGCCGGACACCAGGGCGCTCCACACGCCGCCGGTCGAGGCGACGTGCACGCCGTCGGCGGTGTTGTTGTGCCGGTCCGCGAGGTCGACGAAGAGCGCCGCGACGAAGTAGCGCAGCGCGAGGTCGTGGTAGCCGACCTCGGCGGCGATGATCGACTGCACGACCGCCGACAGCGTCGAGTCACCGGTGGTGATCGGGTCGTAGTAGTCGAAGTCCGCCTTCTTCTGCTCCGCGGTGAACTCCTCGCCCTGCAGGAAGAGCGCGAGCACCACGTCGGCCTGCTTGAGCACCTGGAAGCGGTAGATCACCAGCGGGTGGTAGTTCAGCAGCAGCGGCCGCTTGTCGAGCGGGGTGTTCTCCAGGTCCCACATCTCGCGCTCGAGGAAGTGCGCGTCCTGCGGGTGGATGCCGAGGAACTCGTCGTAGGGGATGAACATCCCCTGCGCGCACTGCGCCCACTCCTCCGGCTCCTCCTCGGTCAGGCCGGTACGACGGACCAGCGCCTGGTAGGCGTCCGGGTCGTTGCGCTGCAGCTCCCACACCGCCCGGGCGGCGCGACGGAGGTTGAAGCGCGCGAGGACGTTCGTGTAGAGGTTGTCGTTCACCACGGTCGTGTACTCGTCCGGCCCGGTGACGCCGTGGATGTGGAAGGTGCGCTTGTTCTCGTCGCGCCAGAAGCCGAGGTCGGCCCACATCCGCGCGGTCTCGACGAAGATGTCGACGGCCTCGCGGCTGAGGAACTCCTCGTCGCCGGTCGCCCCGACGTACTGGCTCAGGGCGTAGGCGATGTCCGCGTCGATGTGGTACTGCGCGGTGCCGGCGGCGTAGTAGGCCGACGCCTCGTGGCCGTTGATCGTGCGCCACGGGTAGAGCGCGCCCTTCTGCGACAGCTCGCGGGCGCGGTGGCGCGCGTTGCCCAACAGGGAGTAGCGGAAGCGCAGCGCGTTCCGGGCGGCCCACGGCAGCGTGTAGGTGAGGAACGGCATCACGTAGATCTCGGTGTCCCAGAAGTAGTGGCCGCCGTACCCCGAGCCGCTCACCCCCTTCGCCGCGATGCCCTGCCCCTCGGCGCGCGCCGACGCCTGGAGGATCGAGAAGATGTTCCAGCGGATCGCCTGCTGCAGCGCCGGGTGGCCGGGCACCTCGACGTCGGCGCGGGCCCAGAAGTCCGCCAGCCATGCCTCCTGGGCGGCGAACTGCTGCTCGACGCCCTCCTCGTGGGTGCGGTCCAGCGTGCGCTCGCAGCGGTCGATCAGCTCGCGCGGTGGCACCGTGGTGGCGGTGTGGAAGGACACCAGCTTGGTCAACCGCACCGGGACGTCGGGCTCGGCGGCGATCCGGTAGATCACCTTCGCCATGTCGTCCTCGGAGTGGACCTCCATGGAGTACGACGCCTCGGTCTCGAGCGTGTGGTCGGCGACGACCCCGAGGGTCATCCCGCTCTCCGCGGTACGGAAGCCGAGCTTGATCCGGCCGGTCTCGCGGTCGGCGCCGTGCAGGCGCGGCACCAGCACGCGGCGCTCGAACATCTCCGCCTTGCGCGGGTCGGCGCCGCCCTCGCCGGAGTCGTCGCCGGAGGCGTCGGCCTCCTCCTTCTCCATGTCCTGCCGGTTGATCAGCTGCGAGGAGATCGCCAGGGACGCCCGCTGGTCGAGCAGGGTGACCTCGAAGGTCAGCACGGCGAGGTGGCGCTGCTCGAGCGGCACCATGCGGGTGCTGCGGATCCGCACCCGCTTGCCGCCGGGCGTGCGCCACAGCAGGTCGCGGGTGAGCACACCGGTGCGGAAGTCGAGCGCGCGCTCGTACTCGATGAGGTCGGCGACCGACACCTGCAACGGCTCGTCGTCGACGTAGAGCCGGATCACCTTCGGGTCCGGGACGTTGACGATCGTCTGCCCGATACGGGCGAAGCCGTAGGCCTCCTCCGCGTGGGAGATCGGCCAGGTCTCGTGGAAGCCGTTGATGAACGAGCCGTCCAGGTGGGCGTCGCGGCTCTCGGAGTAGTTGCCGCGCAGGCCCAGGTAGCCGTTGCCGACGGTGAACAGCGACTCGGTCATGCCCAGGTCGGAGGAGTCGAAGCGGGTCTCGACCAGGCGCCACTCGTCGGCGGGGAAGCGGGTGCGGTCGAGCGGGTCGGTCAGCGGCGGCGCCTTGTGCGAGGGGCCCTCGAAGGCGTTCACGCGGCGTCTCCCGCCACCAGCTCGGCCAGGTCGGCGACCACCACGTCCGCACCCGCGTCGGTGAGCGCCTTCGCACCGGCGCCGCGGTCGACGCCGATCACCAGCCCGAAGTCCCCGGCCCGGCCGGCGGCGACGCCGTTGATCGCGTCCTCCAGAACCACCGACCGCGCGTTGGTCGCGCCGAGCGTCTCCGCGGCGTGGGCGAAGGTGTCAGGGGCCGGCTTGCCCGGCAGGCCCAGCTCGGCAGCCAGCCCGCCGTGCATGACGGTCGCGAAGTAGTGGCTCAGGCCAGCGGCCTCCAGCACCGCGGGGGCGTTGCGCGACGACGAGACGACCGCCATCGGCTTGCCCTGCGCGTGCAGCTGCTCGATCAGCCGCACCGAGCCGGGGTAGGCCGCCACACCCTCCGCGGCGAGCACGTCGTTGAACGCGTCGTTCTTGCGGTTGCCCAGCCCGCACACGGTCTCCGCGTCCGGCGGGTCGTCGGGCGTGCCCTCCGGGAGGCTGATCCCGCGAGACTCGAGGAAGGAGCGCACGCCGTCGTAGCGCGGCTTGCCGTCCACGTGGTCGAAGTAGTCCTGGTCGGTGTACGCCGGGTAGTCGACCCCGTCGCGCGCGGACTGCGCCGCGAGGAAGGCGGAGAACATCGCCGCCCAGGCGTGCATGTGCACCTCCGCCGTCGGCGTGACGACGCCGTCGAGGTCGAAGAGCACGGCGTCGTACTGGTCCCAGTCCACTGAGGTGTCAGGCACGGACTCAGGCTAACGGCACGGCGGGTGTCGACACGCGGTCGCGAAGGTGTGACGGAGGTGACCGGGTCCGGCGGCCGGGAGGTTCGGCGTGCGCTCGGGGAGGGTAAAGAAACCGGCGTCAGGGGGTCCGATGTCAACAATCGCATTCGAGGACGCGCGACGACGTTCTACCGTGATGCGGTCCGACCGGCGTGGGGCAACACCGCCGGCTCGTCACTGGGGGATCGATGCAAGGTCTGCGTGCAACAACGCCTGACCGCTGGGGGCTGCCACGGCTGCCCGGCGACCTCGTCGTGCGCCGGCACGTCGAGCAGGCCCTCGACCAGTGGTCACCGATGACGCTCGTCGTCGCGCCGCAGGGGACCGGCCGGACGACGGCGCTCGCGTCCTGGCTCCGGGCCCGGCCGTCCGACGACCTCGCGGTCGCGTGGGTGGACGTCCTGCCCGGGGAGGACCCCACCGAGGTCTGGCGCCGCGTCGCCGACGGCCTCGGGCTGCGGGTCCGGCGGCGCCGCGACCCGGTCGCGGCGCTGGGTCGCCTCTTGCGCACCGCGGGACGGGTCGTCGTCGTGCTCGAGGACGTGCCGGCGGACGACCAGGAGTTGCTCGTCTCGGCCGCCCGGCTCGCGCACCGGCACGACAACCTCTTCGTGCTCGCCACGACCCTGCGGACGCCGTCGCTCCCGCTCCTCCACCCGCTCGTGGAGGTCACCGTCCTCGACCGTGAAGACCTGCGGCTGCGCCCCGAGGAGGTGGTCGAGCTCGCGCGCCGGCGTGGGGTGGAGTGTGACGAGCTGGTGCAGGCCTGGCTGCGCCGGTACGACGGCTGGGCGGTGCTGGTCGACCGTGCCACCCGGGTCCTCGCCGAGCTCGGTGGCGACCCCTCCCTCAGCCGGGCCGCGACCCTCGAGGCCGCCGCGGCGGCCCTCGACGACGAGGTGGCGAGCTGGCTGGTCGACCGCCTCGTGCCGGCAGAGCTCGAGCTGCTCACCCGGGCGTCGCACCTCGGCCGGCTCGACGCCCGGGCCGTCGCGAGGATCGCCGACGACCCGGACCCGGCGCCGCTGGTCGGGCGGCTGGTCGAGCTCGGGATGCTGCGCGAGGTCGCACGCGGCAACGAGGTCCTGCTCGAGGTCCCCGACGTGGTGCGCCCCGCGCTCCGCCTGGCCCCGTGCACCTGGGGTGCGCAGGAGCGGCAGGCCCTCCAGCGCGAGCTGCTGGAGGAGGCCAGGCGGGAGGACCGGTGGCGCGAGGCGTTCCGGCAGGTGCTCGAGATGGACGACTCCGACCTGCTCGTCGACCTCTTCGAGGATGCCTGGATGTTCGTGGCGTACGACGCCGCGCTGATGGCCCGCGTCCTCGAGGTGGTCGGCCGCGCCGGTGTCGGAGACCGGCCGACCGTCTCGATGGCGGCGACGGCGTACCGCGCCTGGGCGAAGGACGGTGCCGACTGGCCGGAGGGCATCGACACCGCCCGGCTGCTCGGCGGTGCCGGAGCGACGCCCCTCGGGCGCGCGGCGCGGGCGCTGGTCGAGATGGGTGACGCGCGGGTGTCCGGCCGGATCGGCGACGCCGCCGAGCTCGCGGAGTCGGCCGCCGAGCCGGCCTGCCGCGCGCTCGCCCGCGACGACAACCCCGCCGTGCTCGAGATGCTGCCCACCCTGTGGCTGCAGACCGGCATCACCTGGCTGCTGGCCGACGAGTGGTCCCGCGCCGTGGACTGCTTCCGCGAGGCCCGGCACTGGAGCTGCCACGACCCCTCCCACGCCGTCGCCGCCACCGCGGCCAGTGCCCTGGCCCTGGTCGCCGCCGTGACCGGTGACGCGGTCGGTGCGCGCCAGCACCTGGCCGACGCCACGACGGCGTCGGACGTCGTCGTGCCGCCCTGCCTGCAGGTCTTCCACGACCTCGCCCGGTTCGCCCTCGCCGTCGAGGAGATGCGCGAGCACGAGGCGCGGACCGTCGTCGACGGGCTCCGGCTGCGGACCGGGGGCGAGACGTGGCCCTTCGTCCTGCTCGCGGTGGCGGGCTACGAGCTGATGTGGGGCGACCCGTCCACCGTCCTGGTCGAGCTCGACCGGGCGCGCGAGCTGCACCCGGCCCACTGCCAGCCGGGCACCTGGGCCCACGTGGTGCTGGCCCAGCTCGAGGTCGACGCCCGCACGGCGGCCGGCCAGGGCACCCTGGCCCGGCGGGTGCTGGCCGAGGCGACGCAAGACGCCGACTGGGCCGTCGTACGACGGGCCCGGCTGGCCGCGCTCGAGGGTCGCCCCGAGGACGTGCTGGTCGAGGCGCTGTCCGAGGACGCCTGGCTGCGCCACCGGCTCGACCTCGCCCTGCTGCAGGCCGCCGCGCAGGCCGAGCTCGGCTGGTCCAGCCCGGGCCGGCCGCCGGGGGAGCGCGCGGCCCGGCTGCTGCGGCGGCACCGGTGCTGGTCGTCGGTGGCGCAGCTGCCCCCGCGGCTGCGCGAGCGGCTGGCCGACACCGTCGAGCTGGGCGACCTGCTCGGGTTCCGCGTCGGCGTGCCCACCGTGTTCCCGGACCAGGTCGAGGTGGTCACCCTCGCCGAGCACGAGCAGGTCGTCCTCGACTGCCTGGCGCGCGGGCTGAGCGTCGAGCAGACCGCCGCGGAGCTGGTCGTCCCGTCGAGCACGGTGCAGGACCAGGCGACTGCGCTCTACCGCAAGCTCGGTGCCGGCGGCCGGAAGGAGGCGCTGGCCCGGGCCCGGGCGCTCGGGCTGGTCGACTCCGTCGCCTCCTGACGGCGGCCGCCGGTGGTGGCACGCCTGCGGTGGCCGACGAGACGCATCTCTCAGGATCAGGGTCGCCTCAGGGGACCCACCGATCTGCCAAGGGCTCCACGTTCTGGTGGAATACGACTCATGCGGCTCCCCTTCATCGGCTCGGTCATCGGGCCCGTGCTCGACCCGGTCCTCGGACCGGTCAAGCAGCGCGTGGGCGTGTGGCTCTTGAACCGGACCATGCGCAACGGCATCGACCTGCGGAAGCTGCGCTTCCTGCCGGAGTCGGTCACGCTGCCGCTCAAGCGCGACGGCCTCGACCCGCTCCCCGAGATGAAGCGGGTGCAGGCCGAGCAGCCGGTGAAGAAACTCGCGGAGCTCTTCGGCCGCGGCGTGTGGCTGGTCAGCGGGTACGACGCCGCCCGCGAGGTCCTCGCCGGCGGTGCCGAGACGTGGTCCAACGACCTCGGCCAGTTCGTCTCCCAGGAGGGACGCAGCGAGGAGGAGCAGATCGGCGGCCTCGGCATGACCGACCCGCCGCTGCACACCCAGCTGCGCAAGTACCTCACGCCCGAGTTCACGATGCGCCGCCTCGCCCGTCTCCAGCCGGGGATCGAGTCGATCGTGCAGCAGCGCCTCGACGCGATGGAGGCCGCCGGTCGCGACGGCCGTGCGGTCGACATGGTGCAGGAGTTCGCCTTCGCCGTACCGTTCGACGTCATCTGCGACCTCCTCGGCCTGCCGGTCGACGACCGCGCCCGCTTCCTCGAGCTCGGCGTCGCGCGCTTCGACCTCACCGAGGGCGGCGCCGGCGCGTTCGGGGCGGCCGCCCACACCCGTGAGTTCCTCATCAACGCGGTGCGCGAGCAGCGGGCCGACCCCGGTGACGGCCTGATCGGCGCGCTGCTGAAGGAGCACGGTGACGAGCTCGACGACGTCACGCTGGGCGGTATCGCCGACGGCGTCTTCCTCGGCGGCTACGAGACCTCCGCCAGCATGCTTGCGCTCGGCGCCTACCTCATCGCCACCACTCCGCAGGCCGGCGAGATGCTGCGCTCCGGCGACGGCGAGCAGGTCAACAAGGTGATCGAGGAGCTGCTGCGCCACCTGTGCGTGGTCCAGCTCGCGTTCCTGCGCTTCGCCAGGACCGACGTCGAGGTGGGCGGCGTGCTCATCAAGGAGGGCGACGCCGTCGGCGTCTCGCTCCTGGCCGCCAACCGCGACCCTGCGCTCGCCGAGGGCCTCGACGAGTTCGACCCGTCCCGCGAGCCGACCCGGCACCTCGCCTTCGGCTGGGGCATGCACCGCTGCGTCGGTGCCGAGCTCGCCCGCATGGAGCTGCGCACCGCCCTGCGGATGCTCGCCGAGCGCTTCCCCGACCTCGCCATGGCCGCCGACATCGACGACCTCGAGTTCCGCAAGCTCTCCGCCGTGTACGGCGTCGAGGCGCTCCCCGTCCTCCTCGAGGGCGCCCGCGCCGAGATCTCCGCCTGACGCACCCCGCCGGTGCCCCCGACCCGGGGGTGCCGGCGTTCGTGCTCGTCCGGCGCGGCTCCTCGACTTGATGGATTGAAGACTTTTTCAAGTCTTGTCCTATGCTGGTCGGGCGGGCGCGCGCACCGGGCGTGCGCCGACCGAGCCGACGGGGGTCGACGATGGGCGTGCCGCTCTACCAGGCCAAGGCGGAGTTCTTCCGCACCCTCGGCCACCCCGCGCGTATCCGGATCCTCGAGCTGCTCGCCGAGCGCGACCACGCCGTGCACGAGCTGCTCGAGCAGATCGCCATCGAGCCGAGCAACCTGTCCCAGCAGCTCGCCGTGCTGCGTCGTACCTCCATGGTCGTGTCGCGACGCCAGGGTGGGCAGGTCGTCTACTCCATCAGCGTGCCCGAGGTGCGTGACCTGCTCCTCGCGGCGCGGACCATCCTCGTCGGACTCGCCGAGGCGCAGGCCGAGTTCGAGGACGACCTGATCGTCACGAGGGACTGATGGCCAGGCGCTCCCCGGTCCCGGGCGCCGTGTCCCTCGGCGCTGCCCGCCTGCTGCCGCGGCGTGACGACTGGACCCGGTCCCGCCCGGCCCGCGACCTGACCGCGGGCGTCATGGTGGCGCTCGTTGCGCTGCCGCTCGCGCTCGGCTTCGGCGCCAGCTCCGGGGTGGGTGCCGGGGCGGGCGTCGTGACCGCGATCGTGGCTGGCGCGGTGGCCGCCGTGTTCGGCGGGAGCCACGTCCAGGTCAGCGGCCCGACCGGGGCGATGACGGTGGTGCTCGTCCCGATCGTCGCCGACCACGGCCCCGACGGCGTCCTGGTGGTCGGCCTGCTCGCCGGCCTCCTGCTCCTCGGCCTGGCGCTCAGCGGCGCCGGCCGCGCGGTCCGCTACATCCCGGTGCCGGTGATCGAGGGGTTCACCGTCGGCATCGCTGCGATCATCGCGCTCCAGCAGCTGCCCTCGGCGCTCGGCGTGGACGTCCACGCCGAGAAGGTGCTGGTGCTCGCCGTCGAGGCCGGCCGGGCGTGGCTGGAGGAGCCGCACCCGGGCGCCGTGGCGTGCACCGCCGCCGTCGTGGCGGTGATCCTGCTCGGGGCGCGGGTCCGCCCCGGCTTCCCGTTCGCACTGCTGGCCGTGGCCGGCGCGACGGTGCTCAACGTCGTCGTCCGCGACGCCGGCGACGGGGACCCGGGCGGCGGCCTGGCCACGATCGGGCACCTGCCCTCCGGCCTGCCGGCACCGCACCTGCCCGCCGTCCCGTGGGCGCACCTCGACTCGCTCCTCCTCGCCGCGGTGGCGGTGGCCGCCCTCGGCGCCCTGGAGAGCCTGCTCTCGGCGAGCGTGGCCGACGCGATGACCGTCGGTGAGCGGCACGAGCCGGACCGCGAGCTCCTCGGCCAGGGCCTGGCCAACGTCGCGAGCCCGCTGTTCGGCGGCCTCCCCGCCACCGCCGCGATCGCGCGGACCGCGGTCAACGTGCGCGCCGGGGCGACGTCACGGCTGGCCGCGCTCGTGCACGCGCTGGTGCTGCTGGCGGTCGTCCTCGTCGGGGCCCGCTGGGTCGCCGAGATCCCGATGGCCGCGCTGGCGGGCGTGCTGGTCGCCACCGCCGTGCAGATGGTCCGGGTGTCCAGCCTGTCGGCCCTGGTCCGCTCCACCCGCGGCGACGCCGCCACCCTGGTCGTGACCGCCGTCGCGACCGTCGCGCTCGACCTGGTCGCCGCCGTCCTCGTGGGCCTGGTCGCAGCCGGGTTCTTCGCCCTCCGCCAGACGGCCCGCACCGCGCGGCTGGAGGAGATCTCGCTCGACGACGCGGCCGACCGCGGCGGGCCGGGCGACCGCAGCGACCACCTGGAGGAGGAGCGGCGGCTTCTCGACGAGCAGGTCGTCGCCTACCGCATCGACGGCCCGCTCTTCTTCGCAGCGGCCCACGACTTCCTGCTCGAGCTCGCCGAGGTCAGCCGGGTCCGCGTGGTCGTGCTCCGGATGTCGCACGTCACCACGATCGACGCCACCGGTGCCCACGTGCTCGCCGACGTCATCGGTCGACTCGAGCGCCGTGGTGTCACCGTCCTGCTCTCCGGGGTCCGTCCGCAGCACCGCGCGGTCCTCGAGCAGCTGGGCGTCCTGGATGGCCTCGCCCACGAGCGCCACCTCTTCGCCACCACGCCGGAGGCGATCGCCCACGCCCGTGACCACGCCGCCCGGACCGCCCACGGGTGAGCGGGCCGGACGGCGCGGTCGCGGCGTCTACCTGCCGGCGGAGAGGCGGTACTGCCGCACCGAGAGCGGGGCGAAGACGGCGATGATGAGGACGACCCAGATCAGCGTGTAGGCGACCGGGTGCTGCAGCGACCAGGCGTCGGAGCCGGGCCCGACGCCGGTGTTGCCGAACAGGTCGCGGCTGGCCTGGGTGACCGCGGAGACCGGGTTCCACTCCACCACCGGCTTGAGGAAGCTGTTGAACGACGAGGTCGGCACGAAGGCGTTCGAGATGAACGTCAGCGGCATGATCACGATGAACGACGCGTTGTTGATGACCTCGACGCTCGGCACCATCAGGCCGACCATCGCCATCACCCAGCTGATCGCGTAGCCGAAGAGCAGCAGCAGGGCGAAGCCGACGAGGGCGTCGAGGAAGCCTTCGCGGATCCGCCAGCCGACGATGAGCCCGGTGAGCGCCATGATGATGAGCGACAGCACGTTGTAGACCACGTCGGACGCCGTACGGCCGACGAGGACGGCGGAGTTGGACATCGGCAGCGACCGGAAGCGGTCGATGATGCCCTTCTGCATGTCCTCGGCCAGGCCGGCGCCGGTGAAGGTCGCGCCGAACACGATGGTCTGGCCGAAGATGCCGGCGATCAGCCACTCGCGGTAGTTGACGCCGGGCGTCTCGATCGCGCCGCCGAAGACGTAGGCGAACAGCAGCACGAACATGATCGGGCTGATCAGGACGAAGACCAGGATCTCCGGGACCCGGACGATCTTGATCAGGTTGCGCTGGGCGACGACCCAGCCGTCGTTGAGGGACTGGGCGATCGTGCTCACTGCTGGGCCTCCGTCTGCTCGGTGGTGCTCTCGTGCCCGGTCAGGGTCAGGAAGACGTCGTCGAGGGTCGGCCGGCGCAGGCCGACGTCGAGGACCTTGACCGCCTCGCGCTCGAAGGCCTGCAGCACGCGGAGCAGGTCACCCGCGGCCTCGTCGCCGACGGCGGCCTTCAGTTCGCGCCCACCCGCCTCGACCTGGACCTCGCCGACCGCGACCTGGTTGAGGACGCGCGCGGCGGCGTCGGAGTCGGCCGGGCTGGACAGCACGACCTCGATCCGCTGGCCGCCGGTCTGCGCCTTGAGCTCGTCGGCGGTCCCGTGCGCGATCTCGCGGCCGTGGTCGATGACCACGATGTCGTCGGCGAGCACGTCGGCCTCCTCGAGGTACTGCGTCGTCAGCAGCAGCGTCGCGCCGTCGGCGACCAGCTCGCGGATGACGTCCCACATCAGCTGCCGGCTGCGCGGGTCGAGCCCGGTGGTCGGCTCGTCGAGCACGATCACCGGCGGCGCCGCGACCAGCGCGCACGCCAGGTCGAGGCGTCGGCGCTGGCCGCCGGAGTAGGTCTTCGTGGGCCGGCCGGCGAACTCGGTGAGGTCGAACCGCTCGAGAAGCTCCTGCGCCCGGGCCTTCGAGCGCTGGCGGCCGAGGTGGTAGAGCCGGCCGATCATGACGAGGTTCTCGGCCGCGGTGAGGTGCTCGTCGACGGCGGCGTACTGCCCCGACAGGCCGATCTTCGCCTTGGCGGTGGCCGGGTCGGCCACCACGTCGATCCCGGCCACGCGGGCCGTGCCCGCGTCGGGCTTCAGCAGCGTGGTCAGGCAGCGCACGGCCGTGGTCTTGCCCGCTCCGTTGGGCCCGAGCAGGGCCAGCACCTTGCCCTCTGGCACCGCCAGGTCGAGGCCGGCGAGGGCCTCGACGTCCTTGTAGCGCTTGACCAGACCGGTCGCGCTGATCATCGGTTCGCTCATGACTGTCCCTACGTCTCCTCTTCGTGATCCCCGTGTCGAACACTAGGGACCGCCACCGACATCGGAACTCATCGCCGGCTCCGGTCCGGGTACCGGGGATGTGCCGCACCCCGCTCCCCCTGCGCCGCCCGCTCCCGGGGGAAGGCAAGGCTTGCTTTTCTGGAATGAATCAAGAAAAGCGGGGTACTGTGGAGACATCGCATCCGACGAAAGGAAGCAGAACCGATGACGACCACCGCAACCCGCCACCGCGCCGAGCGGCACGTCTCGCACCCCGCCTACCGCGCCGACGAGACCGTCGCTGGCCACCTCCAGCAGCTCCTCGTCGACCTCAGCGACCTCGCGATCCAGGGCAAGCAGGCCCACTGGAACATCGTGGGCCCGAACTTCCGGGACCTGCACCTCCAGCTCGACGAGATCGTCGACGCCGCCCGTGCCTTCGCCGACGACGTCGCCGAGCGCATGCGTGCCCTCTACGTCGTCCCGGACGGCACCTCCGCCCGGATCGCTGCGCAGAGCAGCCTGCCGGCCTTCCCGCAGGGCGAGGTCCTGACCGGCGACGCGATCGACGCGATCGTGGCGTCCGTCTACGCCGTGTGCGGCACGGCTCGTCGCATCCACGACGACGTCGACGCCGCCGACCCGACGACCGCCGACCTGCTGCACACCATCCTCGAGCGCCTCGAGCAGCTCGCCTGGCTCACCGACGCCGAGCGTCGCGTCCCGGGCGCCTCGGTGCCCGAGGCCATCCGCGCCTGACGCCCCACAGCGGCTGACCCGCCCGCCCCGGCCCTTCACCCGGCCCGGCGGGCGGGCCATAGCGCCGGGCCGAGCGTTGCTCCCGGTGGCTGAGGCGCGACGAGCGCCAGCGAGGAGCCTCGAAACCTCCGGGCCTTGATGGCGGGCTGTCGCGAGCTCAGTACGGCGGGCGCTCGGGTGACTCTGGCTGATGGCTGATGGCTGGTGGCGGCGGCCGCGCACCGTAGCCGTCCGTCCCCCGCCGTCAAGGAGCTCGCTCCGCTCGCCCGCTGCGCGGCGCCTTCGGCGTCCTTGACTGCGGGTCCCTGACGGACGGCTGGCGGCGCGC
>NZ_JAER01000058.1 GCF_000519005.1 Nocardioides sp. J54 | reverse complement strand
ACGGTCCGGCTTCAAGGCCCGGTGGTTTCGAGGCTCGGCGCTGGGGCGCCTCGCACCTCAACCACCGGGAGCCGGCGGTGCCGACGCGACCGCAGGCCGACCGCCGGAGCCAGCCACCCGCCGTACTCCCTCGTCGCTGCCTTTCGGAACTGTGCCGACTACGCAACCGCAGCCCGCCGGGACCGACCCGCGCCCCGCCCACGCCACCGCAAGCCGACAGGCCAACCCAGCCGCCCGCCGTACTCCCTCGTCGCTGCCTCTCAGAACTCTGCCGGCTACGCAACCGAAGCCCTCTGAGGAGCGCCACCAGCAGCTACGAGCTCGCCCCCGCGTGCGTGTTGAACGCGAGCGTGCGGTGGCCGATGCGGACGCGGGTGCCCTGGGTGAGCACCTGCTCGGTGCCGGGGGGCATCCGCACCCAGTCGGGGGTCTTCGGGACGTGGACGTAGGTGCCGTTGGTCGAGTTGTTGTCGATCAGCACGACGTCCCAGCCGCGCATCTCGAGGCGGGCGTGGACCCGGGAGACCTGGTTGGACTGGTCGATGATCGGCAGCGGGCGGAACTCGCCGGCGGCGACCCGCTCGTCGACGCCGGGGTCGCGGCCGAGGAGGTACGGCGTGTCCAGTTGGAACACCGAGCCGTCGTCGAGCACGATCACGCCGAGCGGCGGGCGGGGACCGTTCACGAGCACCGGGGTCTGCTGGACCATGTTGATGCCGCAGACGGAGCAGAAGAGCACGCGCGGGTCGTTGAAGTGGCGGTTCTTGCAGTAGACGCCGCGGACCTGCTCCTGGGGCGCCTGCTCGACGACGTCCGACTCGTCCTCGACGATCGGGAGCGGCTCGAAGTCGTCCATGTCGTCGTCGACCTCGCTGAGCAGGACCGACTGGAAGTTCACCTGCTCGTCGGCTGGCTGCGGCGGCAGCGGGCGGCCCGCCACCGGGGCGACCGGCGCAGGCGGCTCGGGAGCGGGCGCAGGGGTGGGCTCGGCGACCGGCTGCGGGGCCGAGGCGACGACCGGCTCGGGGCCCGGGGGCGCGGGCGGTGCCGGCGGGCGGTGCGCGGTGTGCCCGTGCCCGTGGTCGTGCCCGTGGTCGTGCCCGTGGTCCTGGTCCTGCTCGTGAGCGGCGGCAGCAGGATGCTCGCCGGTGACCACGGACGCCTGGTCCTCGCCAACGGCGGCGGCCGGCTGGGCGGCGACCATCACGGCTCCGGCGGCGCCGGAGCCGAGGGTGAACGAGGCGGCGGGCACGACACCCCCGTCGAGGCGGTACGGCGAGTCGGCGGCCGGGGCCGTGGCACCGGGCAGGGTGACGGCGACCGACTCGACCGGCCACGGGATCAACCGCTCGACCCACGCCAGGGAGTCGGCGCCGCTGAACGACTCGCCGTCGACGGTGACCGTGACGTCTCCGTCGACGAAGACCGCCAGGCCGGTGGAGTGCGGCGCGAGGGCGGCGAAGCCGGGGGACTGGTCGACCGCGGTCGACAGCATGAGTGCGTAGCCGCGGACCAGCTGGCGACCCTGGCCGCCGTTGGCCGCGACGATCTCGGCGTGCTCGAGGTAGGGGCGGACGACGTCCGGGTCGGTCGAGCCGACGAGCAGCACGACCGGGCCGACGCGGGCGAGCGTGCCCTCGCCGGAGCCGGGGACGATGCTCGCCCGGGACCAGTCGTCAGCAGTAGTGGCAGCCATGGGTCACACGATCCTTCCACCGAAGAAGCGCCAGCGGATGAACGGCACCCGCATCGGTCCGTTGGTCCAGATCCACACGACGAGCCAGATCACCGTGAAGTCGATGAAGAAGGCCCAGAAGGGGACGCCGTCGCTGGGGTAGTCGATGCCCGGCACCAGCTCGAGGTCGAGGAGCAGCCACACGAGCGCCCCCTCGTTGAGCGCGGTGATCAGGCCGAACATGGTGGGCCAGTCCTTCTCCCACCGGAACTGCTGGATGACGTGGTAGACGAGCTCCCACACGATGCCGAGCACCAGGACGGCCGCGAGGATGAGGTACGTCGTCCGGTAGTCCGGGTCGCCGGGCAGCATCGGCGTCAGCACCAGCGTGATCAGCCCGCCGAACACGACGAGCATGAAGATCCGGGTCTGGATCCGTCCGTTCAGGGTGGGCAGCATCAGCGCGCTCCGGGGGTCGAGGCGGACAGGGGGGTGCGGGCGGTCACGGCGTGCTCCCGGCCAGCCACTTCCACCACTGCACGGTCGAGCGGACCGGCCCGATCTTCTTGCAGAAGCCGCGCTTGTTGAGGTCGAGGTAGATCTCCTGCGCGGCGACCTGCAGCCCGAGGAAGGTGTCGACGCCCGGGAAGTAACCGCCCAGCGTGGTCGCGCCGGAGGCGTACATCGCCCCGTTGCCCGACCCGGTGCCGATCAGCTCGAACGACCGGTCGACGTTGAGCCGGCCGACCGGGTTGCGGCTCGCGCCGCCGTGCTCGAGCAGGTCCTTGAGCAGCCGGTGCTCGGCGATGTCGGCCTCGAGGCCGGTGCAGTCGATGACGAAGTCGACCTCGATCGGCACGACCCCGTGGGCGGTGCGGACGTGGTTGACGATCCGGTCGCCGGACGGCTCCATCGCGTCGACGGTGCCGACGACGCAGTTGTACCAACCCTCGCGCCGGCCCTGGTTCATCTGCTTCTGCCAGAGCTTGCGCCACGGGGTGTTGGTGCCGCCCATGCGCTTGTAGAGCTCGGCGCGCTCCTCGCCCTCGAGGTTGCGCACCTGCGCCTTGAGCTGCCCGCCCCACACCGACTTCGGGTAGTTGAAGCCCTGGTAGGCCCAGCCGTTGCCGCCGCGGCGGCGCATCGTCACGCGGGTCCGCCCACCGCCGGGGCGCGGGTCGGACTCGTTGCCGTAGCCGTCGTTGGTGCCGGTGATGTAGGTGCGGAACAGGTGCACGATGTTGGTCTGCGCGCCGAACTTCTCGCGGTCGTCCATCAGCCGCTGCAGGATGCGGGAGGCGACGATGCCGCCGCCGCGCACCAGCACCGTGCTCGGCTTCTGCACGAGCCGCTCGTAGACGTGCTCGTGCGCCTCGTAGGCGTTGACGATGTGCTGGTAGTCGTTGTTCTCGGTGCGGTAGCGCTGGAGCTCGGGGAGGAACTTCAGGCCAGGGTAGCCGACCGCGAGGTGCACGTATTGCGAGCGGAACGCGACGCGCTTGGTCGCCGACGCCCCGGCGGGCGGGGTGAGGATCGTGAAGTAGCCGCCGCCGTACCGGCGCCGCACGATGCGCACCAGGCCCTTGACGAGCATCTCGTCGTAGTTGATCCGCTTCGACTCGCGCTCGAGCTGCTCGAACACGTTGCCGGCCTTGGGCGTGTAGTAGTCGGCGAAGATCGGCTCGCTGAACAGCTGCCAGAGCACCTTGGGGTTGAACTTCTTCACCCCCTCGGCGAAGCCATACGACGGGAAGCCCCAGATGTTGTCCGGGCGCGACGCCGAGTCGGACCGGATCCGCTCGGGGCGGGGCACCTGGGAGACCCGGGTGAGGTACTCGTAGGTCTGCCAGGGGAAGTCGAGGGTGCTGAGGACGCGCATCTGCGACGTCGGCACGCCGGCGATGCGCAGGTAGTCCACGGTCACGAAGCTGCCGATGCCGCCGCCGACCGTCACGAAGGGGACGTCGACGATCGGGATGCCGGCCGACGCGACGAGGTCATCGGTCCAGAAGTCCGTCTCCAGCATCTGGTCGGTCAGGTCGCCCGTGATGGGCTGCGCCGGCAGGTAGGTGGACGGATCGGTGGTGGGGACGACGGATGCCGCCGAAGGATCGATCAACGCGCCTCCTAGGTCGCTGATGGCGTCCGGAACGCTAACCGGCTACCCGGCTCCGCGTCTGATGAATCCTTGCACTTCCTGCGGGAAGAGTGGAGGGTTTCCGGGTCGCAAGTGGGTGGCACCGTGCCATGCTGGGACCTTGGCTGGGCGTTGGCTCCCCGGCCCGACAGACACCACGGAGGACCTCGTGCAGGGAATCGCTGACTACGAATTCGTCCGCCCCCTGGGCGAGTCGAACTACGGCACCAACTACCTCGCGAAGGCGCCTGCCCGGCTGGGGATCCCCGCGGAGCAGGTCGTCGTCAAGGTCATCGCCGGTCCGACGTCGGACGACGCCTTCCGCCGCGCGACCCGCGAGCTCAAGCACTTCAGCGTCGCCGACTCCGACCGCCTCGTCGCCGTCTACGACGCCGGCCGCCACGGTGGCGCGTTCTACTACGCGATGGAGTACCTCCCGCTCGGTTCGCTGGAGAGCCCGCACGGGCAGTTCGGCACCGCGGCCCGGGTAGCCGCCGTGCGTGACGCCGCGCTGGCCGCGCACGCCCTGCACGAGCGCGGCATCGCGCACCGCGACATCAAGCCCGCCAACATCCTGCTGGCCGAGGACGGGGGCCGGCTCGCCGACCTCGGCCTGTCCCAGCTGCTGTCCCCGGGCATGGTCACCACCGGCCTGGGCCAGATCGGCCTGGAGTTCACCGACCCGGCGATCATGCTCGGCGCGCAGGCCTCGCGCGCCAGCGACATCTGGTCGCTCGGCGCCTCGCTGCACTTCGCGATCACCGGCAAGGGCGTCTACGGCGAGCTCAAGGGCACCGAGCCGCTGCTGCTCGTGCGCTCGATCCTCGCCTCGCAGCCGACCCTGTCCGACGAGCTCCCGGCCTCGGCGCGCGAGCTGGTCGACGCGGCCCTGGCCGCGGACGTGAAGGACCGGCCGCGCACCGCGGCCGAGGTCGCCGAGCGGATCTCGGGCCTCGTCGCCGAGCTGGGCTCGGCGGTCTGATGGAGCTCCACGACGCGATCCGCTCCGTCGTCGTCGAGCACGGCGACTCCATGCTCTCGGACGCGACCGGCTTCCGGGGCGTGCTCGACGACGTGCTCGAGGAGCGGCAGGCCACGACCGGCGACATCAACCTGCTCGTCGACGCCGTCCGCTTCGACGTGCTCTCCCCGCTGGTCGCCATGATCGACAGCGGCGCCGACGTCTCCCGCGCGGTCGAGGAGGCCGGTGCCCGGCTGGCCCGCGAGCGCGGCGGCGCCGACCAGGGCGCCGCCAGCTGGGCCTCCGCCGTGCTCGGGTACGCCGTGGGCAAGGTCCCCGAGGCCCTCGTGCTGCGCTACCGCTCGGCCCGACCGTCCGGCCACCTGCCGCCGCCGACCGCCGCCCCGCCGGCGGGCCCGACCCCGCCGGTCCAGTCGCCGGTCCAGTCGCCGGTCCAGTCACCGGGCCAGGCGCCGTACCCGCCGGTGCAGTCGCCCGCGCCGACGGTGTGGCCGCAGCAGCAGCCGGTGCCGATCGCGTCCCCGGTCCCGTACCCGTCGCAAGCCTCGGGGGGCTGGCAGCCCGGGCCCGGCTTCGCCCCGACCCCACCCGGCAAGAAGGGCAAGGGGCCGGTGGTGTGGGCCGCGGCAGCGGTCGCGGGCGTCGTCGTGGTCGGTGGCATCATCGCCGGCGTCGTGGTCGCCACCAGCGGTGGCGGCAAGGAGGACCCGCCCGGTCCGCCGGACACCCCGGTGGTCGACGTCGACCCCGCCGCGATCGACGAGCGCTACGACGCGCTGGCCGGCTCGATCACCGCCGACGCCTCCGACTGCGAGGCGGCCGACCCCGGCAAGGACCAGGACGAGGTCGTCGAGTGCACGGTCAACGCCGGGAAGCTCCGGCTGGTGACCTACACCGACCAGGCAGCGGCTGAGGCGGCGCGGGAGGCGCGGCTGGACTACCGCGCCGGGACGCTGGTCGCCGACAACGGCTCGACCGCCTTCTACGAGTTCGACCCCGAGCGCGGCGGCACCAGCGACCCGGCCATCGTCTACTGGGACAGCACGACCGCCCTGCAGTCGGCGACCCTGACCGCCACCGGCAGCGCGGACATCGACACGCTGGGCCAGCTCTACAAGGCGACCACTCCGCGGGTCGCCGTCCCCACCGCGCCGGCCCACCCGGTGCTGCGCGAGTTCATCAAGATCAACATGGACGTCGCCGGTTGCGAGCGGCAGCGCACCTTCTTCGCCGGCGAGACCGAGGAGAGCGCGTGCGAGGCGGACGTCGACGGCATCGTCGTCAACGTCGGCCGCTACAGCACCCGAAAGGGCCTGGTCGAGGACCGCCAGTACTACAAGGGCAAGTACAAGGAGGCCGGCACCCAGGGCGGCGGCGGCACGTGGCGCTTCGGCGAGGGCAAGGGCGAGGGCGCCTACTACGCCTACCTGCAGGACGGCACGGCCGCGCTCTACTGGGACTGGAACAAGGCCGACTGCAACTGCTACGGCATCGCCTGGAGCTTCGACGGCGACCTGCAGAAGCTCGAGGAGTGGTGGCCCGGCGAGGGTGCCTGACCCGGGAGGGGCGGCCGGTCAGTCGCCGGCGGTCTCCGGCACCGGGACGGTGTCGGCCAGGTCCGGGCGATCGATCCCGGCCACGTCGGAGCGCACCAGCAGCGCCATGGTGGTGTCGTCGCCGCCGACCTGCGCCGGCTCGGCCAGCCACTCCGGGAGCTGCTCGCGGACCCAGTGCAGCCCACGGCTCCGGCTGAACTCCAGCAGCTGCTGCCCGGTCTCGCGCCACCAGCCGGCGCTGTCGACGCGCGGTCGGCCGAAGCCGTCGGTGCACAGGAAGACCAGTGCGACGTCGTCGACGCGGGCGTCCACGACGGCCGTGCGCAGTGCCTCCAGCGGCCGCGGCTGGCACAGCGAGCTGGTGTGCAGCCCGTCCAGCGAGGGGTCCTCGGGCAGCGGGCGGTCGGCCTCGCCGTGCGCCGAGACCAGCACCGAGTCGCCGTCACCGATCTGCAGGAAGAGCACCAGGTCGCCCACCGCCGCACACGCGAGGACGGTGGAGCCGTAGGCCCGGAGCACGTCCTCGCCGGCGCCGAGCGCGAGCTCCGCCTCGGCGTACGGGTGGGCCTCGACGTGGTGGCGGACCTTGGCGCCCCACGTGCTGACCAGGCCGTCAGCAGCGGTGCGGAGCAGTTCCTCGGCGACGGAGGGGTCGTCGGCGGCCACCACTTCGGGAAGGATGCGGCGCAGCTCCTCCACGGCGCTGACGACCGCGAGCGCCGCCCCGGTGTCGCTGCGGAAATGGAGCTTGTGCCCGTGGCCGTCGGCGACCGCGACCACGGCGTGACCGGCGTTCGGGTCGGTCCAGGTGAGGACGGCGTCCTGCAGCGGCAGCTGGTCGCGGACGTGCACCGACCCGATCGATGAGCCGGACAGCGTCGTCCAGCGAACGGTCATGCGAGCGTGCTCCAGATCGGGTCACCGATCGGGCTCGGGGGCGCCGCGTTGACGCCGGTGCCGGGGCCGACGACGGGACGGGAGGCGACCTTGCTGGCCGCCTTGGACGCCCAGATGATGTACTCGACGAGCTGCTCGGGGTTGTCCGCACGCAGCAACGGCACGTCCTCGTCACCGATGAACCGGCGCAGGGAGTGCATGTCGGCGTCGCGGCCCACTCCCAGCGCGAGCCGCACGGCCGTCGCGCCCCACCGGTTGTTGAGCAGCGTCTGCAGGCCCTCGGCGAACGAGACCCCGCTGCTCTGGGTGGGCCGGCCGTCGGAGACCAGGATGATCGCGGGCGGGAACGCGCTGCTGGACTCGTCGAGGTGGTCGAGCGCGCCGGCGAGGGTCTGCAGCGCGCTGCCGAGCTCAGTGAACCCGCGGGGGACCGCCTCGAGGCGCTTCCAGTGGATCTGGTCGACCGGCGTCGGCTCCTCGATCACCCACTGCGGCTCGTTGGCGAACGCCAACACGCGGATGAGCAGCTCGGCGTGCGGGTTGGCCCGCGCCTCGTCCTTGAGGTGGGGGAGCACCTCGGTGATGGCGTTGTTGAGCGCCTGGATGCGGCCGCCGCGCAGCATCGAGCCCGACACGTCGAGCACGAAGATGAAGTGCAGTGGCTTGCGCGCCAGTGCGCCACCGAGCCGGTCGCTCATCGCGGCCTCCTTACAGGGTCCCGGGTTTCAACTATCCCCGATCTGTCGAGGTTATAGCCTGTCACGGGTCAACGAACGCGATCACGGAGGTCGGGCACGCCGATGGTGCTGGCAGAGGGCGTCGAGGTCGACCTCGGCCCGTTGGGGCGAGCCCGGGTGACGTCGCTGCTCGGCCAGGGCGGACAGGGCTACGTGTTCGAGGTGCGCCGCGACTCCGGGGAGCCGCTCGCCCTGAAGTGGTACAAGCCGGAGAGCGCGACCGCGCAGCAGTACGACGAGATGCAGCAGCTCGTCGAGATCGGCTCGCCGCACCAGCGGTTCCTGTGGCCGCTGAGCATGGCCCGCGTGGCCACCGAGCCGAGCTTCGGCTACGTCATGCACCTGCGCCACCAGCGCTTCCTCGAGCTCAGCTACCTGCTCCTCAACGCCGACCGCGACGGCAACCCGCTCGACGTGTCCTTCTCGTCGATCATCGAGCTCTGCCGCCAGCTCAGCTACAGCTTCCTACGGCTGCACGCCCGCGGGCTGTGCTACCGCGACATCTCGTTCGGCAACGTCTTCTTCGACCCCACCAACGGCGACGTGCTGATCTGCGACAACGACAACGTCGGCATCGACAACGGCACCGGCCGGGTGCTCGGCACGCCCTACTTCATGGCGCCCGAGGTCGTGCGCGACACGACCTACCGGACGCTGCCGAACACCGACACCGACCGGCACTCGCTCGCGGTGCTGCTCTTCTACGCGCTCTTCCTCGGCCACCCGCTCGAGGGCGCCCGCACCGACGCCGGGATGCGCGACGCGCACTGGCTGATGACCCACTTCGGCACCGACCCGCTGTTCTGCATGCACCCCGAGCGCACCGAGAACCGGCCCGCGCAGATCGTCCAGCAGTACTGGAACATCTACCCGAAGTTCCTGCGTGACCTGTTCGTGCAGGCCTTCGTGGACGGCATCGACCAGCCCGGCGCACGGGTGACCGAGGGGCAGTGGATCAAGGCGATGGACCGGCTCCGCGACGGCATGCTCGCCTGTCCGACGTGCGGCACCACGAACTTCTGGGCCCC
Organism: Nocardioides sp. J54; assembly: GCF_000519005.1. Classification (GTDB taxonomy): domain Bacteria; phylum Actinomycetota; class Actinomycetes; order Propionibacteriales; family Nocardioidaceae; genus Nocardioides. The sequence continues at coordinate 10,623 of NZ_JAER01000058.1, read as the reverse complement.
GGACACCGACACCGTGACCTGCTGGCAGGACCGGACGCAGTTCCAGCCGCCGTACCTCCTCCAGGTGGGGCGGCGCACCGTCGCGGTCGGTCCGCAGACCACGCTGCGCTCGGACCACCTCACCTCCGGCATCGACCAGCCCACCGTCGTCGCCCGCGTGCGCCAGCACCCCGAGGCGCGTGAGCGCTGGGGCCTGCACAACGCGTCGGACTTCTCCTGGCCGGTCGCCTACCCCGGCGGGCAGAACTTCCTGCTCGAGCCGGACCGCACGATCGAGCTCGTCGAGGGTGCGCGCATCCAGGTCCGCAACACCACCGTCCAGGTGCGCCGCCCGGTCGCGGCCGCGCCGGTGCCGGGCGCCTAGGGTGTCGGCCATGTCCAGTGGCGCGCTCGTGGTCGAGGTCGACGGACGCGTCCTGCGCCTCGACGGGAAGTCGTCCTACCGCATCGGCCGGGCGATCGAGGCCGACGTCGTGCTGACGGCGGGCTCGGTGTCGCGCCAGCACGCCGAGATCCGCCAGGGCGACGGCGGGTGGGTCCTCGTCGACGCCGGCAGCCAGTTCGGCACCTTCGTCGAGGGCCAGCAGGTCGCCGAGCACCGCATCGACCGCCGGACCGCGGTCCGCTGCGGGCCGGCCGCCCCGGGCGCGGAGCTGGTCGTCGTCCCCGCCGAGCAGTACGACGACGCGTCGGCCACGCCTGCCGCGCCGGCCCCGCCGCCCCCGATGCCCGACCAGCTCGACGAGCCGACGAGCATGCCGTCCGCCGCGTTCCCGCCGCCCGCGGGGGCGCCCTCGCGCTTCGCCCCCGGTGGTGCCCCGGGCGCCGCCGGCCCGGTCGGTCCGCCGCCGTCGGCACCCCCGTCCGCCCCGTTCCCCGCGCCGTCGTTCCCCGCTCCGCCGCCGTCCGGACCGCCCGTCGGCCCACCGTCGGGTCCGCCGGCGGGCCAGCGTCCGGGCGGGTTCCCGGGCGACCGTCCCGGGGGCGCGCCCGGGCTGCCGCCGGCGATCGAGGGCAACGACGCGACCCAGGTCCTGGCCGCGACCCCGCGGCAGGGGCCGCCGGGCTACGGCGCCCCGCCGCCGCAGCGCACCGGTCCCGACCTGCTCCTCGTCGTCGAAGGGCGCGAGCACCGCTTCCGCCACCCGGCGCAGGTCACCGTCGGCCGGCGCGGGGACTGCACCGTCGTGGTCGCCGACCCGGCCTGCTCCCGGGTGCACGGGCGGATCGACGCCAAGCCGGGCGGGTGGGTCTACACGAACCTCTCCAACGAGGGCAGCTGGCTCGACGGTCGCCGGGTCGACGTCCGCCACTTCGACGAGCGGGTCGCCGTACGCCTGGGTCACCCGGTCGCCGGCACCGAGCTGACCCTCGTGCCGATCCTGTCCGCCGCGGAGGAGGAGCGCCGGATCGCGCGGCGCCGCCTGCGCCGCCGCCTCGCGATCGTCGGTGCGGTCGCTGCGGGCCTGCTCCTCGTCGTGGGTGTCCTCGGCGCAGCCCTGCTCATCGGCCGCGACGACGACGGCGCGCCGACCACCGGCGAGCGACCCGACCCGACCGGCGGCACGTCGTCGATGGACACGCTCACCGACGCCGAGCTCGACGCTGCCAAGGCCGCGACCGTGAAGATCACCGCGGAGACCACCGACGAGATCGGGCGGCCGGTCAGCTACGGCGGGTCCGGCTCGATCATCCGCGAGGACGGTCTGATCCTCACCAACGCCCACGTCGCCGCCCCGGCGTCGCCCGGGCTGAGCGAGCAGTACTCCGGACCCACCATCGAGGACCCGGAGTACCTCCTCATCCACCTCACCGACGGCATGACCGACATGAACTCCGAGCCGACCTACCGGGCCCGGGTGGTCGAGGCCGACGGCCTCCTCGACGTCGCCGTCATCCAGGTCTACGCCAACGCCGACGGCAGCGACCTCGACGACGAGGTCGACCTGCCCACCGTCCCGGTCGGCACCTCGGCCGAGCTGCGCGCCGGCGACGACGTGACCGTGCTCGGTTTCCCGGCGGTCGCCCGGTCCGAGGACTCGATCACCGTCACCACCGGCGTGGTCTCGACGATCATCAACGACCCCGAGCTGGGCCCGCGCTCCGAGCTCGACACCGACGCCCGGATCGCCCCCGGCAACTCCGGCGGCATGGCGATCAACAACGACGCGGAGCTGATCGGCATCCCGACCGCGCTGCTGTCCGACCTCAACACGCCCGTGCTGAGCGGCCGGATCCGCTCGATCGACGTGGTCAAGGACCTCATCGACCGCGCGGAGGACGCGACCTCCTGACCCCCGACCGGGCGTGGCGGGTCAGCTGGCCTTCCGGGCCGCCGTCTTCTTCGCTGCGGCCTTCTTGGCGGTGGTCTTCTTCGCCGCAGTCTTCTTCGCCGCGGCGGACTTCTTCGCGGGCGCCTTCTTCGCTGCGGCCTTCTTGGCGGTGGTCTTCTTCGCCGGCTTCTCCTCCGGCTCCTCGCCGCGGCTGGTCTTCGCCGCCTCGACGGAGCGCTGCAGCGCGGCGAGCAGGTCGACCACCTCGCCGCCGGTCTTCGTCGACGTCTCGGTGCGCTGGACCTCGCCGCCCTCGATCTTGGCGCGGACCACGGCGGTGACGGCCTCGGCGTAGTCGTCCTCGAACTCGGAGGCGTCGAAGTCGCCGGAGAGCGTCTCGATGAGCATCTGCGCCATCTTCACCTCGGCGTCCTTGACCTCGCCGACCTCGACGCTGAAGTCCGGCTGGCGGATCTCGTCGGGCCACATCATCGTCTGCAGCACGATCACGTCGCCGGCCTCGGTCTCGCGCACGCGGAGCACGGCGGTGGTGGTGCGCTGGCGCAGGGCGACGGTGACGACGGCCATCCGCTTCGACTCGCGCAGCGCCTGGCGCAGCAGGGCGTACGGCTTGGCGCCGGAGCTCTCCGGCTCGAGGTAGTAGCTCTTCTCGAAGAGCATCGGGTCGATCTGGTCGGCGGGCACGAACTTCTCGACCGCGATCTCGCGGGAGGAGGTCGTGGGGAGGTTGGCCATGTCCTCGTCGGTGAGGACGACCATCTCGCCGTCCTCGGTCTCGTAGCCCTTGGCGATGTCGGAGTAGGGCACCTCCTCGCCGTCGATCGAGCACACGCGCTGGTACTTGATCCGGCCGCCGTCCTTCGCGTGCACCTGCCGGAACGACACGTCGTGGCTCTCGGTCGCGCTGTAGAGCTTGACCGGCACGCTGACGAGGCCGAACGAGACGGCCCCCTTCCAGATCGCACGCATGCGGTCAGACTACGCCGCCGCGGGGACACCGCGGGGGCGTCCGGACACGCCGGTGCGGCTCGCGACTGGGACGATGGGGCGCGTGGCGCACTCCCTCGACACCATCGGCATCGTCGGCGGCGGCATCGTCGGGCTCGCGGTCGGCCGCGAGATCACCCTCCGCCGGCCCGGCACCCGGGTGGTCGTCCTGGAGAAGGAGGTCGAGGTCGGCGCCCACCAGACCGGCCACAACTCCGGGGTGGTGCACGCCGGGATCTACTACCGCCCCGGCAGCCTCAAGGCGACGCTGTGCACCCGCGGCCGGCTGCTGCTGCGCGACTACTGCGCCGAGCACGGCCTCCCGTACGACGAGTGCGGCAAGGTCGTGGTCGCCGTCGACCCCGCCGAGGCCGACCGCTTCGACGCCCTCGAGCGCACCGCGACCGAGAACGGCGTGCCCGGCCTGCGCCGCCTCGACGCGGCCGCCCTGCGCGAGGTCGAGCCGCACGCGGTCGGCCTCGCCGCGCTGCACTCGCCGCACACCGCGATCACCGACTACGTCGCCGTCGCCCGCCGACTGGCTGCCGACATCGAGGCCGCCGGAGGGGAGGTGCACTGCTCCACACCGGCCACCGCGATCTCCCGGGTCGCGGGTCGGGTGCGGGTCAGCACCCCGCGCTCGTCGTACGACGTCGACCGGCTGGTGCTGTGCGGCGGGCTGCAGTCCGACCGGCTCGGCCGGCTGGCCGGCGGCGAGGCGGACCCGCGGATCGTCCCCTTCCGCGGCGAGTACCTCGCGGTGCGCCGCGAGAAGCAGGACCTCGTGCGGGGGATGGTCTACCCGGTGCCCGACCCGCGCTACCCCTTCCTCGGCGTCCACTTCACGCGCCGCGTCGGTGGTGGCCTCGAGGTCGGGCCGAACGCGGTGCTGGCGCCGCACCGCGACGGCTACCGCCGACGCTCGGTCCGGCCGGCCGACCTGGCCAGCACGCTGGCCTGGCCCGGCTTCTGGCGGATGGCCCGGCAGCACTGGCGCACCGGCGTCACCGAGGTCCGGGGCTCGCTCTCCGTGCGCGCCTACCTGCGCCAGGCACAGCGCTACGTGCCCGGCATTGGGCCCGACGACGTCGTGCGCGCCGGCTTCGGCGTGCGCGCGCAGGCCGTGGACCGTGACGGCACCCTCGTCGACGACTTCCGCATCGACGACCTCGACGGGGTGCTGTGCGTGCGCAACGCCCCGTCGCCCGCCGCCACGTCGAGCCTGGCCATCGCAGAGCACGTGGTCACCCGGCTGACGGCATGATGGGCCCGTGCCCGACCTGCTCCCGATGCTCGCCTCCCCGGGCAAGCACGTCCCGCCGGGGGAGGAGTGGCGCCACGAGGTGAAGTGGGACGGCGTCCGCGCCCTCACCCGGGTCGCCGACGGCGTGGTCACGATGACCAGCCGCAACGGCAACCGGATCACCGCCGCCTGGCCCGAGCTCGCGGTCGCCCCCGACGTCGGCGACGACACCGTCGTCGACGGCGAGATCATCGCGCTCAACGAGCGCGGCGTGCCCGACTTCCGGGTGCTCGCCGACCGGATGCACGTGCGCAAGGCCGCCACCGTCGCCCGCCTCGCGGAGCGGGTCCCGGCCACCTTCATGGTCTTCGACCTGCTCCGCCTCGACGGCGAGGACCTCTGCGGCCTGCCGCTGGAGGAGCGCCGCCGCCGGTTGGGCGACCTCGACCTCTCCCGTGCCGGCTGGCAGGTCCCGCCGGAGTACGACGACGGCGCGATGCTGCTCGAGGCCACCCGCGCGCAGGGGCTCGAGGGGATCGTCAGCAAGCGCGTCGACTCGACCTACCGGCCCGGCCAGCGCACCCAGCACTGGCTGAAGTTCGCGCACCGCCACCGCGGTTCGTTCGTCGTGGGCGGCTGGCGCCCGCAGACCGGGTCGACCGACCGGCTCGGGGCGCTGCTGGTGGGGGAGCCGACCGCCGACGGGCTGCTCTACCGCGGCCGGGTCGGCAGCGGCATCGGCCCGAAGCAGGCGCGTACCCTCGCCGGGGTCCTCGAGCCGCTGGCCAGCAGCACCAACCCGTTCGCCGACGAGGTGCCGCGGGTCGACGCGAAGGGCACCTACTGGGTGGAGCCGGTCGTGGTCGTCGACATCGACACGCACGGAGCCGGCTACGCACGGCTGCGCCAGCCGTCGTACCAGGGCGTGCGCAGCGACCTCACGCCCGACGACCTCTTCCAGGAGCCGAGCTGATGGCGAAGAAGGCCGACCACCCGCAGACCGAGGTGCACGTCGACGTCGAGGGCCGCACGATGCGGCTGACCAACCTCGAGAAGGTGCTCTTCCCCGCCACCGGCACCACCAAGGGCGAGGTCCTCGACTACTACGCGCGGGTCGCGCCGGTGATGCTGCCGCACCTCGCCGGCCGCCCGGTCACCCGGATCCGGTGGCCCCACGGCGTCGGCGACATGAGCTTCTTCGAGAAGAATGCGCCCGCCGGAACCCCGGCGTGGGTGCGCACCGTCGACGTCCCGACCACCGGCAGCCGGCTGCGTCGTTCCGGGGGGTCCACGGGGGGCGGAGCCCCCCGTGCGGACGGGGACACCCTGCGGTTCCCGATCATCGACCAGCTCGCGACCCTGGTGTGGGCGGTCAACCTGGCCGCCCTCGAGCTGCACGTGCACCAGTGGACCGTCGACGACGACGGCACGCCCGTCGGTGCCGACCGGGTCGTCATCGACCTCGACCCCGGCGAGGGCGCGGGGCTGCACGAGTGCTGCACCGTGGCGCTGCTCGCCCGCGACGCGCTGGCCGGGCGCGGCCTCGACGCGATCCCGGTGACAAGCGGCAGCAAGGGCCTGCACCTCTACGCGCGGCTGGACGAGCCGCTGCCGTCGGAGGAGACCAGCGAGCTGGCGAAGGAGATCGCCGAGGAGCTGCAGGCCGCACGCGGTGACCTGGTCACCGCGACGATGACCAAGGCCCGCCGGCGGGGCAAGGTGTTCCTCGACTGGTCGCAGAACGCCGGCTCCAAGACCACCGTCGCGCCGTACTCCCTGCGTGCCACGCCGCGTCCCCAGGTCGCCACCCCAATCACCTGGGACGAGGTCGCCGAGGGCGCCGAGGACCCGCTCGGGCTCGACCAGTTCTCGATGGCGCAGGCGCTGGAGCGCGTCGACGAGCTCGGCGACCTGTTCGCCTGACCCGGTGGGTCAGTCAGCCCGGCGGCGCATGCCGTAGACGTCGAACTCGGAGACGGCGCCCGCCGGGTCGCCGCCGGTGCCGACCGCGCTGGCGAGCTCGGCGGGGGACGTGGCGTGGTCGGCCTCGTCGAGGGTCGCGTCGATGAGCATCTGGAACTCCGGCGAGGGGTGGTGCACCCGCTGCGCCGCCACGTCGATCCGCCAGCCCTGGCGGCCGAGGTCGTTGAACACGCCCATCAGCGTGGTGTTCTTCTCCGCGGCGATCCCCTCGAAGCCGTCGGCGGCCTCGATGAGGTAGACCGGCCGGGTGACGGCGAGCGAGGCGGCGTCGTAGAGCGGCACCCACAGGCGCGCGTACTCGTAGATCCGCGTCACACTCACCCCACCAGTGTAGGACTCGCCGCCGACGGGCGCCGGGTCGTTCCGCGCCGCTCGGGCCGGCTCCTGGCAGGTCCGGACGGGCTCAGACGGGCTCAGGCGGAGCGGAGGGGGCGCACCGCGGTCGGGTCGACCACGTGGCCGAGGTCGACGCCGGCGCCCAGCACGATGCCGGTGCCGACGACACCGGGGGCGTCGACGACGTCGGCGACCACGACCGTGACGTTGTCGCGGGTGCCGCTGTCGACCGCGGCGAGCACCAGTCGCTCGGCGGCCATGCTGCGCGACTCGAGCCCGCCCAGCATCTGCAGTGCGGCGGGGGAGACGACGTCGCTCAGGCCGTCGCTGCACAGCAGGAGCCGGTCGCCGGGGCGCAGGTCGAGCGGCTGCACCACCGGCTCCGGGGCGTGGTCGGCGCCGATGGCCTGCAGCACGACGTGGCGGTACGGCGAGGTGGCGGCCTGCTCCGGCGTGAGCCGCCCGGCGTCCACCAGGGCCTGGACCATCGTCTGGTCGTGCGAGATCTGGGTCAGCCGGCCCTCGCGCAGCAGGTAGGCGCGGGAGTCGCCGACCTGGGCGAGCGCGGTGTGCTCGCCGTCGGTGAGCACCGCGGTCAGCGTGGTGGCCATCCCGGTGCGGGCCGGGTCGGCGGCCACGCCGGCGGCGAGCTGCTCGTGCGACTCGTCCGCGGCGAGGTGCAGCAGCCGGGTCGGCTCCATGCCGGGGTGCGCGAGCGCCCGGGCGCTGAGCACGTAGGTCGTCGTCGCCGAGGCGACCTCGCCCGCGGCGGCACCGCCGACGCCGTCGGCGACGCAGAGCAGATACGGGCCGGCGAACCCGGCGTCCTCGTTGTGCTCACGCACGGGGCCGGTCTCGCTGAGCGCGGCGAAGCGGAACTGCAGCACGGGCCACCTCCCGGGGTCGGTCACCCTGTGCAACGTCTGCGGGCCGCCGGTTGGTTCCGGCGGCCGGTGCGGCACGCCTCCTCGGGAGGAGGTGTCGGCCGGGTCAGGAACGGAAGCCGACCTGGCCCGTGGTGCTGCGGCCGATCTCGACGTAGGCGAGCTTGGCGACCGGGACCACGGTGACCTTGCCCTTGGTGTCCTTGAGGGTCAGCACGCCGTCCGGCGACGACAGCGCCTCGGTGACCTGCGCGGCGACACCCTCGTTGGTGTCGTCGGTCTCGATGACGAGCTCACGGGCCGTCTGCTGCACACCGATCTTGACCTCGACGGTCATGTCACTCTCCTCGTTCCGGGGGTACGGCCGCGCCTCCGGGGCCGTTCACGGGTTCAGCCTAGGCCCGGGCTGGTCACCCGGGGTCCCGGGTCGCCCAGCGGGGCTGCCGGGCCGGTCAGCCGGCCTGCGGCTCGTCGGCCTTCGGGTAGCCACCGATGCCGCGCCACGCGAGCGCGGACACCAGGGCGGTCGCCTCGTCGCGGCTGAGGCCGGTGATGCCGTTGTCGGTGTCGGACATCCAGAACCGGGCGCTGACCTGCGCCATGCCGACCAGCGACACCGCGAGCAGGCGGGAGGCGGCCTCGGGGAGCGAGGTGTCCTCCGCGATCACGGCGGCGATCATGTCGGCGCACTCGGTGGTCACCCGGTCCACGTGCCCGCGGACGGCGGGCTCGTTGGTCAGGTCGGACTCGAAGACCAGCCGGAACGCCCCGGTCTCGTGGCCGACGTACGCGTAGAACGCGTCGATCGCGGCCGCCACGCGCTGCTTGTTGTCGTGCGTCGCCTCGAGCGCCTTGCGGCAGTTGGCGATGATCGCGTCGCAGGCGGCGTCGAGGATCGCCAGGTAGAGCTCGAGCTTGCCCGGGAAGTGCTGGTAGAGCACCGGCTTCGAGACCCCGGCCCGCTCGGCGATGTCGTCCATCGCCGCGGCGTGGTAGCCCTGGGCCACGAAGACCTCGAGCGCAGCGGACAGCAGCTGCGCTCGTCGCTCCCGCCGGGGGAGTCGGACACCGCGCGGCCGGGACTCGTCGAGGTCGAACTGCTCCATTGCCACGCGAGGAGCCTACTCGCTGGTAGCCCCGGGTCCCGACAGGTGTCCCGGGTCACGCCGCGGTCGGTGCGCCTCGTCCAGACGCTGGGACGCGGTGTCCGGGCACCGGACCGGAGGGGGGACCATGGAGGGACTGGGAACACCCCGGCCTGACCTGGCGTTGGGACCGGGACGAACCCCCCACCCCGAACTGTGAACCGAGGAGCAGTCCCGTGAGCTTTCCCGCGCTGGTGGAGCCGGCCGACGAGCTGACCATCGACGAGGTCCGCCGCTACAGCCGGCACCTGATCATCCCCGACGTCGCGATGGACGGCCAGAAGCGGCTGAAGAACGCCAAGGTCCTGGTCATCGGCGCCGGCGGCCTCGGCAGCCCGGCGCTCCTCTACCTCGCCGCGGCCGGCGTCGGCACGATCGGCATCGTCGAGTTCGACGAGGTCGACGAGTCGAACCTGCAGCGCCAGGTCATCCACGGCCAGTCCGACGTGGGCCGGCCCAAGGCCGTCTCCGCGCAGGAGTCGATCGCCGAGATCAACCCGCTCGTCAACGTCATCGTGCACAACGAGCGCCTCGACAACGACAACGTGCGCGAGGTGTTCTCCGGCTACGACCTCATCGTGGACGGCACCGACAACTTCGCCACGCGCTACATGGTCAACGACGCGGCGTACTTCCTCGGCATCCCGTACGTGTGGGGCTCGATCTACCGCTTCGACGGCCAGGCCTCGGTCTTCGCGCCGACGATGGCCCCCGACGCCCCCTGCTACCGCTGCCTCTACCCGGAGCCCCCGCCGCCGGGCATGGTCCCCTCGTGCGCCGAGGGCGGCGTGCTGGGCGTGCTGTGCGCCCAGATCGGCTCCATCCAGGTCAACGAGGCGATCAAGGTCCTCATCGGCGCCGGCGAGCCCGCCATCGGCAAGCTCGTCATCTACGACGCACTCGAGCTCGAGTGGCGCAAGCTGAAGGTCCGCAAGGACCCCAACTGCGCGCTGTGCGGCGAGAACCCGACGGTCACCGACCTGATTGACTACGAGACCTTCTGCGGCGCGATCTCCGAGGAGGCCGCGGACGCCGCTGCCGACTCGACCATCTCGGTCACCCAGCTGGCCGCGATGCTCAAGGAGAAGGAGGAGGGCAGCCGCGACTTCGTCCTCGTCGACGTGCGCGAGCCCGCCGAGGCCGAGATCAACCACATCCCGGGCGCGGTCCTCATCCCCAAGGGCGAGTTCCTCAACGGCAACGCGCTCTCCCAGCTGCCGCCGGTCGACTCCGGCAAGCAGGTCGTCCTGCACTGCAAGAGCGGTGTCCGCTCCGCCGAGTGCCTGGCCGTCGTCAAGGGCGCCGGCTACGACGACGCGGTCCACGTCGGCGGCGGCGTGGTGGCCTGGGTCAACCAGATCGACCCCAGCCAGCCGTCGTACTGACCGGCTGACCGGCTGACCTGCTCGGCCGGCTGAGACGCGGAAGGGCCCCGCGATCCCTCGGGATCGCGGGGCCCTTCGTCGTCCGGGCTGGCTCATGTAAGGAGCTCCGGCGGTTGATCACCGTCGCGGGTCCCGGGATGGTGAGTGTCCCGGCTGGTCCGGTGAGTGGCGTCGTGACGGGCTCTGGGGTGTCGGCCTGCGGGTCGGTGGCCCCGTTCGGCTGATTGCCATCGCTGGTCTGGCCACGGATGCCCCGGATGAGGGAAGTGGACCGGCCCAGCGAGGTCGGGTCCGGTTTCAGCGCATGAGTGGGAGCCGTCGTCAGATCGCTCGCCTGCTCTTGGGACCGTGGCCGTGGAGGTACGT
>NZ_JAER01000057.1 GCF_000519005.1 Nocardioides sp. J54 | reverse complement strand
CCGACGGCACCCCCGTCACCGCAGCGCAGGCCAAGCAGATCATCGCCCAGCAGTGGACCGTCCCACCCGAGGTGCGCTCGCGCCGCCGCAGCAAGAAGGCGGGGAAGGCCCCTCACCAAGCCCCAGCGGGGCATGCAAAGCCAGACACCCAACGGCGTCGGCACACGAGGCGACCTTCCCCACCAACGATCCTGACAACCGGCATCGACGACGTCAAACAACCCGCCACTTGACGCCTGATCCCCAATAGGGAATCAGCCGAACCGGTGCGTCACGGGTTGGTGACGTGGACGGTGATCGTGCCGTCCTTCTTCTCGTTGAGCACCCGCGCCTTCACGCCCGCTCCGACGACCTTCACCGAGTTCCACGGGTTGGTCTCGGCCCAGTAGCGGTCCGGGTCGGAGTCGTCGAAGGTCGCGATCCCCTTGGCGCTCGGGGCACAGGCCTCCAGCGTCTCGACGTCGTCACCGGACGCCACCTGCTTGTGCAGGCACACCGCGTCGGTGCGCGACTTCGAGAAGGTGGCGTCGAACGGCTCGCGCCGGTTCGTCGGGCTGGTGCCGTCCGGGAAGGTCAGCGAGTCCGGCCGGACGTCGACCGGCAGGGCGTAGCCCTCGCCGACGTGCTTGCTGGTGTTGTTGTCGGCGTAGGCCAGGTCGACCAGCCACACGAGCATGCCGTTCTGGTACGGGAACTGCTCGACCCAGTCCGGCCGGGTGTAGGCCTCGCTGAAGTTGTACGGCCCGACCTCGAGGGTCTCGTCGTAGCCGACGTACTGACGGTTCTCGATCAGGTAGTAGCGCGGGGTCACCTTGGTGTCCGTGCCGGTCGAGATCGTGAAGCCGTCCGCGGTCCAGCCGTTGTCGCCGTCCTCGGCGCCGTCGGTGAAGGTCGTGCCGTCCGCCGTCACCGCGATGTTGTCGATGAACGCGCCGGCCTCGTTGAGCCCGCCGTCGGTGTTGTAGCGGAACCGCAGGATCGACTCCTGGCCGCCGGCGTCGTAGGACCAGCTGTGGCTCGCCCAGTCGGAGAAGCCGTCGATCTTGTCCAGCGTCGTCCAGCTGGAGCCACCGTCGAGGGAGTACTCCACGAACAGGAAGTCGTAGCTCTTCTCGATCTGGTTCCAGATGTCCGCGCCGACCTCGACCGTCGTCGCCGCCGGCACCGTGCGGGTCAGCGTGTTGACGAGGCTGTCGCCGCGACCGGACCACCACGCGTGCTCGCCCTCGGGCGGCGTCGTGTACTCCCGGATGGTCGTCTTGTCCGGCAGGTTCACCTTGATGGCCTGGTCGTGGCCCTTCATCGTCTTCTGCGACGGGCTCAGCTTGAACGCACCCTCCTCGCCGGCGTCCACCTCGGTGTAGTCCAGCCAGCCGAGGAAGAGCTTCTCCTCGGGACCGAAGCCGCCGGGCGTGGTGCCGATCGAGCCGTCGGCGCGGCCCAGCCACGACCCGGACGACATGACCGTCCAGAAGCCGGTGCCGTTCTCGCCGCCCGCGGTGTCGTAGAAGTCCGGCAGCTCGAGGTCGTGCCCGTACTCGTGGACGAACACGCCCAGGCCGCCGTTCTCGGGCTCGACGGTGTAGTCGCCGATGAAGTACCTCGACTCGCCGACCTGGGTGCCGCCGTACAGGTTCTCGGAGTCGCCGACCGTCGGGCCGGTCTGGCCGTACTGGTCGCCGTTGACGTACCAGCGGTGCGACCAGATGGCGTCGTCACCGGCGCCGGCCTCCTCGCCACCGCCGGCGTGCACGGCCTGGAAGTGGTCGATGTAGCCGTCGGGCTCGTTGAAGTCGCCGTCGTTGTCGTAGTCGTAGCGGTCCCACACGTCGAACTGCGAGAGGTACTCGTCGACCTGCTCCGGCGTCTTGCCCGACGCGAGCTGGTCCTCGTACCACGCGTTCGCGGTGTCGGCGATGAACGCCCACGAGCCGCCGTCGTCCTCGACCTCGTTGTCGCCGTAGCTGGACGCGTTGCCCGGGACGGTCACCCAGTCCTCGGTCGTCACCGTGACGTCGTAGCGGCCGGAGGAGGCCTCCTTGTAGAAGTCGCGGAACGACTCGCCCTCGCCGTTGAACATCTCGTCGAAGTGGGCCTTGCTGAAGTCCTCGACCCAGTACGTCGAGTTGTCCTCGGTGCGATCGGGCTCGGGGATCTCGTTGTGCAGTGGCCCGGGCTCGGTGCCGTAGGCCGGGTTCGCCTCCGTGCCGAATTCCGCGAGCATCGTGAGCACCTTGTCGGTCCGGTCGACGGGGAACTCGACGTACTTGTTCTTGCGCAGCTTCACGACCGCGCCGCCGTCGGCCTGCTGGGTGAGCTTCGCGTTGCCGTTCTCGAGCAGCTCGAGGGCCTTGCGCATCTCGGCCCGCTGCTCCCTGGTCTTCGGGCCGGGGCGGTCGTGCTTCTTGGCGTGGGCCGCGGCCTGCCGGACCGGCCCGTCGTCCGGCGAGTCCGCCTCAGCCGGCTGGATGACGGCGCCGCCCAGGGCGAGCGCCGCGGCGCCGGCGACGACGCCGGATGCCAGTTTCTTCAAGATGACCTCCGAGATAGGTGCAGGTGGACGTTTGCGTGTCCGCGTGGCACCTCACACGAAAATCGACGGCCGGCGCAAGGGATCTGCACAAAACTGAGGCAAACCGGTCGGCCGTAGCGACATCGCCGGCAGCCGTCCCGGCCGCCCCGTGCGTAACCCGACGCGGGCGCACGTCGTTGTCCCAGACGATCGCAGCCGCGACTTCTCGGGCTGCTGCGGATCGTTTCCACGAGCGTTTGCCGCACCGAGGGAGCACCTGAGAGCCCCGTCCGGCCGGGCGGGGCTCTCGGCGTCCCCGGGCCGGTGTTGGATGTCCCTCGTGGACGAGGGGTACGTCGAGTCGGTGCTCGAGGTCGTCGAGCAGGTGCCGGCCGGCCGGGTCACGACGTACGGCGCCGTGGCGGCCGTCGTCGGAGGCGGGCCGCGCCAGGTCGGCTCGGTGATGGCCAGGCACGGCGGCCCGGTGCCGTGGTGGCGGGTGGTCCGTGCGGACGGCTCGCTCCCCGCCAGCCACGACGACCGGGCTCGCGCTGCCTACCTGGCCGAGGGCACGCCGCTGCGCGGCAACGGCGGTCTCGACATGTCGCGGGCCTTCTGGGACCCCGCGACGGGGGACTGACGGGTCAGCCCAGGGCCTTGATGGCCGCGTCGTAGTCGGGCTCGTTCGCGATCTCGGACACGAGCTCGGTGTGGAGCACCTTGCCGTCGGCGTCGACGACGACGATCGAGCGGGCGAAGAGGCCCTCGAGCTTGCCGTCGGTGAGCCGGACGCCGTAATCGTCGCCGAAGGTCGACCGGAAGGCCGAGCCGACCTTGACGTTCTCGATGCCCTCGGCGCCGCAGAAGCGGTTGAGCGCCGGCGGCAGGTCCTGTGAGACGCACAGGACGGTGGTGTTCTCGAGGCTCGTGGCGAGCTCGTTGAACTTCCGCACGCTCGCGGCGCAGGTGCCGGTGTCGATGCTCGGGAAGATGTTCAGAACGGTGCGCTGGCCCTCGGGCAGGGAGACCGGGCCGAAGTCGGCGCCGACCAGCTCGACGGACGGGGCAGCAGCGCCGACGGCCGGGAGCTCGCCGACGGTGTGGACGGGGTTGCCCCCGAGTGCAGTGGTAGCCATGCCCTGATGTCTAGCAGGTCGCCCTGTGGGGTGGGTCACCGGAGTCACAGGGTGGGCACCAGTCCGGTCAGCGCAACCGGCCGAGGAAGCCGACCGCCGTGCGGAGCTCCAGCAGGCGCCGCTCCCACGTGATGCCGACGACGGTCAGCAGCGCCCCGGCGAGGCCGATCCAGACCCACTTCGGGACGTCGCCCGCGTAGGGCCCGAGCTCGCGGAGCACGATCGCCGCGCCGACGCTCGCACCGACCAGCAGCGGGGCGCTCCAGCGCATCGCGGCGCCGGCGACGGTGAGGGCCAGGCAGGCCGCGCCGAGGAGCAGCGCCCGCAGCGACACCGGGTCGCCGAGCGCCCACAGCAGGGTCGGGACGGTGGCGAGCACCAGGCCGGGCAGCAGTGCCTCGGTGGAGCCGACGTCGGGGGAGCGGTGCATCCTCCACGCGCCGAGCGCGAGCAGGGCTGCGGCCAGCGGCAGCGTGTACGCCTCCGGCTCCCGCACCTCGAGGTCGGCGAGGCGCACCCACGTCGCGAGCATCAGCAGCGCGGCGCCGAGCCACGCGACCTGCCGACGGGACTCGTTCACCAGCGCGGTGGCGCAGGCGAGGAAGCCGGCGACGGCCAGCCACAGGGCGAGCAGCCCGCCGAGGTCGTAGGTCGCGGAGAGGGAGATCGGCAGCGTGACGACCGCCGCCGCGACCGCGGTCAGCTCCACCTCGGTCCGCGGCAGGGCGACGGCCGCGATGCCCACGGCCAGCAGCACCGGGACCGCGACCCACGTGTCGCCGCCGTCGAAGGAGTGCACCAGCCCGGTGACGGCCAGGGCGAGGAGCGGGGTGAACGCGAGGCCGCCGACCACCTTGGTGCCGCCGCGACCGAGCAGGGCGACCGTCAGGGCGAACGCCGCGCCGAGCCCGGCAGCGACCACGGTCAGCGGGGCGCTCGGGATCGCGACGACCCCCGCGCCGGTGGCGACGACCAACGCCCCCACGACGCCCTCAGTGCTGCGGAACGCCGCGCTGGCCGCCGCGGTCAGCAGCAGCACCGCGACCGGCAGGGCCAGCTGCACGTCGTACGACGCGAGCGTGGTGGCGGCGCCGACGCCGGCCACGACGACGGCCGGTGCCAGCCAGCCGCGGAGGGCCGTGCGGTCGCGGTCGGTCACCAGCAGGGCGACGAACGCGAGCACCACCAGCAGCGACGGGACGAGGAGCAGCGGCTCGGTCTGGGGGGACCGGCCGTCGACGACGACGTCGAAGGTGCTGGCGAACGGCTGGGTGTACTCACCCCAGCGGACGACGGCGATGCTGCCGGTCAGCAGCGCGAGCCCGCACAGCACGAGGCTGCCGGCACCCGCCGGGGCGATGGCGATCGGGCGGACCCGGCGGGGGAGGAGCGCGAGGGCGGCGACCCAGGCGGCGGTCGCGACGAGGGCGACCAGGCCGAACGTGGTGGCGTCGGTGTCGATGCTCGGCAGCGTGACCACACCGGTGACGACCATCGCCGCGGCGCTCGCGCCGGCGAGGCCGAGCTGCTCGTTGCGGAGCAGGGCGCCGGGGACCAGCATCGCGGCCGCCGTGACGAGGAGCGACCAGCCGGAGCCGTCGGACCAGAGCTGGTGGAGGTCGGGCTCGTAGAGCGCGTCGGTCGCGGCGATCGAGGCGGAGCCGACCCAGGAGAGACCGCCGGCGACGGTGACCGACCACTGGAGCGGGACGAGGTCGGTGGCGCGGCCGAGCAGGATCGCCGCGATCGCGACGACGGTGATGGCGTGGCCGGCGAGGAGGTGGTGCTCGGTGATGTCGACGAGCCCCGCGTAGGCGACAGTCAGGCCGATGCCGGCGATCACCTGGGGCGCTACCAGCCGCGGCTGGCTGCCGACCCGGACGAGGGCGAGGAGAACGGACGCGACGGCGACGGTCAGGCCGGCCACCACGCTGGTCCCGCCGCCGGTGTCGTCGCCGAGCCAGCCGGCCGCCCCGGCACCGTACACGTCGAGCGCCAGGAGGCCGAGGGCGACCACGACCAGCGACTCACCTGCGATCCGGAGACCGGTGCGGTGCAGAAGCAGGGCGGACGCGCCGGCCGTGAGGGTGAAGCCACCGAGGACGGCCGTCCGGCCGCCGACGCCGAGGGTCGACCACGAGACGGCCAGGAAGATGACCGCGGCCACGAGCAGGCAGAACGCGCCGAGGCCGAGGAGGATCTTCGGCACCGACGCGAACGAGACACCACCTGCGCCCGGGGCGGGCTGCGGGGTGGAGGGGTACGGCGACAACGGTGGAGCCGGTGGAGCCGAGACTGCCCGCTTCTGGGTGGGGTCGGTGGCCGGCGGGACGACCGGGCCGCCGAGGCTCGAGACCTTCGTCGCCGCCGGAGCCGTCGCGGCCACCGGGGTCGGCCGGTCGTGGAACGCCGCGCTCGCGCGGCGGAGGTCGGAGACGAGCCCGTCCGCCCGCTGCAGGGTGCGGAAGAGGTCGACGGCGATGGGGTGCCGGACGAGCAGCTCGCACGAGGGGCAGACCGGCGCCCCGGCCGGCAGCGGCGAGCGACAGTCAGGGCACTGGGACGGGTCGGCGTAGCGCATGGCTCCATTCCGTCAGCCCCTGCTCATCGAGGCCATGGTCGAAGGACTCACCGGGGGTGAGTACCTGTACTCACCGGTGGTGAGGTGGCCCGGCTGGGGCTGGTCGGGTGGCTGGTCGGGGTGTGGCTGGTGTGCTGGGTGGCGGCGGTGTGGCTGGTGGCTGGTCGGTGGATGGGCGCCTGCGGCGCCTGCCGTCCGGTTCCCCTGGCCGGCTGCAGAGCGGGACTACGCCGACGCGGGGTCTGCCGGGCGACGGGTTGTCGGGCGCGCGCCGGCTGCGTCCCGACTTGCCGGCCAGGGGACCGGTCGTCCGGCGCCTCCGGCGCCCACCCGCCGTGTGGTCGCTGGGTCTTGTTGGGGTTGGTCGTGGGGTTGGTGTGGCGGGTCGGTGCGGCGGGTGGATGGGCGCCTGCGGCGCCTCCCGCCCGGTTCCCCTGGCCGGCTGCAGAGCGGGACTTCGCCGGCGCGGACTCTGGTGCGCGCAGGGAGTGTGTGGGGCGCGCCGGCTGCGTCCCGACTTGCCGGCCAAGGGACCGGTCGTCCGGCGCCTCCGACGCCCACCCACTCCCGGATGGCGAAGGGTGGTGATCGCGCTCGCGTTCTGTGCCACGAGCTGTCGGCTTGCCGCCATGCCAGGGGCCGGCCTACGGGAGACAACCGCGGCGCGGCAGCGCGGCGGGAGCGGAGCGACAGCAGCTTGCTGCCGCCGCCGGAGCGGAGACGCGCTCGCGTTCTGTGCCACGAGCTGTCGGCTTGCCGCCATGCCAGGGGCCGGCCTACGGGAGACAACCGCNGCGCGGCAGCGCGGCGGGAGCGGAGCGACAGCAGCTTGCTGCCGCCGCCGGAGCGGAGACGCGCTCGCGCAAGTCAAAAAGGCGAAGGGCCCTCGTGAGTATGAGTCACAAGGGCCCTTCAAGGTGACCGGTACTGGTGACGCTCCCGGTCGACCCGTCGGCAGCCCTGATCCCGCGAGCCTCGTCACCCGGCTCGCGCGGCCGGCGTCCCTTGCGGGCCGCCTCGACGCTGCCCCGGAGGGCTTCGTCATGGCCGTGCGGATCGTTGCCTTCCGGCGGATCCCGCTCTCCCGAAGGAGTGCGTGGGAGAAGTTCTACGCCCGTTCGGGGACGCGTGGCAAGGGGGTTTCGCCAGGTTTTTCGGGGGTTTTTCGTCGTCCACCGCCGGTCGGCGTGTCGTCCACACGCGGTCGGAGTGTCGTCCACAGCGAGAACCGGTTCATCCCCAGATCTGTCCACCGCCTGTGGATAACGGGTCGGCAGACTGGGGGCATGGATCGACCGCCGCTCGCCGTACGCCACGACCTCCAGCCGCACCCGGAGGGTGGGTGGTACCGACAGACCTGGGTGGCGGGGGAGACGGTGACCCTGCCGGACGGGCGGGTGCGGCCGACGGCGACGCTGATCTACTTCCTGCTGCCGGCGGGGGAGTCGTCGGCGTGGCACCGGGTGCGCTCGGACGAGGTGTGGCTCGGGCACGAGGGCACGGTGGTCGTGGAGCTCGGCGGCAGCGGTGACGTACCGGAACCGGGCGAGCGGCTGGTGGTCGGGCCGGACGAGCCGCAGGGGTTGGTGCCGGCGGGGGTATGGCAGCGGACGCTGGTGTCGGAGGCGGACGCGCTGGTCAGCTGCCTGGTGTCGCCGGGCTTCGACTTCGAGGACTTCGAGCTCGCCTGAGCTGGTCGGCCTGCCCTGTGCCGGGCTGTGCCGGGCTGTGTCGGGCTGAGTCGGGCTGAGTCGGGTTGTGTCGGGCGGGGGTGGTTGAGTGGCGCCCGTGGAGCAGGGGAGCCAGACCAGGTACGTCCTCCGGGCGGGGGCGCCGGCCGGGCCTGCCCCGGAGCTCGACGAGCACCAGTGCCGCGTCGTGGAGCACGAGGGCGGGCCGCTGCTCGTGCTCGCGGGCCCGGGCACCGGCAAGACCACCACCCTGGTCGAGGCGGTCGTCGACCGGATCGAGCGGCGGGGTGCGAGCCCGGACCAGGTGCTGGCGCTGACGTTCTCCCGCAAGGCGGCCGACCAGCTGCGCGACCGGGTGAGCGCGCGGCTGGGGCGCACGACCGGACAGCAGCTGAGCTCGACCTTCCACTCCTTCGCCTACGCGCTGGTGCGCCGCTACGCTCCGGCCGAGCTCTACGAGGCCCCGCTGCGCCTGCTGTCCGCGCCCGAGCAGGACGTCGTGCTGCGGGAGCTGCTGGCCGACCACCCGGAGTCGGTGACGTGGCCGGAGCGATTCAGGCAGGCGACGGCGACGCGCGGGTTCGCGCGCGAGGTGCACGCGGTGCTGGGGCGGGCCCGGGAGAAGGGGCTCGACGGGCACGCGCTGCGTGAGCTGGGGGAGGCCGAAGGCGTCGACGAGTACGTCGCGGCCGGGCTCTTCCTCGAGCAGTACCTCGACTCCCTCGACAGCCTCGGCGCGACCGACTACGCCGACCTGATCCGGCGGGCGCGGATCGAGGCCGAGGAGCACCGCGACGAGCTGCGGGCGCAGTTCCAGCACGTCTTCGTCGACGAGTACCAGGACACCGACCCGGGCCAGGTGGCCCTGCTGCGGGCGATCGCCGGCGACGGCCGCAACATCGTCGCGGTGGGCGACCCGCACCAGTCGATCTACGCCTTCCGCGGCGCCGAGGTGCGCGGGATCCTCGAGTTCCCGACCGCCTTCGCGCAGGCCGACGGCTCACCGGCCGACGTCGTCGCACTGCGGACCACGCGGCGCTTCGGCCCGCGCATCCTGCTCGCCTCGCAGCGGGTGGCGGGCCGGATCGGGCTGCCCGGCACCATCCCCGAGCAGGCGCGCGAGTCCTTCCTCGCGCCGACCTGCGCGCCGGGCCCGTACGGCGACGGCCGGGTCGACGTGCTCACCTTCGACACCGACCGGGCCGAGTCGGAGAACCTCGCCGACATCCTGCGCCGCGCCCACCTCGAGGAGGGCATCGGCTGGGACGAGATGGCCGTGCTGGTGCGCTCGGGGCGGGCGAGCATCGGACCGCTGCGCCGCGCCCTGGGGGCGGCCGGGGTCCCTGTCGAGGTGGCCAGCGACGAGGTGCCGCTGGTGCGGGACCCCGCGGTGCTGCCGCTGCTCGAGGCGATGCGGGCCGTGGTCAACCTCGGCAACGACGACCACACCGACGTGGGCTACGTCGACCCCGGTCGCGCCGAAGGGCTGCTGACCGGGCCGCTGGGCGGCCTCGACGCGGGTGACGTGCGGCGGCTCGCACGGCAGCTGCGGATGCGCGAGAAGGACGCCTGCCAGGAGACCGGCGGCACGCCGCGCAGCTCGCGCGACCTCGTCCGCCTCGCCCTCGTCGACGTGACCCACCTCGACGGGCTGACCGGCCCGGAGGTCGAGCGGGCGCGGGCGCTGGCCCAGCTGCTCGCGCGGGCACGGGCTGCAGTCGACGAGGGCGCGACGGCCGAGGAGCTGCTGTGGACGCTGTGGTCCGGCACGTCGTGGCCGCACCGGCTGCGTCGGGCCGTCGAGGCCGGCGGCGGTGCGGCGCGGCGGGCGCACCGCGACCTCGACTCGATCTGCGCGCTCTTCGACCTCGCGGCACGGGCCGGTGAGAAGCGCGAGCACCTCGCGGTGACGCCGTTCCTCGAGAGCCTGGTCCAGCAGGAGATCCCGGCCGACACCCTGGCCGACCGCGGCGCCCGCGGGGCGGCGGTGCGGCTGCTGACGGCGCACCGGAGCAAGGGGCTGGAGTGGCGGCTCGTCGTGGTCGCGCACGTGCAGGACGGCGGGTGGCCGGACCTGCGGCGCCGCACGACGCTGCTGCAGGCCGACCGGATCGGTCCGGGCGAGATCCTGCCCGAGGTCACCGCGCGCGAGCTGCTCGCCGAGGAGCGGCGGCTGTTCTACGTCGCGTGCACGCGCGCCCGCCAGCGGCTGGTCATCACGGCCGTCGCCTCGCCGGACGACGAGGGCGAGCAGCCCT
The DNA here is from genome assembly GCF_000519005.1 of Nocardioides sp. J54. Classification (GTDB taxonomy): domain Bacteria; phylum Actinomycetota; class Actinomycetes; order Propionibacteriales; family Nocardioidaceae; genus Nocardioides. The sequence goes on along the minus strand of NZ_JAER01000057.1, from coordinate 12,070 downwards.
CGCGGTTCATCGAGGAGGTCGTGCCGAGCGTCGACGCCATCCGGCGGATCAGCGGACGCCCGCCCCGTCCGCTGTCCCTGCCCGGGCTGGTGGCCGAGCTGCGTCGTACGGTTGCCGACCCCGAGGCCCCCGAGCCGCTCCGGGCCGCGGCCGCGCGCCGGCTGGCCCGGCTGGCCGGCGAGGTGGTCGGCAGGCGGCAGCTGGTGCCGACGGCCGATCCCGCCACGTGGTGGGGCACGCGGGCCGCGTCCCGCTCGGAGGCGCCGATCCGGGAGGCCGACCGGCCGGTGCCGATCTCGGCGAGCATCCTCGACGCGATCGCCGCGTGCCCGACCCGCTGGTTCCTCGAGAAGGAAGCCGGCGGCGTCGCCCGCTCGCACCAGTCGGCCAACCTCGGCCAGCTCGTGCACGCGCTCGCCGAGCGGGTGGCCGACGGCAGCGTCGAGGCCGACCTCGACGTCCTCGTGGCCGAGGTCGACCGGGTGTGGGACCGCCTCGACTTCCGCACCCCGTGGTCCAAGGAGCGCGAGCACAAGCGGGTCCGCGCGGCGCTGGCGCGCTTCCTGGCCTGGCACGAGCGCAACCCGCGCCGGCTCCTGGCCACCGAGGCGAAGTTCGCCACCGTGGTCGCGATGGACGACGGCACCGAGATCAAGATCAACGGGTACGCCGACCGCGTCGAGCTCGATGGCGACGGCCGCGTCGTCGTGGTCGACCTCAAGACCGGCCGCGGCAAGCCCAGCGGACCGGCGGTGCGCGACCACGTGCAGCTCGCGCTCTACCAGTACGCCGTCGACGAGGGCGCCCTCGACGACCCGGAGCAGGGCCTCGAGGGGCTGCGGTCCGGCGGGGCGGAGCTGATCCAGCTCGGCCTCGAGGACGGCTCGGACGACGCGACCCGCCAGGAGCAGGACGTGCACACCCCGGACGGCCCCGAGCGGACCGCACTGCGCGCCCGGATCGCGCACGTCGCGCGGCTGCTGCGCGAGGAGACCTTCCCGGCGACCGCCGGCGACCACTGCCGCGACTGCGGGTTCGTCGCGCTGTGCCCGGTCAAGAGCCCCGGATCGGTGGTGGAGCGATGACCCGGCCGGACCACGGCATCCACACGCCGGAGGACCTGCAGGCCGCGATGCAGGCCAGGTTCCCGCCGAGCCCCGAGCAGTGGCGCGCGATCACCGCGCCGCTCTCGCCCGTGGTCGTCATCGCGGGCGCCGGGTCGGGCAAGACCACGCTGATGGCGGCGCGGGTCGTCTACCTCGTGCTGACCGGTCAGGTCCGGCCCGAGGAGGTGCTCGGCCTGACCTTCACCACCAAGGCGGCAGCCGAGCTGCGGCAGCGGGTCCGTGGGGCGCTGACCGCCGCGGGCGTCCTCGACGTGCGCCGCCCGCCGGGCGGGGCCCCGGACGAGGAGGAGGTGCTCGAGCCGACGGTCGCGACCTACAACGCCTACGCCGCCGGTCTGCTCACCGACCACGGCCTGCGGATCGGCCACGAGCCCGACACCCGGGTGATCACCGACGCGGCCCGCTACCAGCTCGGCGCCCGCGCGGTGGACCGCTACGACGGCGCGGTCGCCAAGCTGTCCGACCACCCGCCGACGGTGATCCAGAACCTCCTCGCCCTCGACGGCGCGATGAGCGAGCACCTGGTCGGCCCCGAGGACGTGCTCGCGTTCGACGACGCCGAGCGCAAGGCGTTCCAGCGGGCCCTGCTCGAGGAGAAGGCCGGCAAGGACCGCAAGACCTACACCGGCGCGGTCGAGAGCGCGATCGACGTGATCGACAAGCGCGCCGAGCTGCTGGGCCTCGTGGCGTCGTACCGACGGTTGAAGCGGGACCTGGGGCTGATGGACTTCAGCGACCAGATCGCGCTCGCCGCGCGGCTCGCCGTCGAGCAGCCCGACGTGGGGAAGGTCGAGCGCGGGCGGTTCAAGGTGGTGCTCCTCGACGAGTACCAGGACACCTCGGTCGCGCAGGCCACGATGCTCGCCCGGCTCTTCGGCGAGGGCCACCCGGTGATGGCGGTCGGTGACCCCAACCAGGCGATCTACGGCTGGCGCGGTGCCTCGGTCTCCAACATCATCAACTTCCCCGAGGTGTTCCCCGCGGCCGACGGCCGCCCGGTGCCGGTGCTGCCGCTGACGGTCAACCGGCGCTCGGACACCCGGATCCTCGACGTCGCCAACGCCCTGGCGAAGCCGCTCATGGAGAAGTACGGCGACAAGGTCGCCGAGCTCAAGCACGGCTCGAAGGAGCCGGGGTCGGTGGGCGTGAAGGTCTTCGAGACCCACCGCGACGAGCTCGCGTGGCTGGTCGACCAGGTCAGGGCGACCCACGACGCCGGGACGCCGTGGTCGCAGATCGCGGTGCTCAGCCGCGACAACCAGCACGGCGAGGCGGTCTTCGACGCCCTCGCCGGCGCCGACGTGCCGGTGGAGATCGTCGGCCTGTCCGGCTTGGTCCGGCTGCCGGAGGTCGCGACCGTCGTCGCGACCCTCAAGCTGGTGCAGGACGTCACCGACAACGAGTCGCTCTTGGCGCTGCTCGCCGGACCGCGGTGGGCGGTCGGCCCGCGCGACCTGCGGCTGCTCGGGCAGCGCGCGCTGGAGCTGGCCGGTCGCGGGGGGCGCGGCGAGACGGCGGCGACCATCCACGAGCAGCTGGTCGAGATCGCCGACGGCATCGATCCGGCCGAGGTCCCGTGCCTCGACGACGCGCTGGCCGACCCCGGGGAGGCGGCGTACTCGCCCGAGGCGCTCGAGCGGTTCGCCCTCCTCCGCGACGAGCTGCGCACGCTCCGTGCCGCGGTCGGGGAGCCGCTGCTCGACCTGGTCCGCCGGATCATCGACGTCACCGGCGTCGACGTCGAGCTCGCGTCGTCGGTGAGCAAGGCGGCGGCGGCCCGCCGGGAGAACCTCGACCTCTTCGTCAAGGCGGTCGCCGACTTCCAGGCCGTCGACGGCGACGTCACGCTGCCGGCGCTCATCGCGTGGCTCACCGCGGAGGACGAGGCCGGCAACGGCCTCGAAGTCGCCACCCCGTCCGAGGCCGACTCGGTGAAGCTGCTGACCGTGCACCGCTCCAAGGGCCTGGAGTGGGCGACGGTCTTCTGCGTCGGGGTGGGGGAGAGCCGCTTCCCCAGCACGCGGGGCAGGTCGCTGTGGCCGACCTCGCCGTGCGTGCTGCCGGCGCCGCTGCGCGGTGACGCGGCCGACCTGCCGCAGCTGCGCGGCCACGACAAGCCCGCGCTCGAGGCCTACCGCGCCGAGACCCGCAAGCACGAGGCGGAGGAAGAGCTGCGCCTCGGCTACGTCGCGTTCACCCGCCCGGCGCACACCCTGTGGGTGACCTCGTTCCTGTGGGGGCAGCGCAAGAAGCCGTTCGGCCCGTCCTCCTTCCAGGAGACGATCAAGGAGCTGTGCGAGGGGTGGGGCGAGCCGGTCGAGTGGCTCGAGAAGCCCGAGAACGGCACGCCCAACCCGCTCGACGCCGAGGACCCGTCCCGGCCGTGGCCGGTCGAGGGCGTCGGGGCGGAGACCGTCCGCCGCCTGGAGGCTGCGGCCCGCGTGCGCGCCGCCGTCCCGTCCGGTCCGGCGGGCAGCGACGAGCAGGACGAGGGCCTCGACCTCGTCGACGCTGCCCGGGTCGAGGAGTGGGACCAGGAGATCGACCGGCTGCTGGCCGAGGCCCGCGCCGACCGGTCGCTGGAGATCGAGGTCCCACTGCCGTCGTCGCTGTCGGCGACCGCGCTCGGCCGGCTGCGCGACGACCCCGACGGGTTCGCCCGCGAGCTGGCCCGTCCGATGCCGCGCCCGCCGGCCCCGGCTGCCCGGTTCGGCACCCGCTTCCACGCCTGGGTCCAGGCCCGCTTCGGCCAGCAGGGGCTGTTCGAGCCCGACGAGCTCGAGGGCCGCGCCGACGCCGGGATCGACGACGACAGCGACCTCAAGGAGCTGATCAACCGGTTCGAGGCCGGGCCGTTCGCGACCCGCGAGCCGACGGCCGTGGAGGCGCCGTTCGCGCTGGTGCTGACCGGTCCCGGCGGCGGGCGCCAGGTCGTCCGCGGCCGGATCGACGCGGTCTACACCGAGCCCGACGGGTCCTTCCTCGTCGTGGACTGGAAGACCAACGCCCGCCAGGACGCCGACCCGCTCCAGCTCGCGCTCTACCGCCTGGCCTGGGCCGAGCTGCAGGGCGTCCCGCTCGAGCAGGTCCGTGCCGCCTTCCACTACGTCCGCACCGGCGACACGGTCGTGCACGACGGGCTGCCCGACCGGGCGGGCATCGAGGACCTGCTGGCGTGAGCGGGCGTGGCGTCACGTCCTAGGCTCGTGGTGTGACGTTCCCGCACCTCTCGCTCGTGGCGGACCCGCACGACCGCCTCGGGCTGCTGCGCACCGACGAGGCCTGGCTGCAGGAGCGCTGGGCGGACCCGGCCAGCCGCGTCCTGGTCATCTCCGGCACCCGGGTGAAGCCCGGCCCGGACGGCCTGGAGTGGGTCCCGACCGCGGACGCGCCGGACGGAGTACGCGTGCTGCTGGGCGACCGCGGCGGCACCACGTGGTGGGCCGTGATCGTCGGGGGAGAGGTCGCGAAAGTGGAGCCGGACCGGTGGCTGCCGCTGCGCGGGCTGCTGCCCCACCTCACCGGGGACGCGGTCGCGCACGCGCCGCTGGTCTTCCACGCCATCGGCCTGGCCGAGTGGCACTGGGCGACCCGGTTCTGCCCGCGCTGCGGCGGCGGGCTCGCGCCGCGTGCGGCCGGCCACGAGCTGGTCTGCACCGACTGCGGCAAGCCGCAGTTCCCGCGCTCGGACCCGGCGGTGATCATGCTCATCGCCCACGGCGAGCCGGGAGCGCCCGACGAGCGCTGCCTGCTCGGGCGCGGCGCGACGTGGCCGGCGGGCCGGTTCAGCACCCTGGCCGGCTTCTGCGAGCCGGGGGAGGCGCTGGAGGACGCGGTGCGCCGCGAGGTGCACGAGGAGACCGGTGTCGTCGTCGGCGACGTGACCTACTTCGGCAACCAGCCGTGGCCGTTGCCGTCGAGCCTGATGCTCGGCTTCCAGGGGCGTGCGCTCACCGAGGAGATCCGCCTCGACGACGACGACGTCGAGGACGCGCGCTGGTTCACCCGCGAGGAGATGCGCCGCAAGGCGGAGTCCGGGTCGCTGGTGCTGCCGGGCGGGGTCTCGATCAGCCGCTCGCTCGTCGAGGACTGGTACGGCGGCCCTCTGCCCGGCTCCTGGTGAGCGTCCCGGCCGCGGTCGGAGGCTGATCAGGGACACGCGTCCCTGTCATCCGGGACGCCGGGCCCGCGAGGCTCGTCGGCATGTCCCTGCACCGCATCGCGTCCCTGCTGTCCCTCACCGCGCTCGCCGCGGCCTCGGTCCTGCCCGCCGTCCCGGCGTCCGCGGCGCCCGAGCCGGCCTCCACCACCGTCACCGCTGCCACCGGGTCGATCGTCCTCGTCCGCGGTCACAACGTCTGGCTCACCCGGCCCGACGGCACCGGTGCCCGGGCGGTGACCGGGGACGGGACCGCCGCGTCGCCGTACGAGCACCCGACGATGTCGGACTCCGGGGTGATCGCGGTCCGCAAGGGCAGCACGTTCGTGCGGATGCGCCAGGACGGTACCGTGCTCAACCGGATGACGCCGCGCAACCTGTTCCTCCGTGACAGCGACACGGTCAGCATCACCCCGGTCCTCGACCCCGAGATCTCGCCGGACGGCACGAAGATCGCCTACAGCCAGGTCCGGCTGCAGAGCTACAGCGGCCGCCTCGTCAGCGAGGCCCTCACCGGGGTCACCGACGCGACGGGCTGGGTCGGGCCCGACCGGTACGGCATCGTCGAGGGCTGGCAGCCCAGCTGGGTGACGAAGAGCCGGCTGGTGCTGAACGTCGACGGCGACGTCCACCTCGCCGACCTCGGGAAGCGCGACGTCGCGTGGTTCCGCTCCGGCGACCTCTTCGGCCGTTACATCGAGCTCGGCCAGCCGGAGGTGTCCCGCGACGGCACCCGCGTCCTGTTCGGGGCCTCGGACCACGGCGTCGTCATGAAGACGAGCGTGGGCGACCCGCGGACGGGGACCCCCGCCCCGCCGACCGCGACGCCGGACTGCGCGATCACGCCTGACGAGGGGGAGGTGGGAGCCGTCGACCCGTCGTTCGGGCCGGACGGGGACTCCGCTGCCTACAGCGAGGACGGCGACCTGTGGGTGGTCCGCGGCCTGGCGGCCTGCGGCCCGGGGACGACGATCACCCGCATCGTCGCCGGCGGCAGCCAGCCGGACTGGTCGCCGGCGCCGCTCTCCGCGCCGCGGCGCACGTTCACCCTCGCCCGGGTGCCGAAGGTGACCGGCAAGGCCGTCGTCGGCAAGCGGCTGCGCGCCTCCGCGGGGACGTGGAGCCCGTCCCCGGCCCGCGTGGCCTATACCTGGCTGCGCAACGGCAAGGTCGTCAAGGGACGCACCACGGCGACGTACCAGGTCGGGCGCGCCGACCGGGGCAAGAAGATCAAGGTCCGGGTCACCGTCCGCCGCAGCGGGTACGTCGCCCGGACGGCCACCTCGAAGGCGGTGCGCGTCAGGCGCTGAGCTGCTCGAGCTTGGCCTTGACCTGGGCGACGCTCGGGTTCGTCTGGGCGGTCCCGTCGCTGTAGACCAGCGTCGGGACCGTCTGGTTGCCGTTGTTGGCGGACTCCACGATGGCCGCTGCGTCCGGCTGCTGCTCGATGTCGACCATCTCGTAGGAGATGCCCTCACGGTCGAGCTGGCTCTTCAGCCGCTTGCAGTAGCCGCACCACGGGGTGGTGTACATCGTGAAGGAGCTCATCGAAGTGTCGCCTCCGGCGTCTAGGGTCGTTCTCTCGACCACTCAACCATCCTGCTGAAGGAGTTGTTCCACCGCATGCCCGCCACCGACCCCATCGAACGGCTGCTCTCCGCCCTCGACCCCGAGCAGCGACAGGTGGCGGAGACGCTGCGGGGACCGGTGCGGGTGCTCGCCGGGGCCGGGACCGGCAAGACCCGGGCGATCACCCACCGCATCGCGCACGGGGTGCACACGGGTGTCTACGCACCGACCGAGGTGCTGGCGGTCACGTTCACGACCCGGGCGGCCGGTGAGCTGCGGCAGCGGCTGCGCCAGCTCGGCGCGCCGGGCGTCCAGGCGCGGACCTTCCACAGCGCCGCGCTGCGCCAGCTGCGCTACTTCTGGCCGCACGTGCACGGCACCGAGCTGCCCGAGCTGACCGAGTCGAAGCTCGGCATGCTCGCCGCGGCCTGCCGCCACATCGGCATCCGCGCCGAGCAGGCACAGCTGCGCGACCTCGCCTCCGAGATCGAGTGGGGCAAGGTCAGCAACGTCCGCCCGGAGGGCTACGCCGCCATCGCCGAGCGCAACGGCCGCGGCGTCGACGGGCTCACCCACGCCGACGTCGCCCGCGCCTTCGAGGCCTACGAGGACGTCAAGCGCGAGCAGGGCCGCATGGACATGGAGGACGTGCTGCTCCTGACCGCCGGGCTGCTCGACTCCGACGAGCGGGTCGCCGCCCAGGTGCGCCGGCAGTACAAGTGGTTCGTCGTCGACGAGTTCCAGGACGTCTCGCCGCTGCAGTCGGCGCTGCTCGACCTGTGGCTCGGCGGCCGCGACGAGCTGTGCGTGGTCGGCGACCCGGCACAGACGATCTACTCCTTCGCGGGCGCGGACGCGTCGTACCTCCGCGACTTCCCGAAGAAGTACCCCGGCACCACCTCGATCGAGCTGGTCCGCAACTACCGCTCCACGCCGCAGGTCGTCGAGCAGTCCAACAAGCTGCTCGCCGGCACGCCGAGCGCGGGGGTCGAGCTGCGCTCGCAGCAGCCGTCGGGCTCGACCGTGCGCTACGTCGGGGAGCCCGACGAGGTCGCCGAGGCCCGCAGCGTCGCCGACCGGGTGGCGAAGCTGCACCGCGCCGGCACGCCGTACGGCGAGATGGCGATCCTGTTCCGCATCAACGCCCAGTCGGAGACGTTCGAGGACGCGCTGACCGACCGCGGCATCCCCTACGTCGTGCGCGGTGCCGCCCGCTTCTTCGACCGTCGGGAGGTGCGCGAGGCGGTCACCCGGCTGCGCGGTGCCGCCCGCTCCGGCGAGGCCGACGGGCAGCCGTGGGTCACCGTCGTGCGTGGCGTGCTCGGCGGGATGGGCTGGACGGCCGAGCCGCCGACCGCGCGCGGGCAGGCCCGCGACCGCTGGGAGTCGCTGCAGGCGCTGGTCGACCTGGCCGACGACTTCGCGACCGAGCGCGGCGTCGAGGCGTCGGTCTCCGCCTTCGTCGAGGACCTCGACCGGCGCGCGACCGAGCAGCACGCCCCGACCGCCGACGGCGTCACGCTGGCGACCTTCCACGCGGCGAAGGGCCTGGAGTGGGACGCGGTGTTCTGCTGCGGCGTGCAGGACGGCACCGTGCCAATCACCTACGCCAGCCAGGAAGGCGCACCCGCCGGTGCGGTGGAGGAGGAACGGCGGCTGCTCTACGTCGGGATGACCCGTGCCCGCAAGGAGCTGATGGTGTCGTGGGCCGCGGCACGCAACCCCGGCCAGGCGCCGCGGCGCCAGCCGTCGCGCTTCCTGGTCCCGCTGCTGCCCGCCTCGCAGCAGCCGCAGGCCACCCGCGGACGCAGCCGCGTCGCGCGCTGCCGCGACTGCCTGCAGCCGCTGGCGACGGCGGCGGAGAAGAAGCGCGGCCGGTGTGCGCACCACCCGACCCGTTACGACGAGGAGCTCTTCGACCGGCTCAAGGCGTGGCGCCTCGAGACCGCCAGGGAGGCGGGGGAGGACGGCAAGCCGCTGCCGGCGTACGTCGTCTTCACCGACGCCACGCTCGAGCTGATCGCGGAGCAGAAGCCAACGACGCTCACGGCCCTGGCCAAGGTCAACGGGGTGGGCCCGAACAAGATCGAGAGGTACGGCCAGGCGGTGCTCGACCTCGTCGCCGAGGCCTGATCAGGTGTCTTTCCGGGGCGTTTTCCGGGCCGCTTCGAGGTCCCTCGAAAAAAGTTCGGAAAAACCCCGATAAATCATTTGCACCGCCAGATCAAGGACCGTTACGGTCGTCAGGCAACATCAGCTAGCGCACCACGGCCCTGGCAAGGCCGGCGCACGATTGGCACCGAAGGAGGTGGCCCTCATGGAGAACATCACGATGATCCCGATGACCGACGTCAACGCTCTCGCGCTGACCGCGTCTGCCTGCGCCACCTCTGCCCTCGCGACCCTTGCGGTCCAGGGCATTGCCGTGCGTCCCGCCGCCGCTTGGGCGGTCGAGGGCACCCGTGTGCCGTTTGCCGACGTGTACGCCGTCGCCGCCATCGCGGCTGACGTGCAGTCCGTCAAGCGGGACCGCGCCGGCGAGATGGGGCACCGCGGCTTCACGACCGCAGTCGTCCCGGGTTCACCAGCCTGGAGTCATCCGAACTGATCTGACATCAGCTCGGCAGCCTCCAGGCCGCGGAACCCGAAACCGGGATCCGCGGCCTTCTTGTTTCTCACGACCTGAGGAGCGAAGGCCCCCGGATCCCTCCTGAGGAACCGACCAACGCGATCAGGTCAACAAGAGGAGGTGAAAGCTGATGACGACCAGTGTTCTCGAGCCGACGCTGGACGAGCTGCTGCCTTGTCGTCTCAACGACGCCGAGCTGTGGTTCGCCGAGTCACCGTCGGACGTCGAGTCCGCCAAGGCCCTCTGCAAGGAGTGCCCGGTCCAGGAGATGTGCCTGGCCGGCGCGCTCGAGCGGCGCGAGCCGTGGGGCGTGTGGGGTGGCGAGCTGTTCCTGGCCGGCGTGGTGATCCCGCGCAAGCGGCCGCGGGGCCGCCCGCGCAAGGACGCCACCGTCACCGCCGCGTGACCGGCACCGGGCCTACCGAGCAACGACCAACCAACAAGAACTTCCAGACCTTCTGAGAAAAGAGAGACCCATGAACGGGAACATCAGTGAAGACCTGGCGCGTGCGCACATGGCCGCGCGCCTGGGAGAGGCGCACCAGCTGCGCGAGGCCCACCGTGTGGCCCGCGCCCGCCGCTTGAGCCGCAAGGCCGAGCGTGCCGCGCAGCAGGCTCGTCTCGCACTCGCTCGCGCACTCTGAATCCAGGCCGGGGTCCCGCCACGGACCCCGCCGGCGAGACGGACGTCATCGCCACTGTCCTCCTCGGAGGCACACCTGATCGCGGGTGAGTAGAAGGGCCGGGACCGACCACCGTCGGTCCCGGCCCTTCGCATCTTTTCGGTCACGACCTGCCGTCGCCCGGGCTGGGGCGTGCACCCTGCTCCTACGCTGGAGAGGTGAGCGTCACCTGTGACTACTGCGGCCGACGCGCCCCGGGCGACGAACCGCCGCTGACCTGGACCTCCGCGGTCGAGCGGGGGCGGGTCCGCCGGTTCTGTGACGAGTGCTCACGCACCCACCTGCGCTCGATGGAGGCGAAGCTCGACAGCGAGTGGTGGTGACGGCACTCTCGCTGCGGGTGCCGGCGGTGGGTCAGCCGAGCAACGCCGGCTCGTCCCACGCACAGCCGCACTCGGGATGCCGGCCCCAGCGCACCTCCAGCGGCCCGGAGGCCGCCCCGAGGTCGAAGGTCGTCGACCACGTGCTCGGCTCGTCCCCCTCCACGTAGCGGGCCAGGTCGCGCACCGCCCACGCCAGCACCATCGTGTCGAGGACCGGGTCCAGCGGCGGCGGTCGTTCGACGGCTCCCCGGGCGGCCTGCGCCAGCAGCAACGGCCGGCGCGCGTCGTGCAGGCTCTCGTGCGCGTCCACGCACCGCACGCAGGCCGTCTGCCCCGGCTCCACGAACGGACCGACTCGCCGCCCGCCGGCATCGCCGGTGACCAGGAGGTGCGGCACGGCGTCGCGCACCAGCGGGTCGAGGAGCTCCCGGTCCACCGGCCCGCTGGTCACGACGAGGTGCACCGCGGGAAGGTCGCCGTCGCTGGCACGACGCAGCCCAGCGCGGGTGAGCAGCGGCTCGACGAGCAGGGTGGTGGCGGGGTCCGCCCGCACCGCCACCGGTGCGGCCCCGTGCACCTCCAGCCGCCGCTCCGCGTCCTGGCCGAACTGGGCGCGCAGGACCTGGAGGGCAGGGTCCGGCAGCTCATCTGCTGGGACGGCGACGACCAGCCCTGCTGCACGCAGCCGGTCCAGCTGCGCCACCTGGGCCGGCGAGCGCTCGGCGTCGACCTGGGGAACGCCGGAAGGGCGCGTGAGGGCGTCGAGGAGGCACTGCACCTCCGGCTCGTCGGGCACCAGCACCCGCGGGCCGTCGAGCCCGACCTGCAGCACCCCGGGCTCCCTCGCCATCACCGGCGTGGCCGGGCGCAGGACGAGCCGCTCGCCGCCTTCGCTGCCTGTTGCTGGCATGTCCAGCAGGGTCGCACTCCTCGGCTGGAGCTGCTGGAGGCTGTCCACAGGCCGCTGGTCTGGGCGGCCGCGCACCGTAGCCGACCGGCCCCCGGCGTCAAGGACGTCGCTGCGCTCCGCCGCTACGCGGTCGCTTCGCGATCCTTGACTCCGGGGCCCTGTCGGTCGGCTTTCCGGCGCGGTTGCCGGCACGGACTGCGTCCGCGCCGCCCTGTGTTGATGGCGCGAGCGCGTCGCCTGTCGAGGGCGGCGCGCGGGCACTCGCTGCGCTCGGCCCGCACTTGCCCTCGACGCGCCTTCGGCGCGGGCGCCGCGCTGCCGCGCGCGCAGTTGACTTCGGTAGGTGGTTGCGTTGGCCAGGCGGCAAGCCTTGGGTTCGCATCGCCTTGCTCCCGGTGGTTGAGGTGTGAGGCCGCCCGCGGCCGAGCCTCGAAACCTCCGGGCCGTGATGGTGGACTGTGACGGGCACAGTCCGGTGGACCGGGGCCACTGGTTTCGAGGCTCGGCGCTGGGGCGCCTCGCACCTCAACCAGCGGCGTTGCGGGCGCCGCGCTGCCGCGCGCGCAGTTGGCTGGGGTAGGTGGTGGGGTCCGTCTGGCGGCAAGCCTTGGGTTCGCTTCGCCTTGCTCCCGGTGGTTGAGGTGTGAGGCCGCCCGCGGCCGAGCCTCGA
>NZ_JAER01000056.1 GCF_000519005.1 Nocardioides sp. J54 | reverse complement strand
GCGGCCGAGCCTCGAAACCTCCGGGCCTTGATGGCGGGCCGTGGCGGGCACAGTCGGGGCACCGGGGCCGCTGGTTTCGAGGCTCGGCGCTGGGGCGCCTCGCACCTCAACCAGCGGCGGTCGGGTGCCTCGACAGTGGCAGCGGACATGCCTGTGACCCCGCCCGGTGGGCGGGGTTCGGGGCAGGGGAGCTAGTAGTCGTCGGGGTCGAGGTGGCGCGGGGTGGCGAGGACCTTGGTGCCCTTGGGGCTGACCAGGAAGTGGCGTCCGTTCGGTGACATCCACAGGTAGTGGCCGGGCTGGATGGTGACGTAGCGCCAGAGCGAGAAGGTCTTGGCGCGGTGATGGCGTCGGCACAGGGGCACGAGGTTGCACGGGCAGGTCGGGCCACCGCGAGCATGCTCGACCGAGTGGTCGAGGTCGCAGCGGGTCGCTTTGACGGTGCAGCCGGGGAAGCGGCAGGTGTGGTCGCGCAGCTGGACCCGTCGCCGGTGCCGGCCGGGGATCTCGTACGAGTCCACGGGGATGCACTCGGCCAGGTCGACGACGGGACGCACGATGACCGTCGTCCCGGGTGCTTGCAGCCATTCCTTCACCTGCGCTGAGGAGACCGGTCCACCGGTCTCTTCGCAGCGGGCGACCGGGTTGTCGCCGGTGAGCGTGGCGTCGGTGACGTGGACGTTCAACGTGACCCGTCGTCCGGGGGAGGTGGCGATGACCTCGCCGGTGTCGGGGTGGGCGAACAACAGGTCCAGCGACAAGTCCTGCCGTGCCAGCTCGGCCGCGGCCTTGGAACGGCGGACGTCCATCGAGGAGTCGTCGCCACACTTGCCGAGGAGGATCGCGCGGCGGGTGATGGCCTGGTCGAGGTCGTGGCCGTCGGCGGCGTCCATGAGCCCGTGGATGATCACGTGGCCGGTGTCGCTGGGCTCGTCGACGTCGAAGTGCCGGTGGTCGGAGACCCGCTGCCGCTCGGCCTCTGCGCGTTCGGGGTCAAAGCGGAGGACGGCTCCGGCGACGAGGCGTTCGAGCTGCTTCCAGCCGACGTCGTCGACGGCGGCGTCGAGCTGGCGGTCCACGAACTCGGCCGCCTCGGGGCAGAGGGGGTGGGTGAGGTCGGCGATGCGCTGGGCCTTCCACGTGTCCACCCGCCCGGCGACGACTGCCTGGTAGAGGCGGGGGAGTCGCCAGGCGCACTCGATCACCTGGCCGACGTAGGCACGACCGCCGACGGGTGAGCGGCCGAGGACGGCGATGAGCTCCATCAACGCGAACTCGGACACGAGGGGTGCACCGGGGCCAGCGATGGGCACGCCGGTGTCGACGACACCGTCGAGCAACGTGGCCGCGCCTTCCTCGGTCTCAACCACGTTCTGGTCGGCCCAGGCGACGATCGCGGTCCACTCGTCGATCCAGAGGTTCTTGCGGGCGTCGACGCGGGAGCGGATTTCGCCGAGCAGCTCGGGCACGGAGCGGCCGTCGTACTGGCCGATCGATGCGTGGTTCCCGAGCTCCATGACTGGATTCTTCCAGATACCACCGACAAAGGTGGGCCGGAAACCCGCCTGTGGACTGGGGATTCTCCCGATTCTCCATCCACAGTCCGCCTTGAAGGCCCGGTGGTTTCGAGGCTCCTCGCTAGCGCTCGTCGCACCTCAACCACCGGGAGCTAGCCACTCCGCCTACGGAACCGCGAGCCGACAGGCGGACCCGACCACCTCCCCAGCCTCGTCGTCGCTGCCTTTCGCAGCTGTACCGGCTACGTCACCGCAGCCCGGCGGGGACCAACCACGCCCTACCTACGCAACCGCAAGCCGATAGCCGGACCCAGCCGACCGCCGTACGCCCTCGTCGCCGCCCGTCTGCACCGCCTCTACGCCTCCCTGGCCGCAGCAGCAGCCCGCTCGACCCACCTCGGCACGTCGCCGTACCGCTGCGGCGGGACGAGCTCGCCGGCGGCGGAGCACTCGACCAGCTGGGTCATGCGGCGGTCGCGGGTGGACTCCTGCTTGGCACTGAGCACCCAGTTGGTGCAGAAGCGGCGGTAGGTGCGGGTGGCCTCGCCCCAGAAGGCGGTGGCGGCGGGGGAGGCGGCGAGCTGGGCGGCGTAGGGGTCGGGCAGGACGAGCTCGCCGTCGACCTCGTGCGTGTACGGCGCCGGGGTCGGTCGACGGGCCTCCCAGATCGCGAGGCCGCTGGGCTGCATGCGGCCCTCGGCGCGCAGCTTCTCGACGAGGTCGAGGTTGACCTGGCTCCAGTTGCTGGTCCTCTTGCGCGGCGTCCAGCGCTGGCGCCTGGAGTCCTCGTCGATGCGTTGCGCGACGGAGTCGATCCAGCCCCAGCACAGGGCTTCGGGGACGGCCTCGGCCCAGGTGAGGCCGCGGTCGGGGACGTGCTTCTTGTGCAGCCCCATCCACAGCTCGGTGGCCGTGTCGTGGTTGCGGGCGAGCCACGCGCCGAACTCCGCGGCGTCCGTGAAGAAGCGGGCCGGTCGCTCCGCCGTGCCGCCCATCCGTCCGGGCTCGTCGTCCTTCGCCATGCACCCCAGCCTGCCACCGGGCGCCGACACCGGCCGGGCGACAGGGATGATGGGCCGCATGCCCATGCCCACAGTCGCCATCGGTGCGCTCGGCGGCACCATCGCCTCGACGTCCAGCACCGCGGCCGGGGGCGAGGTCGTCCCGACGCTGACGGCGGAGCTGCTGGTGGCGGCGGTGCCGGGCCTCGACGCGGTCGCGTCGATCGAGGCCGAGACCCTTGCCCGGCTGCCCAGCCCGTCCCTCGACGAGCCGACGATCGTGCGCACCCTGCGCTGGGCGCAACGGGCGGTCGACGCGGGGGCGCGGGGCGTGGTGGTCACGCAGGGCACCGACACCCTCGAGGAGTCGGCCTACCTGCTCGACCTGTTTTGGGACCGCCCGGAGCCACTGGTGGTCACCGGAGCGATGCGCTCCGCGGAGGCCCCCGGTGCCGACGGGCCCGCCAACATCCTCACCGCGGTCCGCTGTGCCGTGGCGCCCGCTTCCCGTGAGCGCGGCGTGCTCGTCGCGTTCGGCGACGAGGTGCACGAGGCGCGGTGGGTGGCGAAGACCGACTCGGTGTCGACGGGCGCCTTCCGCTCGCCGGCGTTCGGACCGGCTGGCCGCTGCGTCGAGGGCGAGGTCGTGTACGGCGCCCCGCCGCACCGCGTCGCACCGCTGGACCTGCCGGCCGACGAGCGTGACCTACGGGTGCCGCTGCTGGCGACCTGGCTGGGTGACGACGGGTTCGTCCTCGACGCGATCCGTCCCGACGAGGTGGCTGGTGTGGTCGTCGCGGGGTTCGGGGCCGGGCACGTGTCGGCGGCGATGGCCGAGGCGGTCGGTCGGATGGCTGCCCACGTGCCGGTGGTCTTCGCGACGCGCACCGGCTCCGGCCCGACGGGGCGCGCGATGTACGGCTACCCGGGCGCGGAGATCGACCTCGTGGCGCGTGGCGCGGTCGGGGCCGGCTGGTTGTCGCCGGTGAAGGCGCGGCTGCTGCTGTGGGCGCTCGCGCTGCGCGGTCCGGTGGACCGTGACCTCCTCGCTGCCGAGCTCGCGGTGCGCGGCACCCCCTGATCCCGGCACCCCCTGATCCCGGCCCGACCCCCGGTCGGACGCCGGCTCAGGCCAGGTCCGACGTCGAGTCCGGCGGCCGCTTCGGCAGCACGTTCTCGACGTAGTCCTGCGCGGCGTCGTAGATGTCGACCTCGTGGCCGGCCTCCTCCGACATCGCCCACCGGTGCTCCATCACCTCGGCGAACAGCTGGGGTGAGGCGATCCGCCCCCGCAGCTCGTCGGGCACCAGGGAGACGATCGGCGTGTAGACGGTCGAGAGCCAGCGCCGTGCCACGACGGCGCGGTCCTCGTCCTCGTAGCCGAAGTGCGCGGTGAACGCCGCGAGGTCGTTGAGCAGTGCGCGGGCCTGCTTGTTCTCGGCCCGGATCCCGGTCAGGTCGTGCAGCTCGCGCCGGTGGTGGCCGGCCTCGACGACCTTCGGCTGGATCCGGACCCGGTCCGACTCCGCCTGCACGTCGAGCTCGTCGACGTCGAAGCCGAGGTCGTTGAGCCGCGCGATCCGCTGCTCGACCCGGGACCACTCGTCGGTGCCGAACTCCTCGGCGGCGGTGAGCTCCTCCCACAGCGAGTGGTACTGCTCGCCCAGGTGCGCGACCACGCCCATGGCGTCGACCTCGACGTCGGTGTCACCGCTGGCCTGCAGGTCCATCAGCTCGGCGAAGATGTTCTCGCAGCCGACCGTGACGTCGTGCTCGCGCATCGCGTCGGAGACCTTGTCGCGCAGCTCGCCGGTCTCGGCGTCGACGAGGAAGGCCGTGAAGCCCCCCGCGGAGCGGCGGAAGAGCGCGTTCGACAGCGACACGTCACCCCAGAAGAAGCCGGCCAGGTGGAGCCGGACCAGCAGCACGACGAGCGCGTCGACCAGGCCGTGCACCTGCTCCGGGCGCAGCCCGTGCTGGAAGACGGTGCGGTAGGGGAGCGAGTAGTGGAGGTGCTCGGTCAACAGCGCGGCAGGCAGCGGGTTCCCGTCGAGGTCGGTGCGGCCGGTGACCACGCCGCGCGGCTTGACGCACGGCTGGTCCATCCGCTGCAGCTCGCGGAGCAGGTTGTACTCCCGCAGCGCGATCGCCTCCTCGGTCTCCTTCACCGCGAGGAACTGCCGGTTCACCTGCACCACCCGCACGACGTGGCGGGACAGGCCGAGGGGCAGCGGGACGACGTACCAGTCGTCCCACTCGGCCAGCGGGCGCGACCACGGGAGCTGGAAGAGCGCCGGGTCGGTACGCGCGGCGACGACGTGGAGCGCCATGGCGGAAACCTACGACGTCTGCAATCCGTCGTCACGGGCACTTGGGTCTCGCGGACTCCTGAAAGGACGACTGTGGACAAGTCAACCGTGGACAAGACACCCGTTCCTGCGGTAGACCGTGTGACGCGGGCCACACTCTTGGAGGGGTGATCTGGACGATGAAGTCGAGATGGGGAAGGCCACGACGCGTGGCGGCCGCGGCCGTCACGGGTGTGCTGGCCAGCGCCGCGCTAGCGGCATGCGGGGGGTCCGACAAACCGGTCCTCAACTGGTACGTGAACCCGGACGGCGTGCCGATCTTCGAGAAGTACGCCGAGCAGTGCAGCACGGACGACTACGACATCGAGGTCCAGCAGCTGCCCAACTCGGCGACCGACCAGCGCACGCAGCTGGCCCGTCGCCTGGCGGCCAAGGACTCCTCGACCGACCTGATGAACCTCGACCCCGTGTTCGTGGCCGAGTTCGCGAACGCAGGCTGGTTGAAGGAGGTCACCGGCTCGATCGCCGACGACGTGACCCAGAGCGTCGAGGGTGAGGGCAAGTACCTCTCCGGGGCCGCGGAGACGGTGACCTGGGACGACAAGGTCTACGCGATCCCGCTGTGGGCCAACACGCAGGTGCTCTGGTACCGCAAGTCCCTCGCCGAGGCAGCGGGCCTCGACATGACCAAGCCGGTCACGTGGGACCAGGTCATCGACGCGGCCGCCTCCGAGGGCGGCACCGTCGGCGTGCAGGCGAACAAGTACGAGGGCTACGTCGTCTGGATCAACGCGATGATCCAGGGCGCCGGCGGCAACATCGTCACCGACACCGAGGCCGGGCGCGACGCCACGGTGGAGGTCGACAGCGACGCCGGCCGCAGGGTCGCCGAGATCATCCAGAAGCTCGCCGACTCGCCCGCCGCGCAGCCGGACCTGACCGTCTCCAACGAGGGCACCAGCCTGGGCCAGATGTTCCCGGAGGGTGGGCCTGGCGAGTTCATGGTCAACTGGACGTTCGTCTACAAGAACTACGAGCCCGGTGACGGCAAGCCGACCACCGAGGAGCAGTTCAAGGACCTCGGCTGGGCGCGCTACCCGGCCTCCGTGGAGGGCGAGCCGTCCAAGCCCCCGGTCGGCGGCATCGACATCGGGGTCGGCGCCTACACCGAGAACACCGACTGGGCGTTCGAGGCGGCCGAGTGCATCACCTCGGTCGAGGCGCAGGTCGACCTCGCGCTCGAGGGGGGCCTGATGCCGTCGACCAACGCGGCGTACGACGAGGTGGCGGCCAGCGGCCAGTACCCCGAGGACCTCATCGAGCTGTTCCGCACCAGCGTCGACGAGGGCGGGCCCCGGCCCAAGAGCGCCTTCTACTCGATGATCTCCAACGCGCTCCAGTCGCGGTGGCACTCACCGAACTCCGTGAACCCCAAGAGCACTCCTGAGGAGTCCGCGAAGTTCCTGAAGGACGTCCTGGAAGGGAAGGCGCTGCTATGAGTGCCGTCACCGCTCCCGCACCCGGCAAGGCGGGCAAGGCAGCCGTGAGCGACCGCGCGAAGGCGGAGACGCGGCTGGGGCAGAAGCTGGTCGCCCCGGCGATCATCCTGATGCTGCTCGTCACCGCGTTCCCGATGCTGCGGGCGATCTACCTGTCCGTCTTCGACTACGCGCTGACCGCCCCGGACGACCGGAACTTCATCGGCCTCAACAACTACCTCACCGCGCTGAGCGACCCGCTCTTCTGGAAGACCACCGCGATCACGGTGCTCTACATGGTCGTCACCGTCGCGGTCGAGCTGGTCATCGGCTTCATCTTCGCGATGGTGATGCACCGGGTGATCTTCGCCCGCGGCGTCATCCGGACCTCGATCCTGGTGCCCTACGGCATCATCACCGTCGTCTCCGGCTTCGCCTGGCAGTTCGCGTTCTCCTACCAGAACGGCTTCGTCAACGGCTGGCTGCCGTTCATCGGTGACGACTTCAACTGGTTCGGCGAGTCGACGCCGGCGATCATCGCGATCATGGTCTCCGAGATCTGGAAGACCACCCCGTTCATGTCGTTGCTGCTGCTCGCCGGGCTCGCCCAGGTGAGCGAGGACATGATCGAGGCCGCGAAGGTCGACGGCGCCACCTGGTGGCAACGGTTGACCAGGGTGATCCTGCCGAACATGCGGGCGGCGATCATGGTCGCCGTCCTGTTCCGGGCGCTCGACGCCTACCGGATCTTCGACAACATCTTCGTGATGACCTTCGGCGCCCAGAACACGGAGTCGATCAGCTTCCTGACCTACCGGCAGACGATCGAGCAATTCCAGCTGGGGATGGGTTCAGCCCTCTCGGTGCTGCTCTTCCTCTCGGTGCTCCTGGTGGCCTTCCTGATCGTCAAGCTCTTCCGCGTCGACCTGGCGCAGGCACGGCAGGAGTCCTGACATGAAGAACCGCATCGGAACCATCATCGGTTGCCTGCTGATCCTCGTCTGGTGCCTGCTGCCGGTCGTCTGGATCATCTCGCTGTCCTTCAAGTCGGAGGCCGCGATCACCAACGGCAGCCCCGGCTTCTTCCCGTCCGACGGCGGCGGCGCCGGCTGGGCGAACTACCAGGCGGTCTGGGACAACGAGCAGTTCCGCCGGGCGATCCTCAACTCGATCGGGATCAGCCTCATCGCGACCCTGCTGTCGGTCATCGTGGCCACGCTGGCGGCGTACGCCATCGCCCGCCTCGAGTTCCGCGGCAAGAAGCTCGTCCTGACCGTCTCGCTGGCCATCGCGATGTTCCCGGTGGTATCGCTGGTCGGGCCGCTGTTCGACATGTGGCGGGCGGTGGGGCTCTACGACACCTGGCCGGGCCTGATCATCCCGTACATGTCGTTCACGCTGCCGCTGGCGATCTGGACGCTCTCCGCGTTCTTCCGCGAGATCCCGTGGGAGATGGAGCAGGCGGCGCAGGTCGACGGGGCGACGTCGTGGCAGGCGTTCCGCAAGGTGATCGTCCCGCTCGCGGCGCCCGGTGTGTTCACCGCCGCGATCCTGACCTTCTTCTTCGCGTGGAACGACTTCGTCTTCGGCATCACGCTCACGTCCACCGAGAACGCCCGACCGATCCCGGCGTCGCTGTCGTTCTTCGTCGGCGCCGACCCGTTCAACCGGCCGGCGTCCCTGCTGGCCGCGGGAGCGGTCATCGCGACCATTCCGATCATCGTCATCGTCCTGATTTTCCAGCGCAAGATCGTCGCCGGCCTCACCTCCGGCGCGGTGAAGGGGTAGGGGTCCTGTCATGGCAGCCATCACGATGAACAACATCGTCAAGAAGTACGGCGACGGCTTCCCTGCCGTGAACGACGTCTCGATCGACGTCGCCGACGGGGAGTTCATGATCCTCGTCGGGCCTTCCGGGTGCGGGAAGTCGACGCTGCTGCGGATGATCGTCGGCCTGGAGGACATCACCTCCGGCGACATGATCATCGGCGACCGCCGCGTCAACGACCTCGCCCCGCGCGAGCGCAACCTGGCGATGGTGTTCCAGAACTACGCGCTCTACCCGCACCTGACCGTCTACGAGAACATCGCCTTCCCGCTGCGCCTGGCCAAGACCCCCGACGAGGAGGTCGACAAGCTGGTCCGCGACGCGGCGGAGACGCTGGAGCTCAACGAGCACCTCGAGCGCAAGCCCGGCAACCTGTCGGGTGGCCAGCGCCAGCGCGTCGCGATGGGTCGGGCGATCGTCCGGCAGGCCGACGCCTTCCTCTTCGACGAGCCGCTGTCGAACCTCGATGCCAAGCTGCGCGGGCAGATGCGCACGGAGATCGCGCGGCTGCAGAAGCGCCTGGGCATCACCACCGTCTACGTCACGCACGACCAGACGGAGGCGATGACGCTCGGTGACCGCGTCGCGGTCCTCAAGCGCGGCGTGCTGCAACAGCTGGCCACCCCGCGGGAGCTCTACGAGAACCCGGGCAACCTCTTCGTCGCCGGCTTCATCGGCTCCCCGCCGATGAACTTCCTGCCCGCGACCGTCGAGGGGAGCTCGGTGAAGCTGCCGTTCGGCTCGGTCGAGATCCCGGCGGAGAAGGCCGAGCGCGCCAGCGGCAAGGGCCTGCTCATCGCCGGCATCCGCCCGGAGCACTTCGAGGACGCGTCGCTGGCCTCCGCCGACAACCGGTCGGGCTCGACGTTCACCGCCGCGGTCGACGCCGTGGAGTGGCTGGGCAACGAGACCTACGCCTACATCCCGTTCGAGGCGCCGCCCGAGGTCGCCGAGCAGCTCAAGCAGCTCGAGAAGGACCTCGACGGCGAGGCGATGCGCACCCAGCTCGTCGTCTCCCTCGACGGCGCGAGCCGGATCAAGGAGGGCGAGGAGGCCGAGATCTGGGTCGACGGCCGCCGCATCCACCTCTTCGACCCGTCGACCGGCGAGAACCTCACCGTCGACCACGAGAACGCCGGCCGCATCGGCGGCGCCGCGCAGCAGACGCCCGCCTGAGCAGCCGTCCGCCTGACCGAGCGCCGGCCGCGCCTCAGGAGGCGCGGTCGGCGTTCCGGCGGATCTCGCGGGTGAGGGTCGCGAAGAGCGGTTCCGGCAGGTCGTGGCCCCAGCCGTCGACGTAGACGACGCGCGCGCCGGGGACCGCGGCCGCGGTGGCGCGGCCGCCCGAGACGTGCACCATCTTGTCGGCCAGGCCGTGCATGACCAGGGTCGGCACGGTGAGCCGGCCGAGGGCGGCGGTGCGGTCCGGCTGGGTGAGCACGGCCATCATCTGGCGCAGCACGCCGGCCTCGTCGATGCCGCGGTCGTAGGTGTCGCCGGCCCGCTCGCGCAGCTCCTGCTCGTCGCTGGGGAAGCCGGGGGAGCCGATGATCCGCCACACCATCAGGCTGCGGCGGATGTAGGCCTCGCGGTCCGGGCCGCGCGGGGCGAGGAGCGTCGGGATGAGGGTCGGGCTCTGCCAGCCGACGGCGCGCCGGCCCGTGCTGGACATGATGCTGCCGAGGCTGCGCACCCGCTCCGGCGCCTCGAGCGCCATCGTCTGCGCGATCATGCCGCCCATCGAGATCCCCGCGACGTGCGCCGCCGGGAGCCCGAGGTGGTCGAGGAGGCCGAAGGCGTCACCGGCCAGGTCGCCGATGGAGTACGGCGCGCGCACCCGGCTCCGGCCACCCGCGAACGCGCGCACGAGGTGTCGCGTCGTCACCCGTCCGGACATCCGCGTCGAGCGGCCGGTGTCGCGGTTGTCGTAGCGGATGACGTGGAAGCCGGACGCCGCCAGCGAGCGGCACAGGTCCTCGGGCCACCAGGTCATCGGCCCGCCCAGGCCCATCACCAGCAGCAACGGCTCGTCGTCGGGGTCGCCGAACGTCTGGTAGCAGATCTCGACGCCCGAGGTCAGCGGGGCGAGCAGCTCTGCCGAGGTGGTCACTTCGGACCATTCCGTGCCGTCCTGTCGCATCGACATGCCATGAGTGTGCCAAGTCCCGTGTAGTAGCCACGTCAACTGGGTAACTTCTGTGATGTGAACAACACGTTGGCGCCCTGGCTCCTGCCGGACGGCTACGGCCGCCCCGCACTGGCCGCGCTCCTGCGCGAGGGCAGTCTGGTGACCGAAGCCGGTCGTTTCGCCGTGCGACGCGGCGCGAGCATCCGGGTCCGCCGCAGCACGCCGTACGCCGCCCGGGCCGCTGCCCGGGCCGCCGAGCCCGTGCTCCTCATCCCCGGCTTCCTCGCCGGGGACTGGACGCTCAAGGCCATGGCCGCCGAGCTCCGCGGGCGCGGGTTCCGCACCTACCGCTCGCACATCCTTGCCAACATCGGGTGCACGATGACCTCGGCGCTCGCGCTGGAGGCGCGGATCGAGCAGATCGCCGAGCGCCGCGACTCGCGGGTCCAGCTGGTCGGGCACAGCCTCGGCGGCATGATCTCCCGCGGGCTGGCCGTGCGCCGCCCGGACCTGGTCTCCGGCATCGTCACGATGGGCAGCCCGATGCGGGCGCCGGCAGCGCACCACGCGGTGCTCACCCGCGGCGTCCGCGTGCTCAACCGGCTCTCCGACGCCGGCCTCACCGCCCTGATGTCGACCGACTGCGTCGCGGGTGAGTGCGCCCACCTGTCGTTCTCCGAGTCGCAGGAGCCGCTGCGGCCCGAGGTGCAGATGACCAACATCTACTCCCGTCGCGACGGCATCGTCGACTGGCGGGCGTGCACGGACCCGCAGGGCGAGGCCGTCGAGGTGCGGGCCTCCCACATCGGCATGGCGGTCGACCCGCGGGTCATCGACGAGGTCACCTCGGCGCTGCTGCGCCAGAGCGACTCCGTCGCGGCCTCGCTGAGCGTGGTCGAGACGGCCTGAGCGAAACGCGGCTGCTGCCCTTCGGGGGTGGCGTCAGCAGCGGAAAAGCCCGAAACCGGGACGCGGGGCCCTTTCCCGTGTCATGGTCGCTGCTGTTCGTCAGCGTCCTTGGGGGAGGAATGGCCGTGCTCACTCCGGCCGTCGGTTGGACGCAGGCCAGGCGGCTGCTCATGCGGGCGTTGCTGGTCTGCGCATTCGTGCTCGGCCTGCTCGGCCTGCTCGGCCTCGCACCGACAGCAGCGATCTCGGCCACGGACCAGCTGCGCGTCATGGTGGTCGGGGACTCGATCTCGCAGGGCTTCGGTGGTGACTCCACCTGGCGCTACTGGTTCTGGCGGGAGGCAAGGCGCCAAGGCGTCGCGATCGACTTCGTCGGACCCGACCGAGGCTTCCGGACCGGCTACGGCACCCGCTACGAGTCGTCCGGGCTGCACTTCGACCGCGACCACGCCGCTCGTGGGGGCGCGACCGTCGACTACCAGCTCGGGGTGATCGACGGCCTGATGGCCGACTAGGCGCCCGAGGTCGTGGTGGTCGAGCTCGGCATCAACGACGCGCTGCGTGGAGACTCCGGGCAGACCATCGCCGACGAGGTCGAGGAGCTGCTCCGCAGGATCTGGTCGGCGTCGTACGCCGTCCGCGTCGTGCTGGCAGAGATCCCCGCGCACCTGGCCCGTCCGGACCTGGACGCTGCCGTCGCCGAGGCGAACAACCTGCTCGCGAACCGCTACCGGTGGGACTCGCGGGTCACCCTCGCGCACAACGTCAGTGACGAGGGGATGCCCTGGAAGGCTGCGAACTTCACCTTCGACGGCCTGCACCCCAACGCCACCGGCCAGACATTGATCGCGCAGCGGTTCGCCGAGGCATTCCACGGGGCCGGGTACCTGCCGGACAGCCCTGCGATCTACCGTTCGCGGACGTGGAACCCCCGGGTGGTGCCGCGGGTCAGGCAGTCGCGGGGAGTGGTCACCT
The DNA here is from genome assembly GCF_000519005.1 of Nocardioides sp. J54. Classification (GTDB taxonomy): domain Bacteria; phylum Actinomycetota; class Actinomycetes; order Propionibacteriales; family Nocardioidaceae; genus Nocardioides. The sequence continues at coordinate 11,189 of NZ_JAER01000056.1, read as the reverse complement.
TCGACTGGTCGAAGGCCGCGACCGAGGTCCGGATGGCGTCCGCACGGGTGAGCATCCGCCGTGCCGGATCGACGACCTGGCGCAGCACGCCGTGGTTCCGCGTCAAGCAGCACCGGGCGACCCGCCGGCTCGCCAAGGGCACGTACGCCGTGCGGCTGGTCCCGCGCCGCGGGACGATGGTCGGCGCGGCCGGGCCCCCTGTCGTGGTCCGCGTGCGCTGAGCGTCAGTCGAAGTCGATCGAGCTGAAGCCGCGCAGCTTCGAGAGCTGGTGCTCGGAGGTGATCGTGCGGATCGTGCCGCTGCGCGAGCGCATGACCAGCGACTGGGTGACCGCGCCGCCGCCGCGGTAGCGCACGCCGCGGACCAGCTCGCCGTCGGTGATGCCGGTGGCGACGAAGAAGCAGTCGTCACCGGTGACCAGGGTGTCGGTGGTCAGCACGTGGTCGGGGTCGAGGTTGTGGCCGGCGTCGATGGCGCGCTGGCGCTCCTCGTCGTCGGTCGGCCACAGCCGGCCCTGGATGGTGCCACCCATGGCCTTCATCGCGCAGGCCGCGATGATGCCCTCCGGGGTGCCGCCGATGCCCATCAGCAGGTCGATGCCGGTGTCCGGGCGCGCCGCCATGATTGCGCCGGCGACGTCGCCGTCGGTGATGAACTTGATCCGGGCGCCGGTCGCGCGGATCTCCTCGACCAGCTTGTCGTGGCGGGGGCGGTCGAGCAGCACGACGGTGACGTCGGAGGTGTTGGAGCCCTTGGCCTTGGCGACCTGGTGGATGTTCTCCGCGACGGGGTAGCGGATGTCGACGACGTCGGCCGCCTCCGGGCCGGTCACCAGCTTCTCCATGTAGAAGACGGCGGACGGGTCGTACATGCTGCCCCGCGGCGCGACGGCGAGCACCGCGACGGCGTTCGCCATGCCCTTGGCCGTCAGCGTGGTGCCGTCGATCGGGTCGACCGCGACGTCGCACTCCGGGCCGGTGCCGTCGCCGACCTGCTCGCCGTTGTAGAGCATCGGGGCGTTGTCCTTCTCGCCCTCGCCGATGACGACGGTGCCGTTCATGCTGACCGTCGAGATCATCACGCGCATGGCCTGCACGGCCACGCCGTCGGCGCCGTTCTTGTCGCCCCGGCCGACCCAGCGGCCCGCTGCCATGGCCGCGGCCTCGGTGACGCGCACCAGCTCGAGGGCGAGGTTGCGGTCGGGGGCGGGCGGCTCCACGGCGAGGGCGTTCATGGGGCGAACCTTATCGGTCCGGGCCCGCCCCACGGGAGTCAGCCGACGCCCGGCGGACAGCCCGGCGGACGGGTCAGCGGGCGTAGAGGTCGACCTCGGTGGCCTTCACGACGAAGCTGACCTCCTGCCCGGGCGCGAGCCCGAGCTCGGCGACCGCCGACACCGTGACGTCGGCAGCCAGCTCGCCGGCGCGGACCCGGACGACGTCGCCGAGGGGCTCGAGCTCGTCCACCCGGACCGGCAGCACGTTGCGGGGGCTGCCGCCCGGTGGCACCCGGTGCACCGCCACGGCCGACGGCCGGAACACCGCGACGGCGTCGCTGCCCGTGGCGGGTGCCGGGTCGCCGGCGGTGCCGTGCAGGACCGTGCCGTCCGGACGACGCAGCCCGTCGGCCGTCGCGGTGCCGGCCACCAGGTTGAGCCCCGCGAAGCGGGCGGCGAAGGCGCTGCGCGGTCGCGACAGCACCGCAACCGCCGGTCCCTGCTCCACGACGCGGCCACCCTCGAGGACGACCACCCGGTCGGCCAGCAGCAGGGCGTCGAGGACGTGGTGCGTGACCACCACCGCGGTCCGCTCCGCGAGGACACCGCGGAGCAGCTGGCGCAGCACCGGTGCGACGGAGACGTCGAGCGCCGCCATCGGCTCGTCGAGGAGCAGCACGCGGGGGTCGGCTGCGAGCGCCCGGGCGACCGCGACCCGCTGGGCCTGCCCGCCGGAGAGCCGCGCCGGGCGCCGGTCGGCCAGGTCCGTCGCACCGACCTCGGCCAGCCAGCGCCGGGCCGCCTCCCGGGCGCCCGCCCGGCCCGCCCCGCGGCTGCGCGGGCCGAAGGCGACGTTCTCCAGCACGCTCAGGTGCGGGAAGAGCAGCGGGTCCTGGGCGAGGAGCGCAGTACGACGGGCGTGCGGCGCCACCCAGCGGCCGGCCCCGGTCAGCACCTCGCCTTCGAGCACGACCCGGCCACCGTCGGGACGCAGCAGGCCACCGACCACGTCGAGGGTCGTGGACTTCCCCGCCCCGTTGGGACCGAGGAGTGCGACGGTCTCGCCGGCCGCCACCTCGAAGGACACGTCGACGTCGCGGTCCGCGACCTGCACGTCGACGACGAGGCTCACACCGCACCTCGCGGCCGGACCAGGCCGATCACCACGACGGCGACGGCGACGAGCAGCAGGGACATCGCGACCGCGGCGTCGGCGTCGGTGACGCGGAGGTTGTAGATCAGCAGCGGCAGGGTCCGGGTCGTGCCCTCGAGGCTGCCCGCGAAGGTGACCGTCGCGCCGAACTCCCCGAGCGAGCGGGCGAAGGCGAGCACCGCGCCCGAGGCCAGGCCGGGCAGCACGAGCGGGAGCGTGACCCGGCGCAGCACCGTCGTCGGCGCCGCGCCGAGCGAGGCCGCCACGACGTCGTACCGCTCGCCGGCGGTGCGCAGCGCGCCCTCGAGGCTGACGACGAGGAAGGGCAGGGACACGAAGGTCTGCGCCAGCACGACCGCGATCGTCGAGAAGGCGACCTGCACGCCCAGCGCGTCGAGGTGCTCGCCGAGCAGGCCGCGTCGGCCGAAGGCCGCGAGCAGCGCGATGCCGCAGACGACCGGCGGGAGCACGAGGGGCAGCAGGACCAGCGAGCGCAGGGGCCCGAGCCAGCGCGCACCGCTGCGTGCGAGCACCACGGCCAGCGGGACACCGAGCACCAGGCACAGTGCCGTGCTGGCCGCCGAGGTGCGCAGGCTGAGCCCGAGCGCGGTCAGCGCCGCGTCGGACGTGACGAGGGAAGGGAAGTCGGCCCACGAGATCCGGGTGGCGAGCGCGGCGACCGGCAGCACGACGAAGGCGCCCGCCAGCAGGGCGGGCACCAGCAGCCAGCGGGGGACGCCGACGTGGCGGGTGCGGCTCACCGGCTCATCCGCCCGGCGGCCCGAAGCCGGCCTCGGCGAGCACGGGCAGGCCTTCGTCGAGCAGGAAGTCGACCCACGCGCGGGCGAGCGCCGGCTGCAGGGCGTCCTCGAGCACCGCGACCGGGTAGTGGTTGACCACGCGGGCGGCCTCGGGCACCGGGACCGACTCGACGCCGTCGCCCGCGGCGACGGCGTCGGTGACGTAGACGAGTCCGGCATCCGCCTCTCCGGACTCGACCTTGCCGAGCACGTCGGTGACCGACTGCTCCTCGCTGTCGCGAGCCAGCGAGACGCCGGCCTCCTCCGCGAGCAGGGCGGCCGCGTTGCCGCAGGGCACCTCCAGCGCGCAGACCACGACCCGGAGGTCCTCCCGGGCGAGGTCGGCGAGGCCCTCGACGTTGCCGGGGTTGGCCGGCGGCACGACCACCACCATCGTGTTGGTGGCGAGCTCGACCGGGTCACCGTCGACCAGGCCCGCGTCGACGAGGAGGTCCATCGTGATCGGGTCGGCCGTGGCGACGACGTCGGCCGTGGCGCCCTCGGCGACCTGGGTGGCGAGATCCGCGGAGCCGCCGAAGGAGAGCTGCACGGTGACGTCGTGCTCTGCCTCGAAGTCCTCCGCGAGCTCCTCGAGGACCGAGGTCAGCGAGGCCGCGGCGAGGACGGTGAGCGTCGGCCGGTCGTCGGCGTCCTCGCCGCACCCCGCGAGGGCTGGCACGACGAGCGCCGCTGCCACCGCGAGCGCGACGCGGCGGGTCACGACCGCCTCCCGGGGACGGGGCGCTCGACGACGACGTTGGTCGACTTCACCGACGCGATCGCGCGCGCCCCCGGCTCGAGGCCGAGCTCGGCCGCCGCCTCGGCACTCATCAGCGACACGACGCGGTAGGGACCGCACACCATCTCCACCTGGGCCATCACGGTGTCGGCCACGACGCGGGTGACGATGCCGGTCATCCGGTTGCGGGCGCTGACCTGCCCGGCCCGGGTGCGCTCCTTCTCCGCGTCGTCCACCAGTGACGCCGCGAGCCCGGCGAGGTCGGTGCCGGCGATCGTGGTGCGCCCCTCGTCGGTCGAGGCAGCCACCCGCCCGCCGTCGATCCAGCGCCGGACGGTGTCGGTGGAGACGCCGAGCAGCTCGGCGGCCTCGGCGACGCGATAGGTGGTGCTCACGCAGTCACTCTGCCGCAGGTGCGACACAATTGCACGGGATATCGACGCAGATGAGACCACCCGGGCCCGGATGCTGGGGCGTCGGCGCCGGGCTGGGACACTGGGGGCGTCATGAGCACCGAGCAGGCACCCAGCACCGGCCCCTCCCGCAGCGGCAGCCCCGGGCGCTACCAGCGCTCGGCCGCCGGACTGGTCATCTCCCTCGTCGTCACCGTCGCGGCGATCGGCGCGCTGCTCTACTTCATGGGCGTCTTCCGCCCCGACTTCGAGACCAAGCCGACGGCGATCGACTATCTCGAGACGGTCGAGGGCATGCAGCTCGCCGACCAGGAGCCGGTCTACCCGGCCGAGCTGCCGGAGGGCTGGATCGCGACGTCGGTCAACGTGCCGACCGACAAGGCGCCGTACTTCATGGTCGGCATGCTCACCGACGACAACCGTTTCGTGGCGGTCCGCCAGGAGGACACCTCCTTCGGCGCGATGCTCTCGGCGTCCGTCGACAAGGAGACCACGCCGACCGACGACTACACCGTCCCGGCCGACGTACGACGCCCGGTCGCCCGCGAGTGGGAGGGCCACACCGACGAGGGTGGCGACACGGCCTACCTCGCCGAGGTCGGCGAGCAGAGCGTCATGGTCTACGGCTCCGCGCCGGCGAAGGACCTGCGGGCGATCATCGACAGCCTCACCGTCGCCGAGCTGCGCTGAGGGGGAACCGGACGGGCCCGCCGGACGTCGAGTCAGCATGGCCCGCCTCGCCCTGCTGCCCGCCGTCGCCCTCGGCCTGACCCTGCTGGCCGGGTGCGGCGAACAACCCGCCGAGCCCGGCGCGGTCCGCTGGGAGCGCCTGCCGGACCTCCCGCTCGCCGAGCGCGAGGGACCGGTCGTGGCGTGGACCGGTGAGGTCGTGCTGGCCGTGGGCGGCGACACCGGCGAGGAGTGCCCTCCGACGGCCGACTGCGAGCAGCCGAACGCCGCGGCCACCGACGGCGCCGCGCTCGACCCCGCCACGGGCACGTGGCGCGCGATCGCCGACGCGCCGCGGCCGGTGCCGGCGTACTCCTCCAGCGCGCTGGTCGGCGACGAGCTCTTCGTCCACGTCGACCGTGCCCTGCTCGTCTACGACACCGTGCGAGACCGCTGGCGGGTGCTGCCCCGCCGCGTAGACGGCTGGTACCGCCCCGTCGCGGACGGGGACCGGCTCGTGCTCGTCCACGGCAGCGACGAGCAACGCTCCCGCCCCGACCTGGTCCTCGACCCCGCGACCGGGCGCTGGGCGAGGCTGCCCGACGACCCGCTCGGGCCGTCCTTCGACCGCACCGTCGTCAGCACGCCCCCCGGACTGCTGCTCGGCGCGCACGACCTCGTGGACAGCCCCGGCGCCGGCGCGGACCCGTCCTACCTGCGGGCGGCGCTGCTCGACCGGGAGACAGGGGAGTGGCGCACCTTCGGGCCCAGCGGCCAGCTGGGTGCGCCGGTCTGGGCGGCGGTCGGTGACCGCGTCGTCGGGCTCAGCCTGGAGACGAGCGACGGCGGCGGGCCCGAGCCCGGTGACTACGGGCGGGACGTGCCCCTCGGTGGCCGGCTCGACCTGGTGTCGGGGAAGTGGTCGGCGCTGCCGTCGGCGCCCGACCCGGAGTCCGGCGGGTGGCCGGTCCTGGCGGCGGGCGAGCACCTCGTCGCCGCCTCCGGCTTCGTGTACGACGACGCGTCGGCCGCGTGGACCGCGCTGCCCCGCCCGGACGGCGCGGCCGAGGGGGCCGGCCCGGCGGTGTGGGCGGGTGAGCGGCTCGTGGTCGTCACCGGGCGCGACCGCGGGGACACCCACGCGGAGACCCGCAGCAACGAGGTGTGGATCGCGACCGTGGGGTGAGCGGGCCGCTCAGTCCTCGGCGTCGTCGGCCTCGTCGGACTCCGCCAGCACGGCCTCGAGCCGCTCGCGGGCGCCGTCGATCCAGTCCTGGCACACGGTGGCCAGCCGCTCGCCGCGCTCCCACAGCGCGAGGGACTCCTCGAGCGTCGTACCCCCGGCCTCGAGCTGGCGGACCACCTCGACGAGCTCGGCCCGCGCCTCCTCGTAGGACGGCTTCTCGCTGGTCGCGTCAGTCATGGCTCTCCTCGGTCGAGGTGGTGGTCACGTGGATGCGTCCGTCGGCGACCCGGACGGACAGGGCGGCGCCGGTGGCGACGTCGTGGACGCTGGTGACGACGTGGCCGTCGGCGTCCTGGAGGACGGAGTAGCCGCGCTGGAGGGTCGCGAGCGGCGACAGCGCCTGCACCCGCGCACGGTGGTGGCTGACGTCGTCGGCGGCGCGGTCGAGCTGCCAGCCGAGCTGGCGGCGGATCCGGGCGCGCCACTCGTCGAGCTCCCCGGCGCGGGCGTCGAGCAGCGACGTCGGGTCGGCCATCGACGGCCGGGAGCGGAGCGCGTCGAGGCCGGCCTGCTCGCGGTCGAGGCGGGCGACGACCAGGTGCCGCAGCCGGGCGCGGGTCTCCAGCACGCGCCGGCGCTCGTCGGCCATGTCGGGCACCACGGTCTTGGCGGCGTCGGTCGGGGTCGAGGCGCGGCGGTCGGCGACGAGGTCGAGCAGCGGGGAGTCCGGCTCGTGGCCGATGGCCGAGACGACCGGGGTGCGCGCGGCGGCGACGGCGCGGATCAGGCCCTCGTCGGAGAACGGCAGGAGGTCCTCGACCGAGCCGCCGCCACGGGCGATGACGATGACGTCGACCTCGGGTTGTGCGTCGAGGCGGCGGACGGCCTCGATCACCTCGGGGGCGCACCGCTGGCCCTGCATCGCGGCGTAGGCGACCTCGAACCGGACGGCGGGCCAGCGGCGGGTCGCGTTCTCGACGACGTCGCGCTCGGCGGCGGACCTCGGCGCGGTGACCAGCCCGACCCGGGTGGGCAGGAACGGCAGCGGCCGCTTCAGCTCCTGAGCGAAGAGGCCCTCGGCAGCGAGCAGCTGGCGACGCTGCTCGAGGCGGGCGAGGAGCTCGCCGAGGCCGACCAGCCGGATGTCGCGCGCCTGCAGCGACATCGACCCGCGGTTGGCGTAGTAGGAGGGCTTGGCGTGGATGACGATGCTCGCGCCCTCCTGCAGCGGCGTCGGCAGGCCGTCGAAGAGGACGCGGGAGCAGGTCACCGGCACGGAGATGTCGGCGACCGAGTCGCGCAGGGTGAGGAACACCGTCTGCAGGCCGGGACGTCGGTTGATCTGGGTCACCTGGCCCTCGACCCAGACCGCGCCGAGCCGGTCGATCCAGCCGGAGATCGCGTTCGCGATCGCCCGGACCGGTGCCGGCTTCTCGGGGGAGGTCTCCAGGGCCACGGCGGCGACTCTATTTCATGCCCGGGACAGAACCACGCCGCGATGCCTCTTAGGCTTCTCGGGTGCGCCTGCGGATCGACCTCGCCTACGACGGCGGTGACTTCCGTGGCTGGGCGGCCCAGCCCGGGCTGCGGACCGTGCAGGGCGAGCTCACCGCCGCCCTGACGACGGTGCTGCGGCTGCCGGAGGGCTCGCTGCTGGTCACCTGTGCCGGCCGCACCGACTCCGGCGTCCACGCCCGCGGCCAGGTCGCGCACGTGGACGTGCCCGACGACCACCCGGCCCTCGCCCGCCTCGACGTGCTCGCGCGTCGGGTCAACGGCGTGCTCGACCGCGACGTCCGGGTGCACCGGATCGGCGTCGCGCCCGACGGCTTCGACGCCCGCTTCGCTGCGCTGTGGCGCCGCTACGCCTACCGGATCTGCGACGACCCCGCCCGGGTCGACCCACTGACCCGCAACCACGTCCTCGCCCACCCCCGGCCTCTCGACGTCGCCGCGATGGACCAGGCCGCCGCGTCGCTCGTCGGGCTCCACGACTTCGCCGCCTTCTGCAAGCACCGCGAGGGCGCCACGACCATCCGCACCCTGCTCGCGTTCGGCTGGACGCGCGGCGAGGACGGCGTGCTGACCGGCCACGTGCAGGCCGACGCCTTCTGCCACTCGATGGTCCGCGCGCTGGTCGGCTGCATGATCGCCGTGGGCGAGGGGCGCAAGGACCCCGCCTGGGCGAAGGAGATCCTCACCGGCCGCCGCCGCGACCCGGGCGTGGTGGTCGTCCACGCGCACGGCCTCACCCTCGAGGAGGTCGCCTACCCGCCCGACCACGAGCTGGCAGCCCGGGTGCAGCAGACCTCTGCTCGTCGTACCGCCGAGGAGGCGGGACGGTGAACGACGAGCACTACTTCTCCGCCGACCCCTCGGTCGCCTTCCAGCGCACCGAGGTGGAGACCGAGGTCTGGGGTCACGAGCTGCGCCTGACGAGCGGCTCCGGCGTCTTCGCGCAGGGTCGGCTCGACATCGGCACGTCCGTGCTGTTCCGCGAGACCGAGCCGCCCACCGACGGCCGGATCCTCGACCTCGGCTGCGGGTACGGCGTGATCGGGCTCGCCTGCGCCGTCGCCGCCCGGACCGCGGTGGTGACCGCCGTCGACGTCAACCAGCGCGCGGTGCTCCTCGCCAACGAGAACGCCGAGGCGCTGGGCGTCGCCGACCGGTTCACCGCGTCCGTGCCCGAGGCCGTGCCGGCCGACGCGGAGTTCGACGAGATCTGGTCGAACCCGCCGATCCGCATCGGCAAGGCCGCGCTGCACGAGCTGCTCCTCACCTGGCTGCCGCGCCTCGCGCCGGGCGGCCGCGCGGTGATGGTCGTCGGCAAGAACCTCGGCGCCGACTCGCTCCAGCGCTGGCTCGGCGAGCAGGGTTTCCCGACCGAGCGGCTCGCCAGCGCGAAGGGCTTCCGGGTCCTCGAGACCCGCCGCGCCTGACCTGCGGGCTCCTACAGTGGGCGCATGCCCACCGAGCTCACCGTGCGCGGGTCGCACACCGCCTTCCAGCGTCCCGAGCGCGGCACCGCGCACGTGACCCTGTCCCTCCAGGGGCCGAAGCCGCAGCCCGTCTACGACCGCGTGGTCGCCGACCTCGAGGCGGTCACGGCGTCGGTGAAGCAGCTGCACGACCCCGAGCGCGGCCCGGTCACCTGGTGGTCGACCAAGCACGTGCGCACGTGGGCCGAGCGGCCGTGGAACCAGGACGGCAAGCAGCTGCCGCTCGTCCACCACGCCGCCGTCGGCGTCGAGGTGAAGTTCCGCGACTTCGCCGCCCTCGGCCGCTGGGTGAGCCAGCACGTCGCCGTGACCCCCGGCTTCACCCTCGACGGCGTCGTGTGGGCGCTCACCGCCGCCAACCGCCAGGACCTCGAGCGCGCCGTGCGCACCCGTGCGGTGCAAGACGCGGCCCGCCGGGCCCAGGAGTACGCCGACGCCCTCGGTCTCGGCACCGTCCGCCCGGTCGCGGTCGCCGACGCCGGGATGCTCGGCAACGGCCTGCACGCCGCCGGCGGGAGCGGTCCGGCGCCGTACCTGCGGATGGCGGCGGCCAAGGAGGGCGGCGGCAGCACCGAGCTGGAGCTCGCGCCCGAGGACATCGAGGTGTCGGCGCAGGTCGACGCCCGCTTCGTGGCGGAGTGATGGCCGCCCCCACCCTCTCCGACGTCGCCCGCCTCCTCGACCGCCGCGGCGAGCTCACCCACGAGCGCGCCGCCGTCCTGCAGCTCGCCAGCGCCACCGAGCGTCCCGATGCCTACAAGTGCGTGCACCCCGAGCTCGGCGGCGCCGGCTGGTCGCACCCGTGGCCGGACGAGGAGATGTACCCCCACGCCTGCTGCCGCGAGCACGAGCACTGCCCACCGGAGTGGGTACGGGGCTGAGGCCTGCTTGGTGCTGCTGCGGTGCCCATGGCGTCGTGGGGCGCGTCGCACCTCAACCAGGGTCGGTTGGTCTCTGTCGTAGTTGGTGTCGGCGGCCGCGCACCGTAGCCGCCGTCTTCGTGAGGAGGTCATACGGCTCGTGGGCTCAAGGCCACGGATCGTATGACGTCCCCGGGTGTCTTCTCCCGGTGGTTGAGGTGCGACGAGCGCTAGCGAGGAGCCTCGAAACCTACGGGCCTGCATGGCGGGCCGTTGGGGCCAGAGTCCGGTGCAACGGGGCCGGTCTGGCGACGTGGCTGGTCCGGCGGCCGTGCAACGTAGCCGACCGGCCCCCGCCGTCAAGGACGTCGCTGCGCTCCGCCGCTACGCGGTCGCTTCGCGATCCTTGACCCCGGGGCCCTGCCGGTCGGCTATCCGGCGCGGTTGCCGGCACGGACTTCGTCCGCGCCGCCGCTGCGCGGCCGCCGTCCTCGGGACGTCATGCGGATCGTGGGCTCAAGGCCACGGAACGAATGACGTCCCCGGGTGTCCTCTCCCGGTGGTTGAGGTGCGAGGCCGCCCGCGGCCGAGCCTCGAAACCTCCGGGCCTGCATGGCGGGTTGTGCCCGGCATAGTCCGGTGGACGGGANNCNNNNGNNNNGNNGNTCGGCGCTGGGGCGCCTCGCACCTCAACCACCGGGGTTCGCGACCTCCGGGCATGGTGATGACCCCGCCGGGTGGCGGGGTGTGGGGCGGGGTCAAGGTCGTTCGGGTTCGGGGGAGTCGATCGGGTCGATCACGTCCGTTCCTGCCGGTGTGACGAGGAAACGGGCGCCGGTGGGGCTGGTCCACACGTAGTGGCCGGGGCGGAGCACGCGGTAGCCCCAGGTGCTGTGGGTCTTGGCGCGGTGGTGTCGGCGGCAGAGGGGGACGAGGTTGCAGGGGCAGGTGGGGCCGCCCTTGTTGTGCTCGGTCGCGTGGTCGAGGTCGCACCTGGTGGCGGGGGTGGTGCAGCTGGGGAAGCGGCAGGTGTGGTCGCGCAGCTGCACGCGCACCCGGTGGCGGTCGGGGATCTCGTAGGAGTCCACCGGCGTGCAGTCCGCCAGGTCGATGACCGGGCGGACGATGATCGTCGAGCCCGGGAGGGAGA
>NZ_JAER01000055.1 GCF_000519005.1 Nocardioides sp. J54 | reverse complement strand
GTGCTGCTTGAGGTAGTCGAGGTACGCGCTGCCGGCGATGGCGGCGACGGTGATCGACGCGGCGTTCATCGCGGCCTGGTTCATGACGTCGTTGCCGAGGGCGTCGTGGACGACGAGCCCGGAGCGCGCGGGGGTGCCGGGCCACTTGCCGGCGGCGATGATGCCGGTGATGCCGGACATCGCCTCGCCGTTGAGGAGGGTGAGGGCGACGTCGAGGGCGCGGCGGCCGTTGACGCCGTAGGAGGTGACGGCGCCGGCGGCGGCCTTCGCGGCGAGCAGCTGGGCGTAGTGCTCGCCCGGGGTGAAGAACGGGCCAGCGGTCTGGTTGACCACCGAGTACGACGCGCCGTAGAGGTAGAGGGGCCAGCCGTCGGCGTCGGGCAGGGTGTCGGCGGCGAGGTCGTCGACGGCAGTGGTGACCGGCGCGACGGCCTGCGAGACGAGCGAGCCGACCAGCGCGGCCGACTGGTCGACGTCGACTGCGACGCCGGTGCCCGCGACGTGGGAGAGGTCGGTGTCGGCGGTGAGCTCGAAGGGGCCGCTGTTCCAGTCGCGGCGCTTGCCCTGGGCGTCGCGGTAGGCGACGTGGAGGGTGTAGCGCAGGGTGCCGTCGAGGACGTTGATGCCGGAGGAGTCGGTGGCGATCAGGGTCACGGTGAAGGTGCCGTCGTTGGCGACCGTGACGGGGGTGCGGCCGGGGAGGTGGACGGCCTGCCCGTCGAGGTCGACGAGGGCGACGTCTCCGAGGTTGGTCGAGATCGCGGCGGTGATCGCGCTGGCGCCCGTGCCGATGATCGTCTTGACGTTCCCGGTGAGCGCGTGGGACGTGGTCATCGGTTCTCCTTCTCGGTGCTGCCGCAGCGCAGGCAGACGCGCTGGGTGGGGGCGGCGTGGTGGCGCCAGGTGTACCAGCGGTGGCGGCCGGTGACGCGGCAGACGAGGGGCCCGACGAGCAGGGCGGGGACCTCGAGCGCGACCGACCAGGGATTCATGGGTCAATCGCTCAGCATGTGTCGATCGTGCCGGTTGCAGATCAACCTGACGCGGCACTCGAAGAGGGCGTCGAGCCAGCACCAGGGGTGTCGGCACACGCAGAAACGCGACGGACGCACGACTACTCGCTGCGCCCGAAGATGCCGCGCTGGCCGATGGTGGTCAGCGCGGACAGGATGAAGCCGCCTGCGGCCATGCCGCCGACAAGGCGCCAGTCGGCGTCGAGGGCGTTGACCTGGTCGGCGCCCAGGGTGAGTACGGCCGCCTGTGCCGCGGTCTTGGCGGCGCGGTCGAGGAGATCGCGGGCGTAGGTCTTCATCGCAGTGCCTTCCGTCGGGTGAACGTGACGCGGGCGCGCACGCCGCGCTTGTGGTCGGTCGGGGCGGGGTAGGTCGACGCCTCGGCCTTGGTGATCTGGCGGTCGTCGGTGGTGAGCACGCCGAGCTTGTCGATGCCGGTGCCGCGCAGCCAGCGCCAGCCGCGCACGACGAAGAAGGGCCGCTTGAGGTTGGTGTCGCCCAGCAGCACGACGATCCGGCCGGCCTTGCGGTGCTCGCGCACGATGCTGCGGATCTCGATCAGCGACGCCTTGCGCACGGCCCGGCGCCAGAGCACAGGCACCTTGGCGCCGTTCGGCACGAGGTGGGTGTTGAGCACGGCGACGTCGGGGCCGCCCGAGCGGGGTCGGAGCACGAGCTCGGTCAGGTACCGCGCGTCGTTGAACCCGGGGTAGCGGCGGGCGCGCGCACCTGTACCGGCGCCGTGCAGGCGGATGTGGCGCGCCGAGCGGCGGCGGTAGAGCCGCGGGTTGTAGAAGATCGGGTTCGGGCCGCCGCGGGTGCCGTACTGGCGCAGCTTGTGGTCGCGGGTCAGCTTGAGCATGACGGCCTTCGCCTTGGCCGACCCGATCTCGTTGGCGCCGAAGATGTCGGCGCGGTCGGCCATGAGCTCGAAGCACGTGCGCCAGTTCTTCTCGCCGACCTTGCGCGGGATGTTGGTCACGGCGAGGCGCAGTGTCATGTTCGCCGGGCCGGGGCGGATCTCCTTGGGGTCGTCGAGCCAGCGGGTCGTGTCGGCCCATGCGTCGGCGTTCTCCTCGATCGACACATGCACGTGCTTGTCGTGCGGATTGGAGCCGTAGTAGCGGCGCTTCGCCCAGCCGTAGGTGCGCGACCAGATGTGCCCGTTCCAGATCACGTACCAGACGCGGTGGTCGCCGATGGTGGCCTCGAGCAGCGCCTTGACCAGCGCGGTCTCCTCGCCGGGCTTGCCGTTGTTGTCGACGTCGATCGCACGCACGACGCCGGACCACTTGCCGGGGGCTGACCAGAGCGGGTTGTGGGACGACTTCCGGGCGGCGTGGGAGGTGTCGCCGATCCAGCCGTCGGACGCCTTGTCGCGCTTCGGCCAGCGGGCGTTGACCTCGTCGCGCAGGGCGACGAGGGACGGCGCGAGGAAGTAGCTCATTCGGTGTCTCCTGGTCGGTCGTGGCGCGAGCACGGGCAGTCATCGCAGTCGAGCCAGCGGTGGGAGTGCGCGCAGAACGGGCACGGTGCGTCGCGCGGGATGGGCGGCCCGGGCTCGGCCGCCACGGGGTCACCCGGCCAGCGCGGACGCGAGCGCGGACCCGAGGCCGCCGCCGGCGGCGGAGCAGATCCCGGCGACGAACCAGAGCTTCTGCTTGATCGCCGAGACGTCCTTCTCGAGCTCACCCACCCGGGCGCGGAGCTCGGCGCGGTCGTTTGCCTCGGCCTCGTCGGCGGCGACGAGCTTGGTGACGACCTCGGTCAGCGTGACAACCTTCTCGTAGACCTGTGCCGGCGGGATGATCACCGACCCGTCGGGAACTGGCGCCGACATCAGGCAGCCTCGTAGGAGCCGGCGATGTGCAGGGTGTCGCCGGTCGCCCAGGTGAACGGGACGTTGGTCGCGACGATCGCGCCGTCGGCGTCCATCAGCCGGATCCGCGATGCGTCGGTCACGTAGAGGAACCGGAACCGCCGCGCCGCCGCTGAGGTGTCGAAGCACACGCCCCCGCCGCCCATGCACGACGTCGACGGCAGTGCGGTCGCGACGGGCAAGGAGAAGGCGTAGCCCCCGGACCCGGTGTTCGTGGTCGACCCGATCGTGAGCGCGATCCGGAAGTGGACGAGCTGTCCGGCCTGCATGTAGGCGCCGGTCAGTGTGCCGTTCCCGATGGTCGGGTTCGTCGTGATGGCCGTCCACGACGGCGTGTAGGGGGTCCACGGGTCTCCGATGGCCTTCATGTTGTCGCGGAGCTGGGCGTTGAGCTGGGCGGCGGTGAGCACCGACCCGGCGGTCCACGTCGAGGGGGTGTTCCATGCCATGTGCGCGGCTCCGATCTACAGGGCGAGGACGTTGGTGTCGAGCAGGCCGTCGGTACCGCTGTTCAGGACGAGCACGTCGTCCTCGAGCGTGACCGGGGTCAGGTTCGGCGAGATGCGCCACTCGCCGGGTGCCATCTCCTCGGAGTAGCCCTCGACGAAGTAGTCGGCCGCGGTGGCGCTGGGCGCCTGGGCTGGGGCGTTGGTGAGTCGCACCTTCGAGCCGACGTCGAGGGAGAGGAGCGCGCCGAGGTTGATCGTGTTCAGGAAGTCGATGACCGACAGGACGGGGGCCGGCACCCGAGGCAGGGGGTCGGCGTACTTGTTGACCTGCCACGCGATCAGCTGCAGCGGCTCGTCCGGGTCGAGGGCGGACGTCTCGACGGAGTACCCGGCGTCGCCGTAGTCCTCGCGGGATGTCGGGTCGTCGTAGGTGACCTCGTCGCCGTTGGGGCCCTTCCCGGTGCCGACGTTGGCCAGTCCCTGCCGGTCGACCTTGGGCTCGTAGTTGGCCACGAGGTCGTCGGTGAACGCGACGGTGAGCGCGATGGGGGAGTGGTAGCGGGCGTTGCGGGGTGCGAGAACGAGGAACCCTTCGCGGTCGTCGTACAAGACGCCGGCCTCGGTGGTCTCGACGGAACGCATCAGGTCCTCGACCTGCCCGGAGTCCGCGGTCAGCCCGCCGAGCGTGATCGCGCTCGGGGTGGTGACGACCTCGGCGGCCGGGATGCGAGCCCAGGCGGCGTACCGAGCGAGCCGCTCGTCGGTCGTGTCGCCCGCGAGGCCGTTCAGGCCGGAGCCTGCGAGGTCGCCGATCTCCGCGGCAGACAGGACGCGGTCCCACACGGCGACGCGGCCGACGAGCGCGGAGTAGGCGGGCGCGGCGATCCGCAGCCGGTTCAGGGTGAGCGTGACGGCCGGCTCGGTCTGTGCCCCGGCGCTGGCACCGTCGAAGTAGCCGGTCGCGGTGAGGTTGGCGCCGTCGCAGGACACGGTGACTGCCATGTGGTGGATCGCGCCGTCGACCGCCGGGTCGGCCGGCCACCCGGCGCCGTAGGTGCTTCCGGTGCCGTCGTTGTAGCCGCCGCCGAGGAGGTCGATCTCGACCTCGCGGTCGGTGATGGCGCCCGACCAGGTGGTGCGGTCAACGAGGCTCGCGAGCCGGCCGTAGGTGAACACGTTCGGGTCGTTGGGGTTGGTGACCCGAACGAACAGCGACAGCGTGACGCCGCCAGGCGCGCCGGGGCCGATGGTGATCGGCGTGGGCAGGTCGGCGGCGATGGTGGGCTCGCGTTCGGCGTTGCCGTTGCCTTGCCCGATCAGGTGGACGCCGGGGCGGCCGTCGAGGTCGAACGTGGGCTCGCCGTCGGAGCCGACGCCGAAGGCAGGGGATCCGAGCGTGGCGACCATGGCGGCGGGGTCGCTGCCGGCGTCGCTCCCGAGGCTGGGGCCGGTGGCCTCGGTAAGCCGCCAGTAGTGCTCGGGTGCGAGGCCGAGGTGGACTTCGTCGACCTTGGACAGGATCGGCGTCCCGATGCCGAGGCGCGACAGCCTCGACGAGGCGGTGATCGTGGCGGTCGCGAACGACGCCGATCCGCCCGGCCATGCGACCGGCCACTCGTCGACGAGGCCGACGAAGCGGATGTACTCCGTCCCGCCCACCAGCGCCGTGACTCGGATCGGCTTCCCGATCTTCACGTTCGGGTAGTACGGCGACGCGGTGTTGCCGTGGGTGAACCGGCCGTCGGAGTTGTCGAGGGTCAGCGTCAGCGTGTTGGCGTCGGCGGTCGACACCTCATCGGAGCGGCCGTAGCCGATGCTGATCCCGTCCTGCAGCTCGACGTAGTTCGACACGTCGGTCCACACGCGTGAGGCCGCGGGGGTGAGCCATGTCGAGTCCCATGCGATCTCGACGCGGTAGGCGACGTTCGGGACAGGCATCAGGCACCGGCTGCCGAGAACTGGTAGGCCCGCCCGGTCGAGCGCTGCCCGACGACGAGGACGCGCTCGAGCTCCTTGGCGAGCTGTCGCTCGGAGCCGACGAAGCCATGCACGTGAACCGTGACGCCTCCACCGCCAGAAGCCACGACCTGCGGGGCGTTCCGGCCACGCAGCGGTACGACGGCCTCAGGCCCGGCCTCACCGATGAGCGCCAACGTGGGGCGGTTGACGATGCCGCCCTTCGCGAGGTGGGGGATGTTCGGCGGGTTGACGTGCACGTCGGGCAGAGGGCCGGGGCCCTTGATGGTGAACTCGAGGGCGGAGTTGATCTTGTCGATGCCGCTGTTCAGCAGCTTCTTGACGGCTTCCCAGACGTTGCTGGCGATGCCGGCGATGAACCCGCCGGCGTTCTTCATGCCGTTGAGGAATGCCTGCAGGAGGTTCTTGCCGGCGCTGGCGAAGGATCTGTGCAGGCCGAGGATCTTCGCCGGGATTCCCCGGATGCCCTCGACCAGGCTGGAGGCCGCGCTCCGGGCCAGCGACTTGATCCCTTCCCATGCGGCCTTGAATACGGCCTTCAGTGCGGTCCCGCCGAGCTTGAACGCGCCCTTGAGGGCCGCCCACAGCTGCCGGACCACACCGGTCAGGAGCGTCACGGCGCCGCGCAGGATCAGCTTGATCCCGTTCCACACGCCCTTCCAGTCGCCCTTCAGGAGCGCGGAGACGGTCTTGAAGATCCCGCGGATCACGGTGAACGCGCCGGACAGGATCGTCTTGAGGTTCTGGAAGGTCGAGCGCAGGAACTGGACGAGGGTGCCGCCGAAGGCGCCCCACAGCGACTGGATGATCGACACGACGTTGCGGAAGATCTCGCGGATCCCGCCCATGTTCTTCGACACGTCGCCGCGCAGCGCGCCGAGCACGGTCGACACGACAGCCTTGACGCGCTCGAAGATCGGCGGGAGCATGGTGCCGAGGTAGTCGCCGAACGCGGAGATCGCGGGCACGCCCTTGCGCAGGAACCAGTCGGCGAGCTTGGTCGCGATCGGCAGCACGGTGGCGCCGATGGTCTCCCCGGTCTCGGCGAGGACCAGCTTGAGCCGATCCATCTTGCCCTGCAGGGTGCCCGCCGCGGTCGCGGCCTGACCCTTGTGCGCGTCGGCGAGGCGCTTCATCGACTCGCGGAAGGAGATCGTCTTACCCTCGGCGTCCTTCGTCGAGATCCCGAGGCGGGTCAGCCCGGACACCTGGCCGTTCTGCGCCTTGGCCAGCGCCTTGGAGACCATCTCCAGCGACATGCCGGTGCCGGCGGAGATGTCCATGGCGAGCGAGGCGAGCTTCTGCGCCTTGCCGACATCGCCCGTGGCGACCGCCAGCTTCTCCAGCGCGGGCCGGAGCTGGTCGTCGGCGACACCGAGCGCGAGGCCCTGCTTGGAGATCCAGTCCTCGACGCCGGCGACCTGCGCCTTGGTGGCGCCGGTGCTGTTCTGCAGCGCCTTGGCGAGCCGCGCCTGTCCGGCTGCGTCCTCGGCCGCGCCCTGGGCGAGCTTGAACATCCCGACCGCGGCGGCGCCGGCTCCGGCGGCGAGGCCGAGGGCGGCGACCTTGGCCATCTTGCCGAACTTGGCCATCTTGCCGCCGGACTTGTCCGCGGAGTCGCCCACCTTGTCGATCGGCCCCGAGGCCCGGTCGCGGCCGATCAGGTCGAAGATGATGGAGGCGGTAGCCATCAGTCAGACACCTCCCGCGCTTCGTCGTTGGCGCGCCGGATCTGGCGCTGGTGGTCCTTGATCCACTCGAGGCGGGCCTCGACCTGCAGGGTCGTCATCCGCTCGAGGTCCCACGGCTTGAGGCCGAGGAGGTGCTCGAACAGGGGGCCGTAGGCTTCGACCTCCTGGACGAGCGTCAGGCTTCCCCCGGGCTCGCCTCGGCGGGCTCGTCCGTCTCGGGAGCCTCGGTGGGGGCGCAGGCGTGGCCGTCGTCAACGACCCACTCCCCGCAGCGGGGACACTCGGCTTCGAAGTCGAGCTCGTCCCAGTCCGGGACCACTGCCTCGAGGGTGAGCCGCGGCTCGTCGCGCTTGCGCAGCACCCACAGCAGTGCCCGGGTCGCGATCGCGGACTGGTTGCCCAGCCGCTCGGTGAACTCGCCCCAGGGCCAGTCGGTGGCCTTCTCGGTGGCGTAGGTGAGGTCCCAGGACGGGTTCTGCAGGTCGACGATCCAGTCTCGTCGTGACCCGCCCTCGGGGGTGTAGATGATCTTGATGCGCTGCGCCATCAGCTGTTCGCCACCTTCTGTGCGATGTCGTTGAGCACCTGCAAGACGGCGTCCTGCAGGGCGGGTGTCTGCTCCTCGAACTTCGCCATGAAGATCGAGGGCTCGACACCTTCGGTCTGGTCGACCCACGCGTTGCGGTTGCCGAACACGGGGTGTCGGAGCCGCTTGCCGGTCAGGGTGCGGATGTCGTGGCCGCGGGACTGGAACCGGAGTGAGACGCCGGCCCACTTGCCCGCCTTCGCTGTGGTGCGCGACGTCGTCCTCGACTTCATCAGCTCGGCCAGCCCGCCGCGGTTGGGCAGCGCGGCCGGGATGACTTCGACGAGCTGGCCGCGGACGTCCTTGGTTGCCCGGTTCAGGCCGGCGTACAGCTCCTTGCGCAGCGCCTTGGCGTCGGCGTGGGTGCGGATGGCCTTGACGAGCGCGTCGATGTCCTCGGCGCCGCGGATCTCGATGTCAGCCATCAGAGATCGATGAAGGTCGCCACAGCCAGACACGCGCCGGCGAGGACGACGATCCCCGCGATCTGCGCGGCACCGATCAGGAGGGCCACTAAATGGCCACGCTGTCGGCGGAGACGACCTTGACCTGGAACGGGTTCAGGGTGCCGTTGGAGTAGACCTCGAACTCGACGGTCGCCTTGACGATGTCCGGGCCGGTGACGGTCGGGGTCGCCTTCTTGATGCGGATCTCGGGGGCGATGAACTCGAGGGTGTTCTTGTCGGTCCCGGAGATCACCGAGCCCTCGAAGAGGATCTGCAGCGAGGTCGCGGTGCCGGCCTTGAACGGGTCGTAGAACTCGGTCTTGGAGTACTCAGCCTCGAAGGTGCCGGTGATCGTGGGGATCCCGTTCTCGAGCTGCTCCTTCTTCAGTCCCGCGTTGCCGAGGCCGTAGCGCTCGGTGGCCAGCGCGTTGTCGCCCTTCAGCGTCAGCTTGTTGACGACCGCGGTCACGGCGTTGCCGCCGGAGGCGGTGAGCTCGCTGGTGCCGGCGATCGTCACGCCCAGCTTCAGCGCGGTGCACTGGCTGAAGTTGAACTCCTCGGCCGCCACGTAGGACGCGGTGGCCAGTGCCGTGGCGGTCGACTCGTCCCAGCCGTCGAGGTCGAGCTTGAGCTTGGCGACCTCGTTGTCGCCGACGGAGAACTCCCAGCCGGTGCACTTGCAGCCACGGATGGTGTGGGCGCGCACGGTGTACGGCGAGACCGGCTCGGGGCGCCCGACCTGGAAGGTGGCCGACTTGCCGAGCAGGTCGCCGGTCTGGTGGACCTGCTTGTACGCCGAGCCGAGCACCAGGGTCGGGGTGGTGACGGTCGATCCGAGCGCGAGCTTCCACAGCCCGCCCATCAGGCGGGTGGCGTAGTTCAGCTCGATCGAGCCGGAGACCTGCTTGCGGGACTGGACGAGGCGGGAGCCGCGCTTGAACTTCACGCCGGCGCGCAGGCCCTCGGGCTCGATGTACGACGGGTCGAACTCGAAGCCCTCGGAGTTGAACTCGAGGAACTTGTCGACGGTCGCCTCGGTGCCGACGGGGTTCTCCAGCTTGTAGCCGAGCTGGCCGTCGAGGCCGGTTCCAGTGGTCATGGCTCAGCTCTCCTTCTTCGCGCGGGCGCGCTTGGGCTCGGGGGCCGGGAGCGGGGTCGCGTCCTCGGCGTAGGCAGACTCCGGCAGGTCGGGCAGTGCCTCGGGCTCGGCCCACAGGTGCGCCTCGTCGGTGGAGGCATCGACGTAGCCCTCGAGCGCCGGCGGCTCGACGAGCTCCCACGTGGACTTCGGCCACGCACGGTCGACGAAGTTCTCGTCGCGGACGGTCACCTCGTCGCCCGGGGCGACGGGCGGGGCGTCGGTACGGAACAGCGAGAGCGTGTCGCCGGTGACGTTGCGGACTCGGGCCATCGGGGTCTCCTCAGATCTTGGACTTGAACGCGATGTCGAACACGACCAGCGCGTAGGGGCCGGCGTCGGTCTGGTCCTGCACGAGCCGTAGCCGGGTGCCGAACCCGACCCACATCAGGCCGGGCACGAGGCCGCCGAGGTTCGGGTCGGCCCGCAGGTGGGACTCGACCGCGGCGACGATCGCGGCCGCGGCGGCACGCGCCTCGCCTTGGCCGGCGTCGCCGGGGTTGCCGCGCCACGCGAGGGCGGCGCAGGTGATGGTGCCGGCCTCGAGGCGAGACTTCGCGCCCAGGCCGTGCCACTCCTGGGCGACGTCGGCCGAGGTCGCCTCGGAGCCGTTCGGGTCCTCGACACCGACCATCAGGAAGTCACTGGCGTCCTCGGAGATCCCGAACCCGTCGTACACCTGCACGCTGGGAAGCGCCGTCGAGAGCTCGGCGACGAGGGTGTCGACGAGCGCGAAGAGGGTCGAGGTGGCCATCAGGCGAAGCCCGGCTGCATGTGCGGTGCGATCAGCTCGGCGACCCGGAACGGCATCATGTAGGCCGCGCCGGGGATCGTGTTCGCGGTGATCTCCGAAGTGGTGGCACCGGGCCGGCGCGAGGGGCCGCGCTGGGTGTCCCACAGGTGCCGCACGAGCTCCTTGACGCCCATCAACAGGTCGGCGGGCACCGCCGCCCGGCCAGCCTGGTAGACGACGACGTAGGTGCCGTCGGGTACTCCGTAGACGACGCCAGAGGGTCTGTCGAGGCTCAGGATGTCCGCGGCGAGCGCGGTTCCGCCCGACGCGGGCGTGAGGGAGGTCAGGGAGATCGCCGGCGGCGTGGCGAGGGTCAGCATGCCGTCGCGAGCGGTGGCGCGTTCGGTCACCTCGGTCGGAGCGAGCGGGCCGCACTTGGCGACGATTGCGGCCTCGGCGGCGTCGATGAAGACCTGCAGCTGGGCATCGACGTCCGCGGTGATGTTCAGGTGTGACTTCGCCTGCTCCGCCGTGAGCACGGACACGGGTCAGTCCTTGGCCTTGCGGGTCTCGGCGCCCTTGCGCGAGGCGGGCCGCTTCTCGACCTTGGGCTCGGCGAGCTTCTCCACCTGGCCCGTGGCGATCATGCCCTCGGCCACGATGTCGGGCAGGTCGACGACCTCGCCAACCTCGGGCCAGGGGCCGAGGTTGCCGTCGCCGATGCGGACGTAGCCGGTCGGACGCTCGATGATCTTCACGCGCATCGCGGGTTCTCCTGTGCTCGATGGGTCGTCCTGGTTCGGAGCGCCCTCCCACCCCGGTGGGCCATGGGGGTGGGAGGGCGACCGGATCAGGACGCCGGGGTTGCGAGGTGCTTGACGGCGTTCGGGTCGAGGGCGACGGCGCCGCGCCGGACGATCGCCCGGAACACGGTCTGGTCGTTGCCGAACCCGGCCTCGGCCGAGCGCTCGAAGCGCAGGCCGCCGGCGATCCGGACCACGAGCGCGGACCAGTCGCCGAAGTAGATCGGCTTCTTCGACGCGGCGAACGAGTCGAAGGTGGTGCCGATGAACACCGGCTTGCCGAGGACGAGGTCCGGGTCGCCCGCCACGAGGGAGGGCTGCCACACCGGCTCGCCCGTGGAGGTCTTCAGCTTGCGGACCACGGCCGCGGCCAGGTCCGACATGCCGAAGGCGCAGTTGGACGAGGCTCGGTACGGGGCGAGCACCGAGTGGAACAGGTCGACGAGGAGGTCCGAGCCCTGCCCGGCCGTCGACTGCGTCCCCAGGTTGGTGAGCACGCCCGCGGGGGTGGTGACGCCGGCCGTGGTGAACCCGGCGATCGCAGCGGCCTCCGCGGCGGCGGCGACGTTCTGGCCGAGCCGGCGCCCGGCGTTGCGGGCGATGTAGCCCTCGACGTCGAACGTGGCGTCCTGCAGGAGCTCGTTGGGGACCTCGGTCTTGAAGCCGCGCTTGGTCACGGCGAGGTCGACCGTGGTGAGCGTCGAGTCCGACTCGACGATCGGGTCGTTCGGCGCCAGGTCGGCGCCGTCGAGGTCGGCGTGGACCGTGGCCTTCGGCATCGGGATGGTGTTGCCGTCGGCGGTGGTGATGAGCTGGGCGTAGCCGAGGATCTCCGACGCAGCGACGGCGTACTCCCACAGGGTGGAGGAGACGGCGGACTTGCCGAGGCCACCGGTGCCCGACATGTCGCGGGACTCGATGGCGACGTCGTAGGAGTCGCCGGCGCGAGCCTCGCGGGCCCACTTGCCGAACGCGCCGTCGCGGGCCTCCGAGGACCCGCCGCCGCCGGCGCCGGCCGTGCGGAACGACTCCTCGAGCTCGCGGCCACGCTGCTCGCCGTCGTGGATCGCCTTGGCGCGGGCGTGGATCGTCTCGGCCTCGGCGATCATCTCGTCGAAGGAGGTCTGCTCCTCGACGGTCAGGTTGCGACCCTCGGTCACGCCGCGCTGTGCGATCTCCTGGGCCTTGTTGATGAGAGCGGCGCGGCGCTCCATCAGCTGGTCAGCGATGCTGGACATGGGTTCCTCCTTGGGGAACGAAGTGGTGATGTCGTCCCGGTGGGGGTCGCCCTGCCGGAGGGGTGTTGCGTGGTGCCGCTGACCGGGTGGGGGGACCTGCCCGGACTGCTCAGCGGAGGGATCGGAGGTGGTTCAGAGACGGATGCTCGGGTCGAGCTGCAGCGCCTTGGCGAGCGCCGCCTGCGCGGAGTTGCGGGCGGCCGGCGCGGGGCCGGCGTTGTCGGTGCGCTTGAAGAAGCGGGTCAGCTCGTTGGCCTCAGCCAGCTTGCGGACCTCCTCCAGCGGGGCGTCGAACTTCTTGGCCAGCGACCGGAGGCCGACCGAGGTGTCCTCATAGGCCGGGGTGTTGACCGGCGCCACGTCGAGCAGGCGCACCGACAGCAGGGTGCGTAGCGGGAAGCCGGAGTCGTCGGTGCCCCAGTCCTCCTCGAAGGCGATGAACGCGAACGAGGACTGGCGCACGTCGCCACGCGAGACGAGCTCGTAGACGTCCGCGCGAGCCTGGGGCATGTCGATGTCGTAGGTCAGGCCGACCTCGTCGACACCGAGGCGCAGGGTCCCGGCGCCAGTCGTGCCGAGCAGCATGTTGTCGTCGTGGTTGTAGCGCGCCACGACGCCCTGCCAGCCGTCGCCGCGGGACTTGTTGAACGCCCGGATGTCGATGCGCTCACGGAAGCCGCCCAGGTTCTGGCTCGGCCTGTCGAACTTCGCGGCATAGCCGCCGATGGTCTGCTTGTCGCTCTCACCGGCCCGGACTTCCACCCGGACCGACGTGAACCGCCGCTCTGCGTCGGTCATGGTGCTGCTCCTTCGTTGCGGTT
The DNA here is from genome assembly GCF_000519005.1 of Nocardioides sp. J54. Lineage (GTDB taxonomy): Bacteria > Actinomycetota > Actinomycetes > Propionibacteriales > Nocardioidaceae > Nocardioides. Next base: position 10,979 of record NZ_JAER01000055.1, on the reverse strand, counting down.
GGTCGGCTCCGCCTTCGGTGCCGGCACGTTGTAGAAGTCGCCGCCAGGGACGGGCGACTGGTCCTCGAGGCTGCGGGCCTCATTCACCGACATCCGGCCGTCGCGGATCTTCTGGCCTGTGACCTCGGTGCGGGTCTTGATGTCGACGCGCATGTTCGCGTCCACGTTGAGCTTGATGAACTGGCGCTGGGGCAGGTAGCGCGACAGCCCTTCCTCCAGCCGGACGATGTAGGGGCGCATGTTGGCTGCCCGGTTGATCTGCCGCAGCTCCTCGGTCGAGTAGGTGAGGCTGTTCGCGGCCTGCCCGCCGACCTCGGTCGGGTCGATCCCGAACGCCGCGGCGATCTGGTTGGCCGACATCTTCAACGTCTCGACGAACTGCGCCTGGTTGGGCGGGATCGTGATGGCCGTCAGGTCCCAGTCGGAGCCGGTGACGAACGGCTCGCCCTTCGCGAAGGATGCGACCACCCGGTTCTTGATGGCCTCCGACTGCTTCGGATCCAGCGTCTTCTGGTTGTTCTTCACCTGCGCCGGCGGGAGACCCCCACCGCGCTTCAGGTCGGCGTACTCCTGCGCCGACAGACCCGCACGGATCGTGGTCGCATAGTGCTCGATCGGCGACAGGCCAAGCGTCTTGCCCGGCGGCACGATCCACGGGATGTGGATCAGGTTGGACGACCCCACCGGCTGGCCGCCGACGTACCACTGACCGGAGTGCTCGTCGTAGGACCACTTCGACCAGTGCAGCCACTGCACACGCGTGGGGTAGCCGTAGCCGTCGGTCGAGACGATCCAGCCGACCGCGTTGCCGTTGGCCAGCCCGTAGGCGGCCTGCCCGAGCCACGACACGATCCCCGGGCCACCCGGGCTGTCCGGGTCCTGCAGCAGCTGTGGCCGAGCCACCGCGGTCCGCACGGTCCCGTCCTTGCGGAAGGTGTCCACGGGCAGCGTCGCGATGTAGTCGACGATGTGACGATGCGCGGCGAACAGCGGCGCCAGCCGTGGTGCGGAGTCCTCGGTGACCGAGCCGCCGACGGTCGGGATCGACGACCACCAGGCGGAGCGTTCCTCGCTGCGCTTGCCGAACAGCAGACTCATCGCGCGAGCCTCCAGGAAGCCACGAGCGCTGCAGCGCCGAACACCAGCAGGCACAGCGGCGGCCACACCAGCCCGGCGAACGTCGCCAGCGATGCGATGCCGATCAGGTCGAGCGCGTCGGTCACCTTCATGGGAGCCCTCCTCACCCGATCGATTCCAAGGGGTCGTAGCTGTTCAGTAGGGCCTCGCGCATAGCGCAGACCGCGGCCTCGAGCATGTCGATGTCGCCCTTCGACTTCACCCGGCCGGGCACTCGCCGGCCGTCGCCGACGCTGCGCAGGCCCGCGACGGAGATCGCGAGGTCGAGCTCGGTTGTGGCCTGGTGGGTCACGGTCTTGTCACGAGCCCGGTTGACCAGGTCCGACCACGCCTCGATGTAGTCATCCAGGGACATCACGGTCGGGTTCACGCCCGCCTCACGCAGGGCGGGGATCAACGTGGCATCCGGGCACTTCTCGTCGATCGCGACCGAACACCCGTACTGGTCCTTGATCCTCTTCGCTTCTGTGACGATCCACGCGGTACCACGACGACGATCGACCGCCGACAGGTTGACCCGGTCGCCGTCGGGCCACAGGTCGGCCGACGCGATCGAGGCCCACTTGGCATTCAGCGAGACAGCGATGCCGATCGCTGACAGCGGCGGCGGCTCGGCGTCGAGGAAACAGTCGGGCCAGCCGGGCAGGACGTCGGCCGCGAGGGCGTCCGAGGACGGCCACACCGAGAGCCGCTCCCGCATGAAGCCTTCGAGGTCGGCCTGAGCCGCCTCCCACTCGTCATCGATCGTGGAGGCCAAGATGCGCGTCCCGAGCGCCGGGTTCGCCGCTGCTCGGACCGCCCAGTCCTCAGGATCGGGTGGCGTGCGGGGGTTGTCGCTGCCCTCGGGCGTCCACTCCGCCCACGCGAGCCGAGCAACCTTGCCGGACCTGCCGCGATCGCGGACGCCGGTGAAGATCGCCGAGTCGTTCTCGTCCGAGGGCACCGTCCCGGCGAAGATCAACTGGCGGCGGGCGCCCTGCGCCGAGGTGGCGTACATCATCGCCCGGAACGCCAACGCCGAAAGCTCCTGAGCCTCGTCGAAGATGATCCGCCGGGGCGAGAAGCCGCGACCCGACGACTTCGAGCGGGCCAGAAAGATCAGGCGGGAGCCGTCGCGCAGCTCGATGATGTGCGTGCCCGTCAGGCCGCCGTTCCAGGTGACGACCTCGGCCTTGAGGTCCGGGTTGGCCTCGATCAGCGACTTGACCCGCGCCCACGCCTCATCGGAGGTCTTGAGCTCGTGCGCGGTCCACAGTGTCGTGTTCTTGCGACCCGGCAGGCGTTCCTCGCCGTAGAGGTAGGTCTCGAACAGCGACCAGATCGCGATGGCTTCCAGCCAGCCGCCCTTGCCGTTCTGCCGGGCGATGAGCGCACCGACCTCGGAGGCCGACAACTCGCCACCGATCGAGGCCAGCGTGATCAGGGTCAGCGTGACCTGGAACGGGTCGAGCTCCTGGCCGCACGAGGCGATCAGGTCGACCGCGTCGCGCGCGTCGTCCTCGCTATCGAACCTCGGACGAAGCAGGACCCGAGGCTCCTGCTTGCCGCGCCGCACGGCGCGCCGCGAGCTGGTCACGAGTCGACCCCTCCTTCGGCTTGGCGAGCGCGTCGATCTCAGCCAGGACCATCCGGTGCTCGCGGATCAGCGCCGGCAACTCGCGCGGCTCGGCCTCGCTCATCGCCGCTTCGAGAAGGTCGCGATCCACGGCCAGGCGAGCGGCACGATCAGGCTCAGTCACGACCACGACCCCCGGGAACTCCGACTCCGAAAAAAACGATCGACTGCTGGGGTCATTCGGCCCCCGCGCTCAAAGAACGCGGCGCCTCACGCTGCTCGTTGTCGCGGCGAGGAGGTGGCGCCTACGCCCGCCGTCGGCTCGGTTGCAGTAGCGATGCGCGGGCCCGAGGATCACGGTGCCGCTGTCGTCGTGGGCGATGTCGACGGGCTGGTCGGGCGCGATGGTCCGGTCGTCCATGAGGCAGGCGGGCTGGTGGCACTCGAGCCACTGCCCTCGGGCTTGTGCTTGCCGTGCTGCCTTGTACGCCGCCCGGTACTCGGGGGTGGCGTACCTGGGGTCAGGCATATGGGCTACCCCCGGGAACGGCGAACGCCCCGGGCCTGTTGGCTCTCGGGGCGTCTGGGTCGGGAGACACTTCTCCCGTGTGACCTAGTGTGCCGTGCTGGTCCGACGGTTGCAAGGCTGGTGTCGGCGTGGCGCGTCGTGAGTCAGGCCGCGTCCTCCTCGTGGTTCTCGATCTTGATGTGCTCGGCGAGGAGCGGGATGTTCTCGATGTCCCAGGTCTCGCGGCATTCGATGCACATGGCGCTGACGTCGTTGGCGCCGTCGATGCGGATGCGCAGGCTGCCGCGGGTGGCGCAGAGTGGGCAGGTGTTGTTGGGCTTCCAGGCTGCGGTGTCCCAGCCGGAGACGATGCGGGCTTGGGTCCACCAGCGGCGGATGTCGCGCTCGATGGCGTGGCGGGCGCAGCAGTCCGGGCGTGGGTTGCTGCCGCAGGTCTCGGTGGAGGGCAGGAGGCTGCCGAGGTAGCGGACGCAGTGCTTGGTGTCGCCGGGGTCGTCTTCGCCGAGGTCGCGTACCCAGCGGGCGGCTTCGATGTCGATGCGGGCCCAGGTGTCGAGTGCCTCGATGGAGGCGGCTGGGCGGGAGGTGTAGCCGCTGCGGGTGTGGTCGCTGCCGGTGAGGGGTGTGGCGTGCTGGAGTTGGTCGAGGAGTGCGGGGGCGTGGACGAGGTGGCGTTGGGTGTAGGAGGTGCCGCCGGCTTCGTAGGTGTAGGGCTCGGCGTGGTGGTGGGGTCGGGTCAGCTGGGCGACCATGTCGGTGATGGCGGGGCGGTTGGTCATGCGCTGGCCCTTCGCTTGGTGATGGTGTTGATGACGGCTTGGGGGTGGCGGCCGTCGGCGAGCATCCCGTCGATCGTGTTGAGCTCGGTGTCGTCGAGGGGGTCGAGGGTGTCGATGAGGTGGTCGTAGCTGTCCTCGGTGAGGCAGCCGTCGTCGTCGTACTGCCAGGGGTCCGCTGGGCGGGGTGCGCCGGCCGGGCGTGCCCCCGCTGGGCTTCCAGCGGAATGATGGATGGATGGACCTGATCGCGGCCCTGATGCATGACCTGATGGGGTCCGATTCACAAGACCCTTCACGGCCTGTGAATCGGACCCTTGGTGTCCGATCATCGGACCCTTGGCCTGTGAATCGGACCCTTCACTAGCCACAAGGGATAGTCCTGTCGGACCCTTAAGGGTCCGATCATCGGTCTCCTTGTGGATAACGTCGGATTGGATCGGACCCTTGTGCAAACGGGTCGGCGTATGAATCGAGTAGACGTTCGCGATGCCCTTCCCGAACTGGTTGCCACCCTGCTCGGTCATTCGGATCCAGCCGCGCTCCTGGAGCACGCCGAGCGCCGCGATCACGGTCGATCGCGCTAGGCCGGTGTCCTCGACGAGTCGCTTCGTGCCCGGGTGGGCGTTGAGCATGTTCTTGTCGGTGTAGGTCGCGAGGATGACCAGCACCTTGAACTCCGCCGGCGTCAGGTCGGCGCCGCGGAGATCCTTCATCCAGTCGAGCTTGCTGCGTCTCGCCACGCGGGTGACCTCCTTGGCGAGGGGTACGGCGCCCCCGACCCGGACGCGGGTGTCGGGCCGGGGGCGAGGGGGCATCAGACCTTGAGCCGGTCCTCGAGGGTGAGGACGTAGTCCTTCATCCACGCGATCCCCAGCGACAGGGCGCGCTCGTACTCCCCGCAGGGCAGGTCGTCGTACATGTGGCCGCCGCCCCAGCGGCAATCGCGAGACCAGGGTGCGTGATCCGCGGCCACCTCCTCGATGTGGGCGGCGACGTGGCGCCCTAGCGACGGCGCTTGCGTCCTGTCGAGGATGAAGTCGACGAGGTAGGTCAGCTCGGTCTCGAGGGGCGCCGGGTCGGCCGCCTTGGTCTCGGGCTTAATCTCGGTCTTGGTCGCGGTGGTGGTGTCGGTCAGGCTGTCGGTCGTGGTGAGGGAGAGGTCCATCAGCTGGCCTCCTTCTGCTCGCGGAGGCGACGGAGCCGCTCGTTGCGGGCGGCGTCGGCCTCGTCCCGCAGTTGTGCCTTTCGGCGGATCGTCTCGGCGTCGATCTTGTTCCTGCCGACGGCCGCGTTCGCGGTCGGGTCGGCGCCTGTGAAACCCTTGGTCATGCGGTTGCCCTTCTCGGGTGATCGTGTTCAGTGCGCGGCGAGGGATGTCGTTCTTGGCGGGATGAATCCCTCGCCGCGTGCGTTGGTGGGGTGAGCGCGCGGGGCGCTCACTGGGCCTCCGCGAAGACCTCGTCGAGCCAGGCCAGCACCTGAGACTCTTTCCAGCAGAGCCGTTTTCCGATCTTCACTGCGCGGGGCCCTACGTACTGGGGCGGATCGGCCTTGGAGAGCTGGTGGTAATACCTGAGGGTGTTCTCCGGGATCGAGGTCATCTCGGAGACCTCCTTGATGTGCAGGATGCGGTCTGCCCGGCATGCCGCGGCAGCCGACGAGGGAAATCCAGCGGCTGTCATAACAACCTCCTGATGATCGTGGTCAACACCATGTAGGTTGCCATGCCCATGGAGAATCCGCAACCACCATGTAGGCAACCGCCAACATTTCGTTGTATCGTCACGTCATGAGTGCTAGTGATTACTCACGAGAAGAGGTCTTCGCGGCCTCCGTGCGCCGGGAACGGGAGTCTCGTGGCTGGACGCAGACGGACCTAGCCCGAAGAATGAAAGAGCGGGGGTTCCCGTTTCACCAGCAGACGATTCAGCGGATCGAAGAGGGCAGCCGGTCGGTCCGGCTCGACGAGGCTTTCGCGATGGCGGAAATCCTCGAGAAACGGGTTGAGGAGATGACCTGGGACCGCGAGGCGATCCGCCGGAACGCGGCTCGTAGGGCGATCTGGGCGGGGCTGCCGACAAACATTGTCGATCGCGTGATGAAAGAGTTCCTGACTGAGATCGAGATCCTCGAAGCCATCGTCGAGACTGGGTTCGACGATGCCTTGGGGATGGAGGCGCCCACGGGGATCTACTGCGGCCTTGAGCTCATCAAACGTGGGCTCGAGCGCACTGACGCCATCACGGATCAGTTCTACAAGGAGGCTGAGTCCTACGCGCAGGCACTCAGGGAACTGGGCGAACTGCCGGTTGACGAGGCTGAAGAAGAAGCTGCGATCGAAGAGGACTTCCAGTCGCCAGCCGAGAAGCGCGTCCGAGACCTGCTAGAGAAGCATGGGTCGAGCATTCCGAAATCGGTCAGCAGGATGTCTCTTGCCGACCTCGCGCGGACCTTCGCGGGCGAGTCCGATGGCTAGCATCCAGAAGCGCGAGAACGGCCGCTGGCGAGCGCGTTACCGCGACGAGAGCGGCAGGGAGCACGCCCGCCACTTCGACCGCAAGCTCGACGCGCAGCGCTGGCTCGACGACGAGACGGCCGGTCTGGTGCGCGGCGACTGGATCGACCCCCGCCACGGCAAGATCACCTTCGCCGACTGGTTCGCCGACTGGTCCGGTCGACAGGTGTGGGCCGACGGGACCTTCGAGGCAGCACAGCAGGCCGCGGCGTCGGTGACCTTCGGGGCGTTGCCGATGCGGAAGATCCTCCGCTCGCACGTCGAGGCGTGGGTGAAGCAGATGAGCTCGACGCTCGCCCCGACCACTACGAAGATGCGCTACAACTACGTCCACATGGCCTTCCGGGCCGCGGTTCGGGACAAGGTGATCCGGGAGGCGCCCTCCGAGGGGGTCGCGCTGCCGAAGGTTGCCAAGGTCGAGGTCACGATGATGATCCCGACCGCCGAGCAGGTGGCGAGGGCGCGCGACACGTGTCCCGACCCGGCGTTCGTGGGCTTCGTCGCGGTGTGCGCCTACGCCGGCCTCCGGCTGGGCGAGGCGGCCGGGCTCCAGGTCGGTGACGTCGACTTCCTGCGCCGGGAGATCCGAGTCCGCCGGCAGGTGCAGGGGCAGACCCGAGCGACCACCAAGGTGGTGCCACCCAAGGCGGGGTCGGCGCGGACCATCCCTGTCGCAGACGAGCTCATCGAGCTGCTGTCCAGGCACGTCGGCGAGGTCGGCGTCTGGGGCGAGGAGGGTTGGCTGTTCGGAGTCGGGGTCCTGCTCAACCGGAACTCGGCCGGCCACCTGTGGCGCCAGACGCGCGAGCCGCTGGGCATGGAGGCGTTCACGCTCCACGACTTGCGCCACTTCTACGCCTCCGGGCTGATCGCGGCCGGCTGCGATGTCGTGACCGTGCAGCACGCGCTCGGGCACTCGTCGCCGACGATCACGCTCGACACCTACTCGCACCTGTGGCCGAAGGCCGAGGAGCGGACGCGGGCCGCGGCGGCGTCTCTGTGGGTTCCTGCGGACTCTGTGCGGACTACGGGCACCGACTGAGCGTCTGACCTGCGGCGTCAGCGGTAGTTGGTGAACTGCACTGCGAAGTCGTAGTCCTGCGACTTGACCAGCGCGATCACGGCCTGGAGGTCGTCGCGCTTCTTCGACGACACCCGCAGCTCGTCGCCCTGGATCTGCGCCTTGACGCCCTTGGGGCCCTCGTCGCGGATGAGCTTGGAGATCTTCTTGGCGTCCTCGGAGCTGATCCCCTCCTTGAGGGTGATCGAGATCTTCGACACCTGGCCGGACTGGCGCGGCTCGGAGGCGTCGAGGATCTTCAGCGACTGGTTGCGCTTGATCAGCTTGTCCTGGAAGACGCTCAGCACGGCGTTCGCGCGGTCGTCGGCGGACGCGCTGATCTCGATCGCGTGCTCGCCCTTCCACTCGATCGAGGCACCCGTGCCCTTGAAGTCGAACCGGGTCGCGATCTCGCGTGCAGTCTGGCCGAGCGCGTTGTCGACCTCCTGCCGGTCGATCTTGCTGACGATGTCGAAGGAGGAGTCGGCCATGGGTTCGTTCACCTTCGGGGCGTTGGGGTTTTCGGCTGGACGGTGCTGCTGCGCTATTGTTTCGCGTCGTCGTGATGCTTCCAACACTGGGGGCCGGACGACAGCCCGGCAGGTTGCCCGAGCGGCCAAAGGGAGCTGACTGTAAATCAGCCGGCATTGCCTACAGTGGTTCGAATCCACTACCTGCCACGGCACAGAAAACCGCCCCCGACCTGCGCAGACAGCAGGGCGGGGGCGGTTTGGCTTTCGAGCCGAGTGCTACCCACGTGCTACAGAATCCGAGCGCCACACCAGCGGACCGTCGGCGTACCGTGGACCGCATGGTCCGCGCCCGCGCTCTCGCCTTGATCGTCGTCCTCGTCGGTGGGGCAGCCGCACTCCTGGTCGCCCTCACGCGCCCCACCGGCGACGACACGCCGCCACCCGACCCGGCCGCGGCGTACACCGAGGCGGAGAAGGCGTGGGCGGAGGGGTGGTGCGCCAGTAGCCTGGGTGACGACGACGGGGTGGACCTCTACCAGAAGGACGGGCCCCGGCCAGCCGGGTTTGACGCCTGCGTCCGCGAGCAGCTGCCCGCCGCCGCCGACGGCATCCGAGAGGCGAAGGTCTTCCCCGAGGTCGATGAGGCTGTGGACGCCCTCGAGGCGTGGTGCATCTACTCCGCCCCACCGTTCATCGCCAACGATCCCGAGAGGTCCTGGGAGGCTCTCGAGGAGTGCATGATCGACGTCTTCGGAGTCGAGGGCTACGTCAGTCTGGGGAACCGCGAGGGGTGAGGTGTCGGACCCTCGCCGTACCTTCCGCTCCCGTGCTGACCGTCCGCGACCACATGGCCATCCGTCTCGCCGCCGCGTCCTACCGGTACGCCGGCGCGCGGGAGTCCGACGTCCGTCACCAGTTGGGCTGGTCGATGCCGGTGTTCGCCCGCCACGTCAACGTGCTGCTCGACCGGCCGGCCGCCCTGGCTGCGTACCCCGTCGAGGTGAAGCGGCTGCGGCGGATCCGGGACGCTCGGCGACGGGTCCGGGCGGCGTGAACAGCGATCACTCACCCGTATCCTGCGGGTGTTGGGGATTTCTGCGGCCTTCTGCGCTTGACTACGATGGTGGTGAACGCTAAGGCCGTGTACGGGAGCGAGGTGATGGCCATGCGAGCGAACGACGTCGCGGACGTCATCATCGAACAGCTGGGATCGGCGCCGACGTCGATGCAACTCCAGAAGCTTCTCTACTACAGCCAGGCGTGGCACCTCGCCATCACTGGGCACCCGCTGTTCGACGAGGAATGCCAAGCTTGGGAGAACGGTCCTGTCGTGTACGAAGTGTGGCGGGAGCGCAGGCCGTTCAGCAGCCGGGTCCCGCGGGGCCGGACGGATGTCCGCTTGACGAAGACGGCCGCGGGCATCGTTGAGCTGGTATGTGCGGCCTACGGCAGCATGTCGGGCGACCAGCTTTCCGCGCTAACCCACGAGGAAGCGCCGTGGAGCGAGGCTCGCGCTGGCGTGCCCGCTCACCACGGAAGCAACAAGGCGATCAGCCGCGCCTCGATGGCGACTTTCTACCGCGAGCACCGCCGTCTGGGAGGTCGCACTGCGGAGGATCTGGCCGCCGCTGGTGTGTTCGTGGCCTCGCCCCGGGTGGCGAATGACGACTTCGATATCGATGCGCTTCTCGGTGAACTCGATCCCACACTCCAGGCATCGATCCCGCTGGACCAGATCAAGGTGAACGCGGAGGCGCTACCGCCCGAACTCTCGTTCGACGGCATCGTCACTACTCGAGTTGATCTGCGCGACGCAGACGACTGCTAGTCCTCGCGCGAGCTAGAGCAGACCGTTGTCAGGTGTTACGACTCACGTCGTCGTGTTCGACGTGAACATCTACTTGAACGTCGCCGAGTTGATTGGCCCGCCCTTCACCTGGCAAAAGCTGCAGGCGTCCGCCGCGACGCTCGCGTCGGAGCCGGTGCCGCACGAAGACCCCCGCTGTGACAGTTTGAGAGCGATCGCGGCCTGCTCGACCGGCCGGTTCGCGGGCAAGCATCCTCTCCACGTGTGGACCGGGGCGCACATCGACGCCTTGGTCAGATTCAAGGCGCAGCAGCCCTGTGACCCCGCGCTCTACCCCGAGGATCGCGGTCTGGGGTGGAGCGCTGACGACGCTCAGACATTGGTCGATGAACTCGTCTGGGGCGTCGTTCGCCGGTCAACGGGCGGATCCGTCGGCGACATCTTCCCCGACGGCAATCCTCCGCTCTCCCACGAGGACGGCGTGGTGTACGGAACTGCCAAGCAATCGGCGGACGGAGACGTGGTCTGCGAGCGCTACTGCGTGACTCACGACCGCGACTTCCTCAGCGCCGACCTGCCTTCCTACCCGCGACGGCTCACGGCTGCGACCTTCGTCGCGTTGGTCAGGGCGGCCCGTGCCAAGATCGCGACGCAGGCGTACCTCCAGAATCGACAACCACCGCGGTAGTCGGCTGACCCGTACCTGCGACGGCCCTAGACTGAGTGTGGGCCCCTTCGTCGGTCCCGGGGGAGCCCCACGCTCCCGGGGTTTCGCGTTCGGACCGCGTCCCACATCGGTCCGTCCGTGTGGCGGAGGGGCCCTCCTCCCGAACCGCCAGCTGTTCATCCTGCCACCCGGGCTGGGCGCCTGGAATGCGCGGAATCGTGCTGTTGACACCCCGGCCTGCACGGCGCGGCGCTAGTCTCCCGTGCGAGCTCCCTCCGTCGGCGTCGCCTGAGTCGGGCCACCCCACATCGCCCGATCGGGTGTCTGTCGCCAGTCCCACAGTGCGACAGCCACGTCTCCGCGGCGCCGGCGGAGGGTCCCTCCCGAGGCCGTTGACAGTACGCCCCGCTGCCCGCGATGAGAAGCACCAACCTGTGATGTCTAGACGTGCTACCTG
>NZ_JAER01000054.1 GCF_000519005.1 Nocardioides sp. J54 | reverse complement strand
GACTCCCGGTGGTTGAGGTGCGAGGCCGCCCGCGGCCGAGCCTCGAAACCTCCGGGCCTGCAGGGCGGACTGTGCTGGGCACAGCCCGGCGTGCTGGTGCCGCTGGTTTCGAGGCTCGGCGCTGGCGCGCCTCACACCTCAACCAGCCGCGGCGGGTGAGCCTGGCGGCAAGCCCTGGGTTCGCCTCGCCGGACTGCCGGTGGTTGAGGTGCGAGGCCGCCCGCGGCCGAGCCTCGAAACCTCCGGGCCTGCGGGGCGGACTGTGGTGGGTGCAGTCCGGTGCACCGGGGTCGCTACTTCTTCGGCGCAGCCTTCTTGGCGCCGGTCTTCTTGGCGGCGGTCTTCTTGGCCGCCGTCTTGCGGGCGCCGGTGGTGACCGTCTTCTTCGCGGGGGCGGCGGTGGGGACGGGGACCTGGCCCTTCACGCCGACGCGGACGCCGGTGCCGGTGCTCTCGGTGGTCAGGTAGGGCTGGGACTCCACGAGGGGGAGCAGGCGGGGGAAGCCGTAGTGGCGGGGGTCGAAGGACGGGCTGGCCGTGCGGAGGTAGTTGCCCAGCGCGCCCAGGTCGACCCAGCCGTCGTCGCCGGAGGCGTTGTTGACGCCGCGCACCAGCAGGCTCTGCAGGTTCGGCAGCGGCGGGTCCTCGGCGGCCTCGGCGTCCACGGCGTCGTCGGCGTCGTCAGCGTCGTCGGGAGGGGAGTCCTTGCCGAGCACCTCGAGGTAGATGAAGGTGTCGCAGGCCGCCACGAGCGACTGCGGGGTCTTGCGCAGGCCCAGGCCGTAGACGGTGAGGCCGGACTCGCGGATGCGGGTGGCCAGCCGGGTGAAGTCGCTGTCGCTCGACACCAGCGCGAACGCGTCCAGGTTCCCGCTGTAGAGCAGGTCCATCGCGTCGATGATCAGTGCGGAGTCGGTGGAGTTCTTGCCGGTCGTGTAGGCGAACTGCTGGACCGGCACGATGGCGTGGTGGTTGAGCTCGCCCTTCCAGCCGCCGAGCTGCGAGGTGGTCCAGTCGCCGTAGGCGCGCTTGACCGTCGCGACGCCGTACTTGGCGATCTCCTCCAGCAGTGCCTCGGCGTGCCGGGGCGAGGTGTTGTCGGCGTCGATGAGCACGGCGATGCGGGTCGCGGTCATGTCGCCATCATGGCCGACCCGCCCCGCAGCCCCGTGCAGGGCGTCAGGAGGCGGCGCCGGCCTTCACCTCGGCCCTCGAGGACGCGCGGTACTCCGCGGCCCGGGTCGCCAGGGCGTTCTGCAGCTCGCGCACGGGCAGCGGCTGCTGCAGCGACCGGCGCTGGCGCAGCTGGAGGGTGACCGTCGTCTGGTTCCCGGCGATCGGGCGGGGCTCGATCATCCCGACGCGCTGGAGCGGGCAGCCGATGACGGAGTAGTCCGGGAGCACGGTGACGCCGACGCCCTCGGCGACCAGCGCCTTGCCCATCTCCGCGCCGTCGGTGCTGTGCGCCGCCGGCGGCACGTCCGGGCCGAACGCGCGGTGCACGTAGCGGTGCATGACGTAGCCGGCGCGCATCATCACGAAGCGCTCGTTGCGCAGCTCGTCGAGGGTGACCTGCGGGCGGGCGAGGAGGGCGTGCCCCGCCGGCAGCACGGCGACCGGCCGGCCGTGCAGGAGGTCGACGCCGTCGAGTCCGATCGGCGGGTCGTCGCCGTCGAGCACGTTGACCAGGCCGAGGTCGAGGGTGCCCTCGGCCAGCTGCTCGTCGATCTGCGCCTGCTGCAGGGTGAGCACCTCGACGGTGGTCCCCGGGTGCCGCTCCTGGAAGGCCCGCACCGCCGGCACCAGCAGGGTCGAGGTCGCGGCGTGCACCGTGCCGACCCGGATCACGCGGGTGTCGGTGCGCTGGTCGCCGGCGGCGGCGCGCAGCCGGTCGACGGCCGCGAGCACCTCGGTCATGTAGGGGAGCAGCTCCCGGCCGTCGCGGCTGATCCGGGCACCGGAGCGCCGGCGGTCGAGCAGGGTGACCCGCAGCTCCCGCTCGAGCTTGGTGATGGCCTCGCTGAGCGCCGGCTGGGAGAGGTGCAGCTTCTCGCTGGCCCGCCGCAGCGAACCGTGCTGCGTCACCGCCGCGAGGTACTCGAGCTGTTCGATCCGCATGGGTGCTGCCTTTCACGTCCATCGGCGACGCCGTGGGTCGAGGGGGTTGTTCCCGGAAGTAAGTCAAGTAAGTCTGTAGACAAACGTTAACACGACGGACCCGGCCGTGCCGACCGTCTCGACACGAGGAGACACGCCCTCATGACTGCCGACCTCACCTCCCCGACCGGCGCCACTGCCGGCGCCGCCCCCGGAGGCTGGACCGACCGACCGACGACGCCCGAGGGCTGGGTCGAGCGGGCGCGCCAGGTGGCCACCACGCTCGCCGCCGACGCCGTGCAGCGCGACCGCGCCCTCGCCGTACCGACCGCGGAGGTGCAGCTGCTCAAGGACTCGGGCCTGGTCACCCTGCTCGGACCGGTGGAGCACGGCGGGGCCGGCCAGGACTGGACCACGGCGCTGCGCGTGATCCGCGCGGTCAGCGCCGGCGACGGGTCGATCGGACAGCTGCTCGGCTACCACCTGCTGTGGTTCTGGGCCGTGCGGCTGGTCGGCACGCCGGAGCAGGTCGCCGCCGTCGAGGAGCAGGCGACGAAGGAGCAGTGGTTCTTCGGTGGTGCGGTCAACCCGCGCGACGCCGACCTGGTGATCACCGACGAGGGCGACGAGATCGTCTTCCGTGGCGAGAAGTCCTTCTCCACCGGCGGTCGGGTCTCCGACGTCACCGTGCTCGAAGGTGTGCTCGACGGCACCGACAAGCACGTCTTCGCGATCGTGCCCACCCAGCAGCCCGCGATCCGGTTCAAGGGGGACTGGGACAGCCTCGGCCAGCGGCTGACTGAGAGCGGCGGCGTCGTCATCGACGGCGTCCGCGTGCCGTGGGAAGCCGCGGCCGGCTACGTGCGGACCGCGAACGGCTGGGAGTTCCAGCCGCGTGTCTACAACACCCTCAACGTGCCGCTGATCCAGATCATCTTCGCCAACATCTACCTCGGCATCGCCGAGGGGGCGCTCGCCACCGCGGCGACCTACACCCGCGAGAAGACCCGGCCCTGGCCCTACACGCCGGACCTCAAGGAGACCGCGACCCAGGAGTTCTACATCCTCGAGACCTACGGCGAGCTGCGCTCGAAGCTGTGGGCCGCCGAGGCGCTCACCGAGCGCGCGGCCACGCTCATCGAGGCGATCAACGCCCACGCCGACACGGTCACGCCCGAGGAGCGCGGCGAGGCGGCCGTGCTCATCGCGGCCGCCAAGCAGGTCGCGATCGACACCGGCCTCGAGATCGGCACCCGCGTCTACGACGTCACCGGCGCCCGCGCGACCGCGAGCTCGGTCGGCCTCGACATCTTCTGGCGCAACATCCGCACCCACAGCCTCCACGACCCGGTCGCCCACAAGCGGGCCGAGGTCGGGCGCTACGCGCTGCTCGGCGAGCTGCCCGAGCCGACCTGGTACACGTGAGGAGGCCGCGATGAGCACCAGTGACGACCGCGCCCGGCTCGAGGAGCTCCGGGCGGCGTACCAGCCGCTGCTCGCCGAGATCGGCGCCGGCTCGCTGCAGCGCGAGCTCGACGACGTCCTGCCCGACCAGGAGGTCCGCCGCCTCAAGGAGAGCGGCTTCGGGGCGCTGCGCGTCCCGACCGGGTACGGCGGCCGCGGGGTCTCGATTCCAGCACTCACGCAGCTCTGGATCGACCTCGCGGCCGCGGACAGCAACCTGCCGCAGGCCCTGCGCGGGCACGCCGCCCTGGTCGAGGACCGGCTGTGGCAGCACGCGCAGGGCCGCGACCAGCGGGAGTGGTTCGACCGCTTCGCCGCCGGCGAGATCGCCGGCAACGCCTGGTCGGAGGTCGGCGCGACGGCGATCGACACCCAGCAGACCGTCCTGACCGCGCAGTCCGACGGCAGCTACCGGCTGACGGGCAGCAAGTTCTACACGACCGGCACGATCTACGCCGAGTGGGCCGACGTCTACGTCCGGCGGGTCCGCGAGGGCCACGACGACGACTTCGCGATCGCGATCGTCGACACCCGCGACCCTCAGGTCACCGTCACCGACGACTGGGACGGCTTCGGCCAGCGGGGGACCGGCAGCGGCACGACCACCTTCGACGGCGCGGTCGTCCCTGCCGCGAACGTGCTGGCCTTCGGGGAGCGCTTCCCGTACCAGACGGCGCTCTACCAGCTGAACCTGCTGGCGGTCCTCGCCGGCATCGGACGGGCGGCGGTGGCCGACTTCGTCGACCACGTGCAGCGCCGCGAGCGCAACTACTCCCACGCCAACGCGGCGCGGGTGCGCGACGACGCGCAGGTGCTGGCCCGGATCGGTGAGGCGTCCGCCGCGGTGTACGCCGCCGAGGCGGCCACGCTGCGGGTCGCGGAGGCCATCCAGGCCGTCGCCGACCTGGCGCCGGTCGCGGCGAGCGCGCCCGAGCAGGTGGCGGCCGCCAACGAGCGGGCCGAGGTCGAGTCGTCGGCGGCGCAGGTCGTCGTGACCGATCTCGTGCTCGGGCTGACGACCGACCTGTTCGACACCCTCGGCGCGTCGGCCACGGCGATCAGCAAGGGCCTCGACCGACACTGGCGCAACGCGCGCACGGTGTCCTCGCACAACCCGCGCATCCTCAAGGCGCGGGTGGTCGGCGGCCACCTCGTCAACGGCACGCCGCCGCCGTACGCCTGGGCCATCGGCCGGACCCCGGCGGGCACCGCCGTCGACGCGGCTGCGGCTGCGGCCGACGCCCCGGTGCCGAGCCCGGCCTGACGGTCCGGAGGCAGGGTGCAAGGCCCTGCCTGTCGCGGGGTCGCCGGTTCCACGGAGCCGGCGGCCCCGATCCGATTCCTGTTCCACTTCTTCTCCGCTAATGTCTAGCGAACTACTCGACTTAGTTCCTCCGAGACCAGAGGTACCGCCATGAACGACCAGATCTTCGACCCCGAAGCCTTCGCCCAGCCGCTCAAGTTCGCCTACTGGGTCCCCAACGTCAGCGGGGGCCTGGTGGTCAGCAAGATCGAGCAGCGCACGGACTGGGGCTACGACTACAACGTCGAGCTCGCCCGCCTGGCCGAGAACAACGGCTTCGAGTACGCCCTGTCCCAGGTGCGCTACATCGCGTCGTACGGCGCGGCGTACCAGCACGAGTCGACCAGCTTCAGCCTCGCGCTGCTGCTCGCGACCGAGCGGCTCAAGGTGATCTCCGCGGTCCACCCGGGCCTGTGGCAGCCGGGCGTGCTCGCCAAGCTCATCGCCACCGCCGACCAGATCTCCGGCGGCCGCGCCGCGATCAACGTCGTCAGCGGCTGGTTCAAGGACGAGTTCACCAAGCTGGGCGAGCCGTGGCTCGAGCACGGCGAGCGCTACCGCCGCGCCGAGGAGTTCATCCGCTACGTCCGCGAGATCTGGACCTCGGACCACGCCGAGCTCAACGGCGACTTCTACCGCCTCCACGACTTCGACCTCAAGCCGAAGCCGCTGAGCTCGCCGGACCGCCCGCACCCCGAGATCTTCATGGGCGGCAACTCCACCGACGCCCGCGGCATGGGCGGCCGCGTGACCGACTGGTACTTCGCCAACGGCAACACCCCCGACGGCATCGCGGAGCAGGTCCGTGACGTCAGCGACGTGGCCACCGTGCACGGCCGCAAGGTGAAGTTCGGCGTCAACGGCTTCTTCATCGGCCGCGACACCGAGGCCGAGGCCCGCGACGTGCTGCGCGAGATCATCGACAAGGCCGACCGCGAGGCCGTCGAGGGCTTCGGCGCCGCCGTCAAGCAGGCCGGCCAGAGCACCGGTGACAAGAAGGGCATGTGGCAGGACTCCGAGTTCGCCGACCTGGTCCAGTACAACGACGGCTTCCGCACCGGCCTGATCGGCACGCCCGAGCAGATCGCCACCCGGATGATCGAGTACAAGAAGCGCGGCGTGAACCTCTTCCTGCTCGGCTTCCTGCACTACCTCGAGGACGTCGAGTACTTCGGCCGCGAGGTGCTCCCGCTGGTCCGCGAGCTCGAGGCCGCGGAGCTGGAGCGGGTCTGATGTCGCTCACGTCCATCGCGCCCGTCGACGCCGTCGCCCCGGCGTACGTCGACCCGGCCACCCACACCGCCGACTCGGCGATCGCCGCGGCGGCCGACCTGGCCGTCCGGCTCGCCGAGGGCTCGGCCCGGCGCGACCAGGAGCGGATCCTCCCGGTCGCGGAGGTCGATGCCCTTTCAGCCGCCGGCCTGCTGGCCCTCACCGTCCCCGTCGAGCACGGCGGCCCCGGGCTCGGCGCCACCGTGCTGGCCGAGGTCGTGCGGCTGCTCGCCACCGGCGACCCCAACGTGGCCCAGATCCCGCACAGCCACTTCGTCTACGTCAACGCGCTGGTCGAGCAGGGGACCGAGGAGCAGAAGCGGTTCCTGCTCGGTGAGGTCGTCGCCGGCAAGCGCTTCGGCAACGCGCAGTCCGAGGTCCGGAGCAAGCACGTACGCGACCACGCCACGACGCTGCGTCCCGACCCCGAGCGCCCGGGTGACTGGGTGCTCGACGGCGAGAAGGGCTACGCCACCGGCGCCTACCTCGCGCACTGGATCCCGGTCCTGGCCCACCTCGACGAGGGCGGCCCGCTCGCCGTCGCGTGGGTCGGCCGCCACGCCGAGGGCGTCACGGTCATCGACGACTGGGACGGGCTGGGGCAGCGCACGACCGCGAGCGGGACCGTCCGGCTCGAGGACGTCCGGGTCGCGGCGGACCGCGTGACGCCGTACCACCTGACGTTCGAGCGACCCCAGGCCTACGGCTCGTTCGCCCAGCTCCTGCACGCCGCGATCGACGCCGGCATCGCCCGCGCCGCGATCCGCGACGCCGCCGCGTTCGTGACCACGAGGAGCCGGCCCTACCCGGACGCACTCGCGCTCTACGACACCGACAGCGCCGCCGACGACCCGCTGGTCGTCCAGGCGTTCGGCGAGGTCGAGCTGCAGGTGCGCGGCGCCGAGGCGCTGCTCGCCGAGGCCGGCCGGGCCGTCGACCGCGCCCGGGCCGACCTCACCGCGGAGACCGCGGCCGAGGCCAGCCTCGCGGTGTCCGCGGCGCGGGCCGCCACCACGGCGGCCTCGCTGGAGGCGGCCAGCCGCCTCTTCGAGGTGGCCGGCACCCGGTCGGCGCTCAGGACCCTCGACCTCGACCGCCACTGGCGCAACGCCCGCACCCACACCCTGCACGACCCGGCCGCGTGGAAGGTGCACCACCTCGGCCGCCACGCCATCGACGGCACCCCACCCCCCAACCACGGCCAGATCTGATCCACCCTCGCGCCTGTCCAAGGAAAGCCCCCTCATGTCACTGAAGTTCCACTGGTTCCTCCCCACCAACGGCGGCGACGGCCGCCACGTCGTCGGCGGCGGCCACGGCGTCAACCCCGGCCAGTCCGGGCGCCCGGCCGACGTCTCCTACCTCACCCAGGTCGCGCGGGCGGCCGAGGACAACGGCTTCGAGGCCGCGCTGACCCCGACCGGGGCCTGGTGCGAGGACGCGTGGGTGACCACCGCGATGCTGGCCCAGACCAGCGCGCGGCTGAAGTTCCTCGTCGCCTTCCGGCCCGGCCTCGTCGCGCCGTACCTCGCCGCCCAGATGGCGACCACCTTCCAGAACCTCACCGACGGCCGCCTGCTGCTCAACGTCGTCACCGGCGGGGAGAGCCACGAGCAGCGGATGTTCGGCGACTACCACGACAAGGACGCGCGCTACGAGCGCTGCGGGGAGTTCCTCGACATCGTGCGCCGGCTCTGGGCCGGCGAGACCGTCGACTACGAGGGGAAGCACCTCTCGGTCGACGCGGCGCGGCTGGGCTTCCTGCCCGCGAAGCTCCCGGAGATCTACTTCGGTGGCTCCTCGCCGGCGGCCGGGAAGGTCGCCGCCGAGCACGCCGACGTCTACCTCACCTGGGGCGAGCCGCCGCAGGCCGTGGCGGAGAAGATCGCGTGGATCCGCGAGCTCGCGGCCGCCGAGGGGCGGGGCCCCGACCACCGGCCGATCCGCTTCGGCATCCGGATGCACGTGATCACCCGCGACACCGCCGAGGAGGCGTGGGCCGAGGCGGACCGCCTGCTCAGCGAGATCGACCCCGAGACCGTGCGCAAGGTCCAGGAGGGCCTGCGCCGCAGCGAGTCCGAGGGCCAGCGCCGGATGCTCGACCTGCACGACGGCCGCACCGACGACCTCGAGGTCTACCCGAACGTCTGGGCCGGCGTCGGCCTGGTCCGCGGTGGCGCCGGGACCGCGCTCGTCGGCAGCCACGAGGAGGTCGCCGACCGGATCCAGGAGTACGCCGAGCTCGGCCTCGACGAGTTCGTGCTCTCGGCGTACCCGCACCTCGAGGGCGCCTACTGGTTCGGCGAGGGTGTCCTGCCGATCCTCGCCGAGCGCGGCCTGTGGAAGCACGACGGTCCGCAGCGGCAGTACGGCTCGGCGGTCCCCTTCGCGTCGGTGGGACGGTGAGCGCGGTGTCGGGCGGGAGCTCCCCGCGCACGGTGGTCGTCGTCGGCAACCCGAAGCCGGCCAGCCGCACCCTGGACGCCGCGCTGCTGCTGCACCGCGAGCTGGTCGGCCGCGAGCCCGACCTCGTGGTCGACCTGGCCACGGTCGGCGCCCGGCTCTTCGACTGGACCGACGCCGAGGTCGCCGAGGCGGTGGCCCAGGTGGCTGCGGCCGACCTGGTCGTCGTCGCGTCGCCGACCTACAAGGCGACGTACACGGGGCTGCTGAAGCTCTTCCTCGACCGGTTCGGCGCCGGCGAGCTCACCGGGGTGACCGTCCCGCTGATGCTCGGCGGGGGACCGGGCCACACGCTGGCCCCCGAGCACGGGCTGGTGCCGCTGCTCAGCCACCTCGGCGGGGTCGTGCCGGGCAGCCCGCTCTACGTCCGCGACAAGCAGCACGACGACCCGGCGGCGTACGCCGACTGGCTGGCGCGCAGCCGCCCGGTCGTCGAGAAGCTGCTCGCCTGACCCTCCCGTCGCCCCGGCTGCACCCCTGTCGTGGGGATCAGGGGCCGGCCGGGGCGGGGGGTGCGGACCGGCGTGCGCCGCGGCGCCGGACCAGGAGCCACAGCGGCGCCACGACCAGGGCGAGCAGGCCCAGCCACGGCAGCAGGAAGCCGACCACGGTCAGGATCGCGACGAGTCCGCCGACGAAGCTGTCCCAGCCGGCGGCCAGGCCCTCGACGAATCCGTCCGTCTCGTCCTCCTCGTCCGCGCGGTCACCGTCCGGCTGCTCGATCGTGACGGTGATCGTCGAGAACGACGTCTGGTCGGCGAGGTACTCCTGCCGCGCCACCAGGGAGTCGAGGTCGGCCTGCCGTGTCGCCAGCTCGCGCTCGACCGAGATCACCTGCTGGATGTCCTTCGCCTGGGCGAGCAGCGCCTGCACCCGGGCGACGCTGGCCCGCTGGGCGCGGACCCGTGCGGCCACGTCGACCACCTCGGTGCTCACGTCCTCCCCGGACGTCGTCGAGCCGAGCAGCGTGGCGACCTCCTCCAGCTCGCGGGTCGCGTCGTCGAAGCTGTCGCTCGGGACCCGCGCCACCAGCCGGGCGGTGCCCAGCCGGCCCTCCTCGGCGGTCGAGGTCTCCTGGTCGGTGATCGTGCCGCGGTACATGTCGACCACCTTGCGGACGTCGAAGCGGGCCTTGCCCACGTCCTCGGACTCGAGGCCGATGGTGCCGGTGCGGATGACCGCCGCCCCCGGCGAGACGCGGGCGGCGTCCCGGCCGGGGTCGACCACCCGGGCGACACCGGCGGCGTCGTCACCCTGGGCGGCGTCGGCCGCCTCGGCCTCCGCCCCGGCCGCGCGTCCCTCGTCGCCGATGTCCGCCGGTTCGGCCTCGGACATCGCCACGTCCGCGCCCGACGAGGAGTCCGAGCCGGAGCCGGCACACCCGGCGAGGAGCACGGCGACGAGTGCGACGAGGGCCGCGAGCAGGGCAGGGGGGCGGGTGCGGCTGCGGGACCGGCTGCGGGACCGGCTGGTGGGGCGGGGGTTCGTCGGGTTCATGCGGATGCGACGCGGCACCGGGCCGAGCGGTTCCCGACGGCTGGCGGCAGGCGCTGGAGGTGGCTCTGGGAGACTGGTGCCGTGCGCAGCGCGATCGTCGTCGGGGCCGGGATCGCCGGGCTCGTGGCCGCCCGGGACCTCGCCGACGCCGGTGCGTCGGTCCTGCTCCTCGAGGGCACCGACCGGCCCGGCGGCAAGCTCCGCGGCGACCGCGTCGCGGGGGTGCAGGTCGACGTCGGCGCCGAGGCGATGCTGCACCGCCGGCCCGAGGGCTCGGCGCTCGCCGGCGACCTCGGCCTGCCGCTCGTGCACCCCACCCGGGCGAGCTCGCGGGTGTGGACCCGCGGCGCCCTGCGCCCGCTGCCGCGCAGCCTGATGGGTGCGCCGCTCGACCTCGACCAGCTCGAGGCGACCGGCATCCTCTCGCCCGAGGGGATGGCCCGCGCCCGCCAGCAGGTGGTCCGGCACACCGACGGGGACGCCTCCGTCGGCGACCTGGTGGCGAGCCGCTTCGGCGACGAGGTGGTCGACCGGCTGGTCGAACCGCTCCTCGGCGGCGTGTACGCCGGGCAGGCCCGCCGGATCTCCGTGCGCTCCGCCGTGCCGCAGCTCGCCGACCTCCTGGCCCGCGACGACTTCACCCTGCCGCAGCCGCCGGGGGACGCCCCGCCCGTCTTCGCCGCCGTGGAGGGTGGCATGTGGCGGCTGCCCGCCGCGCTCGCGGCCGACTTGGCTGACCGGCCCGGCGTCGAGGTCCGCTACGACGCGCCCGTGACCGGTTGTCGTCGTACCGGCGGGGGGTTCGGGGTCACCACGCCGACCGGCGAGGAGACCGCCGACCTGCTCGTCGTCGCCACCCCGGCCGCGCCCGCCGCCCGCCTGCTCGCCGACGTCGCGCCCGTCGCCGCGACCGAGCTCGCCGAGGTCGCCTACGCCTCGGTCGCGCTGGTGACCTTCGCCTTCCGCGCCGACGACCCCGGCGTCGCCGAGGCGCTCGACGTCGGTGCCTCCGGCTTCCTCGTCCCGCCCGTCGACGGCCGTCGGGTGAAGGCGTCGACCTTCTCCTTCGCCAAGTGGGACTGGGTCCGCGACGCCGGCGACGGCCTGCTCGTGCTGCGCACCTCGCTCGGCCGGTACGGCGAGGAGGCGACCCTCCAGGTCCCCGACGAGGAGCTGGTGCGCGCGTCCCTGGCGGACCTCGCCGAGGCCACCGGCCTGCGTGCCGAGCCCGTCGACGCCGTCGTGCAGCGCTGGGGCGGCGGCCTCCCGCAGTACTGGGTCGGCCACACCGAGCGCGTCGCCCGGATCCGCGCCGCCGTCGCCCCCGTCCCCGGCCTCGCCGTCTGCGGTGCCGCCTACGACGGCGTCGGCATCCCCGCCACCATCGCCTCCGCCCGTACCGCCACCGCCTCGCTCCTCACCTGACCCCGCCGAGGTGTGAGGCTTTGCGCCGCGAGGTGTGAGGCTTTGCGCCGCGAGGTGTGAGGGTGTGCCGGCCGCAGGCACGTCGGGCGACGATCCGGCACACCTCGTGCCCCGAACCGTCGCACCTCGGGGTCGGGACCCAGCCACGTCGTGCCGCCAACTTTCACACCTCGCGGTGCACAGGCACGCACCTCGTCGTCGCGGGGTACGACGAGGGGCGGGTGTCCCGGGAGGTGTGCCGGGTTGTCCCTGTCGGGTGGGACACGCGGCCCGGCACGGTCAGGGCATGACAACGCAGACCCACCGCCCCGCCCCCGCCCTCGACCCGACCCAGGACCAGCGCCAGGGCCAGCACGACGAGCCGACGACCTACCCGCCGACCCGGTGGGCGCTGTCCGGCCTGCTGGCCGGTGTCGCCGGGATCGGCATGATGGTGACCTCGTCGATGGTCAACGCCGTCTACGACCCCGACATCCAGGGGGACGCCCAGGCCGTGTCCGACAAGCTCGGCGACCTCGTCCCGCAGATGCTGGCGTTCCACACCTTCACGATGCTGAGCGCCGTGCTGATGGTGCCCTTCGCGGCCGGGCTGCACCGCCGGCTCAAGGCCACGGCCGGTCGCGACAGCGTGCTGCCGACCGTCGCCTTCACCGGCGTCGTGATCACCGCGGTGATGCTCGTCGTCGGCTCCGGCCTCGACACGGAGTTCATCTTCGCGGCCGGCTCGGACATGGTCGTCCCGGAGAGCGCCACCTTCTTCAACCACTGGATCGGCACCGTGCCGTGGTGCTGGGGCCTGCTGGGCCTCTCGGGCCTGTGCCTGTTCGGCGTCGCCCGCGAGGGCGGCCTGCCGCGGTGGCTCGGCCTCGTCGGCCTCGTCGGCGGCGGCCTGACCCTGCTCATCGGGCTCTCCCCGCTGCAGTACATGGCCGGTATGACCGGCCCGGTCGGCATGATCGTCATCGCCGTGGGCTTCCTCGCGGGCGACAAGGCCTTCCGCGGCCGCGCCTGACCCGGCACCCGAGGAACCAGTGCCGATCGCGACCGCAGCCGGTCCGGCTCCCATTCCGCCACGGAGGGGGCCGGGCCGGCTGCACAATGTGCCGGTGCAGAGCGACCCCCGCCCCCGCGGTGCCCGGCTGGCCACCGTGCTGGCGGTGCCGGCGCTGTGCGTGCTGCTCCTGCCGGCCGGTGCCTGGCTGGACCTGACCGCTCCGGCGTCCGGCCCGGGCATCGACGTCGCCTCCGGCGGCGCGGGCTGGCCGTGGATCGTCAACGGCGCCGTCCTCGGTGTCCTCGCGGCCGTCGTCCTGCTGCGCGGCCACACCCAGCGCTTCGGCTGGGTGCTCGCCGCCTACGGGTTGTTCTGGTCCCTCGACGGGTTCGCGCAGAGCTACATCCGTGCCGGCCTCACCGCGGACGACGCGTGGCCGGGCATGACCTTCGCGCTGTGGTTCCTCAACCGCTTCGGCGCCTACCTCACCGCCGTCATCGCCGGCCTGCTGCTGGTCTTCCCGACCGGCCGCTTCCTCCCCGGCCGCTGGACGCCGGCGTCGTGGGTGGCGGTCGGCATGCTCGTGCTCAGCGGCCTCGCCGTCCTCGTCGCCCCGGCCGAGGGGGAGCAGCGGATCGACAGCCTTCCGCCGGGGATCGACCAGGACCCCACCTCGCTCGGCGTCCTCGCCGGGCACGGCCCGCAGGTCGTCTCCCTCGGCATCGCCCTCGGTGTGGCCGCGTTCTTCTTCTCCCTGCTCACCGTCGTGGTCCGCTACCGCCGCTCCGCCGGGCTGGAGCGTGACCGGATGCGCTGGCTGCTGTGGAGCGTGCTGGTCATCGTCGGCGTCCTGCTCATCGGCGCAGTCTTCCCGCTCCCTGCGGGTGACCACCTCGGCGCATTCACCGCGACCGTGGTGCCACCCGCCGCGATGACGGTCGCCATCGTCCGCCCGGCGCTCGCGCCGATCCAGGAGCTGCTCGCCCGGACGGCCGTGCTGGGCGCGGTCCTCGCCGTCCTGGTGCTGGCCGACGTCGCGGTGCTCGGCCTGCTCACCCTCGCCCTCGACGACGACCTCAGCCGGGCGCAGGTCGTGGCCGTCGTGCTCGCGGTCGCGGTCCTGCTCTACGGGCCGCTGCGCCAGCGCCTGTCCGCGCTCGTGCGGCGGCTGCTGCTCGGCGAGCGCACCAACCGGTACGACGTCGTCGCGGGCCTCGCCTCGACGCTGGAGACCACCGACGACACCAGTGAGCAGTTGGCCGCCGTCGCGCAGGCGGTGGCGACGGCGTTCGGTGTGCCGTTCGTCAGCGTGGAGGTCGAGCGCACCCACGGCGAGCGGCTGGTCACCACCGTCGGGGACCGCCCCGGGCACGTGCGCACGCTGCCGATCACCTACCGCGGGGCCACCATCGGCAGCCTGGTGCTGCCGGCGCGCGGCCTGCGCAGCCAGCTCACCCTGCGTGACCAGCAGCTGCTCGGCGACCTGGTCCGGCAGGCTGCGACCGCCGCGCGCGCCAGCCAGCTCGCCGAGGAGGTGCAGCGCAGCCGCGAGCGCCTCGTCACCGCACGCGAGGAGGAGCGACGCCGGATCCGCCGCGACCTCCACGACGGCTTCGGGCCCGCCCTGTCGGGCATCGTCTTCCAGCTCGAGGCCGCGCGGATGACCGTCGACCGTGACCCGCAGGCCGCACGGGAGCAGATCGAGAAGGTCAGCGCCCAGGTGCAGGACGTCGTCGCCGACGTACGACGCCTGGTGCACGACCTGCGCCCGCCCGCCCTCGACGACCGGGGGCTCGTCGGGGCGCTGCGCCAGCAGGCCGAGACCCTCGACCTCCCGCTCGCCATCACCGCGGCCGACCTCGCCGGACGCTTGCCGGCGGCGGTCGAGGTGGCGGCGTACCGCATCGCCGGCGAGGCGCTCACCAACGTCGCGAGGCACGCGCAGGCCTCCGGCGTCCGCCTCCGGCTCGACGTCACCGGGGACGACCTCCTGGTCGAGGTCGCCGACGACGGGGTCGGCATCGCGCCCGACCGCACCGCCGGCGTCGGCCTGTCCAGCCTGCGCGAGCGGGCCGCCGAGCTCGGCGGCAGCACCACCATCACCAGCCCTCCGGACGGCGGCACGGTCGTCTCGGCCCGACTCCCGCTGAGGACGCCCGCATGAGCACCGCACCGCCCACCCCGACCGCCCCGGTCCGCGTCGTCGTGGTCGACGACCACCAGATCGTCCGCGACGGGCTCGTCGCCCTGCTCGGCGCGCTCGACGGGCTGGAGGTCGTCGGCACGGCGGCCGACGGCCGTGCGGCGCTGCACGTGGTGCAGGAGACCACGCCGGACCTCGTCGTGATGGACATCCAGATGCCCGGGCTGGACGGCATCGAGGCGACCCGCTTCCTCACCGGCCGTGACCCCTCGCTGCGCGTGGTGATGCTGACGATGAACGAGGACGACGACACCATCCTCGCCGCAGTGCGGGCGGGTGCCTGCGGCTACCTGCTCAAGGGGGCCGGCGCCGAGGAGGTGCAGGCCGCGATCCGCTCCGCCGCGGCGGGCGGGATGGTCTTCGGCGCCAGCCTGGCGGAGCGGATCGCGGCGTTCTTCGCCGGGGCCGCCGCCGCCCCCGCGGTCGCCGCCGACGAGCCCTTCCCGGGCCTGACCGAGCGCGAGCGCGACGTCCTGCACCTCATCGCCGCCGGCCGGACGAACGACGAGATCGCCGCCGAGCTCTACGTCTCGAACAAGACCGTGCGCAACGCCGTGTCCGCGATCTACGCCAAGCTGCACGCCACCGGCCGGGCCGACGCGATCGTCAAGGCCCGCGAGGCCGGTTACGGCCGGGACTGACGTCGGGCGCCGCGGGGCGGCGCGGCACAATGGAGGCATGTCGGACCCCCAGGCGCACATCAAGTCGAACGCGGCGAAGATCAACGAGCTCAACGAGACCATCCGCTTCACCATGTGGTCGGTCTTCAAGCTCGAGCAGCCGCTGGGCAACGACGAGGTGGTCCGCAAGAACGAGCTCGCCGAGCTCGAGGCCCTGGTCGCCGACCTGGCCGCCTCCGACGTCGTCGTCCGCGGCGTGTACGACGTCGCCGGGCTCCGCGCCGACGCCGACATCATGGTCTGGTGGCACGCCGAGACCAGTGACCAGCTGCAGGACGCCTACCACCGGTTGCGCCGGACCGCCTTCGGTGCGCGTCTCGCGCCGGTGTGGTCGCAGATGGCCCTGCACCGCCCGGCCGAGTTCAACCGCAGCCACCTGCCGGCGTTCCTCGCCGACGAGCGCGTGCACGACTACGTCGCGGTCTACCCCTTCGTCCGCTCCTACGAGTGGTACCTCCTCGAGGACTCCGAGCGTCGTCGCCTGCTCGCCGAGCACGGCCAGATGGCCCGCGGCTACCCCGACGTCCGGGCCAACACCGTGCCGAGCTTCGCGCTCGGCGACTACGAGTGGATGCTGGCCTTCGAGGCCGACGACCTGACCCGGATCGTCGACCTCATGCGGCACCTGCGCGGCTCGGAGACCCGCCGCCACGTGCGCGAGGAGGTCCCCTTCTACACCGGCCGGCGGATCGACCTCGCCGACCTGCTCGACCGCCTGCCCTGATCCGGCGCCCCACCAGGGGCATCGAGCCTTCCTTTCCCCGGGCGTCTACCGTCCGGCGCTGCGCCCTGCCGTCGACCCCTCGCACCCGCCGGCGGGGCGGATCGGCCGACCGACGCGCCGGCCCACGCGCGAAGTTTGCAAACTCTATTGAATTAATGCACTATTGAGCCATGTCCGGTTCCCCGCTCGCCTCCCGCGCCACGTGGCGCGCCGGCGGGCTGTGTCGTCGCTGCTGCTGATCCCGCCCGCACCTTCCCCAGCCGCTGGTCCAGCTCCGGTCCAGCTCCTGATCCAGCTCCGAACCACCTGTCGGTCCAGCGCTGCTGCGGCCCCTCGCGCCGCCGGCGCTGCGCCGACCCACCTCCCCGGAAGGGAACTCCGATGACCCAGCTCGCCGTCCTGCCCCTGCTCGAGGTCGTCCGCGGCCACGCCGCCGACCCCGACCTGCCCCACCTGCTCGAGCGCGACCCGCACGAGCGGACGTGGACCCGTGTCCTCGCCACCGACGCCTACGAGCTCTGGCTGATCTCGTGGCCGCCCGGAGCCGCCACCGACTGGCACGACCACGGCTCCTCCTCCGGCGCCTTCACCGTCCTGGAGGGCCGGCTCACCGAGCACACCTTCGACGGCGGCCTCCAGCTCGTCGACCTCTCCGTCGGTGACGGCAAGGCCTTCGGCGCCGGCTACGCCCACGACGTCCGCAACGAGACCGACCGGCCGGCCCTCTCGCTGCACGCCTACTCGCCGCGGCTGTCCTCGATGACCCGGTTCCGCTTCCGGGGCGACCGCCTCGAGGCGCTCGGCGTCGAGCGCGCGGGAGAGGAGTGGTGACCGCCCTGCTGGCTACCGTGGCGGACATGCAGCGCAACCAGCGCCGCGGTGCTGACGGGCCGGGCCCGGGACGCCCGGCCCCGCGGTACGACGGCGTGGACGCCCTGCTCGCCGACGCCCGCTCCCGCCTCGACCGGATCAGCGTCCGGGCTGCCTTCCAGGAGCTGGTCACCGACGAGGACGCCGTCCTCGTCGACATCCGCCCGGCCGCCCAGCGGGCCGCCGAGGGTGAGGTCGCGGCGACGCTGCCCGTGCTCGTGGTCGAGCGCAACGTGCTCGAGTGGCGCTTCGACCCGCGCAGCGACGCGCGGGTCCGCGAGGCGTCGTACGACCTGCGGGTGATCGTGCTCTGCCAGGAGGGCTACACCTCCTCGCTGGCGGCCGACGCCCTGCAGGCCCTCGGCATCCACCGGGCGACCGACGTCGTCGGCGGCTTCGCGGCCTGGCGCTCCGCCGGGCTGCCGGTCGCCGGGGTCGTCGCCTGAGGGACGCCGCGGTGGCGCCCGCGAGGTCCGCGTGCGTGGCTGAGTACGCTCGATGACATGGCATACGAGGTCGACAAGACGGACGAGGAGTGGCGCGCGACGCTGACTCCCGAGGAGTACCACGTGCTCCGCGAGGCCGGTACCGAGCGCGCGTTCACCGGCGAGTACACCGACACCGAGACCACGGGCGTCTACCGGTGCAAGGCCTGCCAGGCCAAGCTGTTCGAGTCCGACACGAAGTTCCACTCCGGGTGCGGGTGGCCGAGCTTCTACCAGCCGATCAGCGACACCATCGAGTACATCGAGGACCGCTCGCACGGCATGGTCCGCACCGAGGTGCGGTGCGCCAATTGCGGCTCGCACCTGGGCCACGTCTTCCCGGACGGCTTCGGCACCCCGACCGGCGACCGCTACTGCATCAACTCCATCTCGCTGACGCTGGAGCCCGTCGACGGCGCGCACAGCGCCGACTGAGTCCGCCTGGGATCAGCTCCCGCGGCGCCGCTCGTCGCACGGCCCGGACACCCGCACTGCGGGTGCCCGGGCCGTTTCGTTTCTGCGCACCTGCCGGCAGTGCGGTGAGTCCGGCTTGACGTGGCGGCTATTGCGAATGAGAATCATTCTCATGAAGATCGCACGCATCGCTCCACTCGCCCTTTCCCTGCTCGCCTCCTCCGCCCTCGTCGCCTGCGGCGCGGAGGAGTCGTCGCCTGCACCGGCCGCGGCGGGCAGCCCGCCGTCCGCCACCGAGGTCGGCGCACCGAGCCCCCGCCTCGCGATGTCGTACGACGGCGGAGTGCTCGTCCTCGACGCCGGCTCGGGGGAGGTGCTGCTCGACGAGCACGTCGACGGGTTCCTCCGGCTGAACCACGCTGGCGACGACCGGCACGTGCTGGTCTCCGGCTCCGGCGGCTTCACCGCGCTCGACACCGGCGCGTGGACCGATGCGCACGGCGACCACGGCCACTCCTGGGTGGGCGAGCCCCGGCTCACCGGCTTCACCATCAAGGCCGAGGAGCCCGGCCACGTCGTCGCCCACCACGGCCGGACCACGGTGTTCGACGACGCGACGGGCGACATCACCGCCTTCGACCCCGCCGACCTGGCGGACCTCGAGGGCGACGGCGGGGCCGGTCCGCGGCTCGACACGTGGGAGTCCGTCGACGCTCACCACGGCGTCGCCGTCCAGGACGGGCACGGCAACCTCATCCGCACCGTCGGTGATGCCGACTCCCGCAACGGCGTGGAGGTCGTCACCGCCGCCGGCAACCGGCTGGCGGCCTCCGACGACTGCCCCGGCGTGCACGGCGAGGCAGTCGCCGGCGAGGTCGCTGTCATCGGGTGCGAGGACGGCGTGCTGCTCGTCGACGGCCGCGAGATCACCAAGGTCGACGCTCCCGACGCCTACGGCCGGATCGGCAACCAGGCCGGGCACGACGACTCGCGCTACGTCCTGGGGGACTACAAGGTCGACCGCGACGCCGAGCTCGAGCGCCCGACGAGGGTGTCCGTGGTCGACACGCGCACTGCGGGCCTGCGCCTGGTCGACCTCCCGGCCAGCTACAGCTTCCGCTCGCTCGGTCGCACTCCCGACGGCGACGGCCTGGTGCTCGGCACCGACGGCCGGCTGCACGTCGTCGACGTCCGCACTGCCCGGGTCAGCTCGTCGCTCCCGGTGACCGCCGCGTGGCAGGAGCCTCTCGACTGGCGGGAGGCCCGCCCGCTGCTCGAGGTCGTGGGCGGGACCGCGTACGTCACCGAGCCCGCCACGAAGCAGGTCCACGTCGTCGACCTGGCCCGTCGTGAGGTCGTCGACAGCCTCACGGTGCCGGAGGTGCCCATCGAGCTGCGTGCCGTGACCGGCTGACGCGCCGGTCTCGTCTCATCCCGGCCCCGTCACCAGCCCGTAGGCTCGCCACATGGCGAAGACCGCTGCGGCGATGGTGCAGGCCGGCGACCGGGAGGTCCGGGTGTCCAGCCCGGACCGGGTGGTCTACGAGGCCACGGGGCGCACGCCCGAGGTCACCAAGCTGATGGTGGCGGAGTACGTCGTCGCCGTCGGTGACGGCCTGATGCGGGCGCTGCGCGACCGGCCCACCGCGCTGGAGCGGTGGCCGTCGGGGGTCCGGGAGGGCTTCCGGCTGGCCACCGGCCCGCGTGACAACGACGCCGAGGCCTTCTACCAGAAGCGCGTCCCCAAGGGGGCTCCCGACTACCTGGAGGCCGTCGAGATCACCTTCCCGTCCGGCCGCGCCGCCGAGGAGATCTGCCCGACCGAGATCGCGGTCCCGGTCTGGTGCGCGCAGATGGGGACGCTGACCTTCCACCCGTGGCCGGTACGACGCGACGACGTCGACCACCCCGACGAGCTGCGCATCGACCTCGACCCGCAGCCGGGCACGACCTTCGGCGACGCCGTCCGCGTCGCCGGGGTCGCCCGCGAGCTGCTCGAGGAGCTGGGCCTGCGCGGCTACCCGAAGACCTCCGGCAACCGCGGCGTCCACATCTACGTGCGCATCGAGCCGCGCTGGGAGTTCACCGACGTGCGGCACGCCGCGATCGCGTTCGGCCGCGAGCTCGCCCGCCGCGACGACCAGGTCACCACGGCCTGGTGGAAGGAGGAGCGGGGCGAGCGGATCTTCGTCGACTACAACCAGAACAACCGCGACCGGACCATCGCCTCGGCGTACTCCCTGCGCCCGCTGCCCGGCGCCCCGGTGTCCACGCCGATGACGTGGGACGAGATCGCCGGCGTCACCGACCCGCGCGAGTTCAACCTCTTCACGGTTCCCGACCGGGTCGCCGACGGCGACCCGTGGGCGGGCATCGACGAGGAGGCCTTCTCGCTCCAGCCGCTGCTGGACCTGTGGGAGCAGCAGGCCGCCGACGGCGAGGGCGAGCTCAACTTCCCGCCCGACTACCCGAAGATGCCGGGCGAGCCGCCAAGAGTCCAGCCCAGCCGAAAGAACCCTTTGAACTGGGAAAACTCTTGAACTGACTGCGTTGGGGGAGTGGGCACAGCGCTCACTCACGGGATAACCTACCCCCATGAGCGCGCGGTTGGTAGACCTTCATCGAAGTTTCGGCCGCCACCTGCGCGCCGAGGGCAAGTCCGACCGCACCATCAAGATCTACGGCCAGTCGATCCGGTTCTTCTCCGACTGGCTCGAGGCCCAGGGCCGTACCGCCACGCTCGACGAGCTCAACCGACCAGCGATCCGCGAGTGGCTGGCTGAGCTGGCCGACCGCAACGAGCCGGGCACCGTCAAGACCCGCTACCGCGGCCTGTTCCGCTTCTGCGGCTGGCTGGTCGACGAGGACGAACTCGACGAGAACCCCATGAAGACCCTGTCGCCACCCGAGCCCAAGGCCAAGCCCGTCCCCGTGCTCTCCGACGCCGAGCTCGCCGCCCTGATGAAGGCATGCGACGGCAAAGAGTTCAACGACCGGCGCGACGAGGCCATCATGCGCCTCCTGCTCGACTGCGGTCTGCGCGTCTCCGAGCTGTGCTCGCTCACGGTGCCCATGTACGACGACCGCGGTCGCATCGTCGCCGGCATCGACCTCGACGACGGCATGGCGCTCATCAAGGGCAAGGGCGACAAGATCCGGCCGGTCTACTTCGGCGCCCGCACCGCCCGCGCCATCGACCGCTACCTCCGCGCTCGACGCACCCACCGCTGGGCACACCTCGACGCCCTGTTCCTCACCCAGCGCGGCGCCCTCAGCGCCGACGGCGCCCGAGACCGCGTCAAGCTCCGCGGCAAGCAAGCCGGCATCGTCGACCTGCACCCGCACCGATTCCGCCACACCTGGGCACACGACTTCCTCATGAGCGGAGGACAGGAGCGCGACCTCAAGCGGCTCGCCGGCTGGACCTCCGACGTCATGCTCGAGCGCTACGGCGCCAGCGCAGCCGACGCGAGGGCCAAGGCCGCCGCCCAGCGGCTCAAGCGCGGCGACCGGGTCTAGTCCGGTAGCTCGAAAGAAAACTTTCGGCGCTGAGCAAGCTTGACTGTTCGGTCCAGTTGGCACGCATAGAACCGCACAGGACCGCACACGACCCCCTGCGACCCCGAATCCGCCTTCAAATGGGCGATCTGCCCTGTGCGCTGCCACGACGCCCGGTCTTGCACACGGCATTTCGCGTCCGTAGTGTGATTCACAGAGGTTGAAAGAGCGCATCAGACCACGGTAGGCGACGTTGGTCAATAGTTTTCAGCCCGAAATCTCGAAGACCCAGGGTGAACGGCGTCAAAGGTGTTGGCGCACCTCGACCGCTCAAGCCCTGGGTCACAAGTCCCGGCCCTGTTCAGAAGGCGGTCCTCGTATGCACACGGTACCTCCCCGCTCCACCCCATCGGAACTCCACCTCGCCCGTTCGGCAGCCGCTCACATGTCGTGGGCGAACACCACCGACCGAACCGCTCGCACGGCCAAGGCCCGAGCGGCGCTGGAGCAGAAGTTCCTCGAGCAGGCCGGCGGAGATCCGCTCCGCGCTGCTCACCTGCGCAAGGCGCACTACGCCCAGATGGCCCTCAAGTCCGCGCAGGCGCGGCGAAGGGCACGCGAGGCTGTAGAGGCTGCCCAGGAGCTCGCCCAGGCCGCTGACGCGGTCGAGGCCGAGTTCCGTGCGCTGGGCGGCCCCGATGCCGCTGCCTGAGGCCAACCACGTCTTCTACGACGTCGACGCGACCACACCAGAGCCCCGGCCGCGGTGGCATGGCTCCCTGTGCACGCCCGAGTGCGATGCCCTGTCGCGCCCATGCCACCTTCACCGGCCCAGCCGTCGCTTGCCGGCGCTCGAGGTTCCGTGCACTCACTGTGGCGCCGAGGCGGGTCGTCCCTGCCACACCATCACCCGCAACCGTGACCGGCTGACCAAGGCCCCCGGCGAGTGCCATCCGTCCCGACTGGAGGCGGCGTGAGCTACCTCAAGGTGGAGCACCGGGTGCTCAACGATCCGCGGGTCCTCGGCCTGTCGCCGGCCGCCTTGGTGGCCCATGTGTACGCACTCGACTTCTGCAACGAGCAGGCCACTGACGGCGAGATCCCCTCGGCAGTAGCGCACCGGATGATGTGCCAGCTCGACCCCGTCGAGATCGTCGGCGCGTTCCGCGAGCTCGTCGACGCGGGTCTCTGGGAGCAGACGACCGACGGCTACGCCTGCCCTGAGTTCCTGGCCTACGGACTGCCGGCCGACGAGCAGCGAACCACCCGCGACAAGTGGGCGCAGGACAAGCGGCGGCGCCGCCTCCACGGCATCGGAAACCACGCTCTCTGCACTCCCCAGAAGTGCCCCGCCAAGGCCGCTAGTGGAACTGAGTCCACCCCCGAGGTGGAACTGAATCCAGCCAATGGTGGACGACCCGACCCGACTCGACTCGACTCGACCCCTAAAGGGTCGAGGAGAGAGTCGGAGGGGCCGTCGCTTCGCGCTGGCGCGCAAGCGGCCGGCCTGAGGGTGGTGCCCGCGGACCACGACGGCAGCTGCATTTGCGAGGTTCCCGGCAAGGTGACCATCGAAGGCGACTGCGTTGCCTGCTACGGCAGGGCGGTGACCGCATGAGCCGCGTCGACCGCTACGGCGATCCCATCGAGGACGAGCCCGAAGAGGCAGATCGTTGGCATGACCCGCGCTGCCGTGACGGATGGCTCGGCGAGGACCTCCAGGGCCGTCCGGTGCCCTGCCTGCAATGCCGTCCCCACCTGCTGCGGCTGCTGCGTTGACCGCCCCCTGTTCGACGACTTCGACCCCGCCACGGGCGAGGTCGGGCCGGTCACCTGGCCCCTCGTCGTCGAGCACATCCGCCGCCTCGCCTGCGGCCACTGGACCACCCACCACCACATCCGAACGCACCGCGGATGCTCCAACCAGAAGGAACCCGCATGAACCCGCCCACCACCACCCCCGACCTCGAGCGCGCACAGCAGTTGTTCGAGCACGCCGCGCGCTGCTCCGGCCCCGCGTTCGCCGCGTTCACCACCGGCAGCGGCGCCATGAAGCTGCGCTGTCGGGGATGCGAGCGCCAGGTTCCCGTTGCCCGACTGCTCGAGAACACCGACGAGGACCCCCACCTGACCCGGTACCGCCTGACCTGCATCTGGTGCGGGCAGACCATGCGCCTGTCCAGCCCGATGCCTCGCCAGCCGCTGCACACCTCGTGCGCACTAGACCGCCGCCGCGTTCGAGGGGAGGCCGCCTGATGCCTCTCACCCGTGCCCAGCTCGACCTGGTGCCCGACGACCTGCTGACCGCACGCCGGACCAACGACCTCGTCGACTGGCTGTACGCCCGCGGCTGGTCGATGTCCCTGCTCGAGCTCGACAC
>NZ_JAER01000053.1 GCF_000519005.1 Nocardioides sp. J54 | reverse complement strand
CAACGGCGCGCGCGGCAGCGTGGCGCCCGCGCCGAAGGCGCGTCGAGGGCAAGTGCGGGCCGAGCTGTCGAGGCCTGCGCGCAGCCCTCGACAGGCGACACGCTCGCGCCATCAGCACGGCGAGGCGCCCCAGCGCCGAGCCTCGAAACCAGTGGCCCCGGTGCACCGGACTGTGCCCACCACAGTCCGCCTGACAGGCCCGGAGGTTTCGAGGCTCGGCCGCGGGCGGCCTCGCACCTCAACCACCGGGAGTCAGGCCGCAGCGAACCCAAGGCCTGCCGCCAGGCGGACTGTGCCACCCACCGGACGCAACTGCCCGTGCGGCTTCCGTCGACAGGCGACACGCTCGCGCCGAAAAACAGGCGACGACCCCCGGGTGGAGCGTTCCCAGGGGTCGTCGCGGACGGGGTGCTGGTGTCAGCGGCCGATCAGGCTGCCGAGGCCGAGGCCCTCGAGGACGTCGGCGAGGCCGAGCATCTCGAGCAGGTCGATCACGCCGAGGTTCTCGAGGACCCACGTCAGGCCGAGGGCCTTGACGAGCGGGCTGAGGCCGAGGGTGTCGAGGAGGTCGAAGAGCTGCTGCTCGGCCTGCTCCGGCGTCGCGGCGGACTTGCAGACCTTGTTCGCGACGCGCGCGGCGGTCAGGGCCTCGCGGTTGTTGCGGATGTTCTTGCGGATGGTCTTCACCCGCACGACCGAGGCACTGTGCCTGGCCCGGGCGTCACGGAGCTTGCGGACCTTCTTCGGGGTCCGGTGCGCCTTGACGCCGCGCTGGAGCTTCACGACGTTCGTCTTCAGCTTCTTCATCCGCTTGACCGCAGCGGCCTCACGGGTCTTGCCGATCGTGACCCGGTTCTTGATGTTGGTCACCCGCTTCGCCGTGGCGGAGCAGTCGACCGCGGTGGTCTCCGCGGCCAGGGCCGGCGTGGGGCCGGCGATCGTGGCGACGCCTCCCAGCGTCAGCGCGAGTGCGAGCAGCAGCTTGACTGCAGCACGGATCATCATGGTCTCCCTCAAGACTCTGTCCGCGGTCGCGCAGCGACCACGGACGATTCAGACCCATACCCCGCGCGTCCGGCGCAGGGCCATCCCCATGACGAGCCCTTGACACGTGTCAAGGGAACAACTTAGTGAGGGTTCGGCAAGTTGTGTGGGTATTCAGTCCCGGGGTGTCGTGATCCGTCTCACCCATGTGCTCCGTCGATCGGACAAACCTTCGACGGATCAGGTGGGGTTCGGCTGCGCGCCACCGAAGCGGCGGTCGCGCCGGGCGTACTCCTCGATGGCCGCCCACAGGTGGCGGCGGTCGACGTCGGGCCAGAGCACGTCGCTGAAGACGAGCTCGGCGTACGCCGCCTGGTAGAGCATGAAGTTCGAGAGCCGCTGCTCCCCCGAGGTGCGCCAGATCAGGTCGGCGTCGGTGAGCTCGGGGACGTAGAGGTAGCGCCCCAGCGTGCGGTCGTCGACGCGGTCGGGGTTCACCTTGCCGGCCGCGACGTCGCGGGCCAGGGCGCGCGCGGCGTCGCCGAGCTCGGAGCGCCCGCCGTAGTTCACGCACATGGTGAGGGTGAGGACGTCGTTGTGCTTCGTGAGCTCCTCGGTGGTGCGCAGCTCGTCGATGACCGACTTCCACAGCCGCGGTGCGCGGCCGGCCCACCGCACCCGGATGCCACGCTCGTGCATCTCCTCGCGCCGGCGCCGGACCACGTCGCGGTTGAAGCCCATCAGGAACTTCACCTCCTCCGGGCTGCGCGACCAGTTCTCGGTGGAGAAGGCATAGGCCGAGACCGCCTTCACGCCGATCTCGATCGCGCCCTCGACGACGTCGAAGAGGCTGGACTCGCCCTCCTCGTGGCCGCGCGTGCGCGGCAGCCCGCGCTCCTTGGCCCAGCGGCCGTTGCCGTCCATGACGATCGCGACGTGCTTCGGCACCAGCTCGGCCGGGATCTGCGGCGGGCGGGCACCGGACGGGTGCGGGGTCGGCGGCAGCGGCTCGGCACGGCGGGCGCTCGCCGCAGCGGCGGCGCGGGTACGACGGGAGGCGCGGGTCACGGGGACCAGTCTGTCAGCGCCGTCGCTCAGCGCTCGACGTAGGCCAGCGAGCGCAGGCCGCGCTCGAGCTGCCACTGCACGAACGCCGCGACCAGGCCGGTCGCCTCCTTCGCGTGCCGCGACTCGGCGGCCTCGACGACGGTCCAGTCGCCGGCGAGCAGCGCACCGAGCAGGGTGAGCGTCTCCGGGGCTGGCGCGGCGGAGCCGGGGATCCGGCAGGTCGAGCAGAGCACGCCGCCCATCGAGGGGTTGAACCACCGGTGGTGGGTCAGCTCGCCGGTGGCGGTCACCGGTGGTCGGCCGCAGTGGGCGCAGTCGACGAACGCCGGGGCGTAGCCGGCGATCGCCAGTGCCCGCAGCAGGTAGGAGTCGAGGACGTGGCGCGGCTGGCGGTGCCCGCCGGCCATCGCGTTCAGGCCGCCGAGCAGCAGCGCGAACTGCTGACGGGCCGGCTCCCGCTCCTCGACGACCAGCCGCTCGGCGGTCTCGAGCATCGCGGTGCCGGCGGTGTAGCGGTCGTAGTCGAGGCCGATCGACGCGGCGTAGGCCCCGCGGGTCTCGGCCTGGGTGACCGTGTCGAGGTTGCGGCCCTCGGCGAGCTGGAGGTCGACGTGGGTGAACGGCTCGAGCCGCGACCCCCAGCGAGAGGTCGTCCGGCGCACACCCTTGGCGACCGCACGGATCCGTCCGTTGTCGCGGGTCAGCAGCGTGATGATGCGGTCGGCCTCACCCAGCTTGTGGGTGCGCAGCACGATCGCTTCGTCACGGTAGAGGACCACGGTCCTATTGTGCGCCCATGGCAGCGACACAACCTCCCGCCACCCCGTACGGCAGCGGGCCGGCCCGCCGCGTCGGCAGGCCGTCCGCTCCCCCGGTGACCGTCGTCGACTGGCTGATGCTGCTCCTGGCCGTCGTGTCGGTCGCCCTGCTGGTGTGGATCACCTTCTGGGAGGTGAGCCCCGACGTGGAGCGCAGGGTGGTGCGCGCGGACTACGCGATCTGCGGGGTCTTCGCGCTGGAGTTCGTCTGGCGCTGGCGGCGCTCCCGGCTGGGCTGGCGGTTCCTGCGCTCGTACTGGTACGAGGTGATCGGCATGGTCCCGCTCTCGGACCCGGCCTTCCGCTCGTTCCGGCTGCTGCGGATCGTGGTCATCGTCGCCCGCCTCGGCCGCGCCGCCGACCGCGCCTACGGCGACCGCGCGGCGGCGTACCTCGCCGGCCGCTTCGCCGACACGATCGTCGACATCATCCGGCGCCCGGTGACCGTCGCGGTGCTCGACGAGGTGATCGCCGTGGTGCAGACCGGCAACTACGCCGAGCACGTCTCCGCCGCGATCGAGCAGAACCGTGCCGAGCTCGACGCGCTCATCGTGGAGCTGATCCGCGAGGACCAGGCCGCTGGCCGGCTGCGGTTCGTGCCCTTCCACGACGAGATCGTGCGCCTGGTCAGCGACACCGTCTTCCGCATCATGCAGGAGGGCCTCGCCGACCCGCGGGTGCACGAGCTGATCTCCGACGCGATCCGCGAGTCGGCCGTGCAGCTGCGCGCCAACGTCCGTGCACGGATGCACGAGGAGGTGCGCAACATGCCGCACAAGGTCGGCGGCTGAGGCGGGTCAGCCCCGGCGGACCCGCGGGGAGAGCCGCAGGTCCCTGCCGACCCCGCGGCGCAGCGCGTCGTCGACGTGGACGGCGTCCTCCCCCTGGAGCACCACGACGCCGGCGGCGACGCGGACCCAGGCCGGCTTGCCGATGCAGCGTCGGGGCACCGACAGCTCGAGGGCCTTGCCACGCACGCGTGCGGACAGGCCACGGCAGCGCAGCTCCCCGCCGGCACCGTTGGTCTTCTCGAGCACGACCGTCGTGCCGATCCCGGCCATCCGGAAGCGGGTGACGTCGTACGACGTGCGCGGGGTGCGCACGGTCGCCATCACAAACGAGCTGCCGCTGGGAACCGCCCGCATGGCGATCCGGACCACGAGCCGCGAGCGGGTGTGGCTGACCGTCGTCCGGGTGACGTCCCCGGCCTTGCGCTGGGGCGACAGCGTCCCCCACTCCGAGTCGAAGTCGCCCGACCGGACGTCGCGCACGGCGTCGTCGTGGCGCCACGTCTGCGCCGAGGCCACTCCCCCGGTCGTGGCCAGCAGGGCGACGGCGAGGGCGGGTGCGACGACGAGGTGGCGGAGCGTCGCACGTCGACGGACGCGGCGGACGGGGCTGTCGGGGGTCATGGGGCGTGATCCTCCCGGCTCTCACCCGGCGGGACGCGCCGAACCGCCGGTCCGCAGGAGTGACGCGCGCCACACGACCCGCGGCACCCGGAGCCGGCGCCTACGACGAGCGGGTACGACGCCCGCGCAGCGAGCCGCGCGAGCACTCCCGCACGAAGCGGGTCACCACGAGGTCGATCCGCTCGGGGCGGCGGCGCCACTCAAGCGGCACGAGCGCCCGCTCCAGCTCGGCGGCCGCGAGCTCACGGGCGAGCATCTCCGCGTCGCCGACGGGGTGGAACGGGTCGCGGGGCCGCGAGACGACCAGGGCGCGGGCGGTGATCGCCGCCCGGTCCTCGGCGGAGGGGGCGATCGGGCCGAAGAGCACGCCGTGGATCACCGCCGCGACCGTCGCGGGACGCTGGTCGAGGGTCTCCCGGGCCAACCGCAACCACTCGGGCAGCAGCCGCTCCGGCACCGGCCGCGACGCCAGCCGCAGCGCGCGGAACGGGAGCGGGGCGAAGCGGGCGGCGTACATGGCCGGCCCGAGGACCGCGAGCTGGGCGGCCAGCGCGTTGTCGAGCACCGGGCCGTCGAGCAGCAGCCCGGCGACCCGCTCCGGGGCCCGCACCGCGACCTCGAGCGCGACGTTGGCACCCAGCGAGCTGCCGCCGACGACGGCCCGCGACGCGCCCACGTGGTCGAGCAGCGCGACGACCTGCCGGCCGAACGCGGTGACCGAGTAGGCCAGCGGGTCCGCCGGGCTGTCCGAGCCGCCGTGCCCGAGCGGGTCGAGCACCAGGACGTGCAGCCCGGACGCCGCGAGGGTGCGGGCGGCGTGGTCGTGCACCCGACGGGGCACGAGCAGCGGCGGGACGAGCACGACCCAGGCCTCCCCGGCGCCGTACTCGGTGAACTCGAGGCGGTCGCGCCCGCGCGGCCCCTCGACGAAGAACTGGCCCACCTGCTCGGAGGCCAGGGCCGCCCGTCCCGCCACCGGCGTCAGCCGACCGGCTCGATCGGCGTCGCCGGGATCGTCGTCGCCTGCGCACGGTTCGCCGCGCACACGACCGCACGCAGCGAGGCCGTGACGATGTTGTGGTGGATGCCGATGCCCCACAGGATCTCGCCGGCGATCTCGCACTCCACGTAGGCCGCGGCGACCGCGTCACCGCCGGAGGACAGCGCGTGCTCGGCGTAGTCGAGCACCCGGATGTCCGCGCCGGCCTGGCGCATGCCGTCGACGAACGCGGCGACCGGGCCGTTGCCCATGCCGGTGAAGGTGCGCTCCTCGTCGCGGACGCGCAGCTGCACCTCCTGACGGTCGTCGCCGTCCTGGTCGGTCGTCGAGGAGAAGGCGACCAGGCTGTAGGGCTCCTCGCGGTCGAGGTACTCCTGCCGGAAGATCGCCCAGATCTCCTCCGGCGTGACCTCGCCACCCTGGCTGTCGGTGTGCTGCTGGATGACCCGGCTGAACTCGATCTGCGCGCGGCGCGGCAGGTCGAGGCTGTGCTCGGCCTTCAGCACGTAGGCCACGCCGCCCTTGCCGGACTGGCTGTTGACCCGGATGACCGCCTCGTAGGTGCGGCCGACGTCCTTCGGGTCGATGGGCAGGTACGGCGCCTCCCACGGGACCTCGGAGACGGGCTTGCCCTGCTCCGCGGCGATCCGGTCGAGGTCCTCCAGGCCCTTCTTGATCGCGTCCTGGTGCGACCCGGAGAACGCGGTGTAGACCAGGTCGCCGGCGTACGGGTGGCGCGGATGGACCGGCAGCTGGGTGCAGTACTCCACCGTGCGCCGGACCTCGTCGATGTCGGACAGGTCGACCATCGGGTCGATGCCCTGGCTGAACAGGTTCATCGCCAGGGTGACCAGGTCGACGTTGCCGGTGCGCTCGCCGTGGCCGAACAGGCAGCCCTCGACGCGGTCGGCGCCGGCCATCATGCCCAGCTCGGTCGCGGCGACCGCGGTGCCGCGGTCGTTGTGCGGGTGCAGGCTGATCACCGAGTGGGCGCGGCGGGTCAGGCCGCGCGAGAAGTACTCGATCTGGTCGGCGTAGGTGTTCGGCGTCGACATCTCGACGGTCGCCGGCAGGTTGAGGATGATCTCGCGCCCCTCCTCCGGCTGCCACACGTCGGAGACCCGCTCGCAGACCTCGAGCGCGAAGTCGGTCGGCGTCTGGGTGAAGATCTCGGGGCTGTACTGGTAGCCGAAGTCGGTGTCACCCAGCATCTGCTCGGCGTACTTCATCACCCACTCGGTGCCGCGCGTCGCGATCGCGATGCACTCGGCCTCCGTGACGCCGAAGACGACCCGCCGGAACAGCGGGGCGGTGGCGTTGTAGAGGTGCACGGTCGCCTTGTCGGCGCCCTGGAGGGACTCCACGGTGCGGGCGATCAGGTCCTCGCGGGCCTGGGTCAGCACGGAGATCCGTACGTCGTCGGGGATCCGGTCCTCCTCGACCAGCAGCCGCACGAAGTCGAAGTCGGTCTGGCTGGCCGCCGGGAAGCCGACCTCGATCTCCTTGTAGCCCATCTTCACGAGGAGCTCGAACATCTTCAGCTTCCGCGACGGCGTCATCGGGTCGATGAGCGCCTGGTTGCCGTCGCGCAGGTCGGTGGACAGCCACCGGGGGGCCTGGGTGATCTTCCGGTCCGGCCACGTGCGGTCCGGGACCGTGACGGGCTCGAAGGCGGTGTAGCGGTGGAACGGCATCCCGCTCGGCTGCTGGTTCGGGATGGTGACGCGCTGGTTGGTCATGACTTCCTCGGCTGGGTTCGTGTCTGAGTCTGGATCAGGCGCCGGGCGCGCGACTCACTCCGCAGCGAGGGGGTCCGGCTCGGGTCAGACCTCGCTGCGGCCGCTAAGAAGCAGGACTCGCATCATGACGAGGCCACTGTACCGCAACCAGCACCCGCGTCGCCGCCCGGGGACGCCCGACCTAGGGTGGGGGCGTGGCCCGCCTCCTCGTCGTCCACCACTCCCCCAGCCGCTCGATGCAGGCGCTGCTGGAGCAGGTCGTCGCGGGCGCGGGCGACGAGGACGTCCAGGCAGCCGGCACCGTCGAGGTGGAGGTCCGGGCGGCGCTCGAGGCCACCGCCGAGGACGTGCTGGCCGCCGACGGCTACGTGCTCGGCACCACCGCGAACTTCGGCTACATGAGCGGCGCGCTCAAGCACTTCTTCGACTCGACCTTCCTCGCCGTGGGCGGGGCGCTCGACCCGAGCGGCGCCCCGGCCGACGGCGCCGGCGCGACCGCCGGACGTCCGTACGGGCTCTGGCTGCACGGCCGCTACGACCTCACCGGGGCACAGCGATCCGTGCAGTCGATCGTCGGTGCCCTCGGCTGGAAGCAGGGCTACGAGGTCCTCGGCGTGCTCGGCGAGGTGGACGCCGCTGCCCGTGAGGACGCCTACACGCTGGGCGCTACCATCGCTGCACTGCTCGCAGGCTGACCGGAGGACCGGTCGGGCCGGACGACCGGGCAGCCGGCTGGCGGGGCGACGGGACGAA
The DNA here is from genome assembly GCF_000519005.1 of Nocardioides sp. J54. Classification (GTDB taxonomy): domain Bacteria; phylum Actinomycetota; class Actinomycetes; order Propionibacteriales; family Nocardioidaceae; genus Nocardioides. The sequence continues at coordinate 16,819 of NZ_JAER01000053.1, read as the reverse complement.
AGGGGCTGGGATGACGCTGCAGCGTGCCGTCCTCCTGCTCGCGCTCGCCGTCCTCGGCACCGTCCTCGCAGCCTGCAGCTCCGACGCCCAGGGCGAGAACACCGACCCCGACCTCGTCGACTCGACCGCGATGCCGGACTCCGGCGTGTGCCGCGACCTCAGCCCCGAGGACGTCGCGATGCCCGCCAACGCCACGCGCACCGTGCCCTGCTCCGAGCGGCACACCGCCGAGACCTTCGCGGTCGGCGAGCTGCCCGAGGAGTTCGACGACGCCGCGTACGACGACGCCGGGCTCGGCACCTACGCCTACCGCACCTGCTCCACCGCGTTCGCGGAGTTCGTCGGCGCCGACGAGAGCCTGGTGCTGCGCACCACCCTGAGCTGGGCCTGGTTCCGTCCCTCCGAGAAGGCGTGGGACAAGGGCGCGCGCTGGTACCGCTGCGACGTCGTCGGCGGCAACAGCGCCAGCGCGGAGTACCGCCCGCTGCCGGAGACCGCGCGCGGCATGCTCGCGGGCCGGCCGAACGACCGCTGGCTCAGCTGTGCCGTCGGCCGGACCGTCGCCGAGGGCGAGAAGGTCCCCTGCTCGCAGAAGCACGACTGGCGCGCGGTCACCACGGTCAAGCTCGGCGCCCCCGAGGACGACTACCCCGGCGACCGGGTGATGGAGTCGCGCACCCGTTCCTTCTGCGCCAACTCCGTCAAGGCGTGGCTCAACTACCCCTCCGAGTTCGAGTACGGCTTCACCTTCTTCCACCAGGCCGAGTGGAAGGCCGGCGTCCGCCGGTCGGTGTGCTGGGCGAAGACCAGCAAGTAGGCGACCGTGCCAACGACCTCCCGACTCCCCCGGTCCGTCCGCCGCGCCCTCACCGGCGCGCTCGCCGCCGTCCTCGCCACCTCGCTCGTGGCGTGCAGCGGCGACGAGCCCAGCTCGAAGGACGACCAGCCCGTCGCCACCCAGACCCCGGCCCCCGAGCCGCCGCCCGCCCCGGCCGTCGGTGCCTGCTACAAGCTGCCCTTCGACGCGGCCGTCGCACCCACGTCGGAGGTGGAGCCCGTCGCGTGCTCCACCGCGCACACCAGCGAGACCGTCGCCGTCGGCACCATCGACGCCTACGTCGACGGCCACCTGCTCGCCGTCGACTCCGACCGGGTGCAGGAGCAGGTCGCCAGCGCCTGCCCGCAGGCCCTGACCGAGTACGTTGGCGGCAACCTCCGGCGGCTGCGCCTCAGCATGATCCGCCCGGTCTGGTTCACCCCCACCGTCGAGGACTCCGACGCCGGTGCCGACTGGTACCGCTGCGACGCCGTCGTCCTCGCCGGCTCCTCCCGCCTCGCCGAGCTCAAGCGCACCCTCAAGGGCGCCCTCGACCGACCGCGCAGCCGCGAGCGCTTCGCCATGTGCGGCACCGCCGCCCCCGACGCCAAGAACTTCGAGCGCGTGCTCTGCTCCGACAAGCACGCCTGGCGCGCCATCGACGTCGTCGTCTTCGACCAGGGCCGCTACCCCGGCGAGCGCCGCGTCCGCGCCGCCGGCCGCACCCAGTGCGAGGACGCCGCCGCCGACATCGCCGAGGACCCGCTGGCCTTCGAGTGGGGCTACGAGTGGCCCACCAGGGAGCAGTGGGACATGGGCCAGATGTTCGGCCGCTGCTGGGCGCCTGACCAGTCGTAGGACGGCCAGCCGCCGGTGGAGCCCGCGACCACGCGCCGCCGCTGGTTGAGGTGCGAGGCGCCCCAGCGCCGAGCCTCGAAACCAGCGGCCCCGCTGCACCCCACTGTGCCCACCACAGCCCGCCAGGAAGGCCCGGAGGTTTCGAGGCTCAACCACCGGGAGTACGACGAAGCGAACACCGACCGTCTGCCGCTGGTTGAGGTGCGAGGCGCCCCAGCGCCGAGCCTCGAAACCAGTGGCACCGGTCTGCCGGACTGTGTCGGGCACAGCCCGCCAGAAACGCCCGGAGGTTTCGAGGCTCCTCGCTAGCGCTCGTCGCACCTCAACCACCGGCAGAGGGCTGGCCGCCGGGCGGACTCGACCAGCGGCTGGAGGCCACTGGGCGCGCGGCAACGAGCTAGAAACCCAGCTTGCGGAGCTGGCGGGGGTCGCGCTGCCAGTCCTTGGCGATCTTCACGTGGAGGTCGAGGTAGACGGGGGTGCCGAGGAGGGCCTCGATCTGCTGGCGGGCGACGGTGCCGACCTGGCGCAGGCGGGCGCCCTTGCGGCCGATCATGATGCCCTTCTGCGAGTCGCGCTCGACGTACAGGTTGGCGTGGATGTCGAGGAGCGGCTTGTCGTCGGGGCGACCCTCGCGCAGGCCCATCTCCTCCACCACGACGGCGATGGAGTGCGGGAGCTCGTCGCGGACGCCGTCGAGGGCGGCCTCGCGGATCAGCTCGGCGGCGAGGACCTCCTCGGGCGCGTCGGTGAGGTCGCCGTCGGGGTAGAGCGGCGGGCCCTCCGGCATCAGCCCGACGAGGAGCTCGGCGAGCAGGTCGACCTGGTCGCCGCCGACGGACGACACCGGGACGATCTCGGCCCACTCGGTGCCGGTCTCCTGACCGAGCGCGACGACGTCGAGCAGGTGCTCGGCGATCCGCTCGGGCGAGGCAAGGTCGGTCTTGGTGACGACCGCGACCTTCGTCGTACGACGCACCTTGGCCAGCTCGGTGACGAGGAAGCGGTCACCGGGGCCGATCTTCTCGTCCGCAGGGAAGCACACCGCGACGACGTCGACCTCGGCCCACGTGGTCTTCACCAGGTCGTTGAGGCGCTCGCCGAGCAGGGTGCGCGGTCGGTGCAGACCGGGGGTGTCGACGAGGACCAGCTGGCCGTCGGGGCGGTGCACGATGCCGCGGACGACGGTGCGGGTGGTCTGGGGCTTGTCGGAGGTGATGACGATCTTCTGCCCGACCAGCGCGTTGGTCAGCGTCGACTTGCCGACGTTGGGGCGCCCGACGAAGCAGGCGAAGCCGCTGCGGTGGCCCTCGGCACGCTCGGCGGAGTCGAAGAACGGCGCGGCGGGCGGCGGCAGGGCGCCGAAGTCCTCGTCGAACTCGTCGTCGTCCTCGTCGAGGTCGTCGAGGTCGTCGAGGTCGTCGAGGTCGTCGTCGAGGTCCTGCTCCGGCTCCCCGGTGCCCTGGTCCTCGGCCACCTCGCTGGTCTCGTGCTCGTCGCGCTCGTCGCTCACTGCCCGGCCTCCTGTGCGGCGTCGTAGTCGGCCCAGATCTCCTCGTCGGACTTGCCGGCCGCCTTGCCCGCGCGCCAGATCGGCCCGGGGTCGACGGCGCGCGGCTGGCGCTGGGCGACGGAGCGCCAGTAGCCCATCACGTCGTACTCGGCGCTCGGGAGCTTGCGCTCACGCATGAGGTGCTTGCGGATGGCGCGCATCTGCGCGGACTCCCCCGCCATCCAGAAGTAGCCGGGGCCGTCGGGGAAGTCGAGCGTCTCGACGACCTGGGCGAGACGGCTGGGGCCGTCGGTCGGCAGCCAGGTCACCTCGACGCCGTCGGGGAAGTAGCCCTCGACGCGGGAGTCGAGCGGCACCTCGGCGACGATCCGGGTCGGCAGCCGTCCGCCGTGCTCGGCGGCGATGCGCGCCATGGCGGGCAGGGCGGTGAGGTCGCCGACGAGCAGCAGCCAGCCGGCCTCGGCCGGCGGGTCGAAGGAGCCCTTGGGCTCGGTGATCGTCGCCTGCTGGCCGACCGGGTCGCCGGAGGCCCACTCGGTGACCAGTCCGACCGGGTGGACGACGACGTCGAGCACCAGCCGCGAGCCGTCGATCGAGCGCACGGTGTAGTAGCGGCTCTGGTACTGCCCGGGCACGACCAGGCCGACCCACTCGTCGGGGATGCCGGTCGACACGAAGCCCGGGACGTCGAGCGTGAGCCGCACGAGGTGCGGGGTCACCTGCTCCCGCGCGACGACGTCGGCGGCGTACTGCTGGGCGCGGGTGCTCACGCGGTCAAGGCTAGGACACCCGCACCCGGCCGTGGTCAGCGGTTGTTGACCGTGGCCCGGTAGGTGCGGCGGGTCTCGTCGGTCGGGACGAGGAAGAGCGACGTCCGCGCGAACCGGCTGCGCTTGAGGTCGAACGTCCCCGACTCAGGCCCGCGGCGCGAGGCACGGAAGACCAGCTCGAAGCTGCGCTGTGACCCCGCCGTGGTGTGCGGGATGTTGCGGACCGCGGTGAGCGTCATCCGCAGCTTGACCCCGGGGCCGGTCACGAGGAAGGAGCGGCGACGCTGCTTGGCCCAGCGCTTGCGCCGGTAGAGCGACACGGCACGGGTCGTCGCCCGGGCTGCCGCGCCCTCGGCCGGTGCCGGGCCGGCGACGACCGCCGCCGCGAGGGCGGTGGCGCCGGCACCCAGCACGGTGCGCCGGGTGAGGTCGTTCTCGGTGCGGATCACTGTGCTGGTCAAGACATCCTCCTGGTGGCGCTGCGGCGGGGCCGCACTAGCATTCGCGGGTGACTGAGTGGCTCACCCATGACGACTTCGCGGGCCTGGTCGGCGACGGCTTCGACCTCGTGCTCCCCGACGGGGAGGTGCTCGCGCTGACGCTGGCGCAGGCCGCGCTCAGCCCGCAGGTCGGCGGCGCCGGCCCCGGCGGCACGCCGCGACAGCAGTTCTCGCTGCTCTTCCACGGCCCGGTGGCACCGGTGCTGCCGCAGGCCACCCGCACCCTCAGGCACGCGAGGCTCGGGACGTTCGAGACCTTCCTCGTCCCGGTCGGACCGCGCGGCGACGTGATGCAGTACGAGGCCGTCTACGCCTGAGGCCGTCCCGCTCACGGGGCCCGCCACTCGAGCAGCAGGTAGAGGCCACGCTCCTCGACGGGCGTGAACCCGAGGCGCTCGTAGAGCGCACGGGCCCGGTTGTGCACCTCGACGTGGATGCTCGCCGTGCGCCCCGAGGCCGCAGCCTCCTCGACCACCGTGCGGACGAGCGCGCCGCCGATGCCCCGCCCCTGGAACTCCGAAAGCAGCGCCACGTCGACGATCCGGATGTCGCTCGCTCGCCGGTCGACGTACAGCCGGCCGGCGGGGACGCCGTCCACCTCGACGACGTCGAACGTGCCCTGCGGGTTGGCCCCGCGGTACTGGACGTCCTGCGCGTCGAACTGCATCCGCACGAAGGCGTCGCGCGCACCCTCGGGCCAGAGGACCTGGTCGAGCTCGGCCTTGCGCGTGTCGGCGTACAGGCCGACGAGGAACTCGCGGTCGTCCGGGGTCGTCGGACGGAGGCTGACGCCGGCGAGGAGGTCGGTGGCGGCCACGGTCAGCTCCGGGGCGGGAAGACGCCCTGGAGGGCGATGTTGAAGTAGAAGGTGAGGTACGGCTGCATGTTGTTGTGCGGCTGGCCGCCACCCACCGGCTGGAGGGCGTCCGGCGCCAGGCTGGTGTCGGACGTGTCCTGGTAGAGCGCACCCCCGGACGAGCGGGCGACGCTCGTGGTCGGCGCGGGCACGTTCGTGTCGGCGGCGTCGCTGCGGTAGGCCCGCGCCGTGTGGGAGTGGCTCGGGAGCTCCGACTCGAGCAGCGTCACCGTCTCCGAGCCGCCGGCCTCGCCGAGGTCGTGCAGGCTCAGGCCCGGCCCCTGACCGGGGTGCATCGCGGCCCGCCCCTGGAGGTCGGGCAGGGCGAAGTTGCTCTTGCCGTTGCCGCCGTAGGTGGTGCCCAGCAGCGAGAACAGCGCGGTGTTCTGCGACAGCGGCAGCAGCTGCCCGTCGCACCACGCCCAGCCGCGTGGGGCGAAGTTGAAGGGGAAGATGCGGATCTCCGCAACGAAGGGATCGGCCATGGGGGTGCTCCTAGGTGGGCGACGGGAAGATCCCGAAGAGCGAGATGATGTAGTCGACGCAGAGGTAGGGCTGCAGGTTCGTGTGCGGCTGGCTGCCGCCCGCGGAAGCGATCGCCTGGGCCGACATCGGCGTGTCAGGGGCGTCGTGCACGTAGGGCGTGACGTTGAGCGACATCGCCAGCTGATTGCCCGCGGGGCCCGCCTCGGTGCCCGGCTGGCCACCGTTCGCCGCCAGCATGTGCGTGTGCGCCGGCATCTGCGCCTGCGTGAGGGTGACCTGCTCGACCCCACCGGTCTCGGCCAGGAGGTAGCCGTTCCCCTGGTGGATCGGGACCCGGCCGCGCAGGTCCGGCAGGCCGAAGGTCGACTCACCGTCGCCGCCGTACGTCGTGCCGATCAGCTGGAAGAGGGTCTCGTGCTCGCTGATCGGCAGCAGCTGGCCCTCGCAGAACATCCAGCCGGCAGGGGCGAAGTTTCCGGCGAACATGCGGATCTCGCCGACATAGGGTTGTGCCACGTCCGCCTCCTCAGGTCGGGCTCGGGAAGATGCCCTGCAGCGCGATGCAGAAGGACAGGGTCAGGAACGGCTGCATGTTCTCGTGCGCCTGCGACCCACCGGCGCTCGTCACCGACCCCGGTTCCATCGGGGTCGAGGGCGACCCGGGGCGGTACACGTTCTGCCCTCCGCCGAGGACGCGCCCCTGCGGGTCGGCGGAGCCGCCGGTGGCGCGGCTGGACCCGCGCAGCGCGTGGGTGTGCTGGGGCATCTCGTGGACCGTCAGGGTGTGTGCCTGCTCGCCGCCGCGCTCCCCCAGGGCGTGCCCGGCACCGGCGTGGATCGGGACGCGTCCCCGCAGGTCGGGCAACGCGAAGGTGGTCTGCCCGTTCCCCCCGTAGGTGGTGCCCAGCAGCGAGAACAGCGCCTGGTTCTGGTTGATCGGCAGGAACTGGCCGTTGCACAGCGCCCACCCCTTGGGGGCGAACACGAAGGACATCAGCCGGATCTCCGACAGGAACGGTTCAGCCACGTGCTTCCCTCCCGGTGGGTACGGCGCTGGACAGGCAGGTCATCTCGGGTCTCCTCGTCACGGGTCTCACGGCTGGGGCAGGGCGCACGGTCCACCGCCGGTGAAGCCGGTCGCCGTGGCGACGACGTCGACCGTGGGCAGGCCGCCGGTGGCGTTGAGCGAGGCCAGCCAGGACTCCACCTGCGCCTCGTCCGTCCCCGCGCCGCCGTACCCCGGGAGGCGGAAGGTCGTCGCCTGGCGCTGGCGCAACCGGATGTCGCTCACGGGGTCCCCCGCACCGCTGCCGACGACCGTGTTGGCGGTGATCACCGCACAGGCCTGGAAGGCGTCACCGGACTTGGTGCCGATGTTGAAGTGGATGCCCTGCTTCACGGCGTCCGGCGAGGTGCCGGGCTGGCCCACCACGTTGTTCGTCAGCGTCGCGTCCACGGTCCCGGTGCCCGGGGTCGCAGCACCGCCTCCGGCCACGACCTCGATGCCGTGGTTGCCGTAGCCGAGGATGGTGTTGTCCGCGACCCTCCAGCGGCTCGCGCCACCGTCGACGTGCTGCAGCCTGAGGCCGGAGCCCGACCGCGATGCCGAGTCCGCCACCCCGGCCACGCCGATCCTGTTGCCGGCGAAGGTCCCGTCCTGGGCCGCCGAGCCCGGCCCCTTGGTGACGAGCACCGCGGGGCCGTCCGCGTCGCGGAAGTGGTTGCTGGTGACCGAGAGCCGCAGCCCGCCGTCGCTCCCGGACTGGTTGAAGCTCACCCCACCACCGCCGGTGGCGACCTCGGCGTGGTCGTTGCTGAAGCGGCTGGTGGTGACCGACACGTCTCCGGTCCCGGCACCGTGGCTGAGCTGCAGCAGGTCGCCGGCGGCACTGCGGAAGTCACTGTCGGTGATCGACACGTTGAAGACCGAGGCCGCACCCTGGGAGACCAGCTGGACCGCGTCGTTCCTCGGGCCCGCGGGACCGCCGCCGAGGCTGAGCCGCAGGAGCGTGAGTCGGTCGAGCGACCCGGCGTCGTTGACGACGCGGAGGTTGTCGCCCCACCCGCCGCCGACGTGGGTGTCGGTGACCGACGGCGAACCGGTCAGGTTCTCCAGGACCACGGCGCCGTCGCGGTACGGCGATGCGTCGTTGGTGCCGTTGGTGCCGTTGATGACACTGTTCGCCAGCGTCAGGCCCCGCACCCCGGAACCACGGATCGCGTAGTTCGCGTGGTCGTGGATCCACAGCCGCTGGAGGTCGGGCGCACGGGTGTTGCGCAGCACCACGCCGGTCCCGACGGGGACCGCGCTGCTGTCGTCGTGGCCCGTCGTCGAGCGGATCTCGCCGCCGGTGCAGCCGGCGGTGCTCGCGTCGGCGCAGGTGCCGCCACTGCCGGTGACCTTCAGGGACCCGAGGTCGCCGGTGCCGTCGAGCACGATGCCGTTGGTGCCGCCGTCGGCGTGGACGCTCTCGAGCGTCAGGCCGGCGTCGCCGATGGTCGTCCCCACCACGCTGACGGCGCGGCCGCCGGTGGTGGTGACGCGGTTGCCGGTGCCGGTCACGGTGATCGTGCCACCGCCGTGCGCCTGGATGCCGTTGCCGGTGGTCGTGGTGACGCCCAGCCCGCCACCGCGGAGCTCGAGGCGGTGACCGGGGCTGCTGGTCATGCTGACCGCGGGCGAGGCGCCGGTGGCGAGGACGACCGGGCCGCCGACGACCGTGGCACCCCCGCTGTTGCCGTCGAGGGAGATCCGGCCGTCCGCGTCCGGGCCGTCGCTCACGGCACCGACGGTGACCGTCCCACCCGTGCGGCTGGTGACGCTCAGGCTCTGGCCCGGGCCGTCGCCGATCGTGCCACCGAACGTGACGTCGCCGGCGCCGCCCGTGACGTCGACCGCGGGGCTGAGGTGCCCGGAGACGGTCCCGGCGACGACCGACACGGTGCCGCCGTTCGCGACCCTGATGCCGCCGCCGCTGCTGCTGGCGGAGGAGGCCGCGTCCAGGTGCACCGCGGCGTTCGGCGTGCTGGCCAGGCTCAGCGCCGGCCCGCCCCACGCGGTGATCGTGCCACTGGAGACGGTGACGTCACCGGCGTTCGTGAGTCCGAGCGCAGGAGTGACGCCACTGGTCGCGAGCGACACGGCCGCGAAGGTGACCTGGCCGGAGGTGTTGGTCAGCGTGATGCCCCCGGTGCTGGAGCCCGAGGCCTGCACGACGTCGAAGGTGCTGGTGCCGAGGTCGGTCGACACCACGGAGACCGCGGTCGCCCCGGTCGACGAGACGGAGATCGTGCCCGTCGGGTCGAGGACGACCCGACCGGTGTTGGACGCGAGGCGGATGCCGACGGCGGGCGTGACGACGGTCAGGTCCTGCACCACGAACTGGCCGGAGGTGCCGACGAGCTCGATCGCCGGCTCGGTCGCGACCACGCCGGTGTCGGCGACGACCACGTCCGTGAGCGTGCCGCCGGTGTCGCCGGCGCCGCCTGCGATGCCGCTGGAGGCCCCCTGGGGGGCGAGCCCAACGCCGGTCACGGTGTTCCGCGACGCCAGGGCGACCACGTCGCCGCTGGTGCTGGTGAGCATGGGTCGGCGGGCGAGGTCGCCCTCCGCGAGGGTCGTGCCGCCCAGCACGAGGGGGGCAGCCTCCCCGACGAGGACCTGGTCGTCCCGCAGGACGATGCCGGCGTCGTACCCGGTGGTGCTGCCGTTGCCGTGGAAGACGTAGATGGTGCTGCCCTCGGTCGCGGCGGCCTGCGCCTGGGCGAGGGTGTTGAACGGAGCAGCGGAGGTCCCGGAGTCCCCCGGTGCGTCGTTGGAGACGTACCAGACACAGCCGGTCCGGGCGATGGTCACGCTCAACGTGCCGGTCGCCGGCTCCTCGGCGTCGTCGGTGATGGTGATGTCGACGGCGTCGCTGGTGCCGCAGCCGACCGGCGGCTCGTAGACGAAGGTGCCGTCGCTCTCCACCACGACGGTGCCGCCGCCGGACGTGGTCAGCGTGCCGGGGACGATGCTGACGGTGTCACCCTCGGGGTCCGTCGCCTCGCCCAGCAGGTTGCCCACGACGAGCTTCTGGGGCCCGTTCACGGCAGGAGCGCCCGCCGCCGGACCGTCGAAGAGGTAGGTCGTGTTGGCGACGGCCGCGGAGGACCCGCCGAGGGACCGCGCCGGCGCCGACGGGGCGTCGTTCACGCAGGTCACGCTGACCGCCACCGACGCGGTGGAGCCACCCGGGGCGAGGGTGTAGGTGAAGGTGTCGGGCGTGCCCGGGACGTTGCAGTGGTCCGGGTCCGGCTCGTAGGTCAGGCCCGTGCCTCCACCGGTGATGACGACGGTGCCGTGCGCCGGCTGCGTCACGGAGCCGATCGACCGCGGACCACCGTCCACGTCGGTGTCGTTGACCAGGACCCCGAGCGCCGTGGCACCCGCGTCCTCGGCCAGGGTCGCCGCGTCGTCCACCGCGACCGGCGCGTCGTCCACGCAGGTGACGGTGACGCGGACCGTGCCGGTGGCGCCCGACCCGGCCAGCGTGTAGACGAAGACGTCGGGCTGCGATCCCGGCGGCGCGTTGCAGTAGTCCGCGTCGGGTCGGTAGGTCACCGACGTCCCGGAGGCGTGGACGGTTGCCGTGCCGTTCGCCGGCTGGGTCACCGACACGACCACGAGCGGGTCGTCCCCTGCGACGTCGTTGGCGAGCACGTCGATCACCGTCGCGCCGGCGTCCTCGGCGACGGTCACGTCGTCGGCGCCCACCACCGGCTCGTCGAGCACACAGGTCACGTCGACCGCCACCGACGCGGTGGAGCCACCCGGGGCGAGGGTGTAGGTGAAGGTGTCGGGCGTGCCCGGGACGTTGCAGTAGTCCCGGTCCGGCTCGTAGGTCAGGCCCGTGCCACCACCGGTGATGACGACGGTGCCGTGCGCCGGCTGCGTCACGGAGCCGATCGACCTCGGACCACCGTCCACGTCGGTGTCGTTGGCCAGGACCCCGATCGCCGTGGCACCCGCGTCCTCGGCCAGGGTCGCCGCGTCGTCCACCGCCACCGGCGCGTCGTCGACACAGGTGACGGTGACGAGCACCGTCGCGGTCGAACCGCCCCGCAGGGTGTAGGTGAAGGCGTCCAGCGTCGTCCCCGGCGGGGTGTTGCAGTAGTCCGCGTCGGGTTCGTAGGTGAGGCCGAGGCCGTCGTCGACGATCTGCACCGTGCCGTGGCCCGGCGCGGTCGTGCTGACGATCACGGTCTCGCCCTCGCGGGCGTCGTCGTTGTCACGCACCGGGATCGACGTCGGTCCGGCGTCCTCGGCCAGGGTCGCGGCGTCGTCGTCCGCGACGGCCGGGTCGACCACGCAGGTGACCGTCACGTCGACCCGCGCGGTCGAGAGGCCCGGGGCCAGCCGGTAGAGGAAGAAGTCCGGGTCCTCGTCGGACTGGTCGTTGCAGTAGTCGGCGTCGGGCGTGTAGCTCACGCCGTACGGCGTCACCACGACCGTGCCGTGGGCGGGCTGCGTGGCGTCGGCGATCACCAGCGGGTCGCCGTCGACGTCGACGTCGTTGGCCAGGACGAAGATCGTCGTCGGGGCGGCGTCCTCGAGGACGGTGGCCTCGTCGTCGTGGGCGACCGGGAGGTCATCGACGCAGGAGATGTCGACGGTGACGCGACCGGCGTCCGTGCGGCCGGTGCCGTCGCTGACCGTGTAGTCGAACCGTCCGGCGGCGGGGCCGCACAGGTCAGCCGCCGGGGTGAAGGTGATGGTGCCACCGCTGAGGGCGACGGTCCCGCCGGAGGCGGCGCTCACCGCGCTGACACGCAGGACGTCGCCGTCGGCGTCGGTGTCGTTGGCGACCGGGCTGCCCGCGCCGGCTGCTGGCAGGTCGAGGACGGTGTCCTCGACCGCCTCGACCGTGTCGTCGACCGCAACCGGGGCGTGGGTCTTCACCACCGGGGGCTTCGGCTTCGTCGTGGTCGGGTTGGCACGCCGCACCGACTCACAGGTACGGGAGACCGCGTCGCGTGGGTTGGCCAGCGCCCGGTCCGGGGTGCCGGTGCCGCACACCACGAGGTCGCGGAACCCTCGCTGGTCCACCGCGCGGAGCTGGTCGGCCCCGGAGCCGCCGCCCAGCCGGTCGTTGCCGGCGCCGCCGTCGAGGACGTCGTGCCCCGGGCCGCCCCACAACCGGTCGTGGCCCGCCCCGCCGCGCAGCGTGTCGTGGCCGCCCTGGCCGCGCAGCCGGTCGTTGCCGGAACCGCCGACGAGGACGTCGTTGCCCGCGCCACCGAGGATCAGGTCGTCACCGCCGCGGCCGTCGATGCGGTCGTCGCCGCCGAGGCCACAGATGACGTCGTCGCGGGGGGTGCCCACGAGGACGTCAGCCCGCGGCGTGCCCATGATCGTGCAGCGCACGCGCGAGGAGGCGTCGACGATCTCGCCGACGTCGGTGCGCAGGGTCGTCGCCACCAGCAGGGTGATGCCCAGCAACGCTGCGGACCGGCCACGTCGAACCCACGCAGGACCCACCACTTGCACCGCACTCCTTCGACGCTCGGTGTGCCGTCAGCTCGGCACCCGGTCGTGGTGAAGGTTCTCAGCGGTGGGGAACGGGCGGAGACCGATCCGGCGCAACTCGGGACCATGGTCCCGCAGCGACGACCCGGACGGTCAGAACTCGTGCCGCAGCGGGTAGCCGCTGTCCCCGTCCACGGTCTTGGTCGCGAGGACGTGGTGGAGCTGGATCTCGTTGCGCTCGAACCCGATCCGCGACCCGGCCATGTAGAGGCCCCAGACGCGGGCGGTGCCCTCGTCGGTCTCCGCGACGCAGGCGTCCCAGCTCTCCGCGAGGTTGCGGCACCAGCCGGCGAGCGTCCTGGCGTAGTGCTCGCGGATGTTCTCGTGGTGCTGCACCTCGAGCCCGGCGTCCTCGAGGGCGCGCACGATGGTCCCGGACCCGGCGAGCTCGCCGTCCGGGAACACGTAGCGGTCGATGAAGGCTCCGGCCGTGGGCTTGCCGCGGTTGTTGTTGCGGGTGATGCAGTGGTTGAGCAGGCGCCCCCGGGGCTTGAGCTTGCCGGCGATGAAGCCGAAGTACGCCGGGTAGTTGTCCACGCCGATGTGCTCGGTGAGGCCGATGGAGCTGACCGCGTCGAACCCGGTCTCGGTGACGTCGCGGTAGTCCATGTGCCGCACCTCGGCGAGGTCGTCGAGGCCCTGCGCCTTGATCTCCTCCTGCGCCCAGGTGGCCTGCTCGCGCGACAGCGTCACGCCGAGCGCCTTGACGCCGTAGTGCCGGGCTGCGTGGCGGACCATGCCGCCCCAGCCGCAGCCGAGGTCGAGGAGGCGCTGGCCGGGCTTCAGCCCGAGCTTGCGGCAGACGAGGTCGTACTTGTGCTCCTGCGCCTCCTCGAGGGTGGCGTCCCCGGTCGGGTACACCGCGCAGGTGTAGGTCATCGACGGCCCGAGGACGTGCTCGTAGAAGGTGTTGGAGACGTCGTAGTGGTGGTGGATCGCGTCGGCGTCGCGCTGCTGGGAGTGCCGGCCCCAGGCGGTGAGGCCGCGCAGGCCCTCCGCGCGGCGCCGCCACAGCGGCAGGTGCTCCTGCGGCGGCGGGGCCGGTGGCACCAGGTTGGACAGCCCCAGTCCCAGCAGCACCTCGGCCAGCTTCACCGGACCGGGCAGGCCGAAGTCGGTGTGGTCCTTGAGCAGCGAGAACGCCTCGTAGGGGTCGCCGGGGTGCACGCCGTGGAGCACCAGGTCACCGGCGACGTACGCGCGCCCCAGGCCGAGGTCGCCGGGCGCGGTGAGGATGTAGGACAGGCCGCGCTGGTTCACCAGCTCCAGGCCATAGGGCTGGCTGGTGTCACCCGCCTCCGTGCCGTCGTAGGCGCGCAGCCACAACGGCAGGCCGCCGGGGAACAGGGACGCGATCGTGGGGGCGATTCCCTTGCTCGTCATCGACGCTTCACCGCCTTGTCGTAGAGGGTCGTGAGTCGGTCGTCCGGGTCGTAGCACCGCTTCACCGCGGCGAGGTGGCTGGTGTTGTAGAGCTGGTCGAAGGTCTCGGGGTCGTAGAACGCCTCCGAGTAGAGCGACTTGTGGCCGCCCAGCTCGTGGACCTTGGCCTCGATGGCGCGGTTCTTGGGCGCGTTCACCGCGTCGGGACCGACGTGGACGGTCCCCCAGAACCCGACGTTGACGTAGAGCCGGCCGGGCTCGAGCGGGTAGAGCGGCCAGGCGCGGGTCGCGACGAGCGGGCACAGCCACACCGGCCGCATCCCGACCTCCTCGTCGAACCAGGTGAGGAACTCCGCGAGCCGCTCGACCGGCACCTCGATGTCCTGCACCACCCGCTCGCGCTGCGGGCGGCCGGCGCGGCGGTCGAGTCGGTCGGCGATGTCGAAGCGGCGGTCGAGGTGGAGCAGCTTCATGTAGACGTCGGAGCGGCGCAGGCTGCGCGGCCAGAACCGGCGGATGCGGGGGTTCTGCGCCCCGAAGGCGCCGGAGCACCAGAACCAGTCGGTGTCCCAACGCCACAGGTAGTCGTAGGCGGTGAGCCGGTCGCGGTCGCAGCGCTGCAGCGAGCGGTAGTAGACCTCCTGGCCGGCGTAGTCGGACGTCGGCCCCGGCTCGTCGGTCCAGCGGGCGAGGGTGAGCACGTGCTCCCCCGGCGAGAAGGAGACCCCGTCGAGGCCGTGCACCGGCTCCCCGTCGTGCTCCTGCGCGGCGGCGATCTCGGCCAGGGTCTTGGCCATCAGCCCGGCGTCGTCGAAGCGAAGGTGCCGCAGCGCGACGAAGGACGGCACCCGCTCCAGCTTGATCCGCAGCCGGGTGGCGTAGCCGAGCGATCCGTAGGAGTTCGGGAACGCGTCGAAGAGGTCGTCACCCGGCCGGGTGGTGACCACCTCGCCGGCTCCGGTGAAGACGTCCATCTCCAGCACCGACTCGTGCGGGAGGCCGAGGCGGAAGCTGGTCGACTCGATGCCGAGCCCGGTCACGGCGCCGCCGAGGGTGATCGTGCGCAGCTGCGGGACGACGTACGGCACGAGGCCGTGCGGCAGCGTCGCGTCGACGAGGTCCTCGTAGGTGCACATGCCCTGGACCTCGGCCACCGGCCCGTCGGGACCGTCCGGCACGACCTCGATCACCCCGTCGAGCCCGGACACGTCCAGACCCGGCGCCGTGCTCTCTGCCCGGGCCCGGAAGAGGTTGGTGGTCCGCTTGGCAAGGCGCACCGCCTGCCCCGCCGGGATCGCGGAGCAGGACGCTGCGAGTCGTGCCACGGCTGCCTGGTGCTGGTGCCAGCCTCGATCTGCCACGGTCCGAACCTACTCCAGACCGGTGACATCCGGGCTGACATTTTCCGACGCCTCTCACGCCCGGCGCGCGGCGCCCGGTCGGGAGGTGCGGGTCAGGCGGTGCGGGTCAGGCGGTGCGGGTCTCGCCGATCGCGCCGCGGGCGTCGCCCACGTGCACGGTGACCCCCGACGGGCCCGCGAAGTCCCTCAGCGCCGCCGCGTCCGGCTCGATGAGCTCCCCCGCGTCCCCCAGCACCACGCACGCCTCGACGCCCGTCGACCCCGACGACACCGCCGCCGCGACCACCGCCTGCACCGCGCTCAGCTGCAGCGACGGCAGGTCGACCGTCGCCGCGGCGTAGGTCCGGCCGTCGGTGTCCCGCACGGCCGCCCCCTCGGCAGCCTGGATGCGGGCCCGCGTCGCGCGGGCCAGGGTGACGAGCTTCTTGTCCTCGGTGGAGAGGTCGGTCATGGGGAGATTGTCCCAGCGCCGGGTGGGGGTTGTCGCGGCGGGACGGCGTCGGGGTGGCGGCTGCTGCCGGATGGGCTGCGGTGACGGCGAGGGCACAGCGGGAGAGCGGGCGACGAGAGGGGGACGAGAAGGCTGGGGAGGTGGTCGGGTCCGGCGGTCGGCTTGCAGTTGCGTAGGTAGGGCGTGGTTGATCCCGGCCTGGCTGCGGTCACGTAGCTGGCACAGTTCCGAAAGGCAGCGACGAGAAGGCTGGGGAGGTGGTCCGGTCCGGCGGTCGGCTCGCGGGTCGTAGGTAGGGCGGTGTTGGTCTCGGCGTGCACCCAGCTCCCGGTGGTTGAGGTGCGACGAGCGCTAGCGAGGAGCCTCGAAACCATCGGGCCTTGAGGACGGACTGTGGACAGAGAATCGGGAGAACCCCAGTCCACAGGCGGGTTTCCGGCGAATCAAAGTGTCGGTCGTCTCTGGAAGAATCCAGTCATGGAGCTCGGGAACCACGCATCGATCGGCCAGTACGACGGCCGCTCCGTGACCGAGCTCCTCGGCGACATCCGCTCCGAGGTCGTCGCCCGGAAGTCCTCCCAGGTCCGGGAGTGGATCGCCATCGTCGCCTGGGCCGACCAGAACACCCTCGACTCCCCTGAAGGTGCGGCGACGCTGCTGGACGGGGTCGTCGACACCGGTGTCCCGATCGCCGGTCCGGGAGCCCCGCTCGTGTCGGAGTTCGCGTTGATGGAGCTCATCGCTGTCCTCGGTCGCTCACCGATCGGCGGTTGTGCCTACGTCGGCCAGGTGATCGAGTGCGCATGGCGCCTCCCGCGCCTCTACCGGGCCGTGGTCGCGGGTCGTGTGGACACGTGGAAGGCACAGCGGATCGCGGACCTCACCCACCCCCTCTGCCCCGAGGCGGCCGAGTTCGTGGACCGCCAGCTCGACGCAGCGGTCGACGACGTGGGCTGGAAGCAGCTCGAACGCCTCGTCGCCGGGGGTGTCAGATGGTCTGTGTAAGCGGTCGGTCTCAGCAAAGGAACGATGATGACTGCTGTGACCGAAGGAACCGGGCGACCGGACTACAAGAAGGCCGCCGCTGCTCGACGGGCTGACCGTGCGGACATGCCGGGCGCGAAAGCTGCGGCCGAGTTCGCAGCGTCGGGTGCGATGGACGAGCTGTTCGCCAAGATCGACGCCGGCGAGATCGAGCTGACCGGCGATGGCGGGTTCATCCCCGGCCTGATCAAGGCCACCCTCGAACGCGGGCT
>NZ_JAER01000052.1 GCF_000519005.1 Nocardioides sp. J54 | reverse complement strand
TCCTCCGAACTGTGCCGGGCTGATCTGGTCCCGAGGCTGGCGTGCGGGGTGTGGTCGGTCCTGGCGCCGCCGGCGCCTCCCGGGCCGCGCCCCGCAGCTCGGAGCGGGGACCCCGCCACCGGCCCCCTCCCCTGCGCGGTGCTGACCTGCCGTGCGCCGGCGGCACCCCGACATCGCCGCAGGGCACACCCGTCCGGCACCAGCGCCACCGGAAGGCTCGAGCCTGGTCGCAGCGAAGCTCCGGTGGTTTCGAGGCTCCTCGCTAGCGCTCGTCGCACCTCAACCACCGGGAGTTGCCGCCTTCTTCACACGCCCGTCGTGCCGCGAGGCGGAGGCTGGGCCTACGCACGCCAACGCGGCGCGGCAGCGTGTCGCCCTGCGGGCGACACGCTCGCGCCATCAGAACGAGTCGACGCCGATCGGCTCGTCGGAGAGCTCGTCACCCTCCATGGTCGGAGTGACGCCGAGCTTCTCGAGGATCTTCTTCTCCAGCTCGTTGGCCAGGTCGGGGTTGTCCTTGAGGAAGTTGCGGGCGTTCTCCTTGCCCTGGCCGAGCTGGTCGCCCTCGTAGGTGTACCAGGCGCCGGCCTTGCGGATGAGGCCGGCCTCGACGCCCACGTCGATGAGGCCGCCCTCGCGGGAAATGCCCTTGCCGTACATGATGTCGAACTCGGCCTGCTTGAACGGCGGGGCGACCTTGTTCTTCACGACCTTGACCCGGGTGCGGTTGCCGACCATGTCGGTGCCGTCCTTGAGGGTCTCGATGCGGCGCACGTCGAGGCGGACCGAGGAGTAGAACTTCAGCGCGCGACCACCGGTGGTGGTCTCGGGCGAGCCGAACATGACGCCGATCTTCTCGCGGAGCTGGTTGATGAAGATGGCGGTGGTCTTGGACTGGTTGAGGGCACCGGTCATCTTGCGCAGCGCCTGGCTCATGAGGCGGGCCTGGAGGCCGACGTGGCTGTCACCCATCTCGCCCTCGATCTCGGCGCGGGGCACGAGGGCGGCCACGGAGTCGATGACGATGAGGTCGAGGGCGCCGGAGCGGATCAGCATGTCGGCGATCTCGAGGGCCTGCTCACCGGAGTCGGGCTGCGAGACCAGGAGGGCGTCGGTGTCGACGCCGAGGGCCTTGGCGTAGTCGGGGTCGAGCGCGTGCTCGGCGTCGATGAAGGCGACGATGCCGCCGGCGGCCTGGGCGCTGGCGACGGAGTGCAGCGCGACCGTGGTCTTACCGCTGGACTCCGGACCGTAGATCTCCACGACGCGGCCGCGCGGCAGGCCGCCGATGCCGAGCGCGACGTCGAGCGCGATGGATCCGGTGGGGATCACGTCGAGCGGGGCGCGCGAGTCGTCGCCCAGGCGCATGACCGAGCCCTTGCCGTACTGCTTCTCGATGCTGAGCAGCGCCGTCTCGAGCGCCTTCTGCCGGTCGTCTCCAGCCATGGTCCCTACCGTCCTTCGGTGTCGTGGTGAGCCAGGTACATCGGCGACGTTAGGGCGAGGTCCCGACACAACCTGGTCAGTCGTGTCGTGGGTGTGGACAAGCTCGTCCCGGCGTCGTACCTGTGGACGGTTGCGGGACGCCTCCGGTGTGGCCGGTGGGCGTCCGTGACCGCCGTGGGTACGACACTAGCCGAACACGTGTTCGAAGTCGTCCTACGCGGCCCGGCGTGTCGGCTCCGGCGCGTCGCGGGAGGTCTGCTGGGCGGCGCGCAGGGCTGCGCCGAGGACGCCGGCGACGAGGAGCAGGCTGGTGAGGGCGAGGGCCGGGTAGTCGGCGGCGCCGACGATGACGCCGGCCAGGGCACCGGCCGCGGCGGCGGTGAGGCCCATGACCAGGTCGGAGGTGCCCTGCACGTCGGTGCGGGCCTCGAGCGGCGCGTGCTCGGCGACCATCGTGGAGGCGGAGACCATCGACAGCGACCAGCCGAGGCCGAGCAGGAAGAGGCCGGCGGTGACCTGCCAGGACATGCCGGTCGGTGCGGAGGCGCAGAGCAGGAGGGCGACGAGCAGCGTCGCTCCCCCGGCGCCCAGGACCGGCGGGCGGCCGACCCGGTCGGCGAGCATGCCGACCAGCGGCGAGAAGGCGAACATCCCGAGGACGTGCACGCTGATCACGACGCCGATGACCTCGAGCCCGGAGCCGCCGTGCTCCATGTGCAGCGGCGTCATCACCATGACGCCGATCATCGTGGCGTGGGTGAGGGCCAGGCCCGCGATCGCGTAGCCGAGGACGGGGCGCTCGCGGACGGCGCCGAGTGCCCGGCTCCACGAGGAGCTGCCGGGAGTCGGGACGGCGGGGTTGAGGCCGGCGCGCTCGTCGTCCGCGGCGGCGAGCGCCTGGGCGAGCAGCAGCGGGTCGGGGCGGAGAAGCAGGCCGACGACGAGGGCCGCCAGCAGCATGCCGATCGCCCCGAGGGCGAACGGCCCGGTGAGCTCGGGGATGTCGACCGCGTCGGCGAAGGACCCGGCGGGGCCGGTCAGGTTGGGGCCGGCGACGGCGCCGACGGTCGTCGCCCAGACGACGAGGGACAGCGACCGGGCGCGGGTGGCGTCGGTGGCGAGGTCGGTGGCGGCGTACCTCGCCGCGCTGTTGGCGGACGTGCCGGCGCCGAGCATCACGGCACCGACGAGCAGGAGCAGCATCGAGCCGACCACGCCCGCGACAACCGCGAGCAGGCCGCCGGCGGCGCCGACGAGGTAGCCGGTCATCAGGCCGGTACGACGGCCGCGGCGGGCCATCAGCGGCGCGAGCAGGAACGAGATGACCGCGGCGCCCAGCACCTGCGCGGTCTGCGCGAGGCCGGACATGGTCTCCGACCCGGAGAGGTCGCGGGCGAGCAGCGACGCGGTCGCGATGCCGATGGTGATGCCGACGGCGCCGACGGCCTGGGTCAGCACGAGGACCCGCACGGTCCGCCGCTGCTCCCGGCTGTCGGCGGCGCTCACCTCTCGCTCGCCGGCAGCTCGAGGGCCTCCCAGACCGCCCGCCACACCTGCTTCGGGGCGACGCCGGCGTCGAGAGCCTCCTGGGCGGTGCGGCCGTCCAGCGCGGCCATCACGTGCTGCGTCGCCCACACCCGCGCGTAGCCCGCGCCGAGGTGCTGCTCCATCCGCGCCCAGAACTCGGTGTGCCTCACCCTGAGATCATCCACCGCACGTCCCAGCGGTGGTGCACCAGGTCGTGCAGGTGGTAGCGACCGAGGGTCTCGACGGTGAAGACGCTGCCGTTGCTGCGGCGCCCCGGCCGGGCCCACTGGTCGTCCTCGACGCGGTCGTACCAGCCGGCGACCAGCTCGGCGGCCGCCACCAGGTCGGGTACGACGTCCGCGGGCTGTTGCAGGTCGTAGCGGTCGGCCACGGCGGTCTCGTCCTGGTCCCAGCTCGCGAACTCCGGGTCGTCCAGGGTGAGCACCTGCTCGACCCGGCCGGCGAAGACGCGGTGGACGTCGCGGACGTGGCAGGCGTACTCGGTCGGCGACCAGGTGGTCGGCGCGGGCCGCCGGCGGGCGCGGGGGTCGGTGAGGGCGTCGGCCCAGAAGGCCGCGTTGTCGCGGATCGCGGCACCGAGGGCGGTGCGGTCGACGGCGGCGGCGTCGAAGCCGCAGTCCGGGCAGGCGCGGTCGAGGACCCACGTCCAGTCCTTGGTGTCGGGCTCGATCGGCGTCGCCTGGTCGGTGCTCATGGGGCCATCCTCGCGGCCGGGAGGGGGCGTCGGCGAGCGAGATCCGGCCAACGGTCGTCGATCGACCGCCATCCGGCGGGCGTGGTCGGCGTGGCGGCCGGACGGTCGGGTGCGGTGCGTCAGGTGATGTCGGCGGTGCCGAAGGCGACGTTGAAGCGGTCGCACCAGATCACCACGGACTGCATGCCGGCGAGGTCGGCGTCGTCGGGGATCTCGTAGCTCTGGTTGCCCTGGTTGCCCTTGAGCGCGCCGAGGCGGACGTAGTCGCCGTCGTCGTAGATGCCCCAGGACCCGAAGCAGCCGTCGCAGTCGCCGCCGCTGCGCTGGTCGGTGATCCAGACGTGGAGGTCGGGGCCGTTGGAGGTGTCGAGGTCGGTCAGCCGCAGGAAGCGGCTGCCGTCGCTGCGCCGGTAGATGGTGGCCGTCCCGGAGGTGCCGTGCTCGGCGTCGATGAACTCCGCCGAGGCGAGCACGACCCGGGTCTTCTCGGAGCCGGTGGCGTCGGGCACCGCGGTGTCGGTCAGCCCGGCGGACGCGGTGCCGACGACGCGGCTCGTGTCGTCCCCCTCGTCGACCCGCTCGTCGACGAACAGCAGCCACGGCTGGAACAGCAGGCCACCCACAACGGCCACGACGAGGAGGACGCCGCCGACTGCCAGCCAGGTCCCGCGCTTACGGCTCATGGGACCATCCTGCCGCCGTACCTCAGCGGGAAACCAGTGTCTTCGCGACGAGTGGCACGCCCGGCCGGTAGGCGAGGTGGACGTGCGAGGGCGCGTCCAGGACCACGAGGTCGGCGCGGCTGCCGGGGACGAGCCGGCCGACGTCGGTGCGGTCGAGGGCGGCCGCTCCCCCGGCGGTCGCCGCCCACACCGCCTCGGAGGGCGTCATCCCCATCTCCCGCACCGCCAGGGCGATGCAGAACGGCAGCGAGCTGGTGTAGCAGGAGCCCGGGTTGCAGTCGCTGGCGATGGCGACGGTGACCCCGGCGTCGAGGAGCCGGCGGCCGGACGGGTAGGGCTGGCGGGTGCTGAACTCCACGCCCGGCAGCAGGGTGGCGACCGTGCCGGCCTCGCGCAGGGCGTGGACGTCGTCGGCGCTGAGGAAGGTGCAGTGGTCGACCGCGACCAGGCCGAGCTCGGCGGCGAGAGCGGCGCCCGGCCCGTGACCGAGCTGGTTGGCGTGCAGCCGGCCGCGCAGCCCGGCAGCCTCCCCGGCGCGCAGGATCGTGCGGGCCTGGTCGGCGTCGAAGGCGCCGCGCTCGCAGAAGACGTCGATCCAGCGGGCGTGCGGGGCTGCGGCCTCGAGCATCGGCCCGGTGACGAGGTCGACGTAGCCGCCGGGGTCCTCGGCGTGCTCGGGCGCGACGACGTGCGCGCCGAGGAAGGTGGTCTCGTCGGTGAAGCCGCGGGCGACGCGCAGCGCGCGGGCCTCGTCGTCGACGGTCAGGCCGTAGCCGGACTTGATCTCCACGGTGGTGGTGCCCTGGCGCCGCATCTCCTCGACGTGGCGGGCCACGCCGGCGGCGAGGTCCTCGTCGGAGGCGGCCCGGGTGGCGGCGACGGTGGTGCGGATGCCACCGGCGGCGTACGCCTCCCCCGCCACCCGCGCGCGGAACTCCTGGGCGCGGTCGCCGGCGAAGACGAGGTGGCTGTGGCTGTCGACGAAGCCGGGCAGCACGGCCCGGGCCCCGACGTCGACGACCTCGTCGGCTGCCGGGGCGTCGGCAGCGTCCCCGACCCACGCGACGCGGCCGTCCTCCACGACGAGGGCCGCGTCGGTGCGCAGGCCGAGCAGGTCGTCGGCGGACGGGTCGTTGGCGACCAGCTCGCCGATGTTGGTCACGAGGGTGCTCGCACTCATGACCACAGCCTCCCCACCGCGGCGGCGAGGGCGCGGCCGATGCGGGCGTGGTCGCCGTCGAAGACGACGCGCCCGCTGGCGACGACGTGGGTGACGTCGGCGGCCGTGGCGGCGAAGACGGCCGTGTGCTCGTCGGCCCCGGTGCCGGCGGTGCGGGGCGTCGTGAGGTCGAGGGTGACCAGGTCGCCGGGCTCGCCGACGGCGATCCGGCCAGCGGTCCGGGCGAGGAGGTCGGCGGCGACGAACCGGCCGCGGGAGGTCGAGGCGAGCCGCTCGTCCATCTCCCAGGCGCGCAGCTCCTCGAACGGGTCGACGACCGCCTGGCTGTCGCTGCCGATGGTGATCGGCACGCCGGCGTCGGCGAGCGCCCGGGCCGGCCCGATGCCGTCGCCGAGGTCGCGCTCGGTGGTCGGGCAGAGGCTGACCCCGGTGCCGGTCTCGGCGAGCAGGGAGATGTCGGCCTGCGTGAGGTGGGTGGCGTGCACCGCGGTGGTGCGCGGGCCGAGCGCACCCGCCTCGGCGAGCAGCTCGACCGGGGTGAGTCCGTACGCCGCGAGGCAGGCCTCGTTCTCGGCGGTCTGCTCCGAGACGTGGGCGTGCAGCGGCTTCCCCTCCGTCGCGGCGACGAGCGTCGGCATCGCCTCGCGGGGGACGGCGCGCACGGAGTGGATCGCACCGCCGACGTCGTCGTGGCGGATCGCGGCGACCCGCTCGGCCCACGCGTCGGCGTCGCGGTCGGCGAAGCGCCGCTGCGGTCCGGCGAGCGGCTCGCCGATGCCACCGGCGAGGTAGCAGGTGTCGACCAGCGTCAGGCGGATCCCCGTGGTCTCGGCCGCGGCGACGAGGGCGTGGCCCAGTGCGTTCGGGTCGTCGTACGGCGTGCCGTCGGGCTGGTGGTGGACGTAGTGGAACTCGCAGACCGAGGTGTAGCCCGCTGCGAGCATCTCGGCGTAGGTCGCACGGGCGAGCTCGAAGCAGGTGTCCGGGTCGAGACGGGCCGCGGCGGCGTACATCTGCTCGCGCCAGGTCCAGAAGGTGCCGCTCCCCCGCTGGGTGCGCCCGCGCAGCGCGCGGTGGAAGGCGTGGCTGTGGGTGTTGGCGAAGCCGGGCAGGGTCAGCCCGCGCAGCGGCGTGGCGGTGCGGGTGGCGTCGACCTCGACGCTGGTGAAGACGCCGTCCTCGATCTCGACGCGGACCGTGTCGCGCACGGCGCCGTCGACCCACGCTTTCTCCAGCAGGTACGACGTCACGAGACCAGCCTCGTCAGTGCGGTCGCGAGCGCGTCGACCCCGGCCAGGCAGTCGGCCGCCTCGGCGGACTCGTGCGGCGAGTGGGACACCCCGGTCGGGTTGCGGACGAAGAGCATGGCGCTGGTGATGCCGGCGGCCTGCAGGATCCCGGCGTCGTGGCCGGCCTGCGTGGGCAGGACCGGGACGCCGCCGAGGGCGTCGGCGAGGTCGTCGCGCAGCGCGGGGTCGAAGGCGACCTCGCCGCTGACGGACTCGGCGGTCACCTCGATGCCGGTGCCGTCGCGGTGGGCGCGCTCGGTGGCGAGCTTGTCGATCGCGCCGACTAGTGACCGCAGCATCGTGGTGCTCTCGGCGCGGGCGTCGAGCCACGCGGTGACCCGCGACGGCACGGCGTTGGTGCCGTTGGGCTGCACCTCGACACGACCGAAGGTCGCGCGCTGCCCCGACAGGCGGGCCTGCTTGTTGGCGGCCAGCGCGGTCATCGCGTAGGTGAGCATCGGGTCGGCGCGGTCCTCCATCCTGGTGGTTCCGGCGTGGTCGGCGCGGCCGGTGAAGTCGTAGCGGTAGCGCCCGTGCGGCCAGATCGCGCTGCCGACGCCGACGGCGGCGTCGTGGTCGACGAGGGCACGGCCCTGCTCGACGTGCAGCTCGACGTAGGTCTCGACACCGTCGAGCAGCCGGGACCCGCCGTCCTCACCGCCCGCGACCACGTCGCCGAGGCGCACGCCGTCGCGGTCCGTGAGCTCACGCGCCTGCTCCCAGGCGGTGGCGCCGAGCGCCAGCCGCGAGCCGAGGCAGGCCAGCCCGAAGCGGGAGCCCTCCTCCTCGACGAAGGCCGCGACCCCGAGGCGGCGGGCCGGCTGCACACCGTCGGCGCGCATCCGGTCGATGGCGGCGAAGGAGGAGACGACACCGAGCGGGCCGTCGTACGCACCGCCGTCGAGGACGGAGTCGAGGTGGGACCCGGTCAGCACCCGCGGCGCGTCGGCCGGTCCCCACCAGGCGACGAGGTTGCCGAAGGGGTCCTCCTCCACGGCGAGGCCGCGGTCGGCCGCCGCGGAGCGGAACCACGCGCGCAGCTCGAGCTCGGCGGCGTGCCAGGGCTGGCGGAAGTAGCCGCCGGTGGACGAGGAGCGGCCGATGGGCGCGAGGTCGCGCCACATCTGCTCGAAGTCGGATCCCTGCACCATCAGCCCTCCTGCGCGGGGATCCGCACGCCGCGCTCGCGCGCGACCTCTGCGGCTCGGTCGTAGCCAGCGTCGACGTGGCGGATGACGCCCATGCCCGGGTCGTTGGTCAGCACGCGCTCGATCTTCGCAGCAGCCAGGTCGGTGCCGTCGGCGACGCACACCTGGCCGGCGTGGATGGACCGGCCCATGCCGACGCCGCCGCCGTGGTGGATCGACACCCAGGTCGCACCGGAAGCCGTGTTGACCAGCGCGTTGAGCAGGGCCCAGTCGGCGATCGCGTCGGAGCCGTCGAGCATCCCCTCGGACTCGCGGTAGGGCGAGGCGACCGAGCCGCAGTCGAGGTGGTCGCGGCCGATGACGACCGGGGCCGTGAGCTCGCCGGTGCGGACCATCTCGTTGAACTTCAGCCCGGCGAGGTGGCGCTCGCCGTACCCGAGCCAGCAGATGCGGGCCGGGAGGCCCTGGAAGTGCACGCGCTCCTGGGCCATGGTGATCCACTTGCGCAGCCGCTCGTTCTCCGGGAAGAGCTCGAGGATCGCCTTGTCGGTCGCGGCGATGTCGGCCGGGTCGCCGGAGAGCGCGGCCCAGCGGAAGGGACCCTTGCCCTCGCAGAAGAGCGGGCGGATGTACGCCGGCACGAACCCGGGGAACTCGAACGCACGGTCGTAGCCGCCCTTGCGGGCCTCGTCGCGGATCGAGTTGCCGTAGTCGAAGACCTCGGCGCCGGCGTCCTGGAAGCCCACCATCGCCCGCACGTGCGCGGCCATCGAGGCCTGCGCCTCCTTCGTGAACCCGGCCGGGTCGGCCTCGGCGCGCTGGTGCCACTCCTCGAACGGGACGCCGAGCGGGAGGTAGGACAGCGGGTCGTGCGCCGAAGTCTGGTCGGTGACGACGTCGATCGGGGCGCCCATCTCCAGCAGGCGGGGGAACACCTCGGCGGCGTTGCCGAGGACGCCGATCGACAGCGGGCGCCGCGCGTCGCGGGCGGCGACGGCAAGCTGGAAGGCGTGCTCGAGGGAGTCGGCGCGGACGTCGAGGTAGCGGTGCTCGATGCGGCGCCGGATGCGGGAGTCGTCGACGTCCACGCAGATCGCGACGCCGTCGTTCATGGTCACGGCGAGCGGCTGCGCGCCGCCCATCCCACCGAGCCCGGCGGTGAGCGTGATCGTCCCGGCGAGCGTACCTCCGAAGCGCTTGTCCGCGACGGCGGCGAAGGTCTCGAAGGTGCCCTGCAGGATGCCCTGGGTGCCGATGTAGATCCAGGACCCGGCGGTCATCTGGCCGTACATGGTGAGCCCGAGCTCCTCGAGCCGGCGGAACTCCTCCCAGTTGGCCCAGTCACCGACGAGGTTGGAGTTCGCGATGAGCACGCGCGGCGCCCACTCGTGGGTGCGCATCACGCCGACGGGCTTGCCACTCTGGACGAGCATCGTCTCATCGGGCTCGAGGTCGCGCAGCGTGCGGACCAGGGCGTCGTAGGCATCCCAGCTGCGGGCGGCCTTCCCAGTGCCGCCGTACACGACCAGGTCCTCGGGACGCTCGGCGTTCTCGGGGTCGAGGTTGTTCATCAGCATCCGCAGCGGGGCCTCGGTCTGCCAGCACTTCGCCGACAGGGTGGTGCCGGTGGGGGCGTGGATGGGCAGGCGGGGGTTGGGCCGGCTGGACTGGCTGGCCTGGCTGGGCTG
Source organism: Nocardioides sp. J54 (assembly GCF_000519005.1). Classification (GTDB taxonomy): domain Bacteria; phylum Actinomycetota; class Actinomycetes; order Propionibacteriales; family Nocardioidaceae; genus Nocardioides. The sequence goes on along the minus strand of NZ_JAER01000052.1, from coordinate 15,445 downwards.
GCTGGCCTGGTGCTGGGTGGTCATGCGAGGTCTCCGATCACTGCGGCGACCGCGGCGGTGACGGCGCGGCCGGTGACGAGCTGGTGGGCGGTGTCGATCTCGGGGGCGAGGAAGCGGTCGGGGCCGGGGCCGCCGACGCCGCGCTCGCGCAGGAGCGAGACGACCGCGGCGGTCGCCGGGCTGGGGGCGAGCGGCGCACGCAGGTCGAGCGCACGGGCGGCGGTCATCAGCTCGATCGCGAGCACCCGGGCGAGGCCGTCGACCGAGCGGCGCAGCTTGCGGGCGGCGGACCAGCCCATGGAGACGTGGTCCTCCTGCATGGCGCTGCTGGGGATCGAGTCGACGCTGGCGGGGGCGGCCAGGCGCTTGAGCTCGGAGACGACAGCGGCCTGGGTGTACTGCGCGATCATCAGGCCGGAGTCGACACCCGGGTCGTCGGCGAGGAACGGCGGCAGGCCGTGGTTGCGGGCCTTGTCGAGGAAGCGGTCGGTGCGCCGCTCGGCGATCGACGCGACGTCGGCGGCGACGATCGCAAGGAAGTCGAGCACGTAGGCCACCGGCGCCCCGTGGAAGTTGCCGTTGGACTCCACGCGCCCGTCGTCGGCGAGCACGACGGGGTTGTCGACGGCCGAGGCGAGCTCGCGGGCGGCGACGGTCGCGGCGTGGGCGACGGTGTCGCGGGCCGCGCCGTGGACCTGCGGCGAGCAGCGCAGGGAGTAGGCGTCCTGCACCCGGTTGCAGTCGGGGCCGCGGTGCGAGGCGACGACGCCGGAGTCACGCAGCAGCGCCGTCAGGTTGGCGGCGGACAACGCCTGTCCCGGGTGCGGCCGGATCGCCTGCAACTCGGGCGCGAACACCCGGTCCGTGCCGAGCTGGGCCTCGACCGACATCGCTGCGGCGACGTCGGCGACGCGGAGGAGGTCGGTGAGGTCGTGGATCGCGAGCACGAGCATGCCGAGCATGCCGTCGGTGCCGTTGATCAGTGCCAGGCCCTCCTTCTCCTGCAGCTCGACCGGCGCCAGGCCGGCGGCGGCGAGCGCGGTCGCCGCGTCGGTGAGCTCGCCGTCGGCGGTGCGGACCGGCCCCTCGCCCATCAGCGCGAGCGCGCAGTGGGCCAGCGGGGCGAGGTCGCCGGAGCAGCCGAGCGAGCCGTACTCGTGGACCACCGGCGTGATCTGGTGCGTGAGGAGCGCGGCGAGCAGCTCAGCGGTCTCGCGTCGTACCCCCGTGTGGCCGGTGGCCAGGGTCGAGAGGCGCAGCAGCATCAGTGCGCGGACGACCTCGCGCTCGACCTCGGGACCGCTGCCGGCGGCGTGGGAGCGGACCAGGGAGCGCTGCAGCTGCGTGCGCAGCTCCGGCGCGATGTGCCGGGTCGCGAGGGCTCCGAACCCGGTCGAGACCCCGTAGTGCGGCGTCGGCGAGGACGCCAGGTCCTCGACCACCGCACGGGCCTTGTCGATCGCCGCCAGCGCCTCGTCGCTGAGCACCACTCCGGCGCCACCGCGGGCGACCGCCACCACGTCCTCGAACGACACCGCACCGGTGCCGACCGTCACCATCTCCATGACTCTGATTCCACCGCCCGGGGCTGGCGGCGGCCAGCAGGATCCGCGAGGATCTGTCTCGGATCCGAGACACTGGGCGAGGCACTGGGGAGGTGTGATGAGCCAGGTCCCCGCGGCGAGCCGTGCCCTGCGCGTGCTCCGCTTCCTGGCCGCCCAGCCGGAGCCCGTGCCCGGCGACCGCATCACCCGTGAGCTCGGCATCCCGCGGTCGACGACCTACCACCTGCTGGCCGCGATGGCCGAGGAAGGCTTCGTCGTCCACCTGCCCGACGACCGGGCCTACGGCCTGGGCGTCGCGGCGTTCGAGGTCGGCAGCGGCTACACCCGGCAGGCGCCGCTGCAGCGGATCGCCCGCCGCCCGCTCGCCACCCTCGTCGACCGCACCGGGCACTCCGCCCACCTGGCGGTGCCGCACGGCCGGGACGTGCTGTACGTCGTCGAGGAGCGGGCTCCCGGCCGACCGCCCCTGGTCACCGACGTCGGCGTGCGGCTGCCCTCGCACCTGACGGCCAGCGGCCGGGCGATCCTCGCCCACCTGCCGGCCGCTCAGGTCCGCGCGCTCTACCCCGACCGCTCGGCCTTCGTCGACCGCACCGGCGTCGGCCCCGGCTCCCCCACCGCGCTGCGCGCCGTGCTCTCCGAGACCCGCCGCCGCGGCCACGCCACGGAGGACGGCGAGGTCACCGCGGGCATGGCCAGCGTCGCCGCCGCCGTCCTCGACCACAACGCCCTGCCCGTCGCCGGCGTCGCCGTCACCTACCCCTCGGACGAGGTCTCCGGCCGCCGCCACGAGGACCTGGCCGCCGCGGTCGTCGCCACCGCCTCCACCCTGACCCGCCGCCTCCACGGCCGCTGACACCCGCGAGGTGCGTGGCTTCGCACCGCGAGGTGCGTGGGTCTGCACCCCGAGGTGTGAAGGTTTGCACCGCGAGGTGCGCTGGTTCGTCGTACGACGTGTGCCGGTTCGACGCCACTCCTTCACACCTCGTGGCCCGAACCGTCACACCTCGCGGCGCGAACCTGCACACCTCGTGGCGCGAACTTTCACACCTCGGGGTGCAAACCCTCACACCTCGCGGTTCAGGACGGCGTGCCGCGGCGGGTGGGGGCCGGTGAGGCGGTCGGTCCACCAGGCGAGGGACTCGTCGGTGCCGACGTAGGCGGTGGTCATCACGCGGGCGGTGGCGGCGAGGAGGGCGGGGCGGTCGGCGGCGGCAGCGTGCTGCGCCTGCCGGGCGAGCTCGGCGCCCTCCGCCCAGGCCGCCGGGTCCGTCGGGAGCGGGAGGGCGGCGAGCTGGCGGGCGCTGACCTTGACCGAGCCGGGGGTCAGGCCGGTGCCGAGGTAGCGGGCCGCGGCGTGGGCCACGACCGGCGGGGCGAGGGTGACCGCGAGCAGGCGCCACAGGTCGGCTGGGTCGTGCGGGACGACGCTGAGCACCGGGACCGACGGCAGCCAGGCACCGGCCTCGTCGACCACGGCCTCGACGACGCGGCCCTGGGACGCCACGAGGAGCTTGGGCACGAGGCGGGCGTCGGCCCACGCGGCGAGCGTGCCGTCGGCGCGCAGGGCGGCGAGGTCGACCGACGGGACGTCGTACCCCCGGCGCGCGAAGCGGGTCGGCGCCCGCCCCCACCGGCTCTCCGCCGGGTCGATCAGCCCGCTGGTGACCAGCGGCGTGCCCGAGGGGTCGTCGCGGACGAAGGGGACGAGGCCGTAGTACTGGTCGCGGAAGTCGGCGGTGCAGGTGGCGAGGTCGCCGACGGCTCCCGCACCGTCGGGCAGGTGCACCGCGGGGATGCCGAAGGCCGGTGCCGCGAGGGTGCCCCAGCCGTCGGGGTCGGTCGCGGGCACGGACACCGGACGCCGACCGACACGCACGACCGGGACGCAGGTGAGCACCGGCGTGCCCTCGAAGACCGGCTCCGGCGAGCACCAGAAGTCGACGACGGCACCCTTCCCGGTGACGGCAGCCCGCACCGGACCGGCGTCCCGGGCGGCGAGGACGGAGAGCGGCTGGACCATCGCGACCACGCCGCCGTCCTCGACCAGGTCGAGCGAGCGGTGCAGGAAGACCGCACTGGTGTCGGTGTACGCGCCGAGGCCGCGACGGCTCGCCTCCGACTGCCCGGCGGTACGACGGCGGAGCTGGCCGAGGAACGGCGGGTTGCCCACGACGGCGGCGAACCGGCGCCCGGCCCACGCCTCGAGGCCGTCCGCGACGACGACCTGGGCGGCGATCTGCTCGGCGGGGACCGTCGGGTCCTCGGCCGCGAGCCGCTCACGGGCGATGCGCACGGCGTCGGCGTCGAGGTCGGAGCCGTGGACCGCGGCGACGCCGACCCGCCGGGCGGCGGCGACGAGGAAGTGGCCCGCGCCGCACGCCGGGTCGAGCACCGGGGCGCCCGGGGCGAGGCCGTCGAGCGCGCGGTCGAGCACCCACTCCACGAGGGCGGGCGGGGTGTAGAAGGCGCCTCGTCGGCGGCGTTCCTCGCGTCGCGCAGCGAGGCCCTGCTCGTGCGCCTCCGCCGCCTCCGCCGCCCGGCGGCGCGCGTCGGGCTCGTGCGAGTCGTGCGCGCCCAGCATGATGGCAAAGGTAGGGCACACCTGTTATAGTCACTTTGACTACAACATCGAGGAGCTGCGATGGACCGCACGGGACTGCTGACAGACCGCTACGAGCTCACCATGCTCGACTCCTTCGTGCGGGACGGGAGCGTCGACCGGCCGGCCGTGTTCGAGGCCTTCGCCCGCCGGCTGCCGGAGGGCCGTCGCTACGGGATGCTCGCCGGCCTGGGCCGCCTCCTCGACGCGATCGAGGCGTTCACCTTCAGCGAGGACGACGTCCGCTGGCTGCAGGAGGAGGGCGTGGTCGGCGACGAGACGGCCGCCTGGCTGCGGGACTTCCGGTTCCGCGGCGACGTCGACGGCTACCGCGAGGGTGACCTCTACTTCCCCGGCAGCCCGGTGCTCGCGGTCAGCGGCACGCTCGGCGAGTGCCTCGTCCTGGAGACGATCGTGCTGAGCATCCTCAACCACGACACCGCGGTGGCCAGCGCGGCTGCCCGGATGGTCGACGCCGCGCGGGGCAAGCCGATCATCGAGATGGGTGGTCGTCGTACGCACGAGGAGGCGGCGGTCGCCACGGCACGGTCGGCCTACGTCGCCGGCTTCGCCACGACCAGCAACCTGGCCGCCGGGCGGCGCTACGGCATCCCCACCGCCGGCACCGCGGCCCACGCCTTCACCCTGGCGCACGCGACCGAGGCCGACGCCTTCCGCAGCCAGGTCGAGGCGCTCGGTGTCGGCACCACGCTGCTCGTCGACACCTACGACATCCCGCAAGGCATCCGCACCGCCGTCGAGGTCGCCGGCACCGGGCTCGGCGCGGTCCGCCTCGACTCCGGCGACCTGGCCGAGGAGTCCTACAAGGCGCGGCTGCTGCTCGACGAGCTCGGTGCGACCGGCACGAAGATCGTGGTCACCAGCGACCTCGACGAGTTCGTCATCTCGGCGCTCTCCGACGCCCCGATCGACGGTTACGGCGTCGGCACCCGGGTCGCGACCGGTTCGGGACACCCGACGGCGAGCATGGTCTACAAGCTCGTCGCCATCGCCGACGGCGACGGCCAGCCGCTGCGGCCGGTGGCGAAGAAGTCGAAGGACAAGGCGTCGGTGGGCGGGCGCAAGCACCCCTACCGCGAGTACGACGACCGCGGGATCCTCCGCGCCGAGTACTTCACCGGCCAGGACGCTCCCCCACCCGGCCCCGCGGCGCGGCCGGTCCAGGTACCCCTGGTCCGCAGCGGCGAGGTCGTGCACCGGCCCTCGCTCGACGAGGTCCGCACCTTCGCCGCCGCCACCCTCGAGAGCCTCCCGGCCGAGGCACGCAGCGTGGCCGCCGGGACGCCGTACCTGACCACCGAGCTGAGAGAGGACACCGCCATGGAGAGCACGACCACCGCGACCGGGGCCGCCACCCGCGCCCTGATCGTCGTCGACGTCCAGAACGACTTCGTCGAGGGTGGCTCCCTCGGGGTCGACGGCGGGCGCGAGGTCGCCGGCCGGATCAGCGCCCACCTCGCCGACCACGCCGCCGACTACGCGGTCATCGCCGCGTCGCGCGACTGGCACCACGCCGACGACAGCAACGGCGGGCACTTCCACCAGCCCGGCGAGGAGCCGGACTTCGTGACCACCTGGCCGGTCCACTGCGTGCAGGGCCAGCCCGGCTCGGACTACGCACCGGAGCTGGAGACCGGCGCGGTCACCCACCACGTCGTCAAGGGCATGGGCGTGCCGGCGTACTCCGCCTTCGAGGGCGTCACCGACGCCGGGGAGCGGCTGGTCGACGTGCTCCGCGACGCGGGGGTGACGACCCTCGACGTCACGGGGATCGCCACCGACTACTGCGTCCGCGCGACCGCGCTCGACGCCCGCGAGGCCGGCTTCGACGTCCGGCTGCTGGCCGGGCTGCACGCCGGCGTCGCGCCGGAGACCTCGGCCGCGGCCCTCGACGAGATGGCCAGCGCCGGCGTGGAGGTGCAGCGGTGAGCACCCACGAGCACCCGCCGTTCGCCGTCGCGGTCGACCTGGCGATCTTCACCATCCGCGACGGGGCGCTGGCGGTGCTGCTGGTCGAGCGCGGCGAGGAGCCCTTCGCCGGGTCGTGGGCGCTGCCGGGCGGTTTCGTCGAGCCGGACGAGGACGCCGAGCAGGCGGCCTGGCGCGAGCTGCGGGAGGAGACCGGGGTCGAGCGCTTCCCCGGCCACCTCGAGCAGCTGCGCACCTACTCCGCCCCCGACCGCGACCCGCGGATGCGGGTGGTCTCGGTGGCCCACGTCGCCCTCGCGCCGGACCTGCCGGAGCCGCAGGCCGGCACCGACGCGGCGGACGCCCGGTGGTGGGTGGTCGACGACGTGCTCGACGCCGAGGTGGACGGACCGGTGCTGGCCTTCGACCACCGCCAGATCCTGCTCGACGCGCGCGAGCGGGTGAGGGCGAAGCTCGAGTACACGACGCTCGCGACCGAGTTCGTCTCCGAGCCGTTCACCCTGCCGGAGCTGCGCCGGGTCTACACCGCGGTGTGGGGCACTCCCCCGGACCTCGGGAACTTCCGCCGCAAGGTGCTGGGCACCGACGGCTTCGTCGTCCCGACCGACGCGCGGGGCGAGGCGACCGAGGCCGGCGGCCGGCCGGCGCTGCTCTACCGCCGCGGACCGGCCCGCACGGTGCAGCCGCCGATGGTGCGCAGCTGAGACCAGCGCTCGGCCCGACGTTGGTCAACCAGGTGGTTGCCAAGCGTGGGGCCGTGCGCGTTTACTCAACCGTGTGGTTGAGCAAGACGACCGGCTGTCACGGATCTTCGGGGCCCTCGCCGACCCGCTCCGCCGCGACATGGTGGCCCGCCTGGCCGCCGGCGACGCGACGGTGGGCGAGCTCGCCGCGCCGTACGACGTGTCCCTCCAGGCCGTCTCCAAGCACCTCAAGGTGCTCGAGGAGGCCGGGCTGGTGCGCCGCAGCCGCGACGCCCAGCGCCGGCCGGTGCACCTGGAGGCGGAGGTGTTCGACCTCATGACGAAGTGGATCCAGCGCTACCAGCAACAGGCCGAGGAGCGCTACCAGCGGCTCGACGCGCTGCTCGACCGCATGCAGGGCCGCGACGACACCCACGGCACCACCGACGACACCACCGGCCAGACCGCCGACCGACAGCGAGGAGCAGCAGGATGACCACCACCACCACCACCACCCGCATCGGCAACGACCCGCGCACGACCATCGAGGCCGACCCCGACGTCCCGACCGTCCGCATCGTCCGCGAGTTCGACGCCCCGCGCGAGCTCGTCTACCGCGCGCACGTCGACCCCGACCTGGTCCGGCAGTGGATGGGCCCGCGCTCGATCGACATGGCCATCGAGGTCTGGGACATGCGCACCGGCGGCGAGTACCGCTACACCGCCACCCGGGACGGCGAGGAGGTCGCCCACTTCTACGGCGCCGTCCACCGCGTCGAGGAGAACGCGAAGATCGTGCAGACCTTCGGCTTCGAGGAGATGCCCGAGGCCGTCAGCCTCGACACCCTCCTCTTCCGCGAGCTGCCCGGCGGCCGCACCCGCCTCGAGGCGCTGTCGGTGGTCTACGACTTCGAGTCCCGCGCCGGCATGCTCGCCAGCGGGATGGAGACCGGCGTCATCGAGGGGTACGACGCCCTCGACGAGGTCCTCGCCGCGCTCGCCGGCGCACCCACCGACGCCGGCGCGGGACCGCAGTGATCCCCGACGACCCCGCCGCGGAGCACCGCGCGGTCGCCGGCACCTTCGGTGACCGGGTCCGCGGCGTCGCCGACTGGGACGCCCCGGCCCCGGTCGACGGGTGGCGGGCCCGCGACGTGGTGCGCCACCTCGTCGAGTGGTTCCCCGCCTTCCTCGCCGACGGCTCCGACCTCCGGCTCCCCGCCGTCGCCCCCGTCGACGACGACCCGGTCGCCGCCTGGGAGCAGCACGCCGCGGCCGTCCAGGCCGTCCTCGACGACCCCGACAACGCGGAGCGGACCTTCGCCCACCCCCGGCTGCCCGAGCTGCCGCTCCCCCGGGCGGTCGCGCAGTTCTACACCGCCGACGTGTTCATGCACACGTGGGACCTCGCCCGCGCCACGGGCCAGGACGACACCCTCGACCCCGCCAGGTGCGAGCAGCTGCTGCGCGGCATGGAGCCGATGGACGACGTGCTGCGCCGCAGCGGTCAGTACGGTCCGCGGGTGCCGGTCCCCGACGACGCGCCGTGGCAGGACCGGCTGGTCGGGTTCATCGGGCGCGACCCGGCCTGGCGACCCTGACCCCGCTGCCGGAAACCCGGTCGAACGATGTCGGTGGCGGCGCCTAGCCTGCTGGCATGGCGTACGACGACGAGCTGGCCGGGCGGCTCCGCGACCTCCTCCACGAGGAGTCGGCGGTCACCGGCCGCGAGCTGCGCGAGAAGCGGATGTTCGGCGGCCTGGCGTTCCTCGTCGACGGCAACATGGCGCTCGCCGCGAGCAGCGCCGGCGGGCTGATGGTCCGGGTCGACCCCGACCACGGAGAGCAGCTCGTGACGACCACCCCGGCGCGGCCGGTGGTGATGCGCGGGCGGCCGATGCGCGGCTGGCTCGAGGTCGACCACGCCGACCTGGCCGACGACGACGTGCTGGCCGGGTGGGTGCGCCGCGGTGCGTCGTACGCCGCCACGCTGCCGGCGAAGGCGAAGTGAGCCGGGCGGTGGTGGTGCCGGCATGAGGACGTTCTGGGCTGCCCTCCCCACGGAGGGGCGGTGGCTGCTGTCGACGGTCGCGATCCAGACTCTGGGCCGTGGCCTGACCCTGCCGTTCACGCTGATCTACCTGCACGAGGTGCGCGGCTTCGACCTGGGCCTGTCCGGCACGTTGATGGCGCTGATCGCGGTGGTCGGCCTGCTCGTCACCGGCCCGGGTGGCGCGATGGTGGACCGCTACGGCGCGCGGGCGATCCTGATCGCCGGCATCAGCGCGATGATCCTCGGCAACGTCGTCCTGGCCTTCGCGACGACACCGCTGGTGGCGGGCATCGCGCTGGTGCTGATCGGTTTCAACTTCGGCGTCTCGTGGCCGGCGTTCAACGCGCTGATCGCCGCCGTGGTCTCCGGCGACCTGCGCCAGCAGTACTTCGGGATAAACTTCGCGCTGGTCAACCTCGGCATCGGGGTCGGTGGCATCGTCGGCGGGATCTTCGCCAACGTCGACCGACCGGGCACCTTCACCGCGATCTTCCTCGGCGACGCGATCTCGGGGCTGGTGCCGATGGCGCTGCTGCTCGGGCCGCTGCGCCACGTCCACGGCAGGGCGGAGGCGCCCGCCGATGGCAGTGACGCTCCCTCGGTCGGCTACCTGGCGATCCTGCGGCAGCCCGCGGTGCGCTGGCTGACGGCCCTGACCTTCGTCGCGATGTTCATCGGCTACGGCCAGCTCGAGGCCGGCCTGCCCGGTTTCGCCCGCCAGGCCGCGGAGGTGTCGACACGCACCGTCGGCCTCGCGTTCGCGGTCAACACGGCCGTGATCGTGCTGCTGCAGTTCACCGTGCTCAACCGCATCTCCGGGCGGCTGCGCACCCGGGTGATGGTGGTGATGGCCATGATCTGGGCCGGCGCGTGGAGCCTGCTCGGCGTGGCCGGGGCGGTGCCGGGCGGGGCGATTGCAGTGATGGGCGTGCTGGGCTTCATGGCGGTCTTCGCGTTCGGCGAGACGCTGCTGCAGCCCACGGTGCCGGCGATGAACAACGACCTCGCCTCCGACCACACCCGCGGCCGCTACAACGCGATCAGCGCCGCGGCCTTCCAGGGCGGGGCGATCACCGGTCCGGTCGTCGCCGGCTTCCTGCTCCACCACGACCTGTGGACGGTCTACGTCGCGCTGATGGTCCTCGGCTGCGTCGCGATCGCGTTCATGGCCGGCGTGCTCGAGCGGCACGTGCCGGAGGCCGCCAACGGCCGGTTGCCGGCCGCGCCGGCCGAGGTCACGCCCTGACTCAGGCCGCCCGGTCGGCGGGCCGCGACCGGTCGACCCGGTCGGCGAACCACAGCGTGCGGTGGGACCAGTCCCCCGGCCCGCGGCGCTCGCCGGAGCACACGACGATCACGACCTGCGGCGGGCCGTCGGTGGCCGACCACCCCGGGTAGCCGTCCTCGACGCGCACCTCCACCCGCTCCGAGACCCGGTAGCAGGCGAGCTGGCCATCGCCCTCGAGGCGCAGCTGGTCGCCCACCTGCAGCTCCTCGAGCAGCGTGTTGCCCATCGCCGCACCGTTCGGCCACGTGTGGGTGTTGAGCAGCACGTGCCCCTGCGCCGAGCCCGGCTCGACGCCACCGAGGTCCCACGCGAAGTTCCGGTTGTCGGAGTGCGGCAGGACACCCGGCACGTTGTCGGCGTCGCGCGGCACGCCGATCACCTCTGCCCGTCGTACGACGCCGGGCACGCTCAGCCGGGTCGGCACGAAACCCGCCTCGGCCTGGCGCTCGCAGGGGTCCGGCCGCGGCGTCGGGGTGGGCGTCGGTGTCGGTGCCGGTGTCGTCGGGGCGGGAGTGGGTACTGCGGCCGGCGGCGCGTCGTCGTCGTGTCCGAGCCACCAGAGCCCGAGCGCGACGACGAGCGCGCCGACCAGCGCGGTGATCACGACCACGCGACGTCTGTCTCCCACGCACCCATTGTGCGCCGGACCGGCGGGCGTTGTCGGTGGAGTGCGACAGGATGACGACGTGACCGACCCCCTTGCCGCGTTCAGCGAGCCGACCCGGACCTGGTTCCGTGCGGCCTTCGCCGAGCCGACCGCTGCCCAGGCCGGCGCCTGGGACGCGATCGGGCGGGGCCGGCACACCCTGGTCGTGGCTCCGACCGGCTCCGGCAAGACCCTCAGCGCCTTCCTCGCCGGCATCGACCGGCTGCTGACGACGCCGCCGCCCGACGACCGGCTGCACCGCACGCGGGTGCTCTACGTCTCCCCGCTCAAGGCGCTGGCCGTGGACGTCGAGCGCAACCTGCGCGCCCCGCTGACCGGCATCCGGCAGACCGCCGAGCGGCTCGGCGGCGACCCGCTGCCCGAGGTCACGGTCGGCATCCGCTCCGGCGACACCGCGGCGGCCGACCGCCGCAAGCTCGCGACCAAGCCGCCGGACGTGCTCATCACGACGCCGGAGTCGCTCTTCCTCATCCTGACCAGCCAGGCACGCGAGACCCTGCGCGGCGTCGAGACGGTGATCATCGACGAGGTGCACGCCGTCGCCGGCACCAAGCGCGGTGCCCACCTCGCGGTGAGCCTGGAGCGCCTCGACACCCTGCTCCCCCGCCCGGCCCAGCGCGTCGGGCTGTCGGCGACCGTGCGCCCGACCGAGGAGGTGGCGCGCTTCCTCGGCGGTGCCGCCGCGGTCGAGATCGTCGCCCCGCCGGCCCACAAGGAGTGGGACCTGCGGGTCGAGGTGCCGGTCGAGGACATGACCGAGCTCGGCCAGGTGGTCGAGGACGACGACCCGACCGCACCGCCGGCCCGGGCCAGCATCTGGCCGCACGTCGAGCAGCGGGTGGCCGAGCTCATCGGCGAGCACCAGTCGACGATCGTGTTCACCAACGGCCGGCGCACGGCCGAGCGGCTGACCGCCCGGCTCAACGAGATCGCCGCCGAGGCGACGGCGGAGGGGGTGTCCCCACCGGCCGAGATCATGGCGCAGTCCGGGGCCGCCGCCGGCGCCCCGCCGGTGCTCGCCCGGACCCACCACGGGTCGGTGTCGAAGGAGCAGCGCGCCCTCGTCGAGGACGACCTCAAGTCCGGTCGGCTCCCGTCCGTCGTGGCCACCAGCAGCCTCGAGCTCGGCATCGACATGGGTGCCGTCGACCTGGTCCTGCAGATCGCGTCCCCGCCCAGCGTCGCCAGCGCCCTGCAGCGCGTCGGCCGCGCCGGGCACCAGGTCGGCGAGACCTCCCGCGGCGTCTTCTTCCCCCAGCACCGCGGCGACCTGGCCCCGGCCGCGGTCGCGGTCGCCCGGATGCGCACCGGCGGCATCGAGGCGCTGCGCGTGCCGACCAACCCCCTCGACGTGCTGGCCCAGCAGGTCGTGGCGGCGGCCGCGGTCGACGAGTGGGACGTCGACGAGCTCTACGACGTCGTCCGCCGCAGCGCCCCCTACGCCCAGCTGCCCCGCTCGGCCTACGACGCGGTGCTCGACCTGCTGTCCGGGCGCTACCCCAGCGACGAGTTCGCCGAGCTCCGCCCGCGCATCACCTGGGACCGGGTGACCGGGAAGATCTCCGGGCGCCCCGGCGCCCAGCGGCTCGCCGTCACCAGCGGCGGCACGATCCCCGACCGCGGTCTCTACGGCGTGTTCCTCGCCGGCGAGGGGAGCAACCGCCGCGTCGGCGAGCTCGACGAGGAGATGGTCTACGAGAGCCGGGTCGGCGACGTCTTCGCCCTCGGCGCGACCAGCTGGCGCATCGAGGACATCACCCGCGACCAGGTGATCGTCACCCCGGCCCCCGGCGTGCCCGGGCGCCTGCCGTTCTGGAAGGGCGACGCCGCCGGCCGTCCGACCGAGCTCGGCGAGGCGATCGGCGCGTTCACCCGCGAGCTCGCTGCCCTGCCCGACCAGCAGGCCGAGGCCCTGGCCCGCGAGGTCGGGCTCGACACCAACGCCGCCGCCAACCTCGTCGCCTACCTGCGCGAGCAGCTCGAGGCGACGCGGGTGCTGCCCAGCGACAGCACCGTCCTGGTCGAGCGCTTCCGTGACGAGCTCGGTGACTGGCGGATCGCGGTCCACTCGCCCTACGGCACGGCCGTGCACGCGCCGTGGGCGCTGGCGATCAACGCCCGGCTGCGGGAGCGCTTCGGCGTCGACGGGCAGGCGCTCGCCTCCGACGACGGCATCGTCATCCGCATCCCCGACACCGACGCCGAGCCGCCGGGCGCCGACCTGATCTCGTTCGAGCCCGACGAGATCGAGGAGATCGTGACCCGCGAGGTCGGCGGCTCCGCGCTCTTCGCCGCCCGGTTCCGCGAGTGCGCCGCCCGAGCGCTGCTGCTCCCGCGCCGCGACCCCGGCCGTCGCTCGCCCCTGTGGCAGCAGCGGCAGCGTGCCGCGGCGCTGCTCGAGGTCGCCGCACGCTACCCGTCCTTCCCGATCGTGCTCGAGACCGTCCGCGAGGTGCTCAACGACGTCTACGACCTGCCGGGCCTGACCGGCCTGCTGCGCCGCGTGGAGCAGCGCGCGGTCACGGTGACGGAGGTCGAGACGACCCAGCCGTCGCCGTACGCCCGGACGCTGATGTTCGGCTACGTCGCGCAGTTCGTCTACGAGGGCGATTCCCCGCTGGCCGAGCGGCGCGCCGCTGCGCTGACCCTCGACCAGGGCCTGCTCGCCGAGCTGCTCGGACGGGCCGAGCTGCGCGAGCTGCTCGACCCCGACGTGCTCGCCGAGGTCGAGGCCGAGCTGCAGCGCACCATCCCCGACCGGCGCGCCCGGGACGCGGAGGGCGTGGCCGACCTGCTGCGCCTGCTCGGCCCGCTCACCGTCGCCGAGGTCACCGCCCGCAGCTCGGAGGGGGCGGCGGTCGAGGAGTGGCTCGCCGACCTCCAGACCGCTCGTCGTGCCGTCCCGGTGCGGATGGCCTACGGCGAGGCGTGGGCCGCCGTCGAGGACGTGGGCCGGTTGCGCGACGGCCTCGGCGTCCCGGTGCCGCCCGGCACCCCCGCGGCGTTCGCCGAGCCCGTCGAGGACCCGCTGTCCGACCTCGTCGGCCGCTACGCCCGCACCCACGGCCCGTTCACCGTCGAGCAGGTCGCGACCCGCCTCGGCCTCGGCGCTGCCGTCGTGCGGCACACCCTGCAGCGGCTCGAGGGCCAGGGCCGGGTGCTCAGCGGCGAGTTCCGCCCCGTGGGTGCCGGCGAGGAGTGGTGCGACGCCGAGGTGCTGCGCCGGCTCCGGCGCCGCTCCCTGGCGCGACTGCGGCACGAGATCGAGCCGGTCGAGCCGACCACCCTCGCGAGGTTCACCGCCGCGTGGCACGAGATCACCACGAGCCGCGGGCCGCGCGGCGTCGACGGGCTGCTGCGCACCGTCGAGCAGCTGGCCGGCGCCGCCGTCCCGGCCAGCGGCCTGGAGTCGCTCGTGCTGCCCGCGCGGGTGCGCGACTACGAGCCGTCCCTGCTCGACGAGCTCACCGCCACCGGGGAGGTCGTGTGGGCCGGCCACGGCGCCCTGCCCGGCAGCGACGGCTGGGTCTCCCTGCACCTCGCCGACCAGGCCCACCTGACACTGCCCGAGCCCGGCCCGGTCGAGGACCCGCTCCAGCAGCGCGTGCTCGACGTCCTCTCCCCCGGCGGCGCGTGGTTCTTCCGGCAGGTGTCCGACCAGGTCGCCCGGGCGTGCGTCGCCGACGGTGACGCGCCGCCCTCCGACGAGGCGGTCAGCGCCGCACTGTGGGGGCTCGTGTGGAGCGGCCACCTCACCAACGACACCCTCGTCCCCCTGCGGGCGCTCACCCGCAGCGGTCGCGGAGCCCACCGCACCCGCCGGGCCGCCGCCCGGCCCGGCCGGGCCGCCCGCACCGGGCCGCCCGAGACCGCCGGCCGCTGGTCGGTCCTGCCCGACGTCGACCGCGACCCGACCCGACGCGCGCACGCCTTCGCCGAGCAGCTCCTCGAGCGCCACGGCGTGGTCACGCGCGGCGCCGTCGTCAACGAGCGGGTCCCCGGCGGGTTCGCCGCGGTCTACAAGGTGCTCAGCGCGTTCGAGGAGTCCGGGCGCTGCCGACGGGGCTACTTCGTGGAGGGCCTCGGCGCCGCCCAGTTCGGCACGGCCGGCGCTGTGGACCGGCTGCGCACCTTCACCGGCGTCGACGACGAGAAGCCGGTCGCAGTCGCGCTGGCCGCCACCGACCCGGCCAACCCCTACGGCGCCGCCCTGCCCTGGCCGGCCACGTCGCGCGGCGAGGACGAGAGCCCCGGGCACCGTCCCGGTCGCAAGGCGGGCGCCGTGGTCGTGCTCGTCGACGGGGCGCTGGTGCTCTACGTCGAGAGCGGCGGCCGCACCCTGCTCACGTGGTCCGACGAGCCGGCGCTCCTCGAGCCTGCCGCCGAGGCGCTGTCGGCTGCCGTGCGCCGCGGCACGCTGGGCCAGCTCACCGTCGAGCGCGCCGACGGTGCCGCCCTGCTCGGCAGCGGCAGCCCGCTGCGCGAGGCGCTGGCGGCCGCCGGCTTCGTCGCCACCCCGCGGGGCCTACGGATCCGTGCTGGTTGAACTGGCCGAGCGCGTCTCCGGCGCGATGATGGGGAGCAGCAAGCTGCTGTCACGCGCCTCCCGCCGCGCTGCCGGCCGGGGCTTGAACTGG
>NZ_JAER01000006.1 GCF_000519005.1 Nocardioides sp. J54 | reverse complement strand
AGGCGCTGCCGGTGATGGCGGCGACGGTGATCGACGCGGCGTTCATCGCGGCCTGGTTCATGACGTCGTTGCCGAGGGCGTCGTGGACGAGCAGCCCGGAGCGGGTTGCCGTGCCGGGCCACTTGCCGGCGGCGATGATGCCGGTGATGCCGGACATGGGCTGCCCGTTGAGGAGGGTGAGGGCGACGTCGAGGGCGCGGCGGCCGTTGACGCCGTAGGAGGTGACGGCGCCGGCGGCGGCCTTCGCGGCGAGCAGCTGGGCGTAGTGGCCGCCGGGGGTGAAGAACGGGCCGGCGGTCTGGTTGACCACCGCGTAGGACGCGCCGTAGAGGTGGATGGGCCAGCCGTCGGCGTCGGGCAGGGTGTCGGCGGCGAGGTCGTCGACGGCGGTGGCGAGGGGTGCGACGGCGGCCTCGGCGGCCACCACCGCTGCCGACGTCGCGACCGCGGCTGCACGGGTGTCGACCGCGGCACCGGATTCGCTGTCGGGTTTGGCGAGCTCGCCGGCCAGCGCTGCGTCGACGCCGTCGAGGAGGGTGGCGGGGATGAAGTCGACCGCGACGACGTCGGCGAGGTCGGTGTCGGCGGTGAGCTCGAACCAGCCGCTGGTCCACGGCTTGCCAGCGTGGCGGACGTCGATGGCGTACTGGATGGGGCCGTCGACGTTGGTGTCGGGGGAGTGGGAGTCGAGGAGCTCGACGCGGAAGGTGCCGTTGCTGCGGACGTCGATGTGGGAGGTTCCGGGGAGGAAGACGCGGCCGGTGTCGCGGTCGACGATGGCGCGGTTGCCCTGGTTGGTGCGCACGGTGGCGGTGACGTCGGCCTCGGCGGTGCGGGCGACGTCCCGCAGGTCGCCGGTGAGGGTTCGGTAGGTGCTCATCGGTTCTCCTTCCCGGTTCCGCCGCAGCGGAGGCAGATGCGCTGGGTGGGGGCGGCGTGGTGGCGCCAGACGTGCCAGCGGTGTCGGCCGGTGACGCGGCAGACGAGGGGCCCGACGAGCAGGGCGGGGACCTCGAGCGCCACGGCCCACGGCGACATGGCTAGACCTCGTCGCCGTAGATGAGGCCGGGCTCGGCGCGGTGCTTCGGCTCGGTTCGGTTCGGGACGGCGTACACGATCCCGAGGCCCGCGAGGCCGGCGCCGATGATGCCGAGCACCTCGGAGGGCTTGAGGCCGTCGTCGACGATGGGGATCGCGAACGCGATGGCGGCGGTGGCGGCGGCCACGAGGGCCTTCGCGTAGGGGGCGAGGTTCTTCATGCTGCTGCTCCAATCAGCTCGGCGCGGGCGGCCACCACGCGCTTGTGGTCGGTCGGGGCAGGGACCTGCTCGACCGTGGTGTCTCCGAGGCGGGTGTCGTCGGCAGGGACGATCGCGAGGACGTCGGGGCGGCTCGAGTCCAGCCACACGGCGCCGGGGATGGGGAAGCCGTGGCGGTTCGCGTCACCGAACACGACGACGTCGCGGCCGGCGGCCTGGTGGTGCGCGACGATCTTCCGCAGGCGGGCGATCGAGCGGTTCCGCATCGCTGCCCGCCAGCGCGCCGGGACCTTCGGGCCCGGGGCGACGAAGTGCAGGTTGATGAACGTCACGAGGCGGCCGGTGTCGAGGTGTGTCAGGACGACGACGGTCATGTACCGGGCGGCGTTGAACCCGGGCCACAGGCGGGCCCGGCGGCCCTTCCCGCTGTCGTGGAGCCTCACCTGTCGGGCCGAGTAGCGGCGGTAGACCCGACGGTCCCAGAAGATCGGGTTGGGGCCGATGAACAGCCCGTACCGCCCGTAGCCGGCGGCCTTCGCGAGACGGGCGTAGACCCGCTTCGCCCTCCAGTTGCCGGCCTCGTTGATCCCGACGACGTCGCCGCGGGCCTTCAGGATGCGGAAGCACCCTTCCCAGCCGGCGGCCTTGACCTTCGTCGGGACGTTGCCGAACGCGACCCGCAGGACGAACAGCAGGACGGTGTCACGCATCGTCGTCCGCCAGGATCGCCTCGAGGATCGCGCGGTCGTTCGCGTCGAGCTTCGACGTCTTGCTGCCCAGCACCTCGCGGATCCGGTTGCGGCTGATGTCGATGCGGTTCTTCAGCTCGGCGACCCGCTTGTCGGTGTGGGCGTTGATCGCCTTCGTCTGCGCGTCGATCGCCTTCAGGATGTCGTCTGCTGCGGCCATGAGGTCGTCCTTCGGTGGTGTGGTGGCGAGGGGGTAGGGGTGGTAGTCGGGGCCGTTGGAGGCGAGTCCGTCGCGGCCGTTGCGGCAGGCGTCCCACTGGCGGAGCGCCGACGCCGAGGGGTGGGCCCAGCGGCCGGGGACGAGGTGGACGTGGGGGTCGGTGAAGCCGCCGTGCCGCTGGTCGCGGAGCCACGCGGCGGCGCCGAGGGCGCGGGCCTCGCGGACCATCGCCTGCACCTGGTTCTGGGTGCGGTCCCAGACCCGCAGGTCGAGCGCGTCGCCGTCGTGGGTCGTGCTGGACAGGGCCGCGGCGAGGTCACCCATCCACCCGCCCTGGGTGATGGTCGGGACGAACCCGAGGCGGTCGACGTAGAGGTCCCACCAGTCGGTGAAGACGGGCGACATGCGGATGGGTCGGCCGCTCGTGTCGGTGCCGACTGCACGGTAGGTCATCGGCGGGCTCCGTTCGGGTTGCCGGGGGAGAAGGTCGGGGCGCAGGTGACGGTGACGTCGCCGGCGGCGGTGACGGTGAAGCCGGTCATGACCTCGCCGGCGGGGCAGGAGTAGGTGCCGGGCTTGGCTGTCCCCGCGGGACCCTGGGGTCCCGGAGGGCCGGCGGGGCCGGGGGCGCCGTCCTTGCCAGCCGGTCCGGCGGGACCAGCGGGACCGGGCTCACCCTGCGCACCGGTCTCCCCGGTTTCCCCGGGCGCACCACGGCCGCCGTCGCTGCCACGAGGGCCGGGGGCGCCACGGTCACCGCGACACGGGCGCAGGCCGAGCTCCTCGACGCACGACAGGCCACGGGGCCCGGGGATCGGCACGAGCCGGTCCGTGGCCGGCGGGTCGGTCGGCTCGACGACGGGGTCCTCGCCGAGCTGCCGCAGCTGCTCGGCCAGCGCCGCCAGCGCAGCCTCCTCGCGGTCGAGACGCTCGCGGAGCTCCTCACGGTCGGCGAGGGACTGCCGGTCGCGCTCCTCGAAACGGTGGTTCTCCTCGCCGAGCGTGGTCACGGCGCCGACCAGCCACGCGCCGAGGGCGAGCGCGGCGAGCGCGACGAGCCAGGCGAGCGCGACCAGTGCGCGGCGGGAGGGGACTGGTGTCTTCATCATCCGACTCCGGGGACTTGGGCGAGGGTGCCGATCACGGTGGCGAGCAGGAGCAGGAACCCGACGGCGAACCCGGCTGCGACCTGCCGGCGGAACCCTGCCTGCGCGGCGAGGTCGCCTTCGACCTCCTTGAACCGTCGGTCGTCGGCCTCGCGGTGTGCGGCGTACTCCCCGCGGGGCACGTAGGACGACGCGAGGGTTTGCGTCAGCCCGTCGAGCCGCGCGGTGAGGGCGTCGATCTGTGCGACGGCGGCCTGCAGCTGGATCAGCAGCTCGCGGGGCGTTGGGTCGCTGGTCACGGGGGACTCCTCAGGCTGCTCGGATGACGAAGTTGAGGGAGATCCAGGGGTTCATGACGTCGAAGGCCGAACCGCTGGTGCCGGAGGTGGACCCGCCGTGGTTGTGGCCGTCGTAGTTGCCGAGCGCGGGCGCGTTCGTGCTCGACGTGCCCGAGGCCCAGGTGCGTGCCGTGGCAGGCGACTGGCCGGGGATGCCGTGGGTGTGGGCGGGGATCGGCTTCGTCGGTGAGCCGCCCGTGGTGCCGAGGGCCTTGGTGCCCGACCCGATCGGGAACCGGTCGGTCAGGTCGGGGACGTTGAAGAACGCGCCCGACCCGCCGAACGTGTAGCCGATGACCGCGAACAGGTGCGGGTAGTCGGCCACCGGGTAGGAGGTGCCGTCGCACAGCAGCTTCCCGGCCGGCGGGGTCGAACCGGCGAACAGCTCGATCACCCCGACGTCGGGCCGGATCCCGGACTGCACCGGCGGCTGGACAGTCGGTGAAGCGACACCGCCCTCGTCGGAGAAGTCGAGGCGGAGCATCCACTTGCTGGTGGCGATGGTGTGCTCGAGGCCGGTGACGCGGAGGACTTCGTCGATGCCGAGCGAGGTCAGCACGACGCGGACTTCGTCGTACAGGTCCCGGAGTGCGTGGGCCTCGACGCGGGCGATCGTGTTGAGGGGGATGGTCAGGGAGTTGACGCGGATGCGGGGGGTGGCCGCTGCGGCGAGGATCGCTGCCGCCAACGCGTCGACCTCGGTGGAGTCGAGGCCGGTGACGGTGAACTCCTTGCGGTACCGACCCCACTCGACGATGGAGGCGCCGTCCACGTAGGGGCCGTAGACGGTCTCCGTCGTCGTCCCGTCCGCACCCAGGGACTGGACGGTGATCTGGACCTCGTTGATGCAGTCCTTCGTGGAGTAGGACAGGTCAATGTCGGAGTAGTCGTCCTCGTCCAGCAGGACCGGCGACCCGGACGCGATCTGGTCGCGGTCCCACACGTTCAGCACGCCGACCCGGTTCATCCACGCGTACCCGATCCGCGTGTCCCGGGTCAGCGCGACCTGGTCGAGCGCCTTCGCGCCCTCGTTGTAGGTGGTGACGTCCGCCGCGGGGACCTGGTTGCCGGACCCGTTGACACACCACGGCACCCCAGCGCCCTCGAGCACGTAGGGGAGCTCGTCGATGGTGGCGACACCTTCGGGGCGGCCGGTGTTCGCGAGGGTCTGGGCGGGGTCGACGATGGTGACCTCGATGCGCGCCCGCTTCTCGTCCGGGACCGCAGGGTTCTTCACCTCGTAGGTGACGTTCGCCTCGAGGAGCTTCCCACCGATCACGGTCTCCCACTGGCCGTCGACGAGCGCGGTCAGGCGTGCCCGCCGTCCGGGACGGATGAGGGTCGACTGCGAGGGGTCGAGGGCGCTGGACAGGATGGTCGCGTCGAGGTGTCCGGCGTTGAGCTCGGAGCGGGAGACGCGGATGGTGTGGGAGTCGGGGAGGACGTTGAGGTACTCCGTGGGCGGGATGTAGGAGAGGCCGTTGAGGGTGGCCGTGGACGGGGACTGGTTGGGCGTTCCGGTCCACGCGTAATCCCAGCCGAGGGCGTCGGGGGTGGAGCCGTCGAAGTAGGCGTCGGGGGTGCTGTTGGTGCGCTCAAACAGGAAGCCGTCGACGAACGCCGAGTCTTGAGTCGGTGTCGTGCTGACGGACACGTGGATCGCGGCGTAGGCCGCGGACGGCGGTGCGATCAGTCCGCCGGCCTCGAAGAGCTGCCAGGCGTCAGGCTCGACGGCCGGTTGTGGGATCGGCTTGGTCTCGATGATCAGCGCCCCCGAGGCGTTGTACCAGCGGACGGAGACGAGTCCGGTGCGGCTCTGCTCGGCGTCCCACGGGATCAACAGCATGGCCCGGAACCCGTAGCCGAGACCCGGCGTGACAGGCATTCCCGCGGTTCCGGGTGCGGTCTGTGCCGACAGAGCGGCAGGCGCCCCGGACTCAACGCCGAGAGCGAGCAGCCTCCCGCCCACCCAAGGCGCCGGCGGCCCTGCGTATGGCGTGATCCAGGTCTGGGGCCCCGCAACCCACCCGATGGTTGTGCCGTCCTCGAACGACGGGTTCGGCACGAGGTTGGTCCGTACCCGGTTGAACTCGCCCGTCGACGCGGCCTTCGCCACCGTCACCTGGTCGAACGTGAACGAGTGCGCCCCCGCCGGGTTCGTGCCCGTGTTCGACGCGTACAGGTCGACCCGCAACCGCACGAACACAGTCGACGCCGGCGCCACCAGCGGGCCGTACTGCACATTCGCCGACACCACCGGCAGATACGCCGACTGCGCCGACGAGGACAACAGCACCCCGTCCAGATCCAGCCACTCGAACCGCACCCGGACGTGCGTCACCCCCACACCACCCAGGCCGGACAGGCGGGCCGCGACGTACTGGCCGGCCGTCACAGGCATCGCCTCCGACGTGAAGTACGACGCGCCCGCGACACCCGAGAACCGCAACCCCGCCGTGACGGCCTCCATCGCCGAACCCGCGACCGGGGTGATCCACCCCCAGCCGCCCAGCTCGCCGTTCGGGTTCTGGATCAGGTTCGCCAACCCCGTCGGGTCGGTCTCGACCTCGAGCCGCACCACGTCGACCGTGTCGAACTGCTGCTGAACCATCAGAACGTCTCCGCCCTCACGCCGTTGGAGCGTGCGTAGTCGATGTCCGCGATGACCTCGCGGCCCTTCTGAAGCCGAGACACCTGCTCAGCCGTGAACCGCACACGGAGCGTCCGCTCCCCATCACCCGCGACACCTCGCGACACCATCGCGTCGAGCGCCGGCGTACCGAACCCCTTCTCCAGCGACGACGCCAGCACCGCACCCGACCGGCGGACGTAGGTGTCATCCAGCCCGATCACGAGACCCTTGGTGACGTTGTCGCCGATCCCGGCGAACACCCGCGACGGGGACTTGATCCCCAGCGCCTTCTTCACCGCCTTCACCAGCTCGTTCGCCAGCCGCACCGCAGCCTTGTCGAGCCTCTTCGCCTCCGCCTCCAGCCCCTTCACGACACCCTTGGCCGCAGCCACCCCGGCGCCGTAATACCGGTCCGCCATCGACTTCGACAGCGTGTCCCCGGTCTTCGCCAACTGCGCCTGCAGCTCGTTGATCTCCGTGATCGCCGAAGCACCACCCGACGCGATCGCCTCAGCCGTAGCCAGCGCAGCCTCGGGGCCGGCGTCGAGCATCTGCTGGATCGCCGTCCGGTCCAGGCCCTTCGCGGCCAGGTCCCGCAGCAGCACGTCGAACCGCTTCGCCGCGTTCACCTTGTTCTTCAGCTCGTTCAGCAGTCCCGTGATCGTCACGGTGCCGTCGTCCTGCCGCCCCAGCTGCGTGATGTCCCCGGTCGCCTTGACCGCGTCCGAGATCGCCGACCGGTACGCCTTGTACTCGTCGGTGAGGGTCCGCAGACGGTCCCGGGCCCGGTCCAGCTTCGCCGCGTTCCGGTCCTGCGCGGTCGCGTTGCGCCGCAGCGCGGTGTACTCGTCGCGCAGCGACTTCAGGTACCGCTTCTCCCGAGCGGCCTCGTTCTTGCCGGTGATCGCCTTCTGCACCGCCGCGGTGACCTTGTCGAGCGCACCGTCGACCCCGCGGGAGCCGTCGCGGACGCCGGCCAGCACCGACTGCATCAGCTTCTGCCCGGCGGTCCTCGCCTTCGGCCGCTTGGCCCGCATCCCGTTCACGAGACCCGCGCCGAGGTCTTCACCCAGTTTGTGGGTCTTGCGGGACGGCGAGTGGGAGTCGGCCTCACGCTTCGCGGACCGGATCGCGTCCCGGACGGCCGACGACATGATCGCCGACAGCGCGGGACCTGTCCCGTACATGCCGTTCAGGAGGCCCTGCTTCAGTTGGTTGCCGACAGTGTTCGAGTCGGACGCCGCGGTCTTCGCGTTCGAGACGGCGGTCCGCACCGACTTGACGTAGGGGGCGAGGTTCGGGTGTGCCTTCTCGATCGCCTCGAGCTTGTCCTTGATCGTCTTGCGGTCGCGCTCGGTGAGGGTGGCGCCCTGGTTGATGGCCGACTTGAGGCCGTTCAGCCAGCCCTTCAGGGTGACCTTCGTGTCGACCTTCGACAGCCCGGCCTTCACGTCGGCGGCGTCCTTCTTCACCTTCCCGACGCCCTCGGAGCGGAACAGGGTGCGGACCTGCTTGGGGGTGAGGTTGTACCGCTTCTGCAGGTCGGTGATCTGCTTCCGGGTGAGGTCGATCCCCGGAGCGGAGACGAGGGCGCGGATGCTGCGGAAGGACTGCAGGGCCTTGAACCGGCCGATCAGGCGGACAGCGTCCGCCGACGTCTGCGGCAGACCCTCCGACTCGAACCTCGTCCGAACGGACTTCGGGAACTGGCGGTACTCCTTCACCGACAGGCCGAGGCTGGTCGCCAGCTGCCGGACCTGCTCCTGGTGGTCCTTGATCGCGCCGGCGTTCTCCCCGATGCGCTTGTTGAAGGTGTCGGTCGCGATGCGGGCTTCCTCGACGGCAGCCTCGGCCTCCTGCCAGCGGGTCTTGTAGCCCTTCAGCTCATCGCCAGTGAGAGCGCGACCGTTCTTGATCACCTGACCGGTCGCGGTGACGAGGTCGTCGGCGCCGTCCTTGACGTTGTCGTACGCCGCCTTGTAGCCGTCGGCGACCTTCTGCAGGTCCGTCACCGAACCAGCCAGCGCCTTGTCGACGACCTTCTGGGCGTCCGCCTGGCCGAGCGTCGCCGAGACGATGGTGTCCATCGACACCCCGAGAGACCGGAGCTTCGCGATGTCCGCGTCCAGCTTCCCGTCCTTGCCGGTGAACGACGCCCGCACGGCCGCCCGCGACGTCTCGCCGTAGGCGTTGATCACCCCACGCAGCGCGGTGCCGAGGTCGTCAGCGTCGGACTTCGCCTGCTTGAACCCCTCGGTCCGCAGCAGCTCAAGTCGGGCCTTGGTGGCCTCCTCGGCCGTGGTCGCGAACGACCCGGCGAGCGCCGTCAGGCCGCCACCCACGCCGGCACCGACCAGAGCGCCGATCGGGCCGAACATCGCACCGACACCTGCGCCACCCGCGGCCCCCTTCAGCACGTTCCCGAAGGTGGTGCCCTCCTTCGAGGCGTCGGAGAGCCCCGACGTGAGGGCCACGAGGCCACCGATCCCGGCGACAGTCCTGACACCGCTCCCAAGCCGACCCATCGCAGTCGAGGCGAGCTGTGACCGCGTGGCGGTGTAGGTCATCTCGGCCTGCAGTTGCTTCAGCCGGGCGATGTTCACCCCGACGGCCGCGGTCGCCGCGGTTACCCCGGCGGTGAACCGCGGTAGCACGAGGGCCGCGATGCCCACCTGGACCCCCACCTCCTTCACGGGGCCCGGGAGGCCGGCGACGAACTTCGTGAGGTCGACCAGCAGCTCACCGGCCGTCTTCACCGGCGGGATCAGCTCCTGGCCGACGGTCTTCGCGAGGTCGCCGACGTCGCGGCCGAACGCCTTGATCTCCGGGGCGTGCTCGGTCAGCACCTCGAGGCCGCGGGTGCCCTTGTCGGCGAGGTCCGACAGATGCGGAAGCAGGTCCTCGAGGATCGTCTCCCCGAGCGTCCCCAGCTGGTGCTGCAGCAGCTCCCACCGGCCCGCGGTGGTCTTCGCGAACGCCTTGCCCGAGCCCCCGAACTGCGCCTCGAGCTCCTTCAGGATGAGCTTCTGTGCGGACATCGTCTTGCCGGACTCGACCAGCGTCTTGATCTGCTTCTCTTGCTGACGGGTGAAGGTGATGCCGACCCGCGACAGCGCCGTGATGCCCTTCACGGGGTCGTTCAGCGCCTTGCCCAGCTGCAACGCCTGGGTGCGGGTGTCGAGAACCGCGCCCCCAGTGTTGTCCATCGCCCGCGACACGTCGGTCATGACCCGGACGGTCTGGTCGAAGATGTCGTTGCCCTTGCCCGCCTCGTTGCGGATGTTCTTGAACGTCAGCAGGAAGTTCGCGCCGGTCTGGATGGACTCGGCCTCGGTCGCGGTGACGGCCTCGAGCGAACCGGCGAGGTCCTCGACGTGCTTCGCGGACACCCCCGCAGCCCTGCCGGTGGACTTGATCGCGGCCGCGGTCTGCGCGTTGATGCGCTCGATGCGGGCCAGCGACTTGACCGAGTCGACGCCGAACTTCACCAGCGCCGCAGTCCCGGCGGCCGCCCCCAGCGCCAGCCCGGTCTTCAGCTTGCTCCCGAGAGCGCTGACTTCCTTGCGGGCCTTGCTGGCGTCAGCGACGACCGAGATTCGGATCGGACGAACCGCCACCGCTGATCACCTCTTTCCCTTCGCGACCTTGATGAATGCCTCCCGCTGCCCCCTCGTGAGGCCCGGGTACTCGCTCGGCGCCACCCCCGTCAGCAGGCAGAACGCGGCGAGCTCCTCGTCCCTCAGCCGTCGGCGGAGGAGTCTTTTCCCTGCTCGGTCTCGGGCTCGTCCTCGTCCACCTCTTCGGGGTTGCTCTCGAAGTGGTCGTCGAGCTGACCCATCGGGACGCTCATCGCGTACTGCTTCGCGTCCTTGTCCGAGGCGCCGGCGCGCTTCTCCAGGACGAAGATCACCGCGCGGACGGTGGCTCGGCCGTTGAGGTCGTCGAAGTCCTGACCGAACGCCTTCTCGATCGCGATCTCGTCGAACCCGTTCAGCGAGTTCATGGCCTCCACGGCAGTCATGCCGTAGTTCTTGCTGGGTGCGTTCATCGGTGCTGCTCCTCGGTTGCGTTCACATGGATCGGATGAGTCGGTTGATGTCGGCCTCGATCGCCTCGAGAGCCTTCGGGGTGGTGACCACGTCGCCCTTCGCGACGAAGTCCGCGGCCGCGATGTTGCGCTTGGGCCAGCCGTAGTTGATGACCCGCGCGTAGGGGACGGCGCCGCCACCAACCAGCAGCGCCACCCGGTTCTTCGTCTTCGACGCCCGGTAGTTGCCTCGCAGCCGCCCCGACCTGACCGGCGTGAACCGCTGGTAGGTCGGGACGGCCTCGGAGGCGATCCGGGTGAACGCGGCCCGGAGGTCCTCCAGATCCACGCCGAGCGCCTGCAACTGCCGTACGGCAGCCGCCAGACCCTCCACGCGGACGTCGGACCCGTTGGTCATCGGCTCAGACCGTGACCCGGGTGGGCTTGGCCGTGCAGACCCACTCGCACTCGAAGGTGAAGCGGGCGGTCGTCGAGGCGTTCGCCTCGCCACCGAGGATGTCGCCGTCCGGTTCGCTGATCACCGCGGACCCCTCGAAGTGCGGGGTGGTCGGCGACGCGGTGGCGCCTCCGGCCGGGGCGATGGTGAACGGGACGGTGTCGCCGGCGTTCGACCACACCTCGTCCCACAGCGTGCCGGTGGCGGGGTCCTGGACGGCGGTGAACGCCAGCCGGTACTCGCGGGCGCCGCCGGAGGCGGCGTCAGCGAAGGTGACGAAGTCGGCGTCCGACTCCCCGGAGACGATGCGGACGTTCGACACCTGCGCGGTGAAGTCCGTCCCGTCGACCTCCAGGGTCAGCAGACGGGTTCCGAGTGCGGTCATGATGCTTCCTCTCGTTGTCCTTCGATCACGACGGCGAGCACGGCGCTGCCGTCGGTGAGGGCGAGCTGTTGTGGGTACATCGACCGCACGATCAGCTCTTCGGCGACCGCCTCTCGGAGGGCCGCGCCGTTCTCGTCGAGCCACTCCTCCGCGGCTCGCATGTCCTGGGGCAGCACGACGACCACCCACCAGGTCACGAGGCCGCCGAACGCGTTCGGGTAGTCGGTCCGGTCGTAGCGGACCAGACCCTCCCCGACGCCGGTGGCCTGCCGGTAGTACGGCGTGACGTTGACACCGTCGACCGTGTTGGCCGCGGCAGCAAGCGCCTCCCGTACCACCTGGCTCACTTCTCGTCGACCGCCTCGGGGATCGACCGCGACCGGGCCTCGGCCTTGACGCGCTTCTTGATCTGGACGGCCGACTCCGGTCGCGCCGGCGCCTTCACCCGCTTCGTGACGTTCTCGCCCTGCGGGGCCGGCGACTCGTCCTTCACCCGCTTCCGCGAGGCGGCCTTCTTCGCCGGCGCCTTCTTCGGCTCCGACTTCTCCTGCTTGTCCTGCTCGGTCATCACGCCCTCCTCAGGCGATCGGGATGGTCCGGTACGGGCCCTCGAGCCGGTCGACCTCACGGTCACCACCACCCACCCGGGCGATGCCGACCGCGGCCTCCGAGATCGACGCCTGCACCCCCAGCGGGAGGCCGCGAACCGTGAGGTTCACGGCCACCCGCCGGCACAGCGCTTCGGCGAGATCCGCCGGCCAGTCCGCCCCGTCCGCAGGCACCTCACACACCCGCGCCTGCGCAGCCTTCTCGGCCTCGTAGGCGTTCTCGACGGTGAGGGGCTGCGGAGTGAGTCCGATCGAGGTCAGGTACGCCTGAACCTCAGGAACTGTCGGGGCGGACACGGCGCGATCAGGGGGTCGCGACCGACGCCTCGACCAGCGCCTGCGGCCGCACCACGGCGGTCAGCGAGCGACGCTCGGCGAGGATCGTCAGCACGTTCGCGATGAACGTCGACGCGTGGGAGTCGGTGACGTACAGGCTGACCTCGGTGCGGACGTACCGCTCGACACCGGCCCGGAAGTCACCCACGGTCGCGGTCCCCGCCGGCTGCGAGGCCGCCGGGATCGGGGTCAGACCCCAGAACCGCTGCGCGACCTGCGGGCCGTAGAGGGTGGCGCCCATGACGTCGATGTCCAGCTCGGCCCAGTCCGCCGGGTTCAGCAGCACCGCGTTCGGCTGGTAGCCGGCCGACTGGACGGTCGCGAGACCGGTACGGATCGCGCCGAGCAGGGTCGCGGCGGTCGCGGTCGGGAGGGTCGCAGCGGCCAGCGCGGCAGCGGCCTGGGCCTCCTCCTCGCGGAGCACGTCGCGGCGCAGCTCGTTGTTGATCTTGTCCATCACGGTCCGCTGGTCCTCGGCCATCTGGCGGGTGACCTGGGTCCAGACCGCGATGTTGTCGAGGGTGTCGGAGGTGACGGTCGGCGCGAACTCCGCGGAGGGCTTGTTGCCCTTCTCGGCGACGACGGCGGCGCCGCCGGCGACCTTGGCCCACTTCACGAACTCGACGGCGTTGGTCTCCACCCGGAACGAGGAGATCGCGTCGAGCAGCGGGGTCGGGGCGACCGGGGCCGTGGTGTCGACCGTGAACTTCGGCATCGACAGGCCCGCGGACACGAGGTCGGACAGGCCGGTCGGGAGGGCACGGGCCTCGACCTCGTCGAGGTTGAGCTCGAACCGGTCGGAGCGGCCGTGGAGGTTGTAGCCCTTGAAGGCGTCGGAGCGGACGAACAGCTCACCCCACGAACGGCCACGCTCCTCGGGCTCGGTGACCTTGGAGCGCTCCTCCTGCTTCTTCGCGGCCTCGTCGATGCGGCCGAACGTCGCGTCGGTGGCGGCCTGCCCCTCGAGCAGCTCGACGAGCTTCGCGGCGCGGGTGTCGAGCGCGGCGGCGCGGGCCTCGAGCTCCTTGTAGGTCTCGTCCTCGGGGTTGAAGTCGTCGGACTCCACCATCTTGAGGGCGGCGGCGCGAACCTGGTCGCGCTCGGTGCGGATCTTGTCCAGTACGGCGGTGCTCATCAGGTCCTCCAAGACGTGAGCAGAACGGGCGGGATTCTGTTCACGCGGGACCTTGTCGCTGAGCACTCCGGGCGGGACCCCGGTGACGGGGCGGGACCTACGAGGCCGGCTTACGGCGGGACGCTACTGGGATAGAGAATACCCGAACCTCAACCTTGGTTGAGGTTCGTGTCGCGCGTGTCGGGCGCACGGCGCCAGTCGTCGAGCAGCGCGTCGATGCGGTCGTGCGCCAGGCGCCACTGGACACAGTCCGGGTGGTGCAGCTGCCGCGCGGCATAGGCCGCGTACTCGCGCAGCGACGCCTCGATCTCCGGGCGAGTGGTCTCGTCCGTCACTCGGATCACGTCCGCGGACATCAGTGGTTCAGCCCGGTCAGCCGCGCGATCGCCTCCGCGCGAGCAGCAGCACGAGCGACCTCAGCCGCCTTGTCCTGGTCGTCACGCACGGCCTTCACCAGCGCGTTCCGGCCATAGGCGCCATGCGGCACCAGCGCCACCCCGAGCAGCTGGGCCCGCTTGTGCCGCCAGTACGTCTTGCCGTCGCGCTCGGTGATCTCCGTCCCGCCCTTCACGATGCGGAACTCGATCGACGCCTCGTCGAGCACCTTGTCCCGCGCGAGCGTCAGCAGCTCGTCACCCGACGCGGTGCGGGAGACGATGTTGCGGATCCACACCCCGTCCTCACGGTCCTCGACCATCTCGGCCATGCCGACCAGCGGCCCGCCGTGACCGAGGTAGAACTTCACCCGCGCCGGGTCCTTCGTCGCACGGGCGAACGCACCCGGCGCGAACGACTCGTAGAGGTTGTCCCACAGCTGGGTCTCCACGTCGTAGGGCACGGCGCGGAGCAGGATCGACCGCTCGTCGTCGGCCGCGATCTCGCGGATCTCCGCCGAACGGAACTGCGGCTCCTGGAGGGAGCGCGGGACCTCGATGTCGGTGATGGTCATGACTCCTCCTCGGGAGCGTCGTCGGTCGGGTCCGGCTCGGGCGCCGGATCCTCGTCAGCGATGGGGTCGGGGTCGGGGTCGGGGGTGGCGAGCTGCAACGGGGCACGGCCCTCGTCGGCACGGATCTCGTTCAACAGCCCGCCGGACGGGTCGACCGTCTGCGCCAGCTGATAGGTCTCCAACCGCTCCTTCGGCGTCGGGTTCGCGAAACCCTCCAGCGACACGGCGATCGACTGCGCGCCGGGCATCAGTGGCGTCAGGCAGTCCTGAACGGCCGCGATCCACGCGGCGAGACCGAAGTCCTTGTGGTTGGCCCACGCGTCGCGCAGGTTGTTGTACGTCGCGGAGTTGTTCAGGCCGGCGCCGAGCGTCATCGGGTCGATGCCGAACGCGAACGCGAGGTCCGCGATGTTCAGCCGCTTCACCTGGTCGAGCGCCGTGTCGACCGGCGACAGGTTGATCGGCTTGAACTCCGTCGTCGCGTTCAGGACCGCGATCGACCGTCGGTCGCCGCCGTGGTTCTCCAACCACTTCTTCTTGAGCGCGTCGGCCTTCGTCTGGTCGAGGTTCGGTGAGGTGACCTTCAGGTAGCCATTCGGGACACCCGACCGGAACTGCCCCGACTGGTAGGTCGTCAACTGGTCGGCGAGCCCGAACACCGACGGCGTCATCGCGAACACACCCCGCGACCGGCCGTCGAGGTCGACGGGGGAGTACGGGTTGCGCAGCACCACGAGCCGGTAGCGGTGCGCCCCGATCGTCGCGTACCCGCCCCGGTCGAACACCACGAGCTCGGAGCCCTCACCGAGCGTCCACCGCAGCGCGTTGTTCTGGTCCCTGGTCGTCCCCAGCGCGTGCGAGGCGACGTTCCGCAGCGACCCGGCAACCGGCTGCCCCGAGGCGTCCTCGACGTACAGCAGCCCACCCTCGCCCCACCAGCACGCCGACCGGATCCACTCCGCCCAGAACAGCCCGCGGGGGAGCTGGACGACCGCGGGGTGCGTCGGCGCGGCGTACCGCTCGTCCGGCCGCAGCAGCATCGGGTCCGTGATCCACCGCGGCGTGGAAGCCGTCGGGCGGCCGTTGCCCGCTAGCGCCCGGAACGGGGCCGCCGTCAGCGGGGTCACGATCAGGCTCGTCGCGCGGAGCGTCGCGGGGATCGCCGGCGCCGTCCACTGCCCGGGTCCGATCGGGTACGCCCCGCCGCCTCCGTCCCAGCCGACCCAGGTGATCGGCTCGTTAACGAGCAGGTCGCCCGAGGTCCGCACGTAGGACCCGCGAGTCTCCGTGCGGCGGAACCGGTCGAACAGACCCATGCGTCAACACCTTCAGGTAGGCGTGGGGCCGACGCTTGGCCTTCCGAACAGCGGGGCCGACTCTTGGCTCCTAGATGAATCGTACCCTCAACTTAGGTTGAGGTTCGGATCCATCAGTAGATGTCCGGCGACGCGTTGGCGAACTCGCGGGCACGGGTCGCCGCCCAGGTCGCCGCCTTCACACCGTCGATGCGGCCGTTGGACACGACCTGCACCTCACCGCGGGCCTCCTTCACCCGCAGCCCCTCAACCTGCTCCATCAACACCGGCGACCGGTCATGCACCAACGCGTCATCCCGGACCAGCGCCCGCAGATCCTTCACCGCCTGCCGACTCTGACCCTGCACACCCTCCGCGTCCTCGAACCCCGGATCCCGGGTCAGCGACTTCCCCGCCACGTACCCCCAGACCGGAACCTCACCCGACAACAGCTCCGCCGCCCGAGCAGCAGCCGCTGGCGCCGTCGCGAAGTCCTCCACGGACACCCCGACCCGACCATCCGGCAGCACCTCCGCCACCGCCACACACACCCCGTCAGCGAACGCCGCCTCCACCGCGATCACACGGCCACCCCCGCCCGGCTCGTACACCCCACGGCTCAACCAGTCATCCTCGTCAACCGCCGGCGTCCCCGGCAGCCTGACCTTCCTCACCCGCCACTGGTTCAGGTACTGCGCCTTGAAACCCTCCATCGGGTCCGGGTCATCCGCCTCCGGGTCAACCTCACCGCGC
This sequence comes from Nocardioides sp. J54, assembly GCF_000519005.1. Classification (GTDB taxonomy): domain Bacteria; phylum Actinomycetota; class Actinomycetes; order Propionibacteriales; family Nocardioidaceae; genus Nocardioides. Next base: position 164,355 of record NZ_JAER01000006.1, on the reverse strand, counting down.
AACGCCTTCTCGTAGGCCCGACGAATCGTGTCCTCACGCGCCTCCGACCAGTACGGCGACGCCGACCGCCACGCGGCCTCGTCACCCGGCTCCGCATCAGGCGCCGCAGCCCACAACAGCAACAACGACCGGTCCGCGTCCTGCCCCGCCAACGCGCCCGAGATCCGGCCCCGCATCAACGACGTCGCCCGCCGGTGAGCCGTCGACACCAACAGCAACTGCGGCGACACCCGCTCCATCAACGACGGCTCGAGGTCGTCGTCAACCACCTGCGGATCACACTTCCACGCCTCGTCCACGATGCCCATGCACGTATCCAGACCGGCCGTCGCGTCCGGCGGAACAACGATCCACCGATGCCCACCCTCGGTGTCCTCGATCGCGTAGTTGTTGTTGTTCGTGTACACCTTCAGGTGATCCTGGTTCCGGGCCCACAACAGCCCGGCGTACCGCATCGGCTCCTTCGCGATCTTCAGCGTGCTCGCCGAGTGGACGATCAGCTGCATCTCCACGAACAGCCGCGGCGCGAACACCAGCCGCCACAGCGCCAACAGCCGCACGACGACCGACTTCCCCGACCGGCGCGAGCACGACAGCACCACCTCAGGCCAGCACAGCGACCCGTCCTCGCGGTGCTCGAGGATCCGCACCAACGCCAGCTTCTGCCACCACCGCGGCTCAAGCTTCTGCGACGTCCGGCCCCACTCGATCAGAGACCAGCCGTAACTACCCACAGCCTCGGGGTGAACCGGCGTCATGTGGCGAGGCCAGGCGGCATCGGCTGGCTTGTCGAGCAGATCCGCCAGCCACGGCACACCCTCGAGCGACGCCGGGTCGAACACCGGCGCATCCTCACCCACCTGCGAGGGAGAGGACCCCGGAGAGAGAGACGCGGACAGTCCGGCCTGTCCGGCGCTACCCCCGGGCCCAGAAAAACGGCGGAGTTGGTTGCCGAGGCGTGCGCCGGCGTTGCGGTTGCCTTCGCAGCAGCCGGGGGTTTCGGTTGCGTGTTCGGGCCAGAGTCCGTCGTGGTCGCTGCCTCCGAGGGCGCGGTCGACGCGGTGGCCGAGATCCCATTGGTCGCCGGGTTTGATGGTGCCGGTTCCGCGTCCGCAGGGGAGTTCGCCGAGCATGTTGAGGGCGGCTTCGTATTGGGCGCGGATCTTGCGCCATGCTCGGGTGGATCCGTTGTTGGTGAGGGCGCTGGTCATGGGCGCCCCTGTCCTGGTCGGCTTGCCGTCACTGGCTGTCTCCCGTCGGCTCGAGGTGGTTGTCGCCCTCGCCCATCCAGCTGTCGGCGATGACGACGGCGCGGTGTGTGCGGCAGACGTCTTGGCCGGCGCGGTTGATGGTGGTGGGTGGGGTGGTGCAGCCGGGCATGGTGCAGATGTTCATTCGTCCTCCCAGCAGTCGTGGGCGTCGTCGAGTTGGTTGAGCCAGGTGCGGATGCGGTTGAGCACGCGGCGGGCGAGGGCGGTCACTGGGCACCCCCTGTCAGGGCCGACAACAGCAGGAGCCCGAAGCCGCCCAGCGCCATCAGGAACAGCGTCACTACGGTCGTCGTGTTCATGCCTCGCCCCTCTCGATCCGCTCAGCTCGGTCGAGAAGCCCACGCACGCTGATCCCCGAGTGGCCGCGCAGGCGCAGTTCTGGCGCCGATGCCGCCTCCCGCAGCGTCTCGGCCTTGATCCGCTGGTCGCGTTCGGCGAGGTAGTCGAGCACGGCGTCGGCGGCCTGCCCGGCTTCGGTTCCGGTCAGGCGCACGCTCCCGCCGTTGTCGTGGATCTGGCGGACGTGTGGGGCGAGCGGTCGGATGCGCACGGCGTCGCGGATCACCTCGGCCAGTCGCTCGCGGTCGGTGGCGCGGGCTTCCTCGGGGGTCATGCTTCGTCTCCTTCGTTCGTGGTGTCGGCGGGGGCGAGGGCGGCGCGGACGTGGGCCACCTCGACGTACCTGACGCCGTCGCGGAGAAGCCCCCACCGGGGAGAGCCGTACCGCTCGTCCGCCAGCGCCTTGACCCGCTCGATCGCACCCTCGGCGGCTTTGGCGCGTCGAACGAGATCGGCCAGAGCGCGCTCGATGATCTCTTCCTGCTCAACGTCGGCCTCGTACTCCTCGGGCACGAGGCGGGCGAGGTCGTTGGACCAGTCCGCCCATTCGGCTTGGGACATGAACCAGCCGCCGCCGTGCTCGCCTCGCGCCTCAGCCAGTTCGGCCCGTGCCTTGTCGAGCAGCGTCAGGAGCGCGGGGAAGTCGGTGCGGGCGTGGGCGATGAACTCGGCGTCGGGCGCGTCGAAGATGTTCCCGAGCGCGAAGAACTCCGAATGGATACCAAACCACTCGCCATGAGTCTGCTCGGCCCTCCGCCACGGTCCCTCGGTTGCCTTCTCGACCCGTGCCCTGCACGCGGCCTCGTCAAAGTCACTCACTGGTCGGTCTCCTGTCGGTAGGGGTTGGCGGCGTGCTTGATGCCCGTCCAGTGCTCGGTCTCGTGCAGGTAGGCCGACGCGACCGCCTCGTCCCATGCGAGCTCGGCGTGGGCGCGGACGATGCGCTCGGCCGCCGCGACCCGTTCGCAGCACTCGCCGCATCGCCGGTTCCCCTTGTCGAACGACTCGCAGTAGCGGTCGCCGCATCGCACGAACGGCGCGAGGACGTCCGTCAGCGTCGGGGTGGGTTCGGGGGCCATCGGCGGGCTGTTCGTCGCTCTACGGCCAACGTCGGCAGCCTCGCGGGGGTTCTCGGTGGTCATGGGGTCTCCTTGGTGGTGGTGCGGAAGCGAGGCAGCGGTGGCTTCGGGGCCTTCGGTCGGGGCGGCTCGGGCTCGGGCCTGTGCTCGATCGCCTTCGCGTCGGCCGCACACCCGGCGCACCTGGCGGCGTACTGGCCGGCGTGCGTCGTGCACTCCTCGGCGCGACGGGGCGGCGTCGGCCGGTTCTCGGGCGCCTGCCAGCGCCAGCCGGCGGCGTGGAGGCCGGCCATGTAGTCGCGGGCACGGACCTCGGGGTCAGGCACGCCCCAGGCGCGGAGTCGGGCGGCAAGGGCGTGGCAAGCCTGCTCGCGGGCTTCCTCGGCGTTCATAGCGGCTGGTCCGTCATGCCGGGGGCGTCGCAGTGCGCGCAGTAGGCGAGCACTGAGGCGTGGACGATGGGCTCGCGTTCGTGCCAGTTGGTGACCTCGCCGCCGGCGATCGCCTCGCGCTGGTAGCGGTTGCCTACACGGCAGCCGAGGCCGCGGGGGTGCATCAGGCACCTGACGAAACCGCCGACGTACTCCCAGCCGTATCCCTCGCGGCTGTAGCAGTTGATGCACCACCAGGTCGCGGGACGTGCCTGCCGGGTGCCGTCGTCGAAGTTGCTGCGCTCGAGGTTGTGGCGCTCGCAGAGCAGGCGGAGGTTGTCGGTGGTGTCGGGGCCGCCGGCAGACCAGGGGGTGATGTGGTCGAGGTGGAGCGGCTGGTCTGTGGGGGTGTCGCTGCCGCAGAGCTTGCAGAGTCCGCGGTCGCGGAACCAGACGGCTGCTCGGACGTGCGTGGGGATCTCGGCGCGGTCGCCGTGTCGCACGACGGGGTGGCGGTCGCCGCTCGGCCACAGGCTGACGTCCGCGAGGACGTCGCCGACGCTCACGATCGGGTCCGCTTCGGCCTGCTGCTCCTGCGCGTTACGGGAGTTGGATTCACATGCGAAGGTGATGCGACTTCTACGTTCGTCCGTCCGTCCGTCCGTTGCATCTGCGAATCGCATATCCGTTTCGCATTGCGTCCGCATTGCGTCACGCATCGTTTGCTGCCCCCTTCCAGCAGCCGCAGTCCTTGCCGTGCCACTTGATGCACGCCGCCTTGCGGCCGCTGGCGGTGCGGGCGGCCCGCTTGCTCTCCGAGATCACGTCGAGCTCTTGGTAGAGCGCGAAGTTCTTGATGTCCCAGCCGCTCGTGGCCTCGATCCAGAGGTCGTAGGCGACGAGAAGGCGGGCTGTCCGCGGGGTGCCGTGGACGAACGGCAGGGCTGCCTTCGGGATGTGCCCGTTGGTGCCGTGGCCGACCGAGTAGCCGATCGAGAACATGTACGAGGCGACGGCCTGCCAGCGCAGCGCGGCCTGCGTCTCGCTGGACAGGAGGTTCACGATCTTGTCGTGCGAGGCGATGTTCACGTCGAGGCGGGCCCAGGGGAGTGCCATCAGGCCACCTCCCGGCCGCGTCGAATGCCGTCGCGGGTGGCTTTGCGGTTGTCGGCGTCGGGTTCGCGCATGGCGAGGCGCCAGTAGAGGTCGGCGCGGTCGGCGCGGCGGAGGAGGTCGCGGAAGGTGTCGCGGTTGACGTTGAGGCGGTGCAGGACGCCAGTCAGATTCAGCCCGCTGTCGGCCAACCATTCGGCGTCTTCGACCATGAGGTGGAGTGGTCGGGTGCCGTTGTGGTTGCGGGCGTCGGGGGCTCCGAGGTTGGGGCGTTCGTCGGGGTCGTCGATGTTGTCCCAGGCGAGCGGGGGCGCCCAGCCTTCGCGGGCGGCCATGCGGTGGGCCTTGGTGATCGACGCCTTCTCGGTGCTCAATGTCGAGGTGCGCGGCTTCATGCACAGCTCGTCGTACAGTTCGCGGATGCGACGATCGACGGCGCCGGTGATGTAGGGCTTGTCGCCGCGGACGAGCGCCCACATGTTGGCCTTCTGGTAGTTCAGGCGGGTGCCCTGCCAGTGGAGGGCGTAGCCGATCGCGCAGAGGGCCTGGACGCGGCGCATCGCGCCGATGGGATTGACCCACTGGCGGCCGACGTCCAGCCCTGGTCGAACCGCGAGGATGCGACCTTCGACATCGGGGGTGATCTTGGCCTGTTGGCCATTGCTGATGCGGCAGATCGCGGACGAGTTCATCTGTGCGAGGGTGGCGATTGCTGAGACCGTGTAGTGGGTGCGTAGGAGCGCGATGTGGTCGCGGGCGGGCCCGGCGTCTACGCGGATGTTGCCGCCGTTGCGGTAGACGCGGGTGCGGTACCGCTTGCAGTAGTCGGCGTTGGCTTCGCGGCACGGCTCACAGGTGCAGCCGCGGAGGTACGTCCCGCGTTCGCCATGCTTCCCGGCGTCGGTCATCGGATCTGTCCCTTCCATGGGTCGTTCCCGCGTGCCCGTCGGATGCCGTGGTCGTCCCATTGGGTGCCGGTCGGGTCGAGGTGGGGCATGGGGTGGGGGATGGTGTAGGTGTCGTTGCCGCCGTGGAGTCGGCAGCAGGTGAGGTCGCCGTGGCGGGCGGTGCAGCGGCGGCTCATGGGGCGTCCTCGTGTGCGATGTGGTCGGTGTACGGCCCGCCCCGGCTCTCGTCGGCGATGTGGCGGGTCAGGGTGAGCGCGGCCTTGTCGCGGGTGAACTCGTAGCCGGCGGCCTTCCAGCGGGCGGCGAGGTTGTTGTGGGCGTCCTTCGCGGTGCCGGGCTGGTTGTAGTAGGTCCAGGTCGACTCGTGGCCGGCGTCGAAGGTGGTGGTGATGACGAGGTGGTGGCTGCTCACCACGGCACCTCCTGGTTGGTGATGACGAGCCGCACCGAGTAGCAGCCGGGCGTCTCGGGCTTGGGGTCACGCAGGTAGGTGGGGCCGATGACGTGCGTGCTGTCGTCGTCGGGAAACACCCCGGCGTCGGTGATGCCGTCGATCAGCGCCTTGATCGTTGGGGCAGCGTTGGCCGGGTCCGCCTTGCCGTTGCGCGGGTAGCCGATGAACGCGGCCACGTGGGCGACGTCGAACCGGGGTGCGCGCCGGGCCTTCGCGGTGAAGTAGCCGAGCTCGCGCAGGGCCTTGGTGCGCTTGGCTCTGGGTGCCCAGTGGAGCCGCTGGTTCGCAGACAGCCACAGGTCGGCGGGGATGGAGAAGGTGAGGGTCGTCATGCGGCCACCGCCCAACCGGCCATGACGCGCAGCGCTTCGGCGGCCTGCTGGGGTACGACGCCGTTGCCGAGAGCCTTGAGCGCTTCGTTGCGGGTGATGCCGGGGACGTCGGTGATCCACCCGGCGGGCAGGCCCATGAGGAACTCCACAAAGCGCGGGGACAGTTGCGGCGCCGGACCCTGATGCATGAAGGCGATCGAGCCGCGCATTCCGATCGGCAGCGGTGAAAGGATGCGGCGCGCCTTACGCCTCTCGAATCGCTCCCAGTCGCGGGTCGTCGGCTCCGGTGCAGTCCGCCCGAGGACGTGCTCCCAGCGGGCGATTGCGGCGGCGTAGTCACCCCAGCGTTCGGGGTTGTGGAGTAGGCCGTAGAAGTTGCCGTCCTCGCCCGCGAACTTCTCGCTTTGGCGGTTCTCGTTGTTCTTCGTGCGCGGCGTCGGCAACAGCCGATCCGGCTGCACGGCGGCGGGCAGCATGAGGTCGCCCGACGATCCGCGCTGGTTCGGGCCGCCCTTGGTGCCGTCGGTGGCACGGGGCGTCGGGAGGAGCGCGCACGGGACATCGGTGAGCGCCCTGGCGAGCGTGTCCACATCGTCGGGCCGGTGGGGCTCGCGGCGGATCGTGTGGTCCTTGTGGTCGCGGGTCGTCGCCGTGGGCAACAGGCGAACCGTCGTCCGCAGGTCTAGCCCGCCGCTTCCGTGGCTTCCGGCTCCGTTGGTGTCGCTGCTCCGGGGCGTGGGAAGAAGTGCTGCGGCAGCGCCTCGGCCATCGCCGTGCGCCACTGTCCGCTGATCTGCCCGTGCGCGGCCGGCGAGCTCGACCCCACCATTGGCGTCGGTAGCAACGACGAACACTCGGAGTCGTCCATGCGGGGCGCCGACGTCGGCGGCTCGAAGGCTGTGCCAGCTCGCGTCATACCCGAGCGAGGCCAGGTCTCCGAGAACACGTCCAAGTGCTCGCAGATGCACCCCTGGTCCGTCTCCCACACATCCCGCGCAGGGTTCCACTTCGCTATCGGCTGCGGCACTGAAAGCCCCTCCCACGTTCTCCCAGACGACCATCGCCGGGCGCAGTTGCGCGATCGCCTCGCGCATGGCAACCCAGAGGTTCGAGCGGGTTCCCTCGGTCATGCCGGCGCGTCGTCCGGCATGTGACAGGTCTTGGCAGGGTGAGCCGCCGGTCAGGATGTCGACGGGCTCGGGCACGTTCGGCTCGGACATCCAGAGGTCGAGGTCGAACCACCCGTCTGTCGGGCAGTAGTAGCCACGACCCTCGGGCATGTCGTCGTTCCAATAGAGGGCAAGCAGTTCCCCGCACGTCGGGCAGTCGGGGGTCCACTTGATCTTCGTGATGTCGCCCAGGTTCGGCGCGTGCGGGAAGCGGTGGGCGAGGATCTTGCTGGGGCCCTTGTCGAACTCGGACACCCACACGACCTCACCGCCGTAGACGGACTGCACGCCCATCCCGAGCCCGCCGTAGCCGGCGAACAACTCTCCGATGCGCGGGCCGCTCATGCCGCACCGCCCTCGGTTGGCTGGGTCAGCGACTTGACCTCGGCCTCGATCTCGGCCTTGCGCTCAGGGGTCGCGGTTGTCCACTCGGCGCGGAGGATGGAAACTCGGTCCAGCGGCTCGACGATGTGGACCTTGCGACGGCCACGGGTCTCGGTGAGGCTCGCGGCAACCGGGCCGTCGATGTGGGACAGCCGCGAGACCCGGATGCCACCGACCTTCTCCCGGCCGAACGTGACGTCGGGGTCGCCGTAGAGCTCGACGTGGCGCCCGATCCAGGTGCTCGCGTCGTCACCCCATGCGGCGACGAGGAGCTTGAGCACGGTGACCGCGGGCCGCCAGACGCGGGAGTCGCCGACGATCTCGATGTCGTACTGCTGCTCCTTGGTGCCCTTCTTGATCCCGGCGATGGTGACGATCCGGGTCACGCCGCCCAGAAAATCCTCGTAGTTGAGCTGGTCGGTCTTCTTCTCGATGGTGACCTTCATTCGGACCACACCCCGCCGTCGGACTCGTCCTGCTCCCAGTCGCCGAGATCGAGGTCCTGTCGACCGCCCCAACCGGAGCATTGGGCGCAGAGGGTGGGGCCTTCGAACTGCTCGTCGGCGAGTTCGCGAGCTTCCTCGGGCGAGTCGGCCTCGATCGTGATGACCGTTGATGCCGTGGCTGTGTAGAGGACTTGGTAGGTGTTCATGCGATGCCCTTAAGTTCGACGACGTTGAAGTCGATGCGTTCGGTGGTGGGCAGTCCGACGACCACGCGCTCGTACTCGGAGACGTGCTCGACGATGTCGGTCTCGGCCTGCTCGACGGCAGCCAAGATCGCGGCCTGCCACTTGGGGTCGGGGGTGACGCGCTTGACCCACAGCGGCATCCCTCCGACGTAGGACACGAAGTCGATCCACTCGCGGCCGGAGACCAGGAGCCCGGTCTGCAACTGCGCCATGTAGATCAACGGCACCTCGCCGGAGACGATGGTGAGGAAGTGGCCGCGTGCTCGGGGCGACTTGATCTCGATGAGTCCGTCGTCGCCCACGAGTCCGTCGGGGGAGTAGCCGATGGTGAACCCGTCGAAGTGGCGGCGCATGAACCCGACCTCGATCGCGGTGTCGTGGTGCTGCGAGTAGAGCTCCCGCGCGTAGGGCTCGGCCTCGATCCCGCGCCACATGTCGGCGGTGGTCGGCGTCTCCTCGACGATGCCGGTGACTCGCTCAGCCGCCAGCAGCGACACGAGTCGGCGCGACTCGTCGTTGCTCGCGGGCTTCACGGTCCTCGGGGTGATGAGCTTCCCCACGGCCGAGGCGGTGACGATGCCGCAGCGTGCCTTGAACCAGGCTTCCGATCGCTGCTCAACGTCGATGATTTCGATGGTCATGTCAGTAGTCCCTTCCGGCCCAGTCGCGGGCGGCTTGTGCGTCGGCCCTGTCGTCGTTCTCGCGGTCGGTGTAGTCGCGGTAGTAGCCGCGTTTGCGGTCCTCGGCGTCGTCGATCTGGGCGGCGCAGTTGGTGCAGGGGTGGTCGGGGTCGGTGCAGCGGCAGGAGGTCATGCGGTCCACCGCCGTTCGTGCTCGACGCACAGGTGTCCTTGCACGGCGTCCCAGTCGCAGCCCTCGACGCGGCACTGGTAGGCGGGGGAGAGGGGCTGGTCATGCATCGGCGGCCTCCCCGAGGTAGGCGCGGGCGACGGCGAGGGCGGCGGGCTCGGGGTCGAACCAGTCGTCGGCGTGTCCGGCCTCGGCGTCCAGCCAGTCCGCCACGGCCAGCGCGACGGCGGGGGTCGTCGTCAGGTAATAGACGGAGTTCAGCCACACGCCGTTGACGCGGTGGTCAACGACAGTCCGGTCGGGGACCTCGGTCGCGTCCTGTCGGATTCCAGCAGCGGCCCGGCGCAGGATCTCGGCGGTCATCGCGCACCCTCCTCGGCAGCTACGGCCCGGCGGTGCAGCGGGTAGCCAGCAACGAGGCACGCGACGAGCACCAGGGCGGTCAGGTCGTAGGCGCTCATGCCGACACCCCCAGCAGTCGGGCCACCGTGAGCACGTTCTGCTCCCGCAGCAGGGCCTGGGCCTCGGCGACCCTGACCTCGTGAGGAACGGGCTTCTCGGCGACGACCAGCTCGAACTCGGCGTACTCGATCGCCTGACGCTGGGCACGGGCGGCCTCGAAGGACTCGACGGCCCGCTGCTGGATCGGGGTCATGCTGCACCCCGGCTCAGGTCCGAGTGCCGCGAGACCTGCGCGACGATGCGGTCCAGCACGTCGAGACCAGACTCGGCCGCGACCTCCCCGCAGAACTGCTCGAAGCGACGGTGCGCGGTCAACGGGATGTGGCGCGGGTTGAGCGCCTGCGTGAGCCGAGCGGCCCGGTGGCGGATGGTCAGGTCGTCGGTCATGCCTTCGCCCCCGAGGTCAGCGACGTCGGCTCGGACTCGGCGAGCAGGCGGTGGGCGATGTTCAGCAGGGCGGTGACGAACTCGCGCTCACGGTGGCCGGTCGGCGCGAACTGGTCGAGCCGGATCAGGGCCGTCTCGCCGTCGTCGTCCGGGACCGCCGCAACCAGAGCCGGGTCGCCGGGCCTGAAGCCCCACTCGATCCAGTCGGCCGGGTACGCCGGCTTGATCTGTGCTCCACGCTCGTGCATGCGATACTCCTTCTTGAAGAGGTGAGGTCGGCGGCTGCTTGGTGGTGGCGCCGACCTCGCTGTTTCTGGGTTCTGGGTGGGGCCGCCCCGACGAGGCGGCCCCTGTCCGGCCATGCGCGCTTCCCCACGCGATCCACGACCGGAGGTCAACTAGGTGGTGGCGGCTGCCGCCTTCGCGACGGCCTGCTCGATGAGCTCGTCCGACCACCCGGCAGCCCGCCCGAGCTCGCGGATCAAGGCGAGGCGGTCGGCCTCGACCTGAGCTCGATAGGCGGCATTCCGTGCCTCGAAACCAGAGAGGCAGGCGACGTGCCAGCGGCGAGAGGTGCGCCGAGTGCGGCCGTCGGAGAACCCGCCGTAGCGGTTCCGCACCGGCTCCTCGCCCTCGACCAGAACGGTCTCGTCATGGTCGGCGAAGGGGCGCTCGCACTCCGGGCAGGCGCGCGAGCCGAGCCGCTGAGCGGTCAGGGGTGCCTTCACCACGCACCTCGCGAGCGGCCGATGTAGAAGACGACCGAGGCCAAGACGCCGATCAGCACGAAGAACGCGCCGAGCACGACGACCGCAGCACCGCCAGCGGGCCGCTCCGGGTCGACGTCAGCGAGGAGGCAGTCGCAGCGCCAACCAGCCAGCGCACGACCCTCGGCCTCGGCGTCGAGCGCAGCAACCATGTACGGGGTCTGGCAGCGCGGACAGGACAAGCGCGCCACAGCGGGCGGAACAGGTGCAGGGGTAGCGGTCATCACTGGTCACCGCCCGTGGGCACCGGCTGAGCCAGAGCCTCGACGTCGGAGCGGTTCACCTTGAGCAGCCGCTTGCCGATGCGCTCGGCGGGCAGGTCGCCCGCGGCGATCCAGCGGCGAACCGTCTCGACCGAGACGTCGAGGATCTCGGCGGCCTCCTTGAGGCTGATGCGGACTGGCCGGCTCATGCGATGCCTCCGTCCAGGACGACCAGCTCGCGCTCGGCCGACAGCAGTTCACGGAGCCGCTCGAGGCCCTTGGCGGTCACCCGGACCTGCGGGTCGCCCTGCTTCCGCTCGCCCGTGTTCTGGTCGTGGTAGCCGGTCGTGATCCGCTCGACGAGGAGCCCGGCGTTCACCGCGGTCTGCATCGCCTGCCAGCGACCGCCCCGGCGGAACACCCAGCCGTTCGCGTCGAGCCAGTCGTAGAGCTTGCGGGGCCCGGTGGCGATCCCGTCGCGGCCGAGGATCTTCGCGGCGTCGGAGACCGTGAAGTCGCCCTCGGCCTTCGCGAGACCGTTCCACGCGGCGGCCGGTGCCTCGAGCTCCTTCGCGCGCTGCTGTGCCGCCTCGATCCTGGCGTTCAGCTCGCCGATGACGTGAGCGGTCATCTCCTCGAACGACATGCCGGCCGGGGCCCCGTAGGAGCCGGTCCGGCGGATCGCGGGGAGCACGTCGTGGGTGACCCAGCGCTTGAATGCCTTGGCCTGCGGGACGCGGCTGCGGAGGATTGCGGAGTAGAGGCCGGCCTCGTTGATGACGGTGACCGTCTGCTCGCCGCCGGGGGTACTCACAACGTGAGTACCCCTCTCGTCCTCGTCGAGGCCGCGGGTCAGGTTGAAGGCGTCGCGGAAGTCGAGGATCCGGGCCACGTCGCCGGCGACGAACCACGGCTCGCCGTCGATCGAGACCACGTGGACGTCGTGGCTCTCGTACTTGAACAGGTCGAGGGCGGTCATGCCGCCTCCTCTCGGTTGCGCGGCACGTAGTCCGTGGTGAGCGCCCCGGGGCGCAGGCCGTAGGCGACCTCCAGGGCGGCGAGGACCGGACGCGAGGCGCCGCGGTGGCCGTTCTCGATCCCCGAGAGGGCGCCGCGGGTGAACGGCTTCCCGAGTTCCTCGGAGACGAGCTCGCAGATCTGGTCGAGCGTCTTGCCGCTGACCGCTCGGAGGTCACCCAGGCTGACGTGAGGCGGCACCCGTCGGGGGCGCTGGCTGTCGTAGTTGGGCATGAACCCAATCTAACGGCAAACTAACTCCCAACTCAACCCTTCGAAGTGGCAAACTTCGGCTGACCTGCGGAACGACAGCGATGTAACTTCTCTGAGCGCGAGACTTGAGCGACCATGGTTTGCCGAACGGCACCGAGGTTTGCCAAAGATTTGTGGGAGGTTGCTGCCATGTCAGCCAATGCCCAGCACTTCGCGACCGTCGTGCTCGAAGCGTTCAAGGCGGCGCGGCACTTCACTGTCGATCAAGTGGTCGCAGCCGGCGGTCCGTCGACGACAACCATGACGAAGCTGCGGAAGGCCAGCGAAGGCGAGGCGTTGAGCCGGCCTCGCGGGGACACCATGCGCAAGATCGACGTCGCTGCGGGGTGGCCTGATGGAAGTGCAGAGGTGCTCTGGGAGACAGGGACCCTCCCCGACCAGGAGGTTTCTCGGGCCATCGGGTCGGGCGGCGTGCCGGCTCCAAGCGGCGGCATCGTCTCCTCGGAGACGAGGGTCGAGCGGCTCAACGACCGGGTCCTCTACCGGGCGAGAACCGTTGCCATCGATGTCGAAGGAAGGGAGACCGCGCTCGAGCTGGTCTATGAACCCGGAGACGGTCGTGAGGTCAACCTGATGGACCTCGGTCCGATCGCCTCAAGCGCGCACCGAGAAGCCATGCGCTGGACATACCTATCCGGCACGCGTGTGGCCGCCGGCCAGGCGGCCCCCAGAAAAGAAGGAGGTGAGGCGGATGGAGACGCCGCCGCCACCAGCCAGCCGGGCTCGGGCCCGGACTCAGGCGCGCCTGGACTTCGCCTAGCGCCGGCGGCTCGGGACGTCGGCCGCAAGGGCAAGGCCCAGAAGGCGCGAGAGAAGCAAGATCAGGCCGGCACGGAGAGCCAGGACCGCGGCGGGATGGATCCGGTATGACGGGCCCTAACCACTCTCAGTACGCCGACTACCTATGTTCACATTGCGGTTTCAGGGAGGTCTGGGACCCTAGTTCGAAGCCAGATCTGGAGCGGCTATGCCCCTCGTGCGGCAAGGTTCACCTGGCGTTTTCTCACTCCTACGACCTGCACGCACTGGCCCGGAAGCACGCCCGCTATGAAGGACCGCGCCGCTGTATCTTCTGCGGCCGTACTCCAGTGACGAGGGAGCATGTGTGGCCGCAGTGGTTGACCAGGCACTTCCATGACGAGCCGAGACTTCACACTCGAGTGGACGCGCCGAGTAGACCGCTGAGGCGAGACCGGTCCATCAAACTCCATCCTGACTCCGAACTCCCAGTTCAACTCTCGTGGGACGAGGCGAAGGGGCAAGGGGGGGCGGCCGCCGAGCGAACCGTGAAGGTCGCGTGTAGGCGATGCAACTCGGGTTGGATGTCGCGGCTTGAACAGGAGGTGCGTCCGATTCTCCTAAGGCAGATTCAGGAGCGCCGACATGTGCCGAGCGACGAGGAGCGCAGCATCCTTGTCCGCTGGTTGCTGAAGACGACGGCCGTCTTCGAAATGGATGACCCTCCCAGCGCAGTGCTAGGCCGGGAACAGTTGCGGATGATCGCTGATCTTGATGGTCCGCTGCCTCCCGGCTGGCAGGTTGACGCGGCATGGGCGCCACATGACTTTGCAATGTCCCACGGTCGCATGTTCGTGGCGGAGGTCGACGAGCACGGCGAGCCGGCACAGCTGCTCGCCCATGGCCTTCTGCAGGTGATCTCCGTCGGAAGGGCCGGATACGTCCTCCAGTACCGCGAGAACGAACAGATCACCCATCGCAGGATGAGGCTGGTCCGGCGGCGCAGCCTCTGGCCCCAACACGATGCTCGGCCCCGCCCGCGGGTTGGGCACCGCGGATGGAGAAGGGTGTCCGACCTGCGGTACCTCTACCACGTGAGGCTGAGCCCCTGACTCAGCGGGAGGGATTCGAACCCTCGTGCCGAGACGCGTCTCGGCGACGTATATCCGGCCCCGATCGTGCCGGCGCCCCCGATGACCCTGGCTCCGGGCACCGCTGAGCAGGTGGTGGGATCTGCGACTCCCACTATAGTTGGCGCATCGTCCTGTGTCGGACCGCCCTCCTAGGGTCGCGCCCATGCTTGACCGGTCCCGCTGTCGTGATCACCGCGGCCACCACCCGTGGCGCTTCATCGGCCAGTTCACCGACTGGCGGGTGGACTGGGTCAACTGGCTGCCTGAGGGGCGATGGGGGCTGACCCTGCACCGCGAGAAGCGGGTCCTGATGGCCGAGGGCCTCGACCAGGCTGAGCGGCGCAGCACCATCGCTCATGAGACCGGCCATGTGGTGCGCGGCCCGTTCAGCGTCTGCCGCAAGCTCTACGAGGAGTCGCTCGTCGAGCGGCAGGCGTCCCGGCTGCTCCTGCCGTCGGTGCGGCGCATCGGGCACGCGCTGGCGTGGAACCACGGTGACTACGAGGAGACGGCCGACCACCTCTGGGTCGACGAGCAGCTGCTGAACGTCCGCCTCTCGACCCTCGCCCCCCGCGAGCACGCCTGGTTGCGGGAGCAGATGGAGACGATCCTGCTGTGAGCGGGTCTACCAGCCGCCGGAGGTGGCGAGGTCGTCGAGCCGGTCGGTAAGCATGTCCATCCGTGACCGGGCGGCCCGGACGTAGCGTTGGGCAGCCTGCGGGGTGGAGTCGCCGAGGAACGCCTGCACCTCGGCCTCGGTAGCGCCCTGCTGGGCGAGGAGGGTCGCCCCGGTGGCCCGCAGGTCGTGGAAGTGCAGCGTCGGGTGTCCGGCCGCCGTCCGAGCGTGGTACCAGCCGCGGTTGCCTGCAGACACGCTCGCACGGCCCCGGCGCTTGTCGCCCGGCGCGGCTCCGTAGAACGTCTGTGGGGCGAGGTGCCCACCGGTGCGCGAGGGGAACAGGAGTGAGTCGCGGGAGCGGCCTACGTGGTCGCGCAGGTGCTGGCGGATGTCGGCCACGAGCGAGGCAGGCACCCGCTGGTCGCGGTCGCCGGCCTCGGACTTCGGGCCCTTGACGGGCTCGGCCTTGTCGCCGGACACGGCGCGCCGGATGCGGAGCACGCGTCGGTCGAGGTCGACGTCCTTGCGGCGCAGCTCGGCGATCTCGGAGAACCGGAGGCCGGTCCACAGGCCGAGCTGCAGGAGGAGTCGCCACTCGGGGCGGATGGTGGCGAGCATGACGTCGACCTGCTCGGCCGTGGCGAGCTCTTCGCGGCGCCGCGACGGTGACGAGCCGGCGCCGCGCATCGAGAACGGGTTCATCTGGCCTGCGAGCGGCCCGCCTGCCGAGGTTGCGGATGCCATGACGGCGCGGCCGAAGGAGTAGGCGTGGGCGCGCTGGGTGGCCCCGGTGTCGCCGGCGCGGGCCCGGCGTCGTCTCGGCGTCCACGTGTCGTACCAGCCCGACACGACCTCGGGGGTGATGTGTTCGATCGCGAGGGGTGCGAGGGGTGCGAGGTCGTGCTCGAGCATGTCGGCGTACTTCGTCCGGGTGCGCGGCGCGAGGGGCTTGGCGCCCTGTCGGGTGCGGCGCTCGACGATCCAGCGGGCGGCGTAGGAGCCGAAGGTCTCGCCCGGGGTGCCCTTGTTGGCGGATTCGGCGGCGGCGCGCTGGGCTGCCTGTCGTGCGGCGGGTGGGGTCCAGGT
Organism: Nocardioides sp. J54; assembly: GCF_000519005.1. Lineage (GTDB taxonomy): Bacteria > Actinomycetota > Actinomycetes > Propionibacteriales > Nocardioidaceae > Nocardioides. The sequence goes on along the minus strand of NZ_JAER01000006.1, from coordinate 148,749 downwards.
GCCGCCGGCAATGAGGGCCTGTTCGCGGCCGAGCCACGCTTCGGCGTCGCGCTTCGTGGAGAAGGTGGAGGCGGCGGCGTGCCGGACGGGCGTCGGCTTTCCTGACCGCGAGAGCCGCGTCGCGCCGGTAGGATCGGAGTAGAACGCCTGCCACCGGCCGGAGGGCAGCTTCCTGACCCGGCCGAAGCCTCTTGCAGAGCCAGCCACTACCGGCCTCCTCGGGGTCAAAACGTGCTACGAGCGTGCTACGGAAACGTATCAGTGTGTGGGCTATGACTAGTTATGTGTATTCGTGCGGGGGCCTGTTTGTGCAGGTCAGGATGGGTTTTCGCTGGTCACCCGCCACATGGCCAACGTAGCACGATACTGTTTCGAATCCACTACCTGCCACGGCAACGAGCAGGCCCCCGCCGCAAGGTGGGGGCCTGCTGCATTTGCTCGTGCCTCGGTGACCCTCGGGGCGTCAGGAGGCGGGCTTCAGCAGCACGCTGAAGGTGATCGCGGCACCGGCGGCCTGGTCGGCCGTGGCGGTGAGGCCGCCGCGGTTGCCGGCCGGGACCGGGCCGTTGCTGTCGCCGTGGAGCGTCGTGACGTGCCCGGAGCCGGCGTCGGAGGAGGCCTCGTCGCGCTGGGTGACGCCCGGCGGCGGGGCGAGGTCCGTCGTCGCGGAGCTCTTGTCGCCCCAGTGGCTGACCAGCCAGTGCGCCCCGTCGGGCGCCGACACGGTCGGCGTGACGTGCGTGGTGCTGCTGCTGGTCTGGACGGCGATCGCGCTGTCGGTGATCGGTGCCGAGGGGTCGACGCCGCGGTAGACGGCCACGGTGAGCACGCTCTTGGCGTAGGCGCTCGAGGTCACCGTCACCGTGCTGCCGGCGTCGGCGGCGGTCGCCACGCGGGCGTAGAGCCGCCCGACGGCCTTGCTGCTGGCGTTCTGGGCCTCGACCTGGGTCCACCCCGCCGGTCCGGTGTACGACGGCGCCGTGGTGTTGGCGACCAGGTAGGCCAGCATCAGGTCACCGGCCTGGACGCTGCCGGGGATGGTGGCGCGGTGGTTCACCCGGTTGCCGCCGGTCGAGACCGTGGTGACGTGGCTGACCGGTTGTGCCTGCGCCGCCGGCTGCGCCGTGCGGGTGGTGCTCGCGGTGAGCTGCCCGTCGGACACGGTGAGGGTGACCGTGCGTGCGCCGCCGCTGGCGTAGGTGTGGTTGACCGTCGGCCCCGCCGTGCTCGTCTGGCCGTCGCCGAAGTTCCACTGGTAGCCCTGGACCGGGCCGTCGGGGTCGCTGGAGGCGCTCGCGTCGAAGCTGCAGGTCAGGCCGGAGCAGCTGACGGTGAAGGACGCCGTGGGCGGGTTGTTGACGGGCGGCTCGAGCGCCGGGCCCTGGTAGAGGAACAGGGCTCGCGACGACCAGCCCGCCCCCGCCGGGGCGATCGTGGTGGCCGTGCCGGCCACGGCGCCGTGCTGGCCCCACTGCGCCCGCTTGAACGACCCGTCGCTGGAGGCGAAGTAGAGGTAGCCGTCGGCGACGAACGCGCCGCGCATGCCGCTGTAGCTGACGCCGGAGACGGAGTTCGTGGTGAACCGCTGCTGGCCGACGATGCCCGACTCGGGCTCGAAGCCCCGGCGGTACAGCTGCGAGGCACCGGACTTCGTGAAGTACATCCAGCCCTGGTGGTAGAAGAGCGAGGTGATGGTCGGGATGTCGCCGTTGTGCCAGTCGTCCTGGTAGACGAGCTGGTCCGCTGCGTTGATGGTCTGGGCCGGCCCGTAGCTGGTGCCGTCGAAGGTGCGGCGGGTGAAGGTCCGATTGCTCTGCACCGTGTAGAGGTCGCCGTTGACCATGAACGCACCCAGCGTGGTGCCCCAGCCGGGGCCGTTGGGGGCGTTGCCGGGCGAGCCGAGGTTGCTGCCGTTGAACGACTGCCGCACCAGCTGGGTCTGCGAGCTGCCGACCCGGAACACGTCGCCGGGCAGCTTCAGGTCCTGCCGCGCCGGGAGCGCCTTGCCGCCCGACAGCGGCAGGTAGGCGATCTTGCGGCGCGTCTGGCCGGCGAAGACGTCGGTGTCGGAGCCGACGAACAGCCCCTGGTCGGTCGCCACCATGTCGCGGACGCCGGCGCCGAGGGTGCGCGTGGGGTTCCACGAGTAGGGGATGCCGTTGTGCGCGCTGAGTGCCGCGATCCCCGGTCGGGACACCGCACCCTCGTCGGGCGCGTCGCCGCGGCCCGGGTTGTTCTGCCAGCGCTGGTGCCCGCCGACGTACACGACGTCGTCGGTGACCTCGACCGTCCAGGTGGTGTCACCGCCGGTGTACGCCGTCCACGTCGGTCGCACCGCGGAGCCACTGGCCGACGTCTCGAAGCGGGCGACCACGTCGCAGCCGCTGGTGCCGGCCATGCTGCCGGAGTAGCCGCCGTAGGCGCCGGTCGTCCCGACGACGAAGAAGCTCCCGTCGGGGCTGAAGTTCACGTCGACCGTGTAGGTCTCGAACGAGGGGCTGCACCCGGACTCGAAGAGGGTCGTCCGGTAGTCGGCCAGGGTCGCGGACGTCGGTCCGAGGTCCAGGACCGCCATCTGGTGGCGCTTGACGCCGTCGACGGTGTCGAAGTTGCCGACCGCGACCAGCCGCGTGCCGGCCGGGTTGATCGTGAACTCCTGGATGTTCGTGACGGTGCCGCGGTGGACGCCGGCGAAGACCCGGTCGAAGTAGTTGTCGATCGTGCCGGTGGTGGCGCTGACCGTCGCGAGAGCCTTGCGGGCCTTGCCCTGCACGTGGGTGAACTTGCCGGCGACCCACAGCCGGTTGCCCAGGACCTCGAGGTCGCGCACCTGGCCGTTGATCGTCCCCGAGCTGAACTGGGTGATCCGGTTGCCGGTGGCGAGGTCGGCGCGGAACAGGTTGCTCACGCTGACCGTCGAGCCGCCCGAGGTGATCGAGCTGAACCCGCCGCCGACGTACACGCTCTGGCCGTCGGGGGCCGGGGTGAGCGCGTAGACCGTGCCGTTCGGGTTCGGCGCGAAGGTCGTGCTGACCTGGCCCGTGGTCGCGTTGAACGCGAAGACGTTGCGGCGCGCGATGTCGGTGGACGACCCGGCGTTGCGCACGCGGGTGAAGTTGCCGCCGACCACGATCATGTTGCCGACCTGGGCCATCGAGTAGACGGCGCCGTCCATGACGTGCGGCGTGAACGAGGCCGGGGACTCGGAGACGATCCGGCCGGTCTGGGGCGCGGCGGTCGCCACGGCGGCGGTCAGGGGAGAGCCTGCCACCGGCGCCGCTGCGGGCGACGTGGTCGCGGGGACCAGCACGCCTGCGGCGACCGCCGCGCTGATGAGGAGGGAGCGGAGCTTGGTTCGGGCCTTCACCCGCCTATCGCACACTGCGGCGAGGACCGGGGTCGTGACCGAATTCGGGTACCTTCGCGCGGGTCCCGCGTCGGGCTCCGGGCAGGCTCCCGCTCCGAGAGCACTTCCCGAGATTTCCCAGTTCTGTAGCGGGTCCTGGACGACCGAGGCCGACTGCTCGTCGGGTCAGTACGCCCCCGCCCGCCGGCACACCGCGACCACGGTGCGCAGCAGGATCTTCAGGTCGAGCATGAGGGACCAGTCGTCGACGTAGCGCTGGTCGAGCCGCACCGACTCCTCCCATGAGAGGTCCGAGCGGCCGGAGACCTGCCAGAGCCCGGTGATGCCGGGGTGCACGATCATCCGGTGGCGTACGTCGGGGTGGTACTGGTCCACCTCGGACGGGAGCGCGGGACGCGGCCCGACGAGCGACATCTGGCCGCGCACCACGTTGAGCAGCTGGGGCAGCTCGTCCAGGGAGGTACGGCGCAGCCACCTGCCGAGCCGGGTGACCCGCGGGTCCTCCCGGATCTTGAACAGCGGCCCCTCGGCCTGGTTGGCCTCGTGCAGCTGGGCGCGCACCGCGGCGGCGTTGACCGTCATCGTGCGCAGCTTCCACATCGTGAAGCGGGTGTCGTCCTTGCCGGCCCGGGTGTGGCGGTAGAACGCCGGGCCCTCCGAGTCGATCCGGACGGCGACCGCGAGCACGGCGATCACCGGTGCAGCCAGGAGCAGCGCGACCAGCGCGAGCAGCCGGTCGAGGAGGCGCTTGACGGCGTAGGACAGGCCGAGCCGGCGGGGCCGGCCGACGTGCAGCAGCGGCAGGCCGTCGAGGTCGAGGGAGGTCCGTCCGCCGGCAGGGGCGGGCACCCCGGCCCACACGAAGGTGTCGAGGCCGGACTCGTCGAGCGCCCACTGCAGGCGCAGCAGCTCGGCCGGGTCGATCGTCGGGTCGGGCGCGAGCAGCACGGCGTCCGCGTCGCACGCCCGGGCCAGACCGGTGCAGGTCTGCAGCCCGTGGGTGACCGGGCCGGGAGCGACCTCGCAGGTGCCGTCGTCGGCGACGCAGGCGCCGACGACCTCGAAGCGGCCCGCGCGGACCTGGTCGAAGCGGCGCAGCAGGGTCGTCGCGCTCTCGCTGGAGCCGACGACCACGACCCGGTGCACGAGGCCGAGCACGACGAAGCCGCGCCGGGACGCCGCTGCGAGGACGCCGCGACCGGCGATGCCGAGCGCGGCCGTCGACAGGCACAGCACCGTCGCGGTGCCGGGGAGCAGCGGGCGGTGCAGGACGTTCGTGGCCAGCAGGACCAAGGTCGGCAGGGCCAGGGCGACCAGGCCGAGCCGGCGTGCGCGCAGGCCGAGGGTGCCGGGCAGGCGGTAGTCGCCGGTGAGCGCCACCGCGACCAGCCAGGCCAGCACGAACGCCCCGGCCAGGTCGGGGTCGAGCGCGGTCGGCCCGCTGATCGCGAGGGCGGCGACGACGGTCGCAGCCAGTGCGTCGCCGGCCAGCAGCACCCGGCTCGCGCGGTGCACGACCGGCTCCATGCGGGCGCGTCCGGCCGTGGCGGGCACGGCCAGGGCGCGGGCCTCCAGGATCGTCATCGGTGGACCAGCTCCTCGATCATCGCCTCGAAGCGAGCGAGTGTCGGCGAGGTGCCTCGCTCGTCGGTGGGCCGGGAGCGGCCCACCACGGTGGCGTACTGCAGCCGCGTCGCGAGCTGGTCGACGTCGTACGCCGTGGTGATGACGCCTCGTCGCGCCAGGAACTTCGCGAACCGCAGCTGGTGGTCGTCGACGTGCTCGCCGAACCCCGGGTCGCGCGGGACGACGACCGGCACGTGGCCGCGCTCGCGGGCGTCCATGATGCTGCCGGGGCCGGCGTGCGTGACCACGGCATCGGCGCGCTCGAGCAGGGCGTCCAGCCGCATCACGTCGAGCATCGGGGAGCCGGGCAGGCCCGGCGGCAGCGGCGTCGCGCCGTGCTGCACGTGGAAGCGGAAGCGGCCCCCGAAGTGCAGGTGCGCCGCCCAGTCGACGAGGCGGTCGAAGCGGTGGTGGTCGGTGCCGACGAAGACGGCGACCAGCGGCCGGTCGGAGGTCACCACAGCTCCCCCACGAGGACCGAGGACGGGTAGAGCCGGCGCTGCTCCTCCCACTGCACGAGGAACAGGTCGGTCACCGGGCGGCACAGCCGACCGGTGAGGGTCGGGGTCTCGATGCGGTCGTAGACCTCGAGGTAGACCGTCGAGGAGCGGCGCCACTTGCTGAGCCAGAAGTACGGCACCGCCACGGCCGCGCCGGTCGACACGATCACGTCGGGGTCGGTGCGCTCCAGCACGCGCCGCGCCTGCGTGGTGTTGCGCAGCAGGTTGCGCACGTTGCGGGTCGTCGGGTGGTGCGCCCAGGTCACCTCCTCGCCCTGGAGCTTGGCGACGGCGTCGTCGGTGTCGAACGTGACCCAGTGGCGGTCGTGCTTCTCCCACCAGGAGCGCAGGCACATCAGCTGGGCGAGATGTCCGCCTGAGGAGGAGACCAACAGCAGTCGCATGACGAGTCCCGGAGGTCGGAGGTGATGGGCGCCCTCCGACAGTAGGGACGGGGTCCCGGCACCCGCATGCCCGAAATGCGGGATCGGTGGGAGCCGGGACCGGTGAGAGCTCCGCGGTCTCGTCAGGTGGTGGCTTCGCCCGGCGGGCGCCAGCCGACCTTGTACGCCGCGCCGACCGCCGACAGCTGGGAGCTGAGCTCGAGCTTGGCCAGGATCGACTTCACCTGCGTGCGGACCGTCGCCTCGGAGACCACGCTCTCCCGCGCGATGTCGCGGACCTGGGCGCCGCGCATCAGTGCGCCGAGGACCTCCATCTCGCGGCGGGTCAGTCGTTCCAGGCGGGACCGCATCTCGCGGTCCTCGTCCTGCCCGTGGGCAGCCTCGGTCATCAGCCGGTCGCGATCCTCACGGCTCATCAGCGGCAGGCCGTCGCGAGCCCGGCGCACGGTGGCGATGACCTCCTCGAGGGGGCTGGTCTTCGTCATCACCGCCTTGGCGCCACGGCGCAGGCACTCCCCGCGCCAGGTGCCGCCGACGGTGCCCGTGACCACGATCACGGCGACACCGTTGCTGGCGAGCGGCGTGATCAGCCGCATCCCGTCGCCGACGCGACCGAGCTCGAGGTCGAGCAGGACGATCCGCGGGTTGCCGCGGAGGATGGCGGCGAGCACGCTGGCGAGCGTCGCTCGCGAGTCGGCGAGGTCGATGCGTCGTACCTGGTAGCCCTCGTTCTCGAGGGTGAGCGCCACGGACTCCGCGAAGAGGGCGTGGTCGTCCACGATGGTGACCCGCGTCGCGTTGCTGGGACGCGTCATCCGGTCATCCCCGCGGGCGCGTGCAGCGACGCCGGACGTGGGGCGACCGCGGTGGCCGCCGCCGGGAGCACGAGGACGAAGCAGGCGCCCTCCTTGGGGGAGCGCGAGTCGTCCAGCCGGAGGTCGCCGCCCATCTCCCGGGCGAGCCGGTGCGCGCAGTGCAGGCCGACACCCTCACCCACGGAGGTCGCGGTGCGTGCCCCCCACTCGAAGACCCGGTCCCGCACGTCGTCGGCGATCCCGGGGCCGCCGTCGGACACGCAGACGTGCACCTGGTCCCCGACGAGCTGGGCGTCGATCGCGGTGCCGACGCCGCCGGCGTGGCGAGCGGCGTTGGCGAGCAGGATGCTGATCACCTCGACCACGGCGTCGTGGCGGCCGACCACCCGGTTGCCCGAGGGCCACCAGACGACGTCGTGGCCCTGCGCAGCGTGAGCCACGACCAGCGGCTCGACCAGGTCGTCGAGCTCGAGCTCGATGGTCTCCTCCGCCCGGGCGCGCGACATCCGTCGGTCCAGGCGGGACGCCTCGACGTCGACCATTCGCTGCAGTGCCTTGCGCCGCGGGCCGGGCGGCACCTTGTCGTTGGCGAGCAGGTGCACCCCTGCAACGATCCCGGCGGTGGCCGAACGGACCTCGTGGACGACCTCCCGGTCGTGGCGCACCGTGGCCTCCGCGACCGCCGCCCGGTGCTGGAGGTCGTGCTCGCGCGCCTCGCGGTGGCTGAGCGTCCCGAGCAGCAGCGAGATCGACGTGGTCGCCAGGATCGCGCTGGACAGCAGCACCCCGACGATCATGGCCGGCGGCGGCGTCGCGGCCTCCATCACCGAGGCGGTGAGCCGGGCCAGCACGAGGGAGAGCACGCCGATCGTGATCTGGGCCGAGGCCTGTCGCGGCAGCGGCGAGCGCATCATGGCCACGCAGACCAGCGCGCCGAGCACGCAGAGGAGCAGCATCAGGAGCACGTCGACCACGCTGCCCAGGTGCAGGTACGGCACCGGGTCGAGGACGACCTCGGCCATCCGGATCGCCAGCAGCAGGCCGCCGAGCAGCAGGCCCGCGACCAGCGGGTTGCGCCGTGGCGGCCGGCCGCGCTGCGAGCCGGTGACGACGAGGGCGAGCACGGCGGCGACCGTGAGGACGTGGCCCCCGGTCAACCGGAAGGCGTGCCCGCTGAGGTTGGGATCAGCGACGGCCATCACCACCAGGGGGAGGTCCTGGACGGCGACGAGCATCGCGATCGTGGCGAGGTTGGCCCGCATGGCGCACCTGGCGGTGCGGGCGTCGAGGGCGAGCACGAGTGCGCACCCGATCAGGATCAGGTCCGCCACTACGGTGCACACGTTCCCGGCAAGAGTCACCGGATCGTCACCTGTGCCCTCGAGGGCGAGGATGGCGTAGGGGTGCAGCATCAGGGCAGTCAGCAGCAACGCCCAACCGAGAGTTTTCTGTTCCCCACGGTGGTGCGTCCCCTGCTGACGGCTCCGCATCCGGTGACCCACTCCATGCCCCACGTAGGTCTTGACCCGGCCGTCCCACTGGCCTGTCATGCAGCGATTATGCGTCGCCCCGGGGGTCAGCGTGGCGGAACGGCGGAACGTACCCAATTTTTGACTCAGGTGGGCGACAACGCGCTGAAACCCGTGGAAAAGATGGTGCAGGTGTGGTTGCTGAGAAGGTACTCGGGGTGCAGTGCGCCCCGGCACGCCTCTCCGCCCTGGCCGGCGGGTGACCGGGACACCCGCACCCCCCAGCTGCGGACGACCCGGTCACCGCCGACCCGGCACACCCGGTGCCCGGGACGGGGCCGGTGCGGCGGTCGGTGGCGCGAGTGCGGGGACGGCCACGAAGGCGGACACGGGAAGGCACGCCCCGGGCGATGTGTCGCCGAAGTCGGCCGGGGACCGGTAGACGCCGACTGGTGGTGGTAGAGCACATTCGCCTCACCGCCCCCGCACTCGCACGGCCCTCGGTCAGGAGGGCCCTGTGATCGTGACGCCGTCCGGGACCGCCCGGCATGCCTGAAATTGGGCAGGTTGTGCAAGGCCTGGCGGGCCACCCTCCGCGGCCGTTCCGGTGGACGTCCCACAAATTGGGTGTATCAGTCCGCGGCGCCCCACACCCGCTCTGCCGGTGCCCATGATGAAGCGGTCGCTGGGTGACCGGCCCGGCGGCTTCTCCCTCCCGTTCGACGGCGGTGATCGGCATGAGCAAGGTGCGCACGGCGCGTGTGCCGCGGCGCGGGGCCCGCGTCCTGCGGACCACCCTCGCCGTGGCGCTGGTCGTGCTGCTCGGCGCCCTGGCCGGCTACGGTTTCGCCCGCTACAACGACCGCCAGCACGTCGCGACGGCGACGATCATGCTGCACCCGCTCGAGGGCAACGCCTACAGCCCGGGCGGGCGCGGCGACGACCTGGTGAACCTCGAGACCGAGGCCCAGGTGCTCCGCTCGGACGCCGTCGCCCGGGCCGTGCTGCAGCGCCTCGACTCGCCCGCGACCCCGGCCGCCCTGCTGTCCAGCGTCTCGGTCTCCGTGCCGCCCAACACCCAGCTGCTCGAGATCACGGTGCGGGCGCGTGACGACGAGACCGCGGTGACCCGGGCGTCGGCCTTCGCCGAGGTGTACCTCGAGTTCCGCCGGGCGCGCACCGAGTCGTCGGTGTTCGGCCGCACGTCGCGGATCGAGGAGCTCGTCGAGGTCCGTGAGGAGGAGCGCAAGGCTGCGCTCGCCCGGCTGTCGAAGCTCTCGCCCACCGCGCCGCAGCGACGGCTGGTCGAGCAGCAGCTCCAGGAGATCGTCGTGCAGATCGGTTCGTTGCGCGCGCAGCTGGCGACGGCCCAGGCAATCGGCCTCGACCCCGGGCAGGTCGTCACGCCGGGGCAGGTGTCGCCTGCCGGCGCGACGGCCGACTCCGTGGTGATGACGGCGACCGGCGGGATCGGCGGGCTCGCCCTGTGCGTGCTCGTCGGCGTCGTACGACGGACGCGGGCTGCCGCGCTGACCGTGCGCGACCTCGACGACCTGGCCGGCACGGGGGTGCCCGCACTCGGCGTGGTCGACGACCCGGACGCGCCGGCCGAGGACCTCGTCGCCAGCGCCCGTTCGGCGGTGCTGGCCGCCCCCGAGCGCCCGCTGGTGGTGACGGTGGCCCCGCTGACCGCGGGGGTGTCGGCGCTCTTCGAGCCGCTGGTCGAGTCGTTCACGCGGGCGCGCTACGAGGTCGTCGCCGTCGACCTGGCCCGCGCGGCGGACCGCGCCGCGCTCGCCGAGATGGTCCTCCAGGACGCCGTCGCCAGCGACGTGCTGGTCCCGGTGGCCGGATTCCGCCACGGCCTGCAGCCCCTCCACCCCGACCGTGACCACCCGGGCTTCGACGACCTGACGGCGTCCGCGCAGATGCGGACCTGCCTCGAGGAGCTCGCCAAGCGCGCCGACCTGGTGGTCGTGCACGCGCCTGCGCTCTCCACGCCGGCCGGCCGCTCCCTGCTCCGGGCCTCGCGCGCCGTCCTCACCGAGGTCACCCCCGGCTCGTCGACCCGGTCCGAGCTGCTCGACCTCCAGGCCGAGGTCGAGCGCCAGGGCGCGGAGCTGGCCGGCGTGGTCGAGGTGCGGCGCTCCGCCGCCGCTGCCAGCCCCGGCACCGGAACTGAGGCCGCTGCCGAGGTGGAGGCCGACGTCGACGTCGATGCCGACGCGTCGGCTGGCACCGAGGCAGGGGAGGAGCGCCCGTGACCCGGTCCGACGCCGCCGACCGCGCCGGCGGGCACCTGCGCGCCGTCGCGCGCGGCAGCGCGGGCACCCTGCTCGGTGCCGTGGTCAGCACCGTCGCCGGGTTCGGCCTGGTGCTGCTCGTGACCCACACGGTGCCCGCTGACACCGCAGGCCGCTTCTTCGCGGCGTCCGCGGTGTTCCTCCTCGCCCTCGCCACGGCCGGCCTGGGCACCGACACCGGCCTGGCCCGGTTCGTGCTCCGGGCGGGGGACCCCGCCGCGGTCGCCCCGCTCGTCCGGACCGCGGCCGTGCCCGTCCTGGTCGCCGCCACCGTGCTGGCCCTGGTGCTCGCAGCCGTCTGGAGCGACACCCGCGCCCTGGTGTGGGCGCTGCCGCTCGCCGCGGCCTCGGACCTCGCGCTCGCCGCGATCCGCGCCCACGCGCTGTTCCGCGCCACCGTGCTCATCGACCGGCTGGTGCGCCCCGGTGTCCAGCTGGTGCTGGTGGCCCTCGTGGTCGCGACCGAGCCGTCCGGCGCGGGGATCGCGGCGGCCTGGGCGGCGGCGTACGTCGTCTCCGCCCTGCTCTCCCTGCGGGCCCTGCGGGTGGTGCTCCGCCGACCGGGATCCACCGGGCACGGCGGACCCGCAGGGCCGGGGGAGACCGTCTCCGCCGGCGACTTCTGGCGGTTCACCTGGCTGCGCGGCGTCGCCCGCGTCGCCCAGATGGCGATCCAGAAGGTCGACGTCGTGGTCGTCGCCTGGTTGCTCTCGCCGGCCGAGGCCGCGCTCTACGCAGTGGCCACCCGGTTCGTCGTGTTCGGCCAGCTGGCCAACCAGGCCGTCTCGACCGTCGTGCAGCCGCGGTTCACGATGATCCTCGCCGAGGGCGACGGGCCGGAGCACCGCGCGCTGGTGGGTCGCGTCTTCGCGGTCACCACCGGGTGGAGCATCCTGTCGGCCTGGCCGGTCTACCTGTGCGTCGTGGCCGCGCCGGCGGCGTACCTCGGCTGGTTCGGCGAGGGCTACGTGACCGGCGACGCGGTGGCGGTCGCGGTGGTGATGTGCTGCGGGATGCTCGTCGCGGTCGCGTCCGGCCCCGTGGACACGCTGCTGCTCATGATCGGCCGCAGCGGCCGCAGCCTCGCCAACACGCTCGTCGCGCTGGCCGTCGACGTCGGGCTCTGCCTGCTGCTCGTGCCGCGCATGGGCATCGCCGGTGCCGCCGTGGCGTGGGTCGTCGCCGTCGTCGTCCGCTGCCTGCTCGCGGTCGTGCAGCTGCGGTCGGACATCGAGCTCCAGGTGCCGGTCCGGGCGCTGCTGCGCGCGGCGTCCCTGCCCGTCGGCTGCCTGCTCGTCCCGCTGGGGGCCGCCCACGTCCTGCTCGGGCTCACCCCGCTCACGTGGGTGCTCGCCTGCCTGCTCGCCGGCGCGGCGTACGTCGCCGCCGTGTGGCGGTTGCGCGAGCCGCTCGCGGTCGACCACTTCGTCGCCGGGCTCAGGTCCGGCCGGCAACGAGAGGCGGTGGCGGCATGATCCGCACCATCACCGGCCGGGTGCGTCGCTCCCTCCCGCCGTGGGCACGCAGTGCCGTGAAGTCGCTGCTGCTGGCGTGGGGCTGGCTGACGGCCGACCTGCGCGAGCGGCCGGCGTTCATCGTCGTCGGCGCGCAGCGCGCGGGCACGACCACCCTCTTCCGGCTGCTCAGCGAGCACCCGCAGCTGTGCCGCCCCACGGCGGCGAAGGGCACCGGCTACTTCGACGACAACTACCGCCGCGGCCCGCGCTGGTACCGCGCGCACTTCCCGCTGCGCCGGCCCGGACGGTGGCGGCGCACCGCCTTCGAGTGCAGCGGCTACTACCTGTTCCACCCGCTCGCCGCCGAGCGCATCGCCCGGGACCTGCCCGAGTGCCACGTCGTGGTGATGGTCCGCGACCCGGTCGTCCGGGCGCACTCGGCGCACCGCCACGAGGCGGCCCGCGGCTTCGAGTCGCTGCCCTTCGACGAGGCGGTCGCCCGCGAGCCCGAGCGCACGGCCGGCCAGGCCGAGCTGCTCGCCGCCGACCCCACGGCGGTCAGCTTCGCCCACCGCCACCACGCCTACCTCCAGCGCGGCGAGTACGCCGTGCAGGTGCGCCGCTTCATCGACGCGCTCGGCCGAGACCGGGTCCACGTCGTCGACGCGGACGAGCTGTTCGCCGACCCGGTGCCGGTCTACGTGGACCTCCAGCAGCAGCTCGGCCTGGCGGTGCACCGGCCGGCGGAGGTCGGCAGGTGGAACGAGCGTCCGCGCGAACCCCTCCCCGAACCCCTGGTCGCCCGCTTGCGGGCGTACTTCGACGAGCACGACGCGGCTCTGGCAGAGCTCCTGGGCCGCGAGCCCAGTTGGCGAAAGGAACCAGCATGACGGCAATCAGCACGTCCCCCGACCGACGAGGGATCCTCACCGCAGGGACCCGGCACCGGCTCGCCCGGGTCGCGCGGTGGCACCCCGGCACCCGGGAGGTCCCCATCCCGCGGCTCCTCCTCGGTGGGCAGAACGGCACCACCGGGCACCAGTTCGCCGACGCCATGGGCGACCCGCTGTGGCCCTCCCGCCGGGTCGTCGACGGCCCGCACGCGGAGATGATCGAGCGCGGACCGTCCCAGACCGACCAGGAGATCCTCGCGTCGTCGTACGGGCGGATGGCGATGACCTGCGTGCGCCACACGGGGCGCTACTTCGCCGCGACCGACGAGGAGGGCGTGGTCCGCCAGGCCCGGCAGTTCCTCGCCCGCGCGGCGGGGGAGCAGACGCCGGTGGTGACCGGCGACCACCACTCGCCCCCGGGCGTGCCGGTCCTGGTCGTGCCGATCGCCGACTCCGACTGCTACCAGGTGCTCGACGGCCACCACCGGATCGCGCTGGCGGCCGCCGCCGGCGAGACCACCGTCTCCGTGCGGGTACGACGCGGCCGGGTCACCACGCCGCTGCAGGACCTGCTGCGCAAGATGTCGTGGCTCAAGGGCGGGCGCGAGCTCTACCAGCCGCTCGACGCCCCCGAGCTCGAGGCGCTGTGGCCCACCGTGCGCTGCTGCGTCGACCGGCTCGAGTCCATGGAGAGCTTCCTGCGCGACCGCCTGCCGTCGCTCTCCGGCCGCTACCTCGACGTGGCCAGCTGCTACGGCTGGTTCGTGCACCAGATGGGCGAGCTCGGGTTCGCCAGCGAGGGCATCGAGCAGGACTCGCTCGGCGGCACCGTCGGGCGGCTCGCCTACGGCCTCGACCCGGCCCGGATCCGGTTCGGCGACGCGGTCGAGCACCTGCGCGGCACGCACGAGCAGTGGGACGTCGTCTCCTGCTTCAGCCTGCTGCACCACTTCGTGCTCGGCCGCGGCAGCTGCGAGCCCGAGGAGCTGGTGAAGCTGCTCGACAAGGTGACGGGCAAGGTGCTCTTCCTCGACACCGGCCAGGAGCACGAGCGCTGGTTCCGCAGCTCGCTGAAGGGGTGGAACCCCGAGCACATCCGCAGCTTCCTGCTCGAGCACACCACCTTCGACCAGGTCCTCGACCTCGGCCCCGACCGCGACGCGGTCGGCCCGTACGCCGACAACTACGGCCGGCACCTGTTCGCGTGCGTGCGCGAGGACCGGTCGGTGCAGGGGTGAGCGGCGTGGACCTGCTCGAGACGGCGGCCGAGCTGTGGCCGGGGGCGGACGTCGTCCCCGCCGGCACCTCGTACGACGGACGGCCGGTCCGCGCCCGCTACGCCGTGGTCAGCCGCTCGAAGGTGCCGACCGTGCTCGTGCCGGTCGAGTCGGCCGTGGCGGCGGGTGCGTCCCTGCGGCGGTTCAGCACCGCATCGACGTGGCGCGACTCGACGACCCGTGCCGCGGCCGGCGCCGCGGTCCGGGTCGCCCCCGGCCTGCTGCGCAACCGGGTCGAGGTCCGGGGCGGTGACGACAGCCTCGCCGAGCACCTCTCCGAGGTGCTGGGGACGGAGGTGACCTTCAGCATCACGGTCGGCAGCGCGCGGGTGAACCAGAAGCCGGTGCTGCAGGTCTTCGACGAGACCGGGACCTGCCTGGCGTTCGTGAAGGTCGGCTGGTCGGACAGCACGGTCGAGGACGTGCTCGCCGAGGGCGAGGCGCTGGCGCGGGTCGGCACGCGGCGGTTCCGGACCGTCGTACCTCCGGAGCTGCTGGCGCGCAGCAGCTGGCGGGGCCGGCCGGTCCTGGTCAGCGGGCCGCTCCCCACCTCGGCGTGGCCCCGGCTGCGGCGGCCGACGGACCCGCCCGAGCGAGCGATGGCGGAGCTCGAGACCGCCTTCGGGCGCGAGGAGCGGACCTTGGTCGACTCGGACTGGTGGTCGACCCGCTGGCAGCTCGCCGGCGAGATCGCCGACCCGGTCACCCGCAGCCGCTTCGAGCGGGCGATGGACCACGTCTCCCTCGCCGCCGGCCGCGACCCGCTGCCGTTCGGTGCCTGGCACGGCGACTGGACGCCGTGGAACATGGCGACCGCGGGAGACCGCGTGCTGCTGTGGGACTGGGAGCGCTTCGAGGAGGGCGTGCCCGCCGGGCTCGACGCGATCCACTACCAGGTGAACGCGCTCAACCACGGCACGCCGCCGTCCGCCGAGGGCGTCGTGTGGGCGCTGTCGCTCGCCGAGCAGCGCCACGCCGGGGTGGCCCAGCAGGCACGCTGCAGCAGCCTGCTCTACCTCGTCGAGATCCTGGCGCGCTACCTGCGGCTGACCGAGGTCGCCGGCGGGGAGCACATCTCCGACCGGGCGATGCACACCCTCGTGGCCCTGGAACGGCTCGCGGGGCTGGGCTGACCGGTCTCCCGGCCGCGCCCAGCCCCGCGGGACCGGTCGTGCGGTGGCTGCCCGGCTGCCCGGCTGCCCGGGCGGGCCGAGGCGCTACTTCAGGCGGGTGGTGCCGCCCAGCGCCGACGCGAAGCCCTGCTGCTTCACCGCGGTGCTGAGCGCCCAGTTCGCGATGCTGTTCAGCGTCGTGTCGAAGTAGCTGTAGGCGATGCCGCCGTAGTCCTCCATCAGCTTCACGCTGTTGGCGATCTCCTCGGGCCGGGCCCGGGCGGCGGAGTCGGTGACGCCGGTCTCGCCCAGGCCCCAGGCGACGTCGACGGTGCGCGCCCAGGTGGCGATCTTCGAGTAGTACTCGGAGAAGTCGGTCCACTTGGTGGTGGTCTTGCCGTTCTTGACCACGCCGTACTGCTGGTAGATGTCGAACCCGGCGACGTCGACCTTCACGCCGCGCGGCCAGATCTCGGAGAGCCGGTACTCGGCGGCACCGTAGAACTGGTTCCAGCCGGTCACGACCACCGTGAAGGCCACGTTGGACGCGGCGGAGCGGACGATGGGCGCCAGGCGCTCCTGCATCTTGCGCCACGTCTGGATGTTGCCGTCGCCCTCGGGCTCGTGGTGGAACGCCACCCAGACCGGACCGTCGAGCTCACCGAGGCGCTTCGCGAGGTCCTTCGCCCAGGCGTCGCCCTTGCCGGCGACCATGTCCGGCCACGAGTGGGGGAGCTTGAAGCTCATCCACGGCAGGCGGCCGGCAGCGAGGTCGGTCCGGGCGGTCGAGACCGCCTTGGTGACGCCCGAGGCGGTGAAGTACGTGCGCCGCACAGCCAGCTTGCGGCCGAGCTTCGACTCCAGCGCGGTGGGGTCGGTGTTCGAGCCGTGGGCAGCGCCGACGTAGACCCCGCAGCTCGGGATGCCCCGCTGGGAGACCGCGCACGTGCCCGGCTTCGCCGGGCCGGGGGTGGTCGTGGTGGAGGCGACGGTGCGCACGACGCGGACGTCGTCGAGCAGGACGCGCTCACCCGCCCGCAGGCGGGGGGAGCGGACGGTCAGGCGCAACGAGGAGTCGGCCGACTTCGCGGTGATGGCCACGGGCAGCCGCCGCCACTTCTTCGGGCCGGCGACGACCCGGGCGACCTTGCTCTGCAGCACCTTGCCGCCGGAGACCTCGACCACGCGCAGCGCCACCGTGCGTCGCGCCGACGCCCGGGCCCAGCCGTCGACGACGAAACGGGTGCCGCGGTCGTGCTCGCCCACGGCCTGCCGCCGCTGCGTGCTGGCCGGTCCGGCCTGCTTCGCCCGCAGCACGAGCGCGCGGCTCTGCTGGCGGCCGGCGCCCTCACGTGAGAGCGCGACCCGCGTGGACGTGGTGCCGCTGAAGCCCGCGAGCCCCTTCTCGAACCTGCTCACCTGGACCGTCGTCTCAGCCGATCGTGCCGTCGGCAGCACCGCGACGACGCCCGCAGCAAGTGCGAGCAGCGCGGCGAACAGCCATGTCGTGCGATGGACGCTCGTCATCGCCTTCAACCCCTCCCCTGGGCCGGCCCACACCGTGCGCGGGCCGGTCCGTCGTGTCAGAACGACACGGATTCCATCGGTCGGGAGGGGACCGACGTGAATTGGTTCCCCCAAAAAGGGGGAGGGGGGCCATCGCTCAGATGCCGCGTCCGTGACGGTGGGCGGTGGCCAGCAGGCGGTCGGCGCTGACGAGGCGCAGGGCGACCAGGGCGGACAGGTAGGCACGGGGCTCGAGCACCGACTGGCGCGCCGAGCGCAGCGACCAGGCGAGGGCGTCGCGACGGCGCATCGCGGCGAGCGCGAAGGCCTTGCGGCCCAGCAGGCGGGCGAGTGCGCGGCGGTCGTCGTGGAACACCGCGTGCTTCGCCAGCCCGTAGTCGATGGCCTCGGCGATCGTCGACCAGTTGCGGGAGAACTGGGACCCGCCCCAGCGCACGCGGGCCAGCGGGGCGGGGACGACGTGGAACCCACCGGCCATCGCGGCCCGGATCATCCAGTCGAAGTCCTCGCCGTAGCTGCCGGGGATGTCCTCGTCGACGAGCCCGATGTCGTCGAGCAGTGCGGTCCGTCGTACGACGACCGTGGAGGGGTGTGCCTCCATGACCCGGTGCCGGACCAGGTTGCGCAGGTCGAGGTCCTCCGGGCTCGGCACCCGCACGTGGCTGGTGCCGTCGTAGGTCACCTCGATGCCGGTCACGCACGTGGCCGGGCCGCCGGACGCCAGCATGGCCGCCTGCCGCTCGAGCTTGCCCGGCAGCCACAGGTCGTCGTCGTCGCAGAACGCGACCAGCTCGGCGGTGCTGGTGAGGATGCCGGTGTTGCGGGCCCCGGCCAGGCCGCGGCGGCGCTGGTTGACGAGCACCTCGACCGAGCGGTGGTCGCCGGGCCGCGCGAGAGAGGGGTCCGGGTCGGACCCGTCGAAGACCACGAGGACCCGGACCCGGCCGGCGTACTCCTGCTCCAGGACGGCGGCGATCGCCTCCCGGACCTCCTGGGGCCGGTGGTGCGTGGCGATGACGACGTCCACGTCGGGACGGGCCGTGCCGCCCGGGTCGGCCTCGCGGCTCGGGTGGGTCGCGTGGGGTGTGCTCATGCTGCTTCCTCCGTCTCGGGGCTGCCGGTGTGCTCGCGCCGGTCCAGCCGTCCGGCGAGCTGCCAGCCGCGCGCCAGGTTGGCTGCGGTGGCGACGAGGTAGAACGCGACGGCGACCGGGATCCCGGCGGCCGCTGGGGTGGCCCCGGCCAGCGGGAGCAGGCCGAGGGCGAGGGTCTCGGCCTCGACCGACCACGGCACCGGCCGCATGTGCTGGCGGTGGCACAGCCGCAGCCACCGGTCGACGAGCGGGTTGCCCGTCGCGGTCGGGAACCGGGAGCTGCCGCTGCCGCCGTCGACCGCCCCGGCGACGAGCTTGCGGTGGGTGAGGCTCCAGCCGTAGGTGCCGAGCGCACCGAGCAGCAGCGCCGCCAGGGCCGGGTCGACCCGGTCGGTCCGCACGGCCCACCACGCGAGGGCGGCGTACGCCGCGGTCACGGTCACCACGTCGGTGGCGACGTCGAGGAGGGCGCCGCGCTGCGAGCTGCTGCGCTGCGCCCGCGCCACCTTGCCGTCGAGGCAGTCGGCGAGGAAGCGCAGCAGGAACAGTGCTCCGCCCAGCCGCAGCCGGCCGGTGGCCAGGCAGGCGGCCGCCGCGACGCCGAGCACGCCGGAGACGGCCGTGACCCGGTTCGGGGTCACCCACGGCCGCGGCGCCAGCAGGCGGGCGAGCGGGTCGGCGACCGGGTCGATCACCGCCCGGGTCCAGATGTCCCGCGTCGGGGCTGTCGTGCTCACGGCTTCCTCCCTGCAGTGGTGGCCGGTGCGTGGCGCGGACCGGGGACGCGCCGCAGCACGAGCACCCCGGCCAGTCCGAGCAGGCCGCCGAGCGCCAGGCCGGTGGTCGCCGGCACCGACAGGTCGTGCTGCACCCGGCGCGGCTCGCCGACCCGGATCACCCGGCCGACCTCGGGCTGGTGGGTGGTGAGGTGGTCGATGGCCGAGCGGAGGTAGGTCCGCGACGTGGTCCAGGCCGGGTCCACCGGGTTGCTCGCCGTGAGGGTGGTGCGGAGCCGGGCGAGCAGGTCGTCGCGGCGCGCCTCGAGGAAGCGGTGCCGCTCGGCGAGGTACTCCTCGGCGACGGCGAGCGCGACCTGCGCCGGGTCACGGGTGGCCGGGGTGGTCACGGTCATCTCGATCACCGTCGTCAACGGCGGCGCGCTCACCGCCACGCCCTCGCGCAGCCGGGACGGTGGCAGGCCCGCGCGGACGCTCGCCCTGCTCAGCGCCCGCTCCGAGAGCAGCAGCGCGGCCTCGGTGTCGACGCTGCTCGTGGTCGGCACCGAGGTGAGCTCACCGAGGTCCTGGCTGGCAGGGGCGGGCACCCCGGCGTCCAGGTACGTCGGCGCCGCGGTCAGCGCGACCGCGACCTTGCTGGACCGCTCCGGCTCGCCCGTCGCGCCGAGCGCCGCGCCGATGGTGGCGCCCACGACGGCGGTGCCGGTGACGACCGCGGCGGTGCGCCGGCCGATCGCGGGGAGGCGTCGCCGCTCGGCACGCTCACGCCAGGCCAGGCCGATCGCGGCCATCACCAGCATCATCGGCAGCCCGAGGGTGTCGTAGACCGCGAGCTGGAGCAGGAAGGTGCCGACCACGAAGGTGGCGACGGTCGCCGGCGTGGTGCGGCAGTGGATGTGGCGCAGGAGGGTGAGCACGAAGAAGGCGAGGAAGAACGCCGCCCCGATCCAGCCCTGGGAGAAGAGGACCAGCCACAGCTGGCCCTGCGTGCCCAGCGGCGGGACGCCGCACGCGGAGCAGTCCGCCGTCGCGCCACCGGCGATCGAGGAGAACGAGCCGGCCGGGTCGCGGGTGCTGCCGAAGCCCACCGCCGGCGAGCCCTCGGTCATCGAGTCGATTGTCGCGACGAGCAGCTGCGAGCGGCGGTCGTTGCTGTGCGGGTTGTCGAGGCGCGCCTGGATGGTGTCGCCGAGCGTGGTCGCGGTGAGCAGGGTCCCCCCGCACAGGACGACCCCGGCCAGCGCGACCAGGGCGACGGTGTTGCGACGGACGGCTGCGAGGACCAGGAAGCCCACGGCGGCGCCGGCCAGGGCCAGCCACAACCCCCGGTTGAGGCTGAGCACCACCGGGACCGCCGCCAGCACGAGGACCGGGGCGGCCCACCACCGTCGCCTGCGGCGCAGCGTGCCGAGGGCGGAGAGGAAGAACACCAGCGACAGCGCCATCACGCTGCCCCACGTGTTGGTGTAGGCGAACGGTGCCTTCGGCCGGGGTGCGTCGTCGCCGAGGACGCGCTGGACGTCGGCGACCTCCGCGGAGACCAGCGTGCGCACGAACTCGTTGCCGCGCAGCCCGCCGGGCAGCACCCGCTCGGCGACGGTCGGCACGGCGAGGTCGGGGACCATGATGCCGAGCAGGCCACCGACCACCGCCACGACGAAGACCGACCCGAGCACCCGCTGCACCAGTCGGTCCGGCAGCCACCGCTGCGGTGTGGTGCCGACCCAGAGCAGCAGGACCGTGCAGGCGGCGTACCAGCTGAAGCGGTAGCCGAAGACGAGGATCCGGGCGATGCCGCCGGTGTCGGCGGAACCGGGCGCGAGCGCCCACAGCGTGCCGATGCCGAGCAGCACCCAGACGAGGAAGAGCAACCACCAGCCGAAGTGCGGCGGGACGTTGCGGTTGCGCCGCACCCACAGGTCCCGCGCCATCGGCAGGACCATGAGGACCGGCACGAACGAGGCGATGCCGAGCAGCCACCAGGCGGGCAGGCCGAGGACACCGACGACGAAGGCCCTGCGGGCCACCTTCGTGGTCGGAGGTTCGGTCCCGGTCACCTCCGGCATGGCTCTAGGGAACCCGTCAGCACGTCGGAGGCGACTCACCAATATTGGGTGAACCTGCCCGCGGCCCGGTCCGGGGTGCGTCGCCCGGCCTACGGTCGGAATCGACGGACGTGGCCCGTACGAGCACGGGAGGGAGACGGCGACGATGCCTTCCACGCCAGGAGGCCGAGCGCACTCGGAGCGCGGCCCCGTGTCGGGGCATGCTGGTGAGCCATGAGCGCCCGGACCGCAGTCGTGTGCCTGCCGGTGGTGTGCGTGCTCTGCGCGTGCGGCGCCAGTGAGGACCCGACCACCCCGGTCGCCGCGACCGGACCACCGGTGTCGCGCGACCAGGTCGACCCCGCGTCGTACGACATCCTCTTCGACTTCGACCAACCGGTCGTGCCCGGCGACGTCGTCCCCGGCGTCACCAACGTCGGCACGGCGCGGGTCAACACCACCGTGGTGACCGCTCGCGGCGGTGCCCTGACCTGGACCCCGGACCGTGGCAACGGCTGGGCGGTGCGCGCCCCGGTCGCGGCCGCGGAGGACGAGCCGGTCCGCGCCGCCGCGATCGTGGTGTGGCCGGACCCCTCCAGCCTGGCCGGGCTCGACCCGGGCGGGCGACCGGTGGAGATGCAGGTCGACTTCCGTGCCGACCCGCCCGCGCCCTCGCGCCCGGGTGACGACGGCGACAACCTCGTGCAGTGGGGCCGGTTCGGCGACCCCGCCCAGCTCAAGCTCCAGCTGGACCACGGCAAGCCGTCGTGCCGTGCCGCGGGCACCGCGGGGGAGGTGTTCCTCGCGGCGGAGCAGCCGGTCGAGCCCGAACGGTGGTACCGCCTGTCCTGCTCGGTGCGCCCCGGCGAGGTGCGGATGCGGCTGACCGACCTCGAGGGCGGCGCCGCACCGGAGGAGTGGGTGGAGGAGGACGACCCGGGCGAGCTGCGCTTCGGCACCGTGCCGATGTCGATCGGCGCGAAGGTCGGTGCCGGTGGGCGCCTCGACAAGAAGTCCGCGGACCAGTTCAACGGGACGATCGATCGTGTCGTCGTCGACGTCCGCTGACGCCGCGGTCCGCCGCGTGGTGCTGGTGTCCGACCGTCGACTGGTCGGGCAGGCGATCGGTGCCGCCCTCACCGCGCAGGGCTTCCGGGCCACCGTGCTGGACTGGCCGGAGCGTCGCGGGATCCGGGCCTTCCGCCGGCGGCTGTCGCTGAGCGGGGCGCGGGTGGGCGTCGTGATGTGCGACCTGCGCACCCCGGACCTGCTCTACGACGTCGAGGTGGTCGTGAAGAGCGGCGGCATCCCGTGGGTGGTGCTCACCGACAGCGAGGTCGGCCCCCGCTGGGGGACCGTCCTGGCCGCGGGAGCCGTCGGCGTGCTGCCGACGACGACCTCGACCGCGGGCCTGGTCCGCGCGCTCTACGAGACCCTTGCGGGGCGCTCGCCGACGCCGCCGAGGCTGCGGACCCGTGCGGTGCGTGCCTGGGAGGACGTCGCCGACGAGCAGCGCGACCTGGTGCGCCGGATGGAGCTGCTCACCCACCGCGAGTACGAGGTCCTCGGTGCCCTCTACGACGGCATCGGCGTCAAGCACATCGCCGAGGCCTCCGGCGTCGCCGAGGCCACCGTGCGCAGCCAGGTCAAGTCGCTGCGCCGCAAGCTCGGCGTGGACTCCCAGCTGGCCGCGGTCGCGATGTACCGCAAGTCGCTCGACGTGTTCCCCCGCGCGCGCAGCTGAACGACCGTCGTACCGTCCCACCGCTTGGGTACGACGGAGGGCCCGGTCCGCCGATGCGGACCGGGCCCACCCCTTCGCGGGGTCAGAGCGGGTGGTTGGCGAGGAGCACCCGGTCGGGGTCGACCTCGTCGCGCACCCGGCACAGTGCCGCCCAGTCGTGGGCGTCGTAGAAGCGGCTCGCGTCGACGCGGGTCTCGGCGAAGGTCGGCACGAGGGAGACGCGCGACCACGCCGACATCGCCCGGTTGACCGCGAACGCCGCGGCCCGACCGGCCACCGCGGCTTGCGGCGTCGGCGCCATCGCGATGCACAGCAGCGCGTACTCGCCGCTGACCGAGGACAGCACCCCGCCGCCGGCGACGGTCCTCGCGAGCTGGCCGCCGAGGTGGCGCAGCTCGGCGAACATCAGCCCGCTGCGGGTGCCCGGGCCGACCTGGGCGAGGAACGCCTCGACGGCGGCGTCGTCGAGCTCGCCGAGGACGCTGTGGTCGCCGACCGCCGGCGACGGCTCGGGCGGGTCCATGTGCACGCCGAGCAGCGCGGGCGCGGGGATCCGGCCGAAGGTGTCCATCTCGGGCGCCAGGGCCCGCAGCGGGGAGAGCACCTCTGCTGCCCGCTCGTCGTCCTCGAGGATCGCGCCGTCGACGACGACCAGGTCGCGGCCGGACAGGAACGGCGGGAGCTCGGGCAGCGGCGGGAAGCTCATGACCCGCAGCGACGTGGTCGCACTGTCCGGTGCGGTGCGCGTCCACTCCACCCACGCCCGCACCACCTCGGGCGCGCGCTCGCGGTCCCACAGCAGCATGCCGGCGAAGACGTCGGCGTAGGGGAGCAGGCCGAGCTCGACGGCGACGACGACGCCGAAGTTGCCGGCGCCACCACCACGCAGGGCCCAGAACAGGTCGCGGTGCTCCTCCGCGCTCGCCCGGCGCAGCTCGCCGTCGGGGGTGACGACCTCGACCGCGCGGACCGAGTTGGCGGCCACGCCGTGGCGGCGGGCGAAGAAGGAGAGCCCGCCGCTCAGTGCGTAGCCGACGACGGCGACGTCCCCGGCCGAGCCGTGCAGCACGCTCCGGCCGTGCGCGGCGGCGGCCGCGACGACGTCCTGCCACAGCGTGCCGCCCAGGACCCGCACGGTGCCGGCCGCCGGGTCGACGCTGACGCCCGTCAGCTCGTGCATGCGGACGAGGACGACGTCCTCCAGGGAGTGCTCGCCGAGGGCCGCGGCGCCGTGCCCGGTGCTCTGCGGCGCGACCTTCAGCCCGGCGGCCGCGGCGGCACGGACGACGTCACGGACCTGGTCGACGGTGCGGGGGACCGCGACCGCGGCCGGGCGCTGCTCGACCGACAGGTTCCACGGGGTCGTGGCAGCGTCGTACCCGGGGTCGCCGGGGAGGTGCACCGGGCACCCGCTGGTGAGGGTGGCCAGGGCACCGGTGTCGGGGGTGGTGGTCATGCTGGTTCCTTCGTTCTCGGGGTTGGTGCCGAGAACCCTGCGCCCTGCGACCGGTCCGGGACCATCCCCGATCCCTGGGTAGATCTCCGCCCTGCGGATGTGGGAGCAGGACAATCCCCAGAAATCTGGGATGGCAGCACCCCGGGCCTTGCCACACACTGCTACGCATGGCCCGAGGACTGACCGCGGCGCGGGTGCGCCAGGACGTCGACGTCGTGGCGCGGGCCGGTCTGGACCTCGAGACCTTCCTCGTCGAGGCGGTCGAGTCGGTGCGCCGTGCCGTCCCGTGGGTGGCTGCCTGCATCGCGACGCACGACCCGAGCAGCCACATGCTCACCAGCGCCCGCAAGTACGGCGAGCTGGCGATCCGCAACAGCCACGACCACGAGTTCGGGCTCATCGAGTACGGCACCGAGGAGCCGACCTCCTTCCGGGCGATCGCCCGGGCCGAGGTGCCTGCGGCCGGGGTGCACCTGCTGACCGGCGGCCGGACCGAGCTCTCGCCACGGCTGTCGCAGTTCATGCAGCCCAACTTCGGCTTCGCCGACGAGGCCCGCCTCGCGATGCGCGACGGCAGCGAGGCGTGGGGCGGGGTGGCCCTCTTCCGCGGCGCGGACGACGCCCCCTTCGACGAGGCAGAGGTCGACTTCCTCGCCTCCCTGGCCGCGCCGTTCGCCCACGGCGTGCGCTCCGGGATGCTGGCCCGGGTCGCCGACCACGCGCCCTGCCGGCCCGACGCCGGCGCCGGGCCGGCCGTGATCATCGTCGGCCCCGACAACCAGATCACCCAGATGACGCCGGCCGCCGAGGTCCGCCTCAGCGAGCTGGCCACCGGGCCGGGTCACTGCGCCCCGCTGTCCCCGGTCGCCGCCCTGATCGGCGCCGCCCGGCGCTTCGCCCGCGGCGAGTCCGAGGGCATCCCGCGCTGCCGGCTGCGCACCGCGAGCGGCATGTGGCTGGTGCTGCAGGCCGGTCCGCTCAGCTCGTTCCGCGATCGGGACGGCGACGTGGTGATCACCATCGAGGAGGCCCGCCCGCCCGAGATCGTCACCCTCGTCGTCGCCGCCTTCGGGCTCACCCCCCGCGAGCGCGACGTCACCCAGCTGGTGCTGCAGGGCGTGGACACCAAGGAGATCGCACGCACCCTGCACCTGTCGGCCTACACCGTCCAGGACCACCTCAAGTCCGTCTTCGAGAAGGCCGACGTCCGCTCGCGGCGCGAGCTGATTGCGCGGATCTACTTCGACCAGTACGTGCCGCGGATGGGTGGCGAGCTCGCGCCGTCGGGCTGGTTCGGCTGACCCTGACGGCTGCAGGAATCCCCGCCTGGGCGGGGATTCCTGCGCCTGACGACGGTTGCAACCGTCATCAAGCGCAAGCTCTCGTCATCAAGTTTTTCGTCATCAGGCGCCCGGTTGGCCGGCGAAGGCCACGACCTCGCCGACGACCGACAGCCGCACCTTCTCGCCGGGGTGCGGCACGGAGTCGGCAGGGGTACGCGCGGCGAGCTGCTCCCCGGAGTCGAGGCGGAGCCGCACCGTGGCGTCGTGCCCGAAGAAGCTGACGTCGACCACCTCGCCGGGCGTGCCGGCGCCGTCGGTGCGGATCTGCACCTGCTCGGAGCGGATGGCGAGCTGGACCGGCCCGGCCGGCCCGGCCGTGCCGGGGTGGCCGGGGCGCACCGCCAGCTCACCGACCGCGCACGTCGCGCGGCCGGCTCCGTCGCCCTCGCCGGGGAGCAGCGAGGCGTGGCCGATGAACGACGCGACCTGCGGGTCGGCGGGCTCGAGGTACACCTCGGCCGGTGGGGCGACCTGGAGGAAGCGCCCCTGCGCCATCACCGCGACCTGGTCGGCCAGCGACAGCGCCTCGCCCTGGTCGTGGGCGACCAGCACGGCGGCGGCGTCCGCAGCGCGCAGGGCACGGACCACGGCCCGGCCGGTCTCCTCCCGCAGGCCGGCGTCGAGGGAGGAGAAGGGCTCGTCCAGCAGCACCAGGCTCGGCTGCGGGGCGAGAGCCCGGGCCAGGGCGACACGTTGCTGCTGGCCACCCGAGAGCTGGTGCGGGAAGCGCGCTGCCAGGGACGGGTCGAGCTCGACCATCGCCAGCGCCTCCGCGACCACGCCACCGGCGTTGCGCCGTTGGCCGCGGGGCAGGCCGAAGGCGATGTTGCGCGCGACGGTCAGGTGCGGGAAGAGCGCGCCCTCCTGGGGGACGTACCCGATGCCCCGCCGCCGGGCGGGCACGCTGCGCCCGCCGCCGCCGACGACGCGCGTCCCGGCGACGTCGATCGTCCCGGCCGCCGGCTGCACGAAGCCGGCGACGGCTCGCAGCAGGGTCGTCTTGCCGCAGCCCGAGGAGCCGAGGATGGCGGTGACGCCCGACGTGACCGTCAGGTCGATGCCGCGCAGCACCGGGTCCTTGCCGTAGCCCGCCGTCAGGGCGCGGATCTCCAGTGCGGGCATCAGCGGTCACTCCTGGTGCTGAGACGGGCGAGCAGCCACGTCGAGGGGACGGAGAGCACGATCAGCGCCAGGGCGTAAGGCGCGGCGGCGCCGTACGCGATCGAGGACGCCTCCGACCAGAACTTCGTGGCGAGGGTGTCGGTCCCGATCGGCGCCAGCAGCAGCGTGGCGGTGAGCTCGGTGGAGACGGCGAGCGCGACCAGCGCCCCGGCGCCCGCCAGGCCGGGTACGACGAGTGGCAGGGTCACCCGGCGGGCGACCTCGGGACCGCTGCAACCGAGGCTGCGCGCGACCTCCTCCAGTGCCGGCGGGACCAGCTCGAAGGTGCCGCGCACGCTGACCACGGCGCGGGGCAGGAACAGCACGAGGTAGCCCGCGACGAGCAGTGCCATGGTCTGGTAGAGGTCCGGCACGGCGCGGATCGAGACGGTGACCAGGGCCAGGGCGATGACGATGCCCGGCATCGCGCTGGCGGTGTAGACGCTGCGCTCGATGGCCGTCGTCAGCAGGCTGCGGTGCCGCACGGCCAGCCACACGACGGGGACGGCGGCGGCGGTGGTGACGAGCCCGCCGAGGACGGCCAGCAGGAGGGTGTTGCCGAGCGCGTCGGCCAGCTCAGCACCTTCGATGCCCGCGGACGTGCCGCGCACCAGCCAGCGCACCAGTGCGGCGAGGGGGACGGCCAGGGCCCAGAGAACCAGCCCGGCCAGGGCCAGGACGACGAGCGGTCGCGCCCTGCCGAGGGGCACCCGGCCGGCGACCCGGCTGGTGCCGGCGCCGACGCGGCTGCGCGGTCGGCGTCCGCGCAGCAGCAGCTCGAGGCCGAGCAGGAGCAGGCAGAAGGCGACGAGCACCAGCGCGAGCAAGGTCGCCTCGGGACCGTTGAAGACGGTGCCGTACTGCTGGAGGATCGCCGTCGTGAGGGTCGGGTAGTTGAGCAGCTGCAGGGCGCCGTACTCCGCCAGCAGGTGCAGGCCGACCAGAAGGGCGCCGCCCAGCACCGCCGGGCTGGTCGCGGGCAGGGTGACCCGCCAGAAGACGCTCCACGGGCTGCGGCCGAGCGCGGTCGCGACCTCCTCGACGGCCGGGTCGAGCCGGCGCAGGGCCGCGACGGTCGGCAGGTAGACGAGCGGGTAGTACGACAGCGTCACCACCATCACCGCGCCCGGGAACGACTGCACCGCGTGGGTGGTCGACACCCAGCCGAAGCCGTTGACGAAGGCGGGCACGGCGAGGGGCGCGCACAGCAGGCCGTGCCACCAGCCGCGTCCCGGGACGTCGGTCCGCTCGACGACCCACGCTCCGGCGACGCCGACGGCGACGCTGGCGAGGACCCCGACGACCAGCAGCCGGGTGGTGTTCCACAGCAGCTCGCCGATGCGGGGGCGCCACAGGAACGCCCCTGCCTCGCCGGGGCCGAGCTCGGCGGTGCTCCACAGCACGTAGCCGAGCGGGACCAGCGCCAGGGCGGCGACTGCGAGTCCGACCAGCAGCAGCGGCAGGGCAGGCGCAGCCACCCCCCGCGGCCGACGGGTCGCGGGGGGTCGCTGGGAGACGAGGGCGTCGGTCAGAGGAAGCCGACCTCGGTCATCAGGTCGACGACCTTGCGGGCGTCGAGGTCCGACACGTTGACCTCCGGCGGCTCGAGCTCGCTGAACGCCTTGGTCACGCCGGGCAGCTCCACGGCGGGGTTGAGGGGGTACTCCAGCGCGTAGCTGTCGGCGAGGACCTGCTGGCCGGTCTCGTTGACGAGGAACTCGATGAACTTCTCCGCCTCGTCCTTCATGTCGCTGGACTCGAGGATGCCCGCGCCGGAGACGCTGACGAAGGCGCCGGGGTCCTGGTCGGTGAAGTAGTGCTGGGCCGAGCTGTCGCTGACGTCGCCGTTCTCCTTGCGGTCGCGCTCCCAGTAGTAGTGGTAGACGATGCCGACCTCGACCTGGCCGGAGTCGACGGCCTCCAGGACGACGTTGTTGCCGTCGTACACGGTGCCGTTCTCCTTGATGCCCTCCAGCCATGCGCGGGTGGCCTCCTCGCCCTCGAGCTCGAGGACGGCGGCGACGATCGCCTGGAAGTCCGCACCGGTGGGGGAGAACGAGATGCGGCCCTTCCACTCGGGCTTCGCGAGGTCGAGCAGCGACGCGGGCAGGTCGGACTCCTGGACCTGCTCGGTGTTGTAGACCAGGACGGTCGAGCGCGCGACGAAGCCCGTCCACAGGCCGCTGCGCGGGCGGTACTGCTCAGGGATCGGTGCGACCAGGTCGTCGGGGAGCTTCGCGAACAGGCCCGCGGCCTCGACCTGCGACATCGCCGGTGAGTTCTCGGTCAGGAACACGTCGGCCGGGGACGCGTCGCCCTCCTGGACCAGGGTGTTGGACAGCTCCAGGTCCTTGCCGTTGCGCAGCTCGACCTCGATGCCGGTCTCCTCGGTGAACGCCGGCGCCAGCTCCTTCAGCAGCGGCTCGTGCTGGGCGTTGTAGATGACGAGCTTCGGCTCGTCGTCCCCGCTGCACGCAGCGAGGAGCGGGGCGACGAGCGTGAGGGCTGCGACGCCGAGGCCGGCGCGCAGGAGCTGCTTCTTCATCGTGCTTCCTGTCCAGTGAGGTGGTGGTGGGATCGGGCCGACCTGACGGGACGGGCCGGTGTGGGTCGGGGATCGGGTCGGCGGGCGGGCCGCACGTGCTGGGGCAGGCGGGCGAGCCGGGTCGCGGCCGGGGCGAGCCGCTCGACGACGCGCCACGCGAGCAGGCCGACTGCGAGCGAGGCGAGCAGTCCGCCGAGCGGCCAGCGGTCCTCGAGGTGCGGGTAGACCTGCCAGTGGGTCAGGTAGACGTAGAGCGACGCGCTGGCCAGCGCACCGGTCGGCCCGACGAGCGGGCGCGGCCACGGCACGGTCGGCAGCCAGACCAGCGCCATCAGCCCGCCGATGATGACCAGGTCGCGCTGGGTGTCGCCGGTGAAGCCCCAGGTCCCCGCCACGAGCAGGGCGGCTGCCACGACCCGCTGCCCGGTCGAGCGGGCGACCGCGGCGGCCCAGCCGCCGGCGAAGAGCCAGGCGACGAACAGCGAGGAGTGGATCACGTCGCCGTCGTACGACGTCAGGTCGGCCCAGAAGCGCGGGACGAGCAGCACGGCGGCGAGGATGGCCGCGAGCCCGAACCGGTGGCGCTGCTCGAGCGCCATCACCCGCGGCACCGACGTCAGCAGGCCGGCCGTGACCGCGCAGAGCAGCGCGACCTCGACGAACCAGTAGTGCCAGGCGGGCTCGGACCAGTCGCGTCCGCCGAGCACGTCGTTGAGCAGGAGCACGGTGCGCAGCGGGTAGTCGCCGGTGAGCAACGTGACCAGGCCGATCCACAGCACGGCGGGCACGGCGATCCGGGCCGCGGCCCGGCGGACCCGGCGCAGGCGCTCGCGCGCGTGCTCGTCGGTGAGGTGGAAGCGCGCGAAGTTGGCCCCGGCCACCCCGAGCAGCACGTGCGCACCGCCGACCAGCACCCACAGGTCGGTGTGGGAGCCGACGATCATCAGGATCGCCAGCGCCCGCAGCGGGATCGTGGTGTCGATGCGGGCGAACCAGCGGTGCCGCGCGGTCGTGCCCGCCTCGCCGGGGCAGCCAGCGGCGGGGGCGAGCAGCGCGAGGTCGGCGATCGTGCGGTGCTGCCAGTCCGACGGCAGCCGGCCCAGCCGGTGCTCGAGGCGCAGCGACAGCTCGACGTACGACAGCGAGTCGCCGCCGAGCGTCACGAACGAGTCGTGCGGCCCGACGACGTCGCGACCCAGCACCCGCTCGTAGAGGCGGACCAGCGACCGGACGGGCGAGTCGCCGTCGACCTCGAGCGGCGCCTCGAGCCGGGCGACGGCCTGCTGGTCCAGCTTGCCGTTGGCCAGCCGGGGCAGCGTCCTCACGGGCACCAGCCGGACGGCGTGTGCGGGCAGCCCGGTCTCGGCGACGACCGTCGCGCCCACCTCGGCCAGCACGCCCGCGTCGGGGTCGCCCGGGACGGCGACGACCAGCTGCTCGGCGTCGTCGGCCTCGGCGCAGCCTGTGTCGTGGCCGCCGAGGGCGAGCAGCGTCTGCACGCGGTCGAGGTCGATGCGCTGGCCGAAGAGCTTCGCGAAGCGGGAGCGCCGTCCGACGATCTCGACGAGCCCGTCCTCGGTGAACCGGGCCAGGTCGCCGGTGCGCAGCTCGGTGAGCTCGGCGCTGCGGGCCAGGTCGGCCGGCGACTCGGCGTACCCCATCATCACGTTGGGCCCGGAGTAGACGAGCTCCCCGACGCCGGCCTCGGCCCCGTCGACCGGCTCGAGCCGGAACGACCCGCCGGGGATCGCGACCCCGACCGCGCCGGGGTGGCTGGCGGCCAGGTCCGGCGGCAGGTAGGCCATCCGCGCGGTCGCCTCGGTCTGGCCGTACATCACGACCAGCTCCCAGCCCTCGCGGGCACCCTGCTCGGCCAGTGCGCGCACCCGTTCGGGCGCCATCCGTCCGCCCGCCTGGGTCACCTGCCTCAGCCTCGGCAGGTCCGGCCAGCCGGCGGCGCCGAGCAGGTCGAAGGTGTAGGGGACGCCGGCGAAGGACGTCACACCGTGATCGCGGGCGTCCGCCCACAGGCCCGGGTCGGTCACCGACCGGTCGTCGAGCAGCAGCGAGGCGCCCACGGCGAGGTGGCTGTGCAGCACCGAGAGGCCGTAGCAGTAGTCGAGGGGGAGCGTGGTCACGGCGACGTCGTCGCTGCGCAGCCCGAGGTACGTCGCGATCGCGCGGGCGTTGGCGTCCAGGTTCGACGCAGAGAGGCGGACCAGCTTGGGGGACCCCGTGGATCCGGACGTGCTGAGCAGCAGCCGGAGGTCGGGGTGGAGCCGCGGTGCCGTGGTGCCGGTGCGGTGCCAGGCGCCGTCGGCGTGCTCCACGGAGGGGAGGTAGGCCGCGCCGAGCCCGCGGTCGCGGGTGAGCAACGTGGTGTGGCCGCCGGTCAGCGCCGCCAGCCACGCCACGACGAAGTCCACCGTCGGGGCGGGGTCCAGGCGCATCAGCTGGCGACTGCCCGGCGGCGTCAACGCCTCGAGCGCGTCGCGGGCCGTCGTGACGCGACGGTCCAGCTCCGCGTAGCTGACCACCCGCCCACCGGCACGGAGCGCGGTGCGCTCCCCGTGGCGGGCGAGGTCAGCGAACCCTGCCGAGGCAGGGGCCTCGACCGTGCCTTCCCCCATGGCCGGAAGACTAAAGCAAGGCTTCCCTTACTGGCGAACTTCCCAAGGGGTGGTCGGGTCCGCCCGGCCGGGCGGCGGTCAGTCGACCGGCGTCAGCAGGAAGACCGGGATGACCCGGTCGGTCCACTCCACGTACTTGTCGTAGTTCGGCCAGATGGTGACCATGTGCGCCCACGCGCGCTCCTTCTCCTCGTCGAGGAGCTCGCGCCAGGTGCAGGTGTGGTGCCGGCCGTTGTAGTCGACCTCGACCGTCTCGGCCGCCCGCAGGTTCGCCGACCAGATCGGCGGCTTCGGCGCGCCGAACGACGACCCGGCGATCAGCCAGCCGCCCTGCCACGGCACGCACAGCAGCGGCGTGGAGCGCGGGATCCCGCTCTTGCGGCCCTTGACCGTCAGCAGCAGGCTCGGCAGCCCGGCGATGCCGACGAGGCTCACCCGCCGCTTCGTCAGCCGCTGCAGGTGCTTGTCGGTCCACGTGATCTGGGGGAGCAGTCGCGGCATCCAGGAGTACGACCCGAGCTTGATCGCGACGGGGGTGAGCAGGCCCATGGCCCCGCACCCTAGGACATCCCCACCCCACCCCGTCCTCCGTTCCACCACCCCGACGTGTGACCCCCGGCACCACGAGGTGTGGGGGTTCGCGCCGCGAGGTGTGAGGGTTCGCGCCGCGAGGTGCGGGTTGTGGTGGTGCGAGGTGTCGGTCGTGGCGGTGTGAGGTGCGCCTTGTGGTGGTGTGAGGTGCGCCTTGTGGTGGTGCGAGGACGCTGGCGGCGTACGGCGCAGGCACGACCCGCATCTCGAGCCGCCAAGCCACGCACTTCGAGCCACCACGACCCGCACCTCGAGCCGCCATGCCACGCACTTCGTGCCACCACGACCCGCACCTCGTGCCACCACAACCCGCACCTCGTGGTGCCCACCCTCACACCTCGCGGGGGTGGGGGAGGCGGAGGAAGACGGGGCGCGGGGCAGAAGGGGGAGGATGGGGGCATGAGCAACCCGGACCGGGATCCCGGTGAGATGGTGTGCGAGGGCCGGGAGGCGGCCGGCGTGGAGCTGATGACGCCGCGCGAGGTGCCGCTGGGCGGGCCCCGTGCGATGTCGGTACGACGCACCCTCCCGCAGCGGCACCGGTCCCTGATCGGGGCGTGGTGCTTCCTCGACCACTACGGCCCGGACCCGGTCAGCGAGAGCGGCGGCATGGTGGTCGCGCCGCACCCGCACACCGGGCTGCAGACGGTGAGCTGGCTGTTCACCGGTGAGATCGAGCACCGCGACAGCGCGGGCAACGTGGCCATGGTGCGCCCGCACGAGGTCAACCTGATGACTGCCGGCCGCGGCATCAGCCACTCCGAGGTCTCCACCGCCGCGACCACCGTGCTGCACGGCGCGCAGCTGTGGGTCGCGCTGCCCGAGGCGGCCCGCGACACCGACCCCGGCTTCGAGCACTACGCGCCGCCGGAGGTCTCCGGCGACGGCTGGCGCGCCCACGTCTTCCTCGGGTCCCTGCTCGGCGACAGCTCGCCGGTCGCCACCTTCACCCCGCTGCTCGGCGCCGAGCTGGTCCTCGACCCCGGCACCTCCCTGGCCGTGCCGGTCGACCCGACCTTCGAGCACGGCGTCCTGGTCGACCTCGGCTCGGCCGGCGTCTGCGGCCTGGACGCCGGTCCGGCCGACCTCGCCTACGTCCCGCCCGGCACCGACGAGATCAGCCTCGTCGCCGGCGGCGACGGCGCCCGGCTGCTCGTCCTCGGCGGCCCGCCGTTCGGCGAGTCGATCGTCATGTGGTGGAACTTCGTGGGCCGCACGCACGACGAGGTCGTCGCCTACCGAGCGGCCTGGCAGGAGCAGATCACCGACCCGGCCACCGGCAGCGTGCTGCCCGACAGCCGCCTCGTCGCGGCTGGCCGCTTCGGCGTCGTACCGGACCAGCCGCTGCCGCCGATCCCGGCGCCCGCCCTGCCCAACGCCCGGCTGAGGGAGCGCCGGTGATCGCTGGCCTGACCTGGCTGGTCGGGTTCCAGCTCCTCGGTGAGCTGGTGGTGCGGGTCCTCGACCTGCCCGTGCCCGGCCCGGTGGTGGGGATGCTGCTGCTCTTCGCCTACCTCCGCCTGCGCCGGTACGACGACAGCGGCTCGATCGTCATCGCGGGCTCCGGCCTGCTCCGCCACCTCCAGCTGTTCTTCATCCCGGCCGGGGTGGGAGTCGTCGCCTTCGCCTCGGTCCTCGGCCGCGACGTGCTCCCGGTGACCGTCGCGGTGCTCGGCTCGTGGTTCCTCGGCCTGGTCGTCGTGGGCTGGACCGCGGTCGGCCTCGAGCGGCTGCTCGGCCGCCCGCGCGACGACCTCGGCGACCCGCCGGCGGAGGCCGCCGCATGAACGACGCGATCACGAACGCCCTCGACGACGTCGTCGACGTCCTGCGCTCCCCGCTCGGCCTGCTCGCCGTGACCCTGATCGGCTACCAGTTGGGCCGCAAGCTCCAGAACCGGCTCGGCGGCCACGCGATCGCCCAGCCGGTGCTGGTCGCCATCGTCATCGTCGGCGCGTGGATCACCCTCCTCGACGTCGAGTACGACGACTACGTCTCCGCGACCCAGATGATCGCGTTCTGGCTCGGTCCCGCGACGGTCGCCCTCGCCGTGCCCCTCCACCGGCAGGCCGGCCGGCTGACCGGCTTCGTGGTCCCGATGCTGGTGGCCGTGGTGGTCGGCGCCGCGGTGTCCATCGTCAGCGCGGTGCTCATCGCGCGGGCGCTCGGGGCCGACGACCGGCTCGAGAAGACGCTGACCGCGAAGTCCGCGACGACCCCGGTCGCGATCGCGGTCACCGACGCGGTCGGCGGCATCGCCCCGGTGGCGGCGGTGCTGGTGATCCTGATCGGCGTCTTCGGCGCGGTCGTCGGGCCGGCGACGCTCAACCTGCTCCGGATCCGCGACCGTCGCGCCCGCGGGCTCGCGGTCGGCGCGGTCTCGCACGGCGTCGGGGCCTCGCGGATGCTGCAGGAGGACGAGACCGAGGGCGCCTTCGCCGGGCTCTCGATGGGCCTGTCCGCGCTGGCGATCAGCATCCTGGTGCCGCTGCTCGCCGTCGTCCTGTTCTGACCGAGCCCTGTCCTGACCGAGCCAGGGCGGCACCGCTGCCGGTGCCCTCTTCGGGGGAAATCCGACCGTGTCGCGCGGCGGGTTCCCCGAGGTCCGGTTAGGTTCCCACCATGCGCGTGCACTCCTTCACCGACGACGCCCTCGGCGACCTCGACGCGGTCGGGCTGGCCGAGCACCTCCGGGCCGGCAAGGTCTCCGCCCGCGAGGCGGTCGACGCCGCCATCGCCCGCATCGAGAAGGTCGCTGGCGACCTCAACCCGATCGCCTACCAGGCCTGGGACCGCGCACGCGCCGAGGCGGGCACCGTGCCCGCCGGCGGCCCCGACGAGACCGGCCGGTTCCTCGCCGGCGTACCCACGCTGGTCAAGGACAACGTCGACGTCGCCGGCATGCCCACGATGGCCGGCACCGACGCCTGGGACCCGCGCCCGGCCCGCCGCAACGGCGACTTCGCCGACCAGTACCTCGCCACCGGCCTGGTCGCGCTCGGCAAGAGCCAGCTCTCGGAGTACGGCTTCAGCGCCTCCGCCGAGCACCCGCGCCTCGGCGCCGTCCGCAACCCGTGGAACACCGAGCACACCGCCGGGGCGTCCAGCTCCGGGGCGGCCGCGCTGGTGGCCGCGGGCGCCGTGCCCATCGCCCACGCGAACGACGGCGGCGGCTCGATCCGCATCCCGGCGGCGGTCAACGGCCTGGTCGGGCTCAAGCCGACCCGGGGCCGGCTCGCCCAGGACAAGCTCTTCCGTGACATGCCGATCCGGATCGTCTCCGACGGCGTGGTGACCCGCACCGTGCGCGACACCGCCGCGTTCTACCGCGAGGCCGAGCGGGTCCACCGCAACCTCGAGCTGCCGCCCGTCGGTGACCTCACCCGCCCGATCAAGCGCCGCCTGCGGGTCGCGCTCAACACGTCCGGCGTCGGCCGCGGCGCGGACCCCGAGACCGCCGCGCTGACCGAGAAGACCGCCGCGCTGCTGGAGGACCTCGGCCACACCGTCACCGAGGCCGAGGTGCCCGTCGGCCCCGGGTTCGCCGACGACTTCCTGCTCTACTGGGCGATGCTGGCCCAGGTGATGCTCACCACCGGCCGCGCCCGCCACGGCCGCAGCTGGGACCGCACCCGCCACGACAACCTCACCCTCGGCCTCGCCCGGCACGCGCGCCGCAACCTGCACCGCCTGCCCGGCGCGATCACCCGCCTCAAGCGCGCGGCCAACCAGGCCGAGCTCTGGCACGAGCGGTACGACGTCGCGCTGACCCCGACGCTGGCGACGGCCACGCCGCGGGTCGGCCACCTCGACCCCACCCTCGAGCACGACGTGATCATCGACCGCCTGCTCGACTGGGTCGCCTTCACCCCGTGGCAGAACATCACCGGCGCGCCGGCCATCTCGCTGCCCCTCGCCACCACCGCCGGCGGCCTGCCCCAGGGGATGATGTTCGGCGCCGCGCCGGGCCACGAGGCCCTGCTGATCGAGCTCGCCTACGAGCTCGAGGAGGCCGTCCCGTTCGCCCGGATCCAGGACTGATCCGGGCACTCCCGCGGCGTCCGGAAGAGGCCGGGGAGGTGGCCCGATCCGTGGATGGTGCCGCCGATTTCGCGCGGCACGGGGGCGCGTATATAGTTCTCGGCCGTTGCCCCTTTAGCTCAGTCGGCAGAGCGACTCCATGGTAAGGAGTAGGTCTACGGTTCGATTCCGTAAAGGGGCTCTGGGAGCAAGGGTCCGCCGAACCGGCCAGAACAACGGCCGGGGACGCGGGTGCCCTGACCCCCTGGCGGGGTAGCTCAGGTGGTTAGAGCACACGGCTCATAATCGTGGTGTCGCGGGTTCGAGTCCCGCCCCCGCTACGCCAGATGACGAAGCAGTTCCAGCAGCACCCCCAAGACGCATCCCGAAGGAATCCTCGTGGCCAGCAAGAGCTCTGACGTTCGCCCCAAGATCACGCTTGCCTGCGTGGACTGCAAGGAGCGCAACTACATCACGAAGAAGAACCGCCGGAACGACCCCGACCGCATCGAGCTGTCGAAGTTCTGCCCGCGCTGCCGCAAGCACACCGCGCACCGCGAGACCCGCTGAACCCCAGCGCCACCAGCGCTCCGACGACCCGCCGCCCCCGATGGGGCCGGCGGGTCGTCGTCGTTGCAGCGCATGATCGCGCGAGCGCGTCGCCTGTCGAGGGCTGCGCGCAGGCACTCGCTCCGCTCGGCCCACGCTTGCCCTCGACGCTTCGGCGCGGGCGCCGCGCTGCCGCGCACGCCGTTGCCCCCGGCGGGTGGCACAGCCCGCCTGGCGGCCAACCGGAGCTCACTGCCCGAGCGCGTGCCGGTGCTTGCGCCCTCCCGCCGCTGGTTGAGGTGCGAGGCGCCCCGGCGCCGAGCCTCGAAACCTGCGGTCACGGTGCACCGGGCTGTGCCCAGCACAGTCCGCCCCGCGGGCCCGGTGGTTTCGAGGCTCGGCCGCGGGCGGCCTCGCACCTCAACCACCGGGAGGAACGCCCGGTACCCGGCTGGAGGCGTGGTGCACCGGCCCAGGGCGCACGCGACTCGCGAGTAGCCCGAGCGCCGGACTAGGGTCGACGCATGCCGATCGACGCCTCCCTGGTCGGACGCGCCTTCCCCGCGACGCAGCCCCGCCCGGTCACCGCGGAGGCCGTCTCGGCCTTCGCCTCGGCCGTCGGTGCCGGCGCCGGGGACGGGACCGTCCCGCCCACGTTCCCCATCGTCGTGACCTTCGCCGCACTGCAGGACTTCCTCGCCGCCGAGCAGGTCGAGCTCTCCCGCATCGTGCACGGCGACCAGCGGTTCACCTACCAGCGCCCGGTCGTCGTCGGTGACGAGCTGACCGCGACGCTGACCGTGACCGGTGTCCGGTCCATCGGCGGCAACGACATCATCAGCACCTCCAGCGAGATCACCGACGCCGACGGCGCCCTGGTCTGCACCGCCACCGCCACCCTCGTCCACCGCGGAGGTGCCTGATGAGCGAGCTGACCAGCGGGACCGCGCTGCCCACGATCACCTTCGACGTCACCCGCGCCGACCTGGTCGCCTACGCACACGCCAGTGGTGACCACAACCCGATCCACCAGGACGAGGAGGTCGCGCTCGCCGTCGGCCTGCCCGGCGTGATCGCGCACGGGATGTACACCCTCGCCCTCGTCGGCCGCGCCGTCGCCGAGTGGACCGGAGGCGCCGAGGTCGTCGAGATCGGCGCGAAGTTCACCCAGCCGGTCGTCGTACCTGCCGAGGGGGCCGCGCAGGTGACCGTCGCCGGCACGGTCGGCGACCGCACCGAGGACGGCCTGCTGAAGCTCGCGCTCGAGGTCACCGTCGACGGCACCAAGGTGCTCGGGGCGCCCAGGGCGACCGTCCGTGCCTGAGCCCGCCCTCGCCGACCTCACCACCCTGCGGCTCGGCGGCCCCGCCGGCCGGTACGTCGCCGCCCCGGACGCCGACGCGCTCGTGGCAGCCGTCACCGAGGCCGACGCCGCGCGCGAGCCGGTGCTGCTCGTCGGTGGCGGCAGCAACCTCGTCGTGGCCGACGCGGGCTTCGCCGGCACCGTCGTCCACCTCACCGGCGGTGGGATGCAGGTCGACGACGAGGGGGACGGGGACACCGTCGGCGTCACCGTCGCCGCGGGCGAGCGCTGGGACGACCTCGTCGCCCGCGCCGTCGCGGAGGGCTGGAGCGGCGTGGAGGCCCTCTCCGGCATCCCCGGCACCACCGGCGCGACCCCGATCCAGAACGTCGGTGCCTACGGCCAGGAGGTCGCCCAGACGATCACCCGGGTCCGGGTCTGGGACCGCGTGCTGCGCGGCGAGCGCACCTTCACCGGGCAGGAGTGCCAGTTCACCTACCGCCACTCACGGTTCAAGGCCGACCCCGGCCGGCACCTGGTCCTCGACGTGACCTTCGGGCTGCGCCGCGACGGGCTCAGCGCCCCGGTCGCCTACGCCGAGCTCGCCCGCACCCTCGGTGTCGAGCAGGGGGAGCGCGCGCCGCTGGCCGAGGTGCGCGAGGCCGTGCTCGGGCTGCGCCGCGGCAAGGGGATGGTGCTCGACCCCGACGACCACGACACGTGGAGTGCGGGCTCGTTCTTCACCAACCCCTTCGTCGAGCCGGGCGCCGTGCCCGAGGGGGCGCCGTCGTACCCGCAGCCGGACGGGCGGGTGAAGACCAGCGCGGCGTGGCTGATCGACCACGCCGGGTTCGGCAAGGGCTACGGCCTCGACCGCCCCGGTGCGCGGGTGTCGCTGTCGACCAAGCACACGCTGGCGCTCACCAACCGGGGCGGCGCCACCACGGCCGAGCTGCTCGACCTCGCCCGGGAGGTCCGCGCCGGCGTGCAGGA
This sequence comes from Nocardioides sp. J54, assembly GCF_000519005.1. Lineage (GTDB taxonomy): Bacteria > Actinomycetota > Actinomycetes > Propionibacteriales > Nocardioidaceae > Nocardioides. The sequence continues at coordinate 109,789 of NZ_JAER01000006.1, read as the reverse complement.
GCGCTTCGGGATCACCCTCGTCAACGAGCCGGTGCTGGTCGGCGCCGAGTTCTGAGCCGCTCGCGGAGGCGGCTCAGGCGGCGCTGAAGATCGCCGCGAAGAAGGCGAACAGCGCGACGATCAGCAACAGCCCGATCACGCCGAGCACGAGGCCGACGATGCCGGTCACCAGGCCCGCGGTGGCGACGCCCTCGCCGCCGTACTGGCGGGGGTTGGCCCGGATCTCGCGGCGCGCCTTGATGCCCAGCCAGATCGCGAACGGCGAGCACGCGGCGCTGAGGAAGGTGATCAGGAAGATCGGCGTCAGCAGGATCCCGGCGATGCCGATGATGCCGAGCACCAGCGAGGTGGTCGCGAGCTGGTGGGTCGGGGCGCCGTAGGTCACGAACTGCTGGTGGACCTGGTAGGGGTTCTGGCCCTGCGGGGCCACCGGGTACGGCGACCAGCCGGCCTCACTCGCAGCCGGGCCCCCGGGCGTGCCGGGCACCCCGTGGGCGCCGGCGGCCGGCGGCGGGGGAGCGGCGCCGAAGGACGCGGTCGGGGCGGGTCCCGGCGGCGCCATCCGGGTCGGCTCGGTCCCGGTCTCGCCGGTGACGTCACCCCAGGCGGGGGCGGAGTACGGCTCGAACGAGGGGTCGGGGCCGGACGGTGACGCCAGGGGCGGCTGCTCGCTCATGGCCCCCATCCTCCCATCCGGCAGGCACGGCGAAACCGCCTCCGCGTGACCGTCGGACCACAGGGGTCACCGGTCGGGACCGGCCAGCCACGCGTCGACGTCGGCCAGCGCGCGGTCCAGCAGGTCCTTCGGTGCGCGGCTCGCGCGCAGCGACATCCGGGCCAGCTCGGCCAGCTGGGCGTCGCTCAGGTCGTGCGCGGCGCGCATCGTGGCGTACTGCCCGGCCAGGCGCGAGCCGAACAGCAGCGGGTCGTCGGCGCCCAGCGCCACCGTCGCGCCCGCCTCGAGCAGCGTCGGCAGCGGCACCGACGTCAGGTCGGAGTAGACCCCGAGCGCCACGTTGGAGACCGGGCACACCTCCAGCACGACCCCGGCCTCGACGATCCGGTCCAGCAGGGCCGGGTCCTCCGCGGAGCGCACGCCGTGGCCGAGCCGGTCCGCGTGCAGCGTGTCGAGGCAGGTGCGCACGTGCTCCGGGCCGCGCAGCTCACCGCCGTGCGGCGCCAGCAGCAGGCCGGCCCGCTCGGCGATGGCGAACGCCCGGCCGAAGTCCTCGGTGCGCCCGCGGCGCTCGTCGTTCGACAGCCCGAAGCCGACGACCCCGCGCCCGGCGTACTGCGCCGCCAGCCGGGCCAGCGTGCGCGCGTCCAGCGGGTGGCGGGTGCGGTTGGCCGCGATCACCACCGCCATCCCCAGGCCGGTCAGCTCCGACGCCTCGCGCACGGCGTCGAGCACCAGGTCGGTGAACGCGGTGATCCCGCCGAACCGGCCGCCGTACCCGCTCGGGTCGACCTGGATCTCCAGCCAGCGCCCGCCGTCGGCGACGTCGTCCTCGGCGGCCTCCCGCACCAGCCTGCGCACGTCGTCCTCGGTGCGCAGCACGGAGCGGGCGACGTCGTAGAGACGCTGGAAGCGGAACCAGCCCTTCTCGTCGGCGGCGGTCAGCTGCGGTGGCCACTCCGAGACCAGCGCGTCGGGCAGGTGGATGCCGTCGCGCTCGGCGAGCTCCAGCAGCGTCGCGTGCCGCATCGAGCCGGTGAAGTGCAGGTGGAGGTGCGCCTTGGGCAAAGCTTGGAGGTCCCGCACGCCCGCCATCGTAGGGGTGGCCGGGTCGCCCGTGGGGGCGCCGCGACGGCTCCGTGGCGCCTCTGCGACGGCCGGGCGACGGCCGGGCGACGGGCCGGCTTTGGACCCGTGTGGTCAGGATGGGTAGAGTCATCCCTTGGTGGATCCTCCACATGGTGAGTCGCGCCCTGACGAGGTCGGGGAGCGGGAGCCGGGGGAAGCCGCGGAGGGCACTAGCTCAACTGGCAGAGCATCGGTCTCCAAAACCGAAGGTTGGGGGTTCAAGTCCCTCGTGCCCTGCAAGAGATGACGAAAGAACGACTGGCGAAAGGGTGAGCAGCGTGTCGGACGCTCCGGCAGTCCGCGGGGGCCGCAAGGACCCCTCCGGCGGCAAGCCCTCCGAGAAGCGCACCGGGCCGGTGACCTTCTACCGCCAGGTCGTCGCCGAGCTGCGCAAGGTGGTCTACCCCACCCGCGAGCAGCTGGTGACCTACTTCTTCGTCGTCCTCGCGTTCGTCCTCGTGATGATCGCGATCGTGTCGCTGCTGGACCTCGGTTTCGGCAAGCTCGCCTTCGAGATCTTCACCGGCGCGGACGACATCTGATCCCGCCCTCCCGGGTGGGGTCGTCGTTGACATTTTCGGACAACTGATGGAGCAGCACGTGTCGGAGCAGTACGACTCGGCCCCCGAGATCGACGAGGCGGCCGACCAGGTCGAGGCCCCCGAGGCCATCGAGGAGGGCGCCCCCGAGGCGTCCACCGAGGGTGCTGACGACCTCGCCGGCACCGAGGACGTCGAGGCTGACGCCGACGCTGACGCCGACGCCGACGCCGCTGCCGAGGGTGACGAGCCCGCCGAGGCCGAGGACGAGGACCCGCTCGAGGCGTTCCGCCGCGAGCTGTGGGCCAAGCCCGGTGACTGGTTCGTCGTGCACACCTACTCCGGCATGGAGAACCGGGTGAAGCAGAACCTCGAGAACCGCATCCACTCCCTCAACATGGAGGACTACATCCACGAGATCGTGGTCCCCACCGAGGAGGTCGCGGAGATCAAGAACGGCCAGCGCAAGATGGTCAAGCGCACCGTCCTCCCCGGCTACGTCCTGGTCCGCATGGACCTCACCGACGAGTCCTGGGCCGCCGTGCGGCACACGCCGTCGGTCACCGGCTTCGTCGGTCACAGCCACCAGCCCGTGCCGCTGAGCATGGGCGAGGTCGAGAAGATGCTCGCCCCGGCCGTGGTCACCGCCGCGGCCGCCGAGAGCGAGGCCGCTGCCGCCGCTGGTGGTACGACGGCCGCCACCCCGGCGAAGAAGCCGGTCGAGGTCGTCGACTTCGACGTCAACGACTCGGTCCTCATCGTCGACGGTGCCTTCGCGACGCTGCACGCCACGATCACCGAGATCAACGCCGAGGCCCAGCGGGTCAAGGCCCTGGTCGAGATCTTCGGCCGGGAGACCCCGGTCGAGCTCAGCTTCAGCCAGATCCAGCGGGTCTGAGCGGAGCGCGCGCGAGCGCGCTGCCCCTGACGACCGGCGCGAGGAACGCCCCGGGACCGAACCGGTCCGGTGGCGGGGCCTCCCCGCAATTCGCCGTACGCGCGAAGACGCGGAAGAATGTCCGGGTTGCCCCGGCAGCAAGTGGCAGAGGACGACGTCCTCGCTGTGACCACGAGAGAAAGAGATAGAGGAATGCCTCCCAAGAAGAAGATCGCCGCACTGGTCAAGGTGCAGCTGCAGGCCGGCTCGGCCACCCCGGCTCCGCCGGTCGGTACCGCGCTCGGTCCGCACGGCGTCAACATCATGGACTTCTGCAAGGCGTACAACGCCCAGACCGAGTCCATGCGCGGCAACGTCATCCCGGTCGAGATCACGATCTACGAGGACCGGTCCTTCACCTTCATCACGAAGACCCCGCCGGCCGCGGAGCTGATCAAGAAGGCCGCCGGCCTCAAGAAGGGCTCGAGCGTCCCGCACAAGGACAAGGTCGGCAAGCTGACCAAGGACCAGGTGCGCGAGATCGCGACGACCAAGCTCCCCGACCTCAACGCCAACGACATCGACGCCGCGATGAAGATCGTGGAGGGTACCGCCCGCTCCATGGGCGTCACCGTCGAGGCCTGATCACTCGTGGAAGGGCCGCGCTGGCCCGCTGACCACACCTCCTCTTCTAACTAAGGAATCACCATGCAGCGCAGCAAGACCTACCGCGCGGCTGCCGAGACGTTCGACAAGAACGAGCTCTACGCGCCGCTCGCCGCGATCAAGATCGCGAAGGCCGCCAGCAAGAAGAAGTTCGACGAGACCGTCGACGTCGTCTTCCGCCTCGGCGTGGACCCCCGCAAGGCCGACCAGATGGTGCGCGGCACCGTCAACCTGCCCCACGGCACCGGCAAGACCGCCCGCGTCCTCGTGTTCGCGAACGCGGACAAGGCCGAGGCCGCCCGTGAGGCCGGCGCCGACTTCGTCGGTGGCGACGAGCTGATCGACAAGGTCGCCGGCGGCTGGACGGACTTCGACGCCGTCGTCGCCACCCCGGACCTCATGGGCAAGGTCGGCCGCCTCGGCCGCGTGCTCGGTCCCCGCGGCCTCATGCCGAACCCGAAGGTCGGCACCGTCACCCCGGACCCGGCCAAGGCCGTCTCCGACATCAAGGGCGGCAAGATCGAGTTCCGCGTCGACCGCCACGCCAACCTGCACTTCATCATCGGCAAGGCGTCCTTCTCCGAGCAGCAGCTCGCCGAGAACTACGCCGCCGCCCTCGAGGAGGTGCTGCGTCTCAAGCCGGCCAGCTCCAAGGGCCGCTACCTGAAGAAGGTCACGATCTCCACGACCATGGGCCCCGGCGTCCAGGTCGACCCGAACCGCACCAAGAACGTCGCGGTCGAGGACGAGGTCGCCTGACGCCTCCGGTGCACCGGGCGGCACACGCCGCCCACGACGCCGTACGACGCCCGCCGTCCCCAGCAGGGGCGGCGGGCGTCGCCGTTCCCCGGTGTTCGCGGGCGGCTCGCGGGCAGCCCGACGCGCCTGCGTAGGGTGACCGGGTGCTGCGCCTCGGGACGCCCCTGCTCGTCGTCGTGCTCTCCGGAGCCCTCAGCGGCGGGCTCGCCGGCTGCTCCGACGGGACGGACGACCGCCCGCCCGGTGGACCGGGGACGTCGGTCGCGGCGGACGGCCCGAGCGGCACCACCGCCCCGCCCGGGCTGGAGGAGGTCCCGCCCGGCTACGACGAGAGCCCCGACGGCGCCCCGCCGGTGGCCGACGAGCAGCTGCAGGGCGACGCGCTGGTGGCGCTGCTGCGCACCCGTGCCGCCGTGGACCCCGGCCCCGACCACTGCGGCCCGGACGACGTCACCGGGTCCCTGCGTGGCATCGACGCCGCCGCGGGCACCCGGGTGACGACCCTTGTCGTGCGGAACACCTCCGACCGGTCCTGCGTGGTCGAGGGCGTCCCGGGCATCGGTGTGCGCGGCACGTGGGGATCCACGTTCGTACCGGAGGTCGGGCACCGTGACCACGACGCCGGTGGCAACGCCGTGCCCCGGCGCCCGGTGCGGGTCGCGCCGGGGGAGGAGGCGACCCTGCACCTGCTGTGGAGCGGCGCCCTCGCCGGTGCGGAGCAGGAGCAGGCCTCGATCGTCGTCGTCCAGCTCGCCGCGGGCCAGGTGCCGATCACCGTCCCTGCCCTGATCGACGGCCACGCGGCCGACATCGGCCAGTTCACGACGCTCTCGCTGTCGCCGTTCCAGCCTGCCTAGCGACCGCTGCCCCTGCCGTCCGGGCGCCACTTCCTGACCGGTCCTGCTGCTTCCTGACCGTTGCAACGGTCAGGAAGCGAGGGAATCACCGCTGAGGAGGTGATTCCCTCGCCACCGGCTCAGCCCTGCGTCAGCGACTCCAGCGCGGCCAGCTCCACGCAGACCGCGACCCCGGCCATCGCGGCCTGGACCTCCTCCAGCACGGGGAAGGTGGGGGCGAGGCGGATGTTGCGGTCGTTCGGGTCGTCGCCGTGCGGGAAGGCCGAGCCGGCGGGGGTCAGCGCGATGCCGGCCTCCCTGGCGAGGGCGACCACGCGCGAGGCGGTGCCGTCGAGCACGTCGAGGTTCACGAAGTAGCCGCCGGTCGGGACCGTCCACTCGGCGATGCCCAGGCCGGCCAGGCGGGAGGTGAGTGCCTCTTCGACCGCGGCGAACTTCGGCGCGATCAGGTCGCGGTGCTTGCGCATGTGCGCGCGCACACCGTCGGCGTCACCGAAGAACTCGACGTGGCGCAGGTGGTTGACCTTGTCCGGTCCGATGGCGGCGAAGCCGAGGCGCTCGAGGTACCACGCCTTGTTCTCCGCCGACGCGGCCAGCGCGGCGACGCCGGCGCCCGCGAAGGTGATCTTCGAGGTCGAGGCGAACATGACCGGCCGGTTGGGGTGGCCGGACGCCGCAGCGAGGCCGAGCGCGTCGGCGCTCTTGGTCTCCACCTCGGTCAGGTGGTGCACGGCGTAGGCGTTGTCCCAGAAGATCCGGAAGTCCGGGGCCGCGGTCGGCATCGCCATCAGCTCGGCGGCGACCTCGGCGGAGCACACCGCGCCGGTCGGGTTCGCGTAGGTCGGCACGATCCACATGCCCTTGATGGCCGGGTCGTCGGCGACGAGCGCGCGCACGGCGACCGGGTCCGGGCCGTCGGGGGTCATCGGGACGGTCACCATCTCGATGCCGAGCTCGGCGAGCATCGTGAAGTGGCGGTCGTAGCCGGGCACCGGGCAGATGAACTTCACGACCGGCTCCTGCGACCACGGCCGCGGGGAGTCCGGCCCGCCCTTGAGGAGCATCCAGGTGATGACCTGGTGCATCATCGTCAGGCTCGAGTTGCCGCCGCACACGACGTCGGCGGTGTCGACGCCCAGCAGGTCGGCGAAGATCTCGCGCAGCTCGGCGAGGCCCTCGAGGCCGCCGTAGTTGCGGACGTCGGTGCCCGAGCGGTCCTTGTACGACGACGGCAGGGTCAGCAGCCCGTTGGACAGGTCCAGCTGGTCGGCTCCGGGCTTGCCCCGCGTCAGGTCCAGCTTCAGCCCGCGCTCCTTGAGCGCGTCGTAGTCGGCGCGCACCGCCGTCAGGCGCGCGGCGAGGTCGTCGGCGGACAGGTCGGCGAGAGGGGTCGCGGAGGTCACGGCACCATCGTGCCGCATCGGCCCCGCGGGGGCAGCGTCGGGCTGCTCGTGGATTTGGGGCGGGAGTGGGCGCCGTCGTACCCTCGTCGTCGAAACCTTAAGACCGCCGGTTGTCCGGGCTACCAGTCCGGGCCGAAGGTTCCGCGAGAGTGGACGGCCTGCGCAGGGGATCAGAGCAGAACGACGCGGGCAAGCCCGCGATGTCCACGCCCTGAGCGCCTGCGCTCGGGGCGTTCGTCTTTCCCGGACGAGTGCGGCGGTCCCCACCGGAAGGAGACCCATGGCGCGGGCAGACAAGCAGGCCGCCGTCGCGGAGATCGCTGAGCACTTCAGCGAGGCCGCAGGCGCTGTGCTGACCGAGTACCGCGGTCTCACCGTCAAGGAGCTGCAGGACCTCCGCCGCTCCCTCGGTGCGAACGCCAACTACGCCGTGGTCAAGAACACGCTGGCCAAGCTCGCCGCCAAGGAGGCGGGCATCGACGGCTTCGACGACCTCCTCACCGGCCCGACCGCGATCGCCTTCATCACGGGCGACGTCGTCGAGGCGGCGAAGGGTCTGCGTGACTTTGCCAAGGCGAACCCCACCCTCGTGATCAAGGGTGGCGTTCTGGACGGCAACATCCTCGACGCGAACGAGATCGCCAAGCTGGCGGACCTCGAGTCGCGCGAGGTGCTCCTGGGCAAGCTGGCGGGCGCGATGCTCGCTTCGCTCAGCCAGGCCGTCTACCTCCTCAACGCCCCGCTCGCCCAGGCTGCCCGGCTCGCCGGCGCCCTGGAGGCGAAGGCGCAGGAGGACCCCTCGATCCTCGCAGGTGGTGCCGGTACGCCGGCCGCTGCCGAGGAGACCCCGGCCGCCGAGGACGCTGCTGCTGAGGAGGCCCCCGCGGCCGCCGAGGCTGCCGCTGACGAGGCGACCGAGTCCACCGACGCCTGATCCAGGCCGACGTACACCACCTGAAACCCGGCCCGCCCGCAGTACGCGGCCAGGCCATCTGAGAAAGGACACGCCACCATGGCGAAGCTCACCACTGACGAGCTCCTCGACGCGTTCAAGGAGATGACCCTCATCGAGCTCTCCGAGTTCGTGAAGCAGTTCGAGGAGACCTTCGGCGTCACCGCCGCTGCCCCCGTCGCCGTTGCCGCTGCCCCCGCCGCCGGCGGCGCCGCGGCCGGTGGCGAGGCCGCCGCCGAGCAGGACGAGTTCGACGTCATCCTCGAGGCCGCTGGTGACAAGAAGATCAACGTCATCAAGGAGGTCCGCGCGCTGACCTCGCTCGGCCTCAAGGAGGCGAAGGACCTCGTCGAGGGCGCCCCGAAGGCGATCCTCGAGAAGGTCAACAAGGAGGCCGCTGACAAGGCCAAGGAGGCCCTCGAGGGCGCCGGCGCCACCGTCACCCTCAAGTGACCCCTCGCTGACCTCGGTCAGCACCCGGGGCCGGCAGAGCGCACGCTCTGCCGGCCCTGTCGCTTTTCGGCGCCACCTCGGGACGCGGCCGCCTGGCGCCCCGGGCGTGGCCCGGATGCAGTGACCGGGCATCCTGTCAACCCTCTGGCCGCGGGGGTGGACCCCGGTTGACCCGCGGGGCTACTCACGAGTACGGTCCCGTTCGCGGTGGCCGTCGTCACGTGACGCCCACCACGGGCGGTGCGTAACGTGCGCCACCTCGCTGCGTTGTGCAAGTGCAGCAATGCTCCGGGTCAGCGGACGTAGGGAAGAGGGAACACATGGGCGTCGACGTTGCGGTGACGAACTTGACCAAACAGTTCGGCAAGCAGCTCATCTGGAAGGGCGTGACGCTCACCCTCCCCGCCGGCGAGATCTCGGTGATGCTGGGCCCGTCCGGCACCGGCAAGTCGGTCTTCCTCAAGGCCCTCATCGGCCTGATCAAGCCCGACGAGGGCTCGATCGTCATCGAGGGCACCGACATCGCCTCGTGCTCGGAGAAGGAGCTCTACGAGGTCCGCAAGCTGTTCGGCGTGCTGTTCCAGGATGGCGCGATGTTCGGCTCGATGAACCTCTACGACAACGTCGCCTTCCCGCTGCGCGAGCACACCAAGAAGTCCGAGTCCGAGATCCGTGACATCGTCATGGAGAAGATGGACCTCGTCGGCCTCCTCGGTGCCGAGATGAAGCTCCCCGGCGAGATCTCCGGCGGCATGCGCAAGCGCGCCGGCCTGGCCCGCGCCCTCGTGCTCGACCCCGAGATCCTGCTGATCGACGAGCCCGACTCCGGCCTCGACCCGGTGCGCACGTCGTTCATCAACCAGCTCTTCGTCGACCTGAACGCCCAGATCGACGCGACCTTCCTCATCGTCACCCACGACATCCACTCCGTGCGGATCGTGCCGGACCAGATCGGCCTGCTCTACCACAAGCACCTGGCCATGTACGGCCCGCGCGAGATGCTGCTGTCGTCCGACGAGCCGGTGGTGCGCCAGTTCCTCAACGCCCAGACCGTCGGCCCGATCGGCATGTCCGAGGAGAAGGACGCCGACCAGCTGGCCGCGGAGAAGGACCTGAGCTTGCCGCCGCTGCCCCCGATCCCGCTGCAGCTCGAGCCGTCCAACGGTATCCCGCGCCGGGCCCAGCGCCCGCCGGGCGAGTGGTGCCGCCTCAACGGCGTGACGCCGCCGCCGGGTTCCTTCACCAAGGAAGCCGAGCACGCCAGTGGACGCGCCGAGCACTGACGGATCTTCATGTCACTGACGGTTGCTCGGGCTCTCCAGCCTGTCGGAACCGCTGGCAAGCTGTTCGCCTTCGCGCTCGACGTGGGGCGGAGCTTGTTCCGGCGTCCGTTCCAGACCCGGGAGTTCCTCCAACAGGCGTGGTTCATCGCCTCGGTCACCATCGTCCCGACGGCGCTGGTCGCCATCCCCTTCGGCGCGGTCATCGCGCTGCAGGTGGGCGGCCTGATCAAGCAGTTCGGCGCGCAGTCGTTCACCGGCTCGGCGTCCGTGCTCGCGGTCATCCAGCAGGCGGGCCCCATCGCCACCGCGCTGCTCATCGCCGGCGCCGGCGGCTCCGCGATCGCCGCTGACCTCGGTGCGCGGAAGATCCGCGAGGAGCTGGACGCGATGATGGTGCTGGGCATCGACCCGATCCAGCGCCTGGTCGTGCCCCGCGTGCTCGCCTGCATGCTCGTCGCGGTCTTCCTCAACGGCATGGTGGCGGTCGTCGGCGTCGGCGGTGGCTACGTCTTCAACGTGATCCTCCAGGACGGCACCCCGGGCGCCTACCTGGCCAGCTTCACCGCGCTCGCGCAGCTGCCCGACGTGTGGATCGGCATGATCAAGGCCCTCGTCTTCGGCCTCATCGCCGCCGTCGTCGCGTCCTACAAGGGCATGAACGCCGCCGGCGGCCCGAAGGGTGTCGGCGACGCGGTCAACGAGTCCGTCGTCATCACCTTCCTGCTCCTGTTCGTCGTCAACTTCACCCTGAGCACGATCTACCTGCAGGTCGTGCCCCCGAAGACGGGTTAGCGCGATGGCGAACCTCAAGGCGATCTACGAACGGCCCGTCAAGGGCCTGGACACCCTCGGCCACGAGCTGTCCTTCTACATCAAGGTGCTGCTGGCGCTGCCGCGCTCGGTCATGCACTACCCGCGGGAGATCCTGCGGATCCTCGCCGAGGTCACCCTCGGCACCGGTGCGCTCGCCGTCATCGGCGGCACCGTCGGCGTCATCGCCGGCATGACCTTCTTCACCGGTGCCCAGGTCGGCCTGTCCGGCTACGCCGCGCTCAACCAGCTCGGCACCGCGGCCTTCACCGGCTTCGTCTCCGCCTACTTCAACACCCGCGAGATCGCGCCCCTCGTCGCCGGCATCGCGCTCGCCGCGACCGTCGGGTGCGGCTTCACCGCCCAGCTCGGCGCGATGCGCATCTCCGAGGAGATCGACGCCGTCGAGGTCATGGCGATCCCCTCGATGCCGTTCCTGGTCGCCACCCGCGTCATCGGGGGCCTGATCGCGATCGTCCCGCTGTACGTCGTCGGCCTGCTCTCGTCGTACGTCGCGAGCCGGCTCGTGGTGACCCAGTTCTACGGACAGTCCGCGGGCACCTACGACCACTACTTCAACCAGTTCCTGCCACCGGGCGACGTGCTGTGGTCCTTCGGCAAGGTGCTGGTCTTCGCGGTCGTCGTGATCCTCATCCACTGCTACCACGGCTACACGGCGTCGGGCGGTCCCGCCGGCGTGGGCATCGCCGTGGGCCGTGCGGTGCGGACCAGCATCGTGGCCATCAACGTCATCGACCTGTTCCTGTCGATGGCGATCTGGGGCGCGTCCACGACGGTCAGGCTGGCGGGGTGACGAGGCGATGAACAAGCTGCTCTCCGCCCACAAGGCGCTCGGCGTGGTCTTCCTGTGCCTGCTCCTGCTCGGTGTCTGGCTGACCTACGCGACCTTCACGAAGAAGTTCGCCAGCTACGAGCGGATCACGCTGACGACCTCCAACATCGGTCTCCAGCTGCCGATCCGCGCCGACGTCAAGGTCCGTGGCGTCATCGTCGGCGAGGTCCTCGAGGCCAGTGCCGGCGACGAGCGCGGTGCCGAGCTGACCCTGGGCATCTACCCCGACAAGATCGACGACATCCCGGCCAACGTGACCGGCTCGATCGTCCCCAAGACGCTCTTCGGTGAGAAGTACGTGTCGCTGGTGGTCCCCGAGACGGGTCCGTCCGGCACCATCCAGGCCGGCGCGGTCATCGACCGCACCGAGGTCGCCACCGAGCTCGAGGAGGTGCTGTCCGACATCTACCCGCTGCTGCGCACGGTGCGGCCGGCCGACCTCAACGCCACCCTCACCGCGCTCTCCACCGCCCTCGAGGGCCGCGGCGAGCAGCTCGGGTCCAACCTCGAGACCGTCGACTCCTACCTGAAGCGGATCAACCCGGAGATCCCGGCGCTGCTCGAGGACCTGCGCCTGACCGCGCAGGTCTCCGACACCTACGCCGACATCCTCCCGGAGGTCGCGCAGATCCTGGACGACACCGTCAAGACCACCGGCACCATCGAGGAGAAGGAGGCGGCGCTGACCGCGACGCTGCGTGACATCCGGAGCTTCTCCGACACGGCACGCTCCTTCCTCGACGCCAACGAGGCCAACCTGCGCGAGGCCGGCGAGCTCTCCACCCGCACGCTGGCCGTGGTGGCGCGGTACTCCCCGATCTTCCCGTGCATGTCGGCGGGCATCGTCAAGGCGCAGGGCCGCCTCGCCGAGGCGTTCCGCGGCTACGAGCTGCACATCGTCCTCGAGACGCTGATCGACCAGCCGCGGGCCTACACCCCGGCCGACGCGCCGAAGTTCGGCGAGGACCGCGGCCCGGACTGCCTGGGCCTGCCGGACATCCCCTACAGCCAGGACAACCCCTACCCGCCGCTGCCGAAGATCAACGACGGGATGAACGGCTCCACGGAGAAGGGCAACCTGCGGCCCGCGCCGTCGGCGGCCTACCAGGGCACGCCCGACGACGTCACCGCGCTGCGGGGCGCGCTCGAGGCCGAGTACGGCGCCGGCGCCGACATCAACGTCGTGCTCGCCGGTCCGGCCGTGGCCGCGGGGAGTGGTCGCTGATGATCCGCGGGCTCGACAAGCGCACCTCCGGCGACCTCGTCCGGCTGGTCATCTTCATGGTGACCACCGCGATGGCCACCGGCGTCCTGATCATCACGATCGGCAACCTGTCCTTCGGCGCCACGAAGGAGTACGCCGCCGAGTTCGTCGACGTCACCGGCGTCAACAAGGGTGACGACATCCGGATCGCCGGCGTGAAGGTCGGCTCCGTCGAGGACATCGAGATCCTCGCCGCGGACCGGGCACTGCTCACCTTCAAGGTCGCCGAGGACACCGTCGTCGACGACGCCACCCACGCCACCATCCGCTACCGCAACCTGCTCGGCCAGCGCTACATCTCGCTGACCCAGCAGGGCAGCGGCAGCGACCGGCTCGACGAGGGCGGCAAGATCCCGGTCGACCGGACCACCCCGGCCCTCGACCTCACGGTGCTGTTCAACGGCTTCAAGCCGCTGTTCGAGGCGCTCTCGCCCGACGACATCAACAAGCTGTCGTACGAGATCGTCCAGGTCTTCCAGGGCGAGGGCGGCACCGTCGAGGGGCTGCTGTCCAGCACCGCCTCGATCACCCGCACCCTCGCGGACCGCGACGAGGTGATCGGCGAGCTGCTCGACAACCTCGACTACGTCCTCGACCACATCGCCGACCGCGACGACCAGCTCACCGACCTGATCGACAGCTTCCGCTCGCTCGTCGGCGGGCTCAACGAGGACCGCGAGGCGATCCTGTCCTCGCTGGACTCGATCTCGGAGCTGTCCGTGCAGACCGCGGCGCTGGTGACCGACATCGAGAAGCCGCTGCTCAAGGACGTCAAGGAGCTGCGGAAGGTCGCCACGACCCTCAACCGCAACCGCAAGGAGATCGACCGCTCCCTGCAGGTGCTCCCGATCAAGCTGACCAAGATCGGACGGACGGCGATCTACGGCTCCTGGTTCAACTTCTACCTCTGCCACTTCACGGCGAGGATCAAGGTTCCCGGCCTGAACAACCCGATCGGGGCGACCGTCCCGATCAACGCGCCGCGCTGCTCGCTGAAGCAGGAGGTGGGGGAGTGAAGCCGTTCCGCGAGCGCAACCCCGTCGTGGTCGGGGCGGCGAGCATCACCGTCCTCGTCCTGATGCTGGTGGCGGCCATGCGCGCCCAGGACCTGCCGCTGATCGGCGGCGGTGACACCTACTACGCCTCCTTCGAGGAGGCCGGCGGCCTCAAGGTCAAGGACGAGGTCCGCATCGCCGGCGTCCGCGTCGGCCAGGTGACCTCCGTCGAGCTCGACGGCAACTCCGTCAAGGTGGGCTTCCAGGTCAAGACCGACCAGGAGCTCGGCGAGGACACCCGCGCCGACATCAAGGTGAAGACCATCCTCGGCTCGATGTTCCTCTCCCTCTACCCGGCCGGGACCGGTGAGCTCGCCGAGGGCGCGACCATCCCGACCGAGCGCACCACCTCGCCGTACGACGTCGTCGAGGCCTTCACCGGCCTGGCCGAGACCTCGGCGGACATCGACACCGACCAGCTGGCCAACGCGCTGACCACGCTCGCCGACCTGACCCGCAACACCCCCGAGGAGTTCCGGGCGGCGCTCGACGGTGTCTCGGCGCTGTCGAAGGTGATCGCCTCGCGCGACGAGGAGATCAACTCGCTGCTCAAGAACCTCGACCGCGTCTCGACGGTCCTCGACGCCCGCGACGAGGAGATCGTCGCGCTGATGGACGACGCCGACACGCTGTTCAAGGCGCTCCTGCAGCGCAAGGCGCAGGTCCACCGCCTGCTCGTGTCGACCAGCACCCTCAGCAAGACGCTGACCGGGCTGATCCGCAAGAGCCGCGCCGACCTCAAGCCCGCCCTCGACCAGCTCGACTCGGTGCTGCAGGTCATCAAGAAGAACGAGGACAACCTGGAGACCGCCATCAAGACGATGGCGCCCTTCTACCGCGTGTTCGCGAGCACGCTCGGCAACGGGCCGTGGTTCGACAACTACATCTTCAACCTGCCGCCGGTGCCCGGTCTGCGAGGTGGCAACTGATGAGCGACCTGCGACGTCTCCTGCCCGTGGCCGTGGTCGTGCTGCTGCTGGCCGCCGGCGTGGTGTGGATGATCGGCGGTGCCGGCGACGCCAAGACCGTGACGGCGTACTTCCCGCGTGCGGTGTCGGTCTACGAGGGCTCCGAGGTCCGTGTGCTCGGGGTCGCGATCGGCAAGGTCGAGGAGGTCGTGCCCGAGGGCACCCAGGTCAAGGTCGTGATGACCTACGACAGCGACGTCGACGTGCCGCAGGACGCCCAGGCGGTGATCGTCTCCCCGTCCGTCGTCGGCGACCGCTACATCCAGCTCACGCCGGCCTACGAGGACGGTGACACCGTGATGGCGGACAACACCGTCATCAAGGCCGACCGCACCGCGATCCCGCTCGAGCTGGACGAGATCTACTCCAGCATCGACAAGCTCACGGTCGCGCTCGGCCCGGAGGGCGCCAACAAGGAGGGCGCGCTGACCGACCTGCTCGAGCAGACCGCGAAGAACTTCGGCGGCCAGGGCGAGCAGTTCCGCCAGACCATCAAGGACTTCGGCCGGCTCAGCGACACCCTCGACAACAACAAGGAAGAGCTGTTCGACTCCGCCGCGCAGCTCGAGAGCTTCATCAAGACCCTGGCCGACAACGACCAGACCGTCCGCGACTTCAACAAGTCGCTGGGCGACGTCTCGGGCCTGCTCGCCGACGAGCGCCAGGAGCTGACCTCGGCGCTGTCGAACCTCGGTACGGCGCTCGGCGAGGTCGCGACCTTCGTGAAGACCAACCGCGCCGTGCTCGGCCGCAACATCCGCGACGTCAACCGGGTCGCCAAGGTGCTGGTGCGCCAGCGCGAGAACCTCGACGAGCTGCTGCGCGCCGGCCCGCTCGCGCTGACGAACCTCTACCACACCTACAACCCCAAGAACGGCACGCTCGACGCCAACGCCAACATCGGCAACCTGGTGCACGAGCTCACGTCCAACCCGAAGACGGTGCTGTGCACCCTGGTGTCGGCGAACGACCCGAAGGGCGAGCTGTGCAACCTGATCGGGACCCTGCTGCCGCGCGGCGCACCGTTCGGCACCGGCTCCGCGTTCTCGCAGCCCTACGACCCGACCCTCTTCGGCCTGGTGGGAGGTGACCGATGAAGCGCCTGCGCTCCCGCGCCCGCGTCGTGGCCGCCACCCTCGTCGGCATGGTCGCGCTGACCGGTTGTGACTTCGACGTCTACCAGCTGCCGCTACCCGGTGGCGCCGACGTCGGCAGCGACCCGATCACGGTGACCGTCCGCTTCGACGACGTCCTCGACCTCGTGCCGAAGTCCTCGGTCAAGGTCAACGACGTCACCGTCGGCCAGGTCGTCGACGTGGACCTCGACGGCTACCAGGCGGTGGTCGAGCTCGAGCTCCGCAACGACGTCGACCTGCCCGACCAGCCGATCGCCTCGATCCGCCAGACCAGCCTGCTGGGTGAGAAGTTCGTGTCCCTGGCCGCGCCCTCGGGCGGCGGCGAGGGACGCCTCGACGACGGCGACGTCATCGAGAAGGGCGGCCGCAACCCCGAGGTCGAGGAGGTGCTGGGCGCGCTCAGCCTGGTCCTCAACGGCGGTGGCGTGGCCCAGATCAAGACCATCGCCTCGGAGCTCAACCTGGCCCTCGACGGCCGCGAGGACTCCGCGAAGTCGGTCCTGACCCAGGTGGAGTCGCTGGTGCGGCGCCTCGACGAGCGCAAGGGCGACATCGTCAACGCCATCGAGTCGGTCAACCGCCTGGCGATCAGCGCCCGCGAGCACCAGGACAGCATCGACCTCGCCCTCGAGGAGCTGCCGAGCGCGCTCGACTCGCTCGACCGGCAGCGCGAGGACCTGGTGTCGATGCTCGACGGCCTGACGAAGCTCAGCGACGTCGGTGTGCGGGTGATCAACACGACCAAGCAGTCGACGATCACCACGCTCAGGCAGCTCGACCCGATCCTCACCCAGATCGCGGCGTCCGGCGACAACTTCGCGACGGGCTTCAGCACCTTCCTGACCTACCCGTTCGTCGACGACGCCGTGGGCCGCAACCCGCAGACCGCCCGCAACCTGCACATGGGCGACTACGTCAACCTGTCGGTCGACCTGCAGCTCGACCTCGGCAACCTGGTGCTGCCGGACATCGCCTGCATCCCGATCAACGAGCTGCCCGACCTGCCGCTCGACGTGCTGGTGGACCTCAAGACGCTGTGCAACGGCGTCACCCAGACCCTGCAGAAGTGCCTGCGGACCCCGCCGAACCCGACCGAGTGCCTCAAGCTGCCGGGCTACCTGCTCGACAACATCTGCGACGCGGTCAAGATCCTCTGCGGCAGTGGCCGGACCGGCACCTCCGGCACCCGGGCGTCGGGCGACCTGCTCGGCAACGTGCTCGGCAACGCCCTCAAGGGCGGCGGCCTCAACCGGCCACGGCCGGGCATGTCCGAGGACGCCAGCAAGATGTGGCGTGACTTCGACGAGCAGTACGACACGGACCTCGTGGACGTCTACTCCGCCCCGTTGCGGGCCTCGGACGACGGACGGAGCGTGAGCCGGTGATCACCCGTCGCACCCGCATCCAGCTGCTCATCTTCGCGATGATCACGCTGCTCGGCGTGACCTACGTCGGCGCGCGCTACGCGCAGCTCGACCGCGTCGTCATCGACCGCTCCTACACCGTGATCGCGCACTACCCCGACTCCGGCGGCATCTTCACCGGCGCCGAGGTCACCTACCGCGGCGTCGGGATCGGCGAGGTCGGCGAACTGACCCTCACCTCCGACGGCGTCGACGTCGCCCTCGAGATCGACAAGAAGTGGGACGAGATCCCGAGCGACACCATCGCCCTGGTCGGCAACCGCTCCGCGGTCGGCGAGCAGTACGTCGAGCTCCAGCCGCAGAGCGACGGCGAGCCCTACCTCGCCGAGGGTTCCGAGATCGAGGACGTCGCCACGCCGATCGCCACCGAGAAGCTCCTCGGCGACCTGTCGGCGACCGTCGCCAGCGTCGACCGCGAGGCCCTCTCCACCACGGTCGAGGAGCTCGGCAAGGCCTTCGCCGGCACCGGACAGGACCTCCAGCGGATCATCGACACCGGCAACTCGTTCATCGAGACCGCGGACGAGAACTTCGACGTCACCACCGCGCTGATCCGCGACAGCAACACCGTGCTCCGCGGCCAGCTCGCCACCCAGACGTCGCTGCGTGCCTTCGCCAGCCAGCTCTCGGCGTTCTCGTCGTCGCTCGCGGGCGCCGACAAGGACCTGCGCAAGGTGATCGACTCCGGCTCCGTGGCCGCCACCCAGCTGCGCACCTTCCTCGAGCAGAACGGCGTCGAGCTCAGCGAGCTGCTCGCCAACCTCGTCACCACCGGTCGGGTCGTGGTCCGCCACCTGCCCGGCCTGCGGCAGATGCTCGTCGTCTACCCGTACGCCGTCGGCGCCGGCCAGGTCGTCGTCGGCAAGAAGTCGGTCGCCCAGGGCGGCAGCGGCTACTGGGACGTGCACTTCGGCCTCATCCTCAACACGCTGCCGAAGATCTGCTACGAGGGCTACGTCAAGGAGCGCCGCAACCCGGAGTCGGACCGCGGCGACCTGCCCATGCCCCACGACGTCGGCTGCACCGAGCCGATCACCAAGTCCAACCCCCGCGGTCTGCAGAACCTGCAGCGCGTGGCACCCGGCGGCACCCGCTACGACATCGCCGTCCGGGTCGACGAGGAGACCGGCGACGTGACCTGGGACGTCCCCGAGGGCGCCTCGAGCGACCGGGGTAACGTGGCCCCTCCGACGCTCGGAGAGGACTCGTGGAAGTGGCTGTACGTCCAACCGATGCTCAACGCGAGCCGGTGACCGCGGACGGCAAGGCGGACGACCAGAAGACGGAGGGGACGACGGGCGCAGCCCGTGCTGCCCGCACGCGCTGGGCCGTCCTCGCCGCGCTCGTCGGCCTGTGCGTCGCCGGGCTGACCGTGTCGGCCCTGGTGGTCTTCGGCAATGGCGCGGGCTCCAGCCTCGGTGACCGCGTCTCCTCGGTCTTCGACCCGCCGGAGGACCCCACCCGCGACCGCGAGGAGGTGCTGGCCGCGGCCCGCACCTTCGTGCAGCGCTTCAACACCTACGGCCCCGACCAGCTCGAGGACTCCGGGCAGATGCCGGAGTACCGCGCCGTCGGCGAGCTGATGACCGCCAAGTTCCGTGCCGCGTTCGAGGAGAACCTGGCCATCGCCGAGAAGGCGGTCGCCGAGACCGGCATCGACCGCGCGGCCACGGTCTACGGCATCGGGATCTCCGCGATCGACTCCGACTCCGCGACCGTGCTCGTCGGCGCCGAGGTCCGGTCGTCGTACCCCAGCGGCGAGGACGACGAGGAGCGCGTCGACTTCGAGCCGCAGCGCTTCCGCTACGAGGTGACGCTGGTCAAGATCAGCGGCAGCTGGGTCGTCGACGACCTCGACGACGTCGACGACGGCCTGCCGTCGTTCGCCAGCTCGACTTCGCAGGACGCCGTCCCCGACCCGGGCCAGTCGCCCTCGGGCGCGCCGGGCCAGGACGTCACCCCGGACGCTCCGGCCACCGAGGAGTCCGGCGCCGGGCAGTCCGGCGGCGCGGACGAGGAGGGCGGCGAGCAGTGAGCGCGAACCTCTACGACATCCTCAACGTCGACGAGACCGCCTCCGCCGACGAGATCCGCGGCGCCTGGAAGGCCGCGGTCGCCGACCTCGACCCGACCGACCGGCGGTTCCGCGCGTTCAACGACGCCGCCGCCGTGCTCCTCGACGCCGACAAGCGCGCGGCGTACGACGCCGAGCTGGCTGCCGCCCGTGACGCCGACGAGCCGGCCGGGGCCCCGGTCGTGCTGACCAAGCACGCGCCCGACGACGCTGCCGACGACGCTGCCGACGACGCTGCCGACGACGCGGAGGGCGAGGCCCGCGGCCAGGACGAGGCCGTCCCGACGCGTGCGGCCCCGGCCCGCGAGCCCGCTGCCACGACGAAGCAGCAGGCAGAGCCGGCCGGCCCTCCCGGCTGGGCGCTCGGCGCCGCCGGTGTCGCGGCCGTGGTCTCCCTCGTGCTCGCCGTCGTGCTGCTGCTCCAGCCCGGCGGCAAGCTCTTCAGCGACGACTCCCCGGCGGAGGTCGCCGCGGCCAACCAGCGCTTCCAGGAGTCCGCGCGCTCGGTCGAGTCCGCCGCCGAGCGGCTGGTGGGCGAGGTGTTCTCGTACAACTACGAGACCATGGACGCCGACCTCGAGCGGGTCCAGCAGCACGTCACCCCCGAGCTCGGCGCGAAGCAGGCCAAGGGCTGGCCCGACATCGCGAAGGACGCCGCCGACCAGAAGCTGGTGGTCCAGGCCCGGGCCGAGGCCGTCGCCCTGACCCGGCTCAGCCGCGACGGCCGCAACGCGACGGTCATGGTCTTCCTCGTCCAGGAGAGCACCCGCAACGAGGTCCGTCAGACCCCGCTGCGGATGTGGGTCTCCCTGGCCATGGTCCGCGAGTCCGGCAGCTCGCAGAGCTGGCTCGTCGACGACGTCTGCGTCGACTCCAACTGCGACCGTCCCGGCTGATCCGCTACTCGGCCGGCCCGGCTGCCCGGGCGCCGTACCGCACCTGCGGTGCGATCGCTCACACCCCGGGCCGGGCGTGGCGCCCTTGACCTCGCCCGGTCGGGCGACGCATGATCGGCGGCACCGGATCGACGGAAGTGAGGCGATCGGCTCCGCGACTGCGAGGAGAGACGCAGCCGGCATTGTGGAGCGCGCCCATATCAGGTATCGTGGCTCCTTGCGCCTGCCCTCAGATGCGCTTCGGCCTGCCCGGTGGCCGATGACGTGGTGGGCAGGGCGCTTCTCGAAGAGTCGAACCCGTCGAAGGACAACTCTTGGCCGCGCGCACCACCCCCGGTAAGTCCCGCATTTCTTTCGCGAAGATCCAGCAGCCGCTGGAGCTCCCGCAGCTCCTCTCCCTCCAGACCGACAGCTTCGACTGGCTCGTCGGCAACGAGGCCCACCAGGCCCGTATCCAGGCCCGCATCGACGCGGGGGAGGACGCCACCTTCAAGTCCGGTCTCGAGGAGATCTTCGAGGAGATCTCCCCGATCGAGGACTTCTCCGAGACCATGTCGCTCTCGTTCGAGAACCCCGTGTTCTACGACCCGAAGTACACGGTCGACGAGTGCAAGGAGAAGGACCTCACCTACTCCGCCCCGCTCTACGTCTCCGCCGAGTTCACGAACAACGAGACCGGTGAGATCAAGGGCCAGACCGTGTTCATGGGCGACTTCCCGCTCATGACCCCGAAGGGCACCTTCGTCATCAACGGCACCGAGCGCGTCGTCGTGTCGCAGCTCGTGCGCTCGCCCGGCGTGTACTTCGAGCGCTCCGCCGACAAGACGTCCGACAAGGACATCTACACCGCCAAGCTCATCCCGAGCCGCGGTGCGTGGCTCGAGTTCGAGATCGACAAGCGCGACATGGTCGGCGTCCGCCTCGACCGCAAGCGCAAGCAGAACGTCACCGTCCTGCTCAAGGCGCTGCAGGCGATCGCCGAGGACACCGGCGAGGCCTACGACTACGAGGCCGTCATGGCCGACCTGCGCCAGTACGAGTCGATCCAGCTGACGGAGGAGAAGGACAACACCTCCGGTCCGGACGACGCGCTGCTCGACATCTACCGCAAGCTGCGCCCGGGCGAGCCGCCGACGCGCGAGGCTGCGCTGACGCTGCTGAAGAACTACTACTTCAACCCGAAGCGCTACGACCTGGCCAAGGTCGGCCGCTACAAGGTCAACAAGAAGCTGGGCCTCCACCAGGCCTTCGACCAGCAGACGATGACGATCGCCGACATGGTCGCGACGATCAAGTACATCGTCCAGCTCCACAACGGCGACGAGTTCGTCACCGCCATCGGCGGCGAGGTCCTCACCGACGCCGACGGCAAGGACCTGCCGGTCCAGGCCGACGACATCGACCACTTCGGCAACCGTCGCATGCGCACGGTCGGCGAGCTGATCCAGAACCAGCTCCGCACCGGCCTCGCCCGCATGGAGCGCGTGGTCCGCGAGCGGATGACGACCCAGGACGTCGAGGCGATCACGCCGCAGTCCCTCATCAACATCCGCCCGGTCGTCGCGGCGCTGAAGGAGTTCTTCGGCACCTCGCAGCTGTCGCAGTTCATGGACCAGACCAACCCGATCGCCGGCCTGACGCACAAGCGTCGCCTCTCCGCGCTCGGCCCCGGTGGTCTGTCCCGCGACCGCGCCGGCATGGAGGTCCGTGACGTCCACCCGTCGCACTACGGCCGCATGTGCCCGATCGAGACCCCTGAGGGCCCGAACATCGGTCTGATCGGCTCGCTCGCCTCCTACGGCCGGATCAACCCGTTCGGCTTCGTGGAGACGCCCTACCGCAAGGTCGAGAACGGCCAGGTCACCGACAAGATCGACTACCTCACCGCGGACGACGAGGACCGGTACGTCATCGCCCAGGCCAACGCGGCCCTGGGCGCCGACAACCGCTTCACCGACGAGCGCGTGCTGGTCCGCCAGCGCGACGGCGAGGTCGCCGAGGTCCCGGCCGACGACGTCGACTACATGGACGTCTCGCCGCGCCAGATGGTGTCGGTCGCGACCGCGCTGATCCCGTTCCTCGAACACGACGACGCCAACCGCGCGCTCATGGGCGCGAACATGCAGCGCCAGGCCGTGCCGCTCATCAAGAGCGACAGCCCGATCGTCGGCACCGGCATCGAGTACCGCGCCGCGGTCGACGCCGGTGACGTCGTCGTCGCCACCAAGGCGGGCGTCGTCAAGTCCGTCTCGGCCGACCTGGTCGAGACCATGGACGACGACGGCGGCTACTCGTCGTACCGCCTCGCGAAGTTCAAGCGCTCCAACCAGGGCACCTGCATCAACCAGCGCCCGCTGGTCGAGGCCGGCGACCGCGTCGAGGTCGGCTCGCCGATCGCGGACGGTCCCTGCACGGACAACGCCGAGATGGCGCTGGGCACCAACCTCCTCGTGGCGTTCATGCCGTGGGAGGGCCACAACTACGAGGACGCCATCATCCTCAGCCAGCGCCTGGTGCAGGAGGACGTCCTCACCTCGATCCACATCGAGGAGCACGAGGTCGACGCCCGCGACACCAAGCTGGGTCCCGAGGAGATCACCCGGGACATCCCGAACGTCTCCGAGGAGATGCTGGCCGACCTGGACGAGCGCGGCATCATCCGCATCGGTGCCGAGGTCCGCGACGGCGACCTGCTCGTCGGCAAGGTCACGCCCAAGGGCGAGACCGAGCTGACCCCCGAGGAGCGCCTGCTCCGCGCGATCTTCGGTGAGAAGGCGCGCGAGGTCCGCGACACCTCGATGAAGGTCCCGCACGGCGAGACCGGCACGGTCATCGGCGTCCGGGTCTTCGACCGTGAGGAGGGTGACGAGCTCCCGCCGGGCGTCAACCAGCTGGTGCGCGTCTACGTCGCGCAGAAGCGCAAGATCTCCGTGGGTGACAAGCTCGCCGGCCGTCACGGCAACAAGGGTGTCATCGCGAAGATCCTGCCGATCGAGGACATGCCGTTCCTCGAGGACGGCACGCCGGTCGACGTCGTGCTCAACCCCTTGGGTGTCCCGCGACGGATGAACATCGGCCAGATCCTCGAGCTGCACCTGGGCTGGCTCGGCAAGCAGGGCTGGCACATCGACGCCGACCTCCGCGACGAGGAGTGGGCCCAGCGGCTCGTCGCCATCGGCGCCGACGAGGCGCAGCCCGACACCAAGCTGGCGACGCCGGTCTTCGACGGCGCCCGCGAGGACGAGATCACCGGCCTGCTCGGCCAGACGCTGCCCAACCGCGACGGCGTCCGGATGGTCAAGGAGACCGGCAAGGCCAGCCTGTTCGACGGCCGCTCCGGCGAGCCGTTCAAGGACCCGGTCTCGGTCGGCTACATGTACATCCTCAAGCTGCACCACCTGGTCGACGACAAGATCCACGCTCGCTCGACCGGCCCCTACTCGATGATCACGCAGCAGCCGCTGGGCGGTAAGGCCCAGTTCGGTGGCCAGCGGTTCGGCGAGATGGAGGTCTGGGCCATGGAGGCGTACGGCGCCGCCTACGCCCTGCAGGAGCTGCTGACCATCAAGTCCGACGACGTGCCCGGTCGCGTCAAGGTCTACGAGGCCATCGTCAAGGGCGAGAACATCCCCGACTCCGGCATCCCGGAGTCGTTCAAGGTGCTCGTCAAGGAGATGCAGTCGCTCTGCCTCAACGTGGAGGTCCTGTCGCAGGACGGCACCGCCATCGAGATGCGCGACGCGGAGGAGGACGTCTTCCGCGCCGCCGAGGAGCTCGGCATCGACCTGTCGCGTCGCGAGCCCTCGACGGTCGAAGAAGTCTGAGCGCGACGGCGGTACGACGCCCCCGGGCGTCGTACCGCCTCCCTCAGTCCCCAGCCTCACTTTCAAGAACTAACGAAGGACATCAGCCACCGTGCTCGACGTGAACTTCTTCGACCAGCTTCAGATCGGCCTGGCTACCGCGGACGACATCCGCACCTGGAGCCACGGCGAGGTCAAGAAGCCGGAGACCATCAACTACCGCACGCTCAAGCCCGAGCGTGACGGCCTCTTCTGCGAGAAGATCTTCGGTCCCACCCGGGACTGGGAGTGCTACTGCGGCAAGTACAAGCGCGTGCGCTTCAAGGGCATCATCTGCGAGCGCTGCGGCGTCGAGGTGACCCGGTCCAAGGTCCGCCGTGAGCGGATGGGCCACATCGAGCTGGCCGCCCCGGTCACGCACATCTGGTACTTCAAGGGTGTGCCGAGCCGCCTGGGCTACCTGCTCGACCTGGCGCCGAAGGACCTCGAGAAGGTCATCTACTTCGCGGCCTACATGATCACCCACGTCGACGACGAGGCGCGCCACCGCGACCTCGCCGACCTCGAGGGCAAGATCAGCCTGCAGCGCCAGTCCATCGAGAAGCGCCGCGACGCCGGCCTCGAGGACCGGACCAAGAAGCTGGAGGAGGACCTCGCGGCCCTCGAGGCCGAGGGTGCCAAGGCCGACCAGCGCCGCAAGGTCCGCGACGGTGCCGAGCGTGAGCTCAAGCAGCTGCGCGACCGCGCCCAGCGCGAGCTGGACCGCCTCGAGGAGGTATGGGAGACCTTCAAGAGCCTCAAGGTGCAGGACCTCATGGGTGACGAGGTCCTCTACCGCGAGATGAAGAACTGGTTCGGCAAGTACTTCGAGGGCCACATGGGCGCCACGGCGATCCAGAAGCGCCTGCAGTCCTTCGACCTCGACGCCGAGGTCGAGAGCCTGCGCGAGACGATCGCCACCGGCAAGGGCCAGCGCAAGGTCCGCGCCCTCAAGCGCCTCAAGGTCGTCGAGGCCTTCCGCAAGACCGGCAACAAGCCCGAGGGCATGGTCCTCGACGCCGTCCCGGTCATCCCGCCGGACCTGCGCCCGATGGTGCAGCTCGACGGTGGTCGCTTCGCGACCTCCGACCTCAACGACCTGTACCGCCGCGTCATCAACCGCAACAACCGCCTCAAGCGGCTGCTCGACCTCGGTGCGCCGGAGATCATCGTCAACAACGAGAAGCGGATGCTCCAGGAGGCCGTCGACTCGCTGTTCGACAACGGTCGCCGCGGTCGTCCCGTGACCGGCCCGGGCAACCGGCCGCTCAAGTCGCTGTCCGACATGCTCAAGGGCAAGCAGGGTCGCTTCCGCCAGAACCTGCTCGGCAAGCGCGTCGACTACTCGGGCCGTTCGGTCATCGTGTCGGGTCCGCAGCTGAAGCTGCACCAGTGCGGCCTGCCCAAGCAGATGGCGCTGGAGCTCTTCAAGCCGTTCGTCATGAAGCGGCTCGTGGACCTGTCGCACGCGCAGAACATCAAGTCGGCCAAGCGGATGGTCGAGCGCGGCCGCCCGGTCGTGTGGGACGTCCTCGAAGAGGTCATCACCGAGCACCCCGTGCTGCTCAACCGTGCGCCCACCCTGCACCGCCTCGGCATCCAGGCCTTCGAGCCGCAGCTCGTCGAGGGCAAGGCCATCCAGCTGCACCCGCTCGTCTGCACCGCGTTCAACGCGGACTTCGACGGTGACCAGATGGCTGTCCACCTGCCGCTCTCCGCGGAGGCGCAGGCCGAGGCCCGCATCCTGATGCTGTCGACGAACAACATCCTCAAGCCGTCGGACGGCCGTCCGGTGACCATGCCGACCCAGGACATGATCATCGGCCTGTTCTTCCTGACCACCGAGCGTGGCCAGGCGACGGTCGAGGTCGACGGCGAGACGCACCTGCGCTCCTTCTCGTCCCCGTCCGAGGCGATCATGGCCTACGACCGTGGCGAGATCGCGCTGCAGGACCGCGTGAAGATCATGCTGACCGACTACGTCATCGAGGGCCACGAGCCGGGCGAGCCCGTCCTGCTCGAGACCACCCTCGGCCGCACGATCTTCAACGACACGCTGCCGGCGGACTACCCGTACATCAACGAGGAGGTCGGCAAGAAGCGCCTCGGCGCCATCGTCAACGACCTCGCCGAGCGCTACCCCAAGGTGGTCGTGGCGGCGTCGCTGGACGCCCTCAAGGACAACGGCTTCCACTGGGCCACCCGCTCGGGTGTCACCGTCTCGATCGACGACGTCATCACGCCGGAGAACAAGGCGGAGCTGCTCGGAGAGTACGAGGCGCAGGCCGCCAAGATCCAGAAGCAGTTCGAGCGCGGTCTGGTGACCGACGAGGAGCGCCGCCAAGAGCTCATCGAGATCTGGACCAAGGCCAGCCAGGAGGTCGGCAAGGCCCTGCGGTCGACGTTCGAGGCCAACCCGACCAACCCGATCTACGTGCAGGTGCACTCGGGCGCCTCGGGTAACTTCAACCAGATCAACCAGGTCGGCGCCATGCGAGGCCTGGTGGCGAACCCGAAGGGCGAGATCATCCCGCGCCCGATCAAGGCCAACTTCCGTGAGGGCCTGTCGGTGCTGGAGTACTTCATCTCGACCCACGGTGCACGCAAGGGTCTGGCCGACACCGCGCTGCGTACGGCCGACTCGGGTTACCTGACCCGTCGTCTGGTCGACGTCTCGCAGGACGTCATCATCCGTGAGGACGACTGCGGCACCGAGCGTGGCCTGCCGAAGGTCATCGGCGTGCGGACCGAGGACGGCACCGTCGTCAAGGACGACAACGCCGAGACCGCGGCCTACGCCCGTACGGCGGCCAAGGACATCGCCCACCCGGAGACCGGCGAGGTGCTCGCCGCCGCGGGCGAGGACCTCGGTGACGTCAAGATCGCCGAGCTCATCGAGGCCGGCATCGAGACCGTCTCCGTGCGCTCCGTGCTGACCTGCGACGCCCGTACCGGCACCTGCGCCAAGTGCTACGGCCGCTCGCTGGCCACCGGCAAGCTGGTCGACATCGGCGAGGCCGTCGGCATCATCGCCGCCCAGTCGATCGGTGAGCCCGGCACGCAGCTGACCATGCGTACCTTCCACACCGGTGGTGTGGCCTCCGCCGACGACATCACGCAGGGTCTGCCCCGCGTCGTCGAGCTCTTCGAGGCCCGTACGCCCAAGGGTGTGTCCCCGATCTCCGAGGCCGCCGGCCGCGTGCAGATCGAGGAGACCGACAAGGCCCGCAAGGTCCTGGTCACCCCGGACGACGGCTCCGACGTCATCGAGTACGTCGTCAGCCGCCGCTCGGCCCTGCTGGTCAACGACGGCGACCACATCGAGGTCGGCCAGATGCTGACCAAAGGCACGCCGGACCCGAAGGAGGTGCTCCGCATCCTCGGTGTCCGCCGGACGCAGCAGCACCTCGTCGACGAGGTCCAGGAGGTCTACCGCAGCCAGGGTGTGTCGATCCACGACAAGCACATCGAGATCATCGTGCGGCAGATGCTGCGCCGGATCACCGTGCTCGAGTCGGGTGACACCAACCTGCTGCCCTCCGACCTGGTCGACCGCGTGCTCTTCGAGGAGGAGAACCGTCGCGTGGTCTCCGAGGGCGGCAAGCCGGCCTCGGGTCGTCCGGAGCTCATGGGCATCACCAAGGCCTCGCTCGCGACCGAGTCGTGGCTCTCGGCGGCCTCCTTCCAGGAGACCACCCGGGTGCTCACCGACGCCGCGATCAACGGCCGCTCCGACAGCCTGCGTGGCCTGAAGGAGAACGTGATCATCGGCAAGCTCATCCCGGCCGGCACCGGCCTGGAGCGCTACCGGAACATCCGCGTCGAGCCGACCGAGGAGGCGCGCGCCGCGGCGTACGCCGTCACGGGCTACGAGTCCTACGACTACGAGTTCGGCAACGCGGCCGGCCAGGCCGTCGCGCTCGACGACTTCGACTTCGGTTCGTACCAGAACTGAGCGAAGCCAGGTCCCGGTCCGAGACCGGGTCAACCAGCCGAAGGCCCCCGCGAGCACGCTCGTGGGGGCCTTCGGGCGTTCCGGGCGCGGCGCCCGGCGGGGGGGCGGAATCACCTCCTCAGCGGTGATTCCCTCGCTTCCTGAGTGTTGCAAAGGTCAGGAAGCAACAGGAACGGTCAGGAAGTGGCGGGTCACGCTCGCCCGGGAACGGCCACCACGTGACGCGCGTGGACTCGCCCACGACGTACGAAGGCCCTCCCGACGCCGGTCGGGAGGGCCTTCGCCCTGGGGGGAGGGAGCCGTCAGCGGATGCGGACGGCGGGGGAGGTGGCGCGGGTGGCCGGGCGGTGCGGTGTCGTGGCGCGGACCCGGACGCTGATCCGCTTGCCGCGGTCGGCTGTGCGTAGGACGTAGCGCGTGCCGGTGGCGCCCTTGATCACCTTGCCGTTGCGCAGCCACTGGTAGGTCAGGCGCTGGGCCTTGCCCGACAGCCGCGGTGCGCGAACGGCGAGGCGCTTGCCGACCCGCGGGGTGCCGGTGACGGCGGGGCGACGCAGCACCTTCCAGGCCTTGCCGGTGACCACGGCGGTCCGGGTCGCCCCGCCCGGCTCGCCGGTGAGGGTCGCCGGAGTCCAGGCGGTGGTGCGGCCCGGCGCCTGGAAGCCGACCCGGACGCTGACCCGCCGGCCGACCATCGCCGACGTCAGCGCCAGCGTCGGGACCGAGGTGGTGACCACCCGTGAGCCGACGGTCCACTCGTAGGTGGTCGAGGTCGGCGTCGGGCTCACCTCCGGCGGCGTCACTCGCAGCGTGCGGCCCTCGGTCGCGGTCCCGCTCAGCCGCCCCACGCCGCTGACCGTGAACTCGCCCTCGACTGCCCAGCCGACGTAGAGGTTGCCCCACGTCAGGTCCTCGTGCCCGCTGCGGTGCCCGGTCACCTGGACGCCGACCTGGTGGCCCAGGTCCGCAGCGGTCACCTCGTACGACGTGCCGGTGGCGACGATCTCCGCGCCCCGGACCCACCGGTAGGTCAGCGACTCCGCGGCCGGCTCGAACTCCGCACCCGAGACGTGCAGGATGTCCCCGACACGGGGTGCGCCCGTGTGCCCGGTGACCTCGGGGGGCCGCGTGACGCGCAGCTCCGGCTCGACGACGGTGTAGCTCAGGCTGCGGGTGCTCGTCCGGCCGACGTTGTCGGTCGCGGTGAGGGTGATCGTGTGCTGCCCGAGCGTGCTGGTGTCGACGCCGGCGCCCGAGGTGCGGGGCGGTGTCGTCGCGCAGCTCGCGATGCCGGTGCGCAGGTCCTCGCAGCTGTGGAACAGCGCGTGCAGCGAGCCGCGAACCAGCCGGGCGCCGTTCGCGACGCCCAGCAGCTGCGTCGTCGGGTCCGTCGCGTCGACCCGCACGGTGTGGGTCTTCGTCGCGTCGTTGCCCTCCCCGTCGATCGCGGTGACGGTGATCGTGGTGACGCCGTCGGCCCAGACCGACACCTTGCCCGAGGACACGGGGAACGAACCGCCGCCCGACTGGGCGCCGTCGAGGGTGTAGGAGACGAACTCGACCCCGCTGATGTCGGTGGCGCGGACCGAGAGCTCGACGGCGCCGCCGTGCCAGTCCTGCCAGACCGGGTCCGGGGCGGTGATCGCGATCGCGGGCCCGATGGTGTCCCTCGGGACCTCGGGGTCGGTACCGGGCTGGGCGAGGGCGGGCGCGGTGGCCGTGACCAGCACGGCGGCCGACACCATGGCGCCGGTCCGGGCGATGCGGCGCCTCATCGGCCGACCTCCATCGTGATCGGGCTGCGACCCACGGCGAGCCAGATGCCGGCGACGATGAGACCGACCACGATCAGGGCGGGAAGCCCGGGCACGCCGGTGACGAAGACCGCCAGCAGCAGCGCACTGGCGAAGACGGCCGACAGCGCTCCGAGACCCCGCGAGACCAGGCGCTCGTGGAACGCCATCCACGCCAGACCGTACGCCGAGGCCAGCAACGGCACGAAGGCGATGTAGGGGCTGAAGTCGGTCATCACGAAGTAGTTGTAGAGCCCCTCGGTGTCGTAGGTGTCCTCCTCCGGTCCGCCGGGCAGGTAGTCGCCCAACGCGCCGCGCCAGCCGTACGTGAGGGTCACCAGGGCGGCGGTGGCCAGCACGCCGTAGGACACGGCCGTCGCCCCGCCCGACCCGGGGAACCGGCGCTCGACGCGGTGCCGCCACATCACCGCAGCTGCGACGAGCAGGAGCGCGACGACGTAGCCGATCGCGCCGGAGAGCCGGTACGGCAGATGGTCGATCTCGAGCACGTGCTCCGCGGTCACGGGGTAGTCGAAGTCGCTGCTGTTGTCAGGCCGTCCCTCCAGCAGGAGGGCGACCAGGCCGAGCAGCCCACAGAGCGTGATCATCAGGGGCCACGCCGTGAAGCGCGAAGGCGCGGGGCCGGGCGGAGCGCCCGCTGGCGTGGTCAGGGGGGTCGTCTCGTTCATGCTGCCGAGCGTGCGCGACCCGACGGCCCGGGGGACAGGTCAGCAGCGCCCGACTTCCCGGGCACCCCGCCCGGGCTACCGCCCCGCGTCGTCGGGCTCGTCGCCACCCAGACCGGCCTGGCGGGCCCGGACGATGAGCTGGCCGCGGTCGGGGACGTCGAGCTTGGCCAGCACGCCGTACACGTAGTTGCGCACGGTCTTGGTGCTCAGCACCAGCCGCCGTGCGATGGTCGCGTTGTCGTAGCCGCGGGCGACCAGGTCGACCACCTCGCGCTCCCGGTCGGTGAGCTCGGGAAAGGGCACCGTGCCGCGGGTGCGGGCCCCGGACAGGTAGAGCGCGCCGCGCTGCGCCAGCTGCGGCCCGAGCAGGAAGTCGCCGTTGGCGACCGAGCGGACGGCGCGGGCGACCTCGTCCGGCGAGGCGCCCTTGAGCAGGAAGCCCCGTGCCCCCGCGCGGATCGAGGCGAAGAGCGAGTCGTCGTCGCCGAGCATGGTGATCACCAGGACCCCCAGGGTGGGGTCCCGGCGACACAGCTCTCGGGTCGTCTCGACGCCGGAGTCGCCGGCGAGGTCGAGGTCCATGAGCACGACGTCGGGAGCGTGCTCGGCGACGACCGCCAGCGCCTCGTCACCGTCGGCGGCCTCCCCGACCACCTCCACGTCCGGCAGCGAGCGCAGCAGCGCACTCATGCCGATCCGGAAGACCGGGTGGTCGTCGACGACCACCACCCGGATCGTGTCGCTCGCGCCCGGCGCGCCGCCGGACACAGTCCCGACCGGATTTCCGGCGGTGCCCTCGGACGTGCTCACGGCAGCACCATGACCACGGTGGTCCCCCTTCCCTCGGTGGCGGTGACCTCGACGGACCCGCCCAGCTCGCCGGCCCGCTCCCGCATGGACGCCATGCCCACGCCTGGCGCGGCCTCGGCGCTGATGCCGCGCCCGTCGTCGCAGACCTCCAGACGCACCCCGCCGCCGTCGGGCAGCTCCACGCGGACCAGGCAGTGTCGCGCGCCCGCGTGCCGCGCCGCGTTCCGGACGGCCTCGGCGGCGACCTGGTAGACCACGACCTGGTGGATCCCGTCGAGCCGGTCGGCGTGCGGCGCGTCCACGGAGACCGAGAAGCGGCCCATCGAGTAGCGGTCGGCCAGCAAGGCCAGTGCCTCGCCGAGCCGCCCGTCGTCGAGCACCGGCGGCAGCAGCACCCGCGCCATCTGGCGCACGTCGTCGGCCCGCCGGCTGAGCTCCTCGACGAGGCGGCGCAGCAGGACGGCGTCGTCCGCGCTGAGCGAGGACGTGGCCGGTACGGCGGCGAGGGCGAGCGCGGTGCCGGACAGGGCCGGGCCGAGGCCGTCGTGGAGCTCGCGGCGCAGCAGGCGCCGCTCCTCGTGGCGCACCTCGACGACCCGTGCCCGCGCGGCCTCCAGCGCCCGGTTGGTCTCGTCGAGCTCCGCGGCGACGGCGACGAGGCCGGAGATCTGGCGCAGCAGCCGCACCGAGCGCGGGTCGAGGCGCTCGCCGCGGGGTGCGACCGCGACCAGCTCGCCGATCGTGCGGCCGTTGCTGCTGAGCGGGAGCCGGATGGCGCGCTCGTCCTGGTCCTCCTCCTCGCGGCCGTCGGCGGTCAGCAGCGTGTCGTGGAGGGTGACCTCGACCCGGCTCAGGCGCAGGGCGCGGCGCAGTGCGGCGATCATCCCGTCGAGCTGCGGCTGGTCTTCGTCGGCCGCGCTCAGGGCCTGGGCCACCCGCTCCAGCAGCACCGACGGGTCCGCCCCCGAGCCGAAGACGAGCCGCTCGACCTGGCGCTGCAGCCAGTCGCGCAGCGGCAGGACGGCGAGGGCGAGGCCGGCGACGACGACCACGCCGCGCGACTGCTCGCCCCATGGCGCGACCATGCTCAGCGCCCACACCAGCACGACGTAGCTCGCGACCAGGATCGCCGTGAGCAGGCCGCCCACCAGGGTGCGGGAGATCGCGAGGTCGAGCTGCCACGACGGCTGTCGGCGCAGCAGCAGGAACACCACCGCCGGCAGGGTCAGGGCCGCGACGAACATGGCGGCGGTGCCGATCACGAACCACCGCCCGTCGAGGCTGACGCCGATCTCGAAGGCCATGTAGCCCACGGCGACCGCCAGCACCGAGGCCACGAACCACAGCAGCTCCCGCCGCTGCTGGACCGGCGCTCGCCGCAGCCGCCACGCCAGGTGCGCCGCGACCAGCAGGGCGAGCAGGAAGTACACCGGGATCAGGGCGTCGTCGGCGCGGCGGGCCAGGTCCGAGATCCGGCCGCCGCCGGTCAGCGGGTGCGGCGGGGCGCCGGGGACCTGGAGCAGCATCCGCACGACGGCCGCGACCGCCACGACGGCGGCCCCGCCGATCGCGCCGCCGCGCAGCCAGCCGGTCGGCGCCCGGGGGGTCAGCAGCCACGGCAGGACCAGCACGGTGAGCAGCGCCGAGGTGGTCCAGCCGGCCAGCACCACCGGCGGCGCCCACGCCAGGCCCGGCAGGTCGGGGTGCTCCCCGCCGAGGACCGTCCAGGCGATGCTGGCCGCCGTGACGCCGTACCCCCACCCGACGACGAGGAAGACCCAGCCGGCGAGGTGGCGCCGCCGGGCGACCATCAGTGCGCCGACCGTGCCGTAGACCGCGCTCATCACCAGGTCGAACGGCGCCAGCTCGCGCCGGACCTCGTACGACGGGCCGGACGCCTCGGCGGTGAGCAGCAGGCTCGCCAGCGTCGCGAGGCCCAGCGCGACCAGCACGGCGCCGAGGGCCGCGCCGGCGCGCTCAGGGAGCCCGCGCACCGGGGCGGGGCCACTGGTCGTCGCTGGCACGAGCGCCATCATCGCCGGTCCGGGCCGGTGAGGTGACCGGTTCGGCCGAGTCGACCACCCCACCCGCGGCTCACCCGGTGCTCAAGGCCAGGGCCAGCACGAAGCCGCCGGGGCGCGGCGTGACCTGGATGAAGAGGTCGCCGTCGCTGGCGCTCACGACCGGCCGGCCGACGCCGTCCTGCTCCCGGACCGGCGAGAGGTCGGCGAGTGCCGCCTCGTAGCCGGCGAGCACCTCCTCCTCGCTGGCCGAGGTCGCGTACGACGCCGACTCCTGCGTCCCGTCGAACGTCTCGTCGGTCAGGCACAGGGTCGCCGGGACCGGTGGGTCGGGGAACCCGTCGGGCAGCAGGGCGATGTCGTCCAGGTCGGCGGGGCCGAACGCGAGCGGGAACGGTTCGCGGCACTCCTCCGGCACGTCTCCGGCGTCCGGGGCGCCGTCGGCGCCGTCGGCGCCGTCGGCGTCGTCGCCGGGCCCGCCGGGACCGCCGGGACCGCCCGGGGTGTCGTCGCCCGCGTTGCCGGGGACGCCGCGGGCACCGGGTGGCTCGCCGCCGTCGTCGCACCCGGTGACCAATGTCGTGCCAGCCACCGCCAGCAGGGCCCAGGCCACGGCGACGGCGCGGGACCGCCTCCGTCCGGCCCTCACCGGACCGCCCCGGTGACGGGCGTGGACGTGGTCGGTGCGGTGCCGGTGGTCGGTCGAGGAAGCTGCATGCCCCCGACCCTCACGACCCCGCCGACCCGGATTCCAGTGCCCCGCGGCCCGACTTCCCGGGCACCTGCCTGTGGACGACGCCGCGGTAGTCCCGGGTCAAAAGCACCCTGGACCGGCGTGTCGCGGTGCTTTGACCCGGGACTATCGCAGCTGTCTCCACAGGCTGTCCCACGAGCGGGGTGGTGGATGCGGGGGAGCAGGCGGGCGGCTGACACAATCGGAGGATGAGCGCGAGCACCCCGCTGAGCACCGACGTCCTCGTCGTCGGCGCCGGTCCGGCCGGATCGGCGGCGGCGGCGTGGGCGGCCCGCTCGGGTGCCGACGTGGTGCTCGCGGACGCCGCCGTCTTCCCCCGCGACAAGACCTGCGGCGACGGGCTCACCCCGCGCGCGATCGGCGAGCTGGAGCGCCTCGGCCTGCGCGACTGGGTCCGCTCCCACACCGTCAACCAGGGCCTGCGCGCCCACGGCTTCGGTCAGACGCTGCACCTGCCCTGGCCCGGCGGCCACCTGCCCGACTGGGGCAGCGCCGTGGCCCGCACCGAGCTCGACGACCACCTCCGCACGACCGCGCTGGACTCCGGCGCCGTCGGCCTCGAGGGCGCTCGCGCCGTCGACGTGCGCATGGACGGCGACCGGGTCGCCGCCGTGGTGTTCAAGGACGGCCGCGAGGTCGCCTGCCGCCGCCTCGTCGTCGCCGACGGGGTCCGCTCGCCGCTGGGCAAGGTGCTCGGCCGGGAGTGGCACCGCGACACCGTGTACGGCGTCGCCGGGCGCTGCTACGTGAAGTCGTCGCGCGCGGACGACCCGTGGATCAGCTCCCACCTCGAGCTGCGCGGCGAGCAGGACGAGATCCTCTCCGGCTACGGCTGGATCTTCCCCCTCGGCGCCGGTGCCGGTGAGGTCAACCTCGGTGCCGGCACGCTCGCGACCGCCAAGCGACCCGCGGACGTCGCGATCAAGCCGCTGATGGCGCTGTACGCCGACCGGCTCCGTGAGGAGTTCGGCCTCGGCGAGGAGCTGCGCATGCCGACCTCGGCGCTCCTGCCGATGGGCGGCGCGGTGTCCAACGTCGCCGGCCGCAACTGGGCGCTGATCGGCGACGCGGCCGCCTGCGTCAACCCGCTCAACGGCGAGGGCATCGACTACGGCCTCGAGACCGGGCGACTGGTCGCCGAGCTGCTGGCCGAGACCCCCGACGTCGACCTCGCCACGGTCTGGCCGGCGCTGCTGCGCGAGCACTACGGCGAGTCGTTCTCCATCGCCCGTCGCCTCGCCGGCCTCGTCACCGTCCCGCGCCTGCTGCCCACGCTGGGTCCGCTCGGCATGCGCTCGGACCTGCTCATGACCCTCGCGCTGCGCTGGATGGGCAACCTCGTCACCGACGAGGACCGCGACCGCGCGGCGCGCGTGTGGCGCTGGGCCGGCAAGCGCTCCCTCGCCAGGGACGCCCGCCCGCCCTTCTCCTGACCGCCACCGGGCACGCCCTAGGGTGGACCGAGACGGACAGGAGGCGGCGATGGCGCAGCGGGTGCAGCGACTGGCGGCGTACGCCGTCATCGTCCGGGGCGACCAGATCCTGCTCTCGCGGCTCTCGGAGAAGGTCACCCGCAAGGAGCTGTGGTCGCTCCCCGGCGGCGGTGTCGACCACGGTGAGGACCCCGCCGACGCGGTGGTGCGGGAGGTCTACGAGGAGACCGGCCTCGACGTGACCGTCGAGCCGACCGCCCACGTGTTCTCGATGCACGTCGCCGACGCGTGGCGCCGGGGCCGTCGCGTCGACGCGCACTCGGTGCGGATCGTCTTCGAGGGCTGGGTGCCCGCCGACGCGCCCGAGCCCCACGTCACCGAGGTCGACGGCAGCACCGCCGAGGCCGCCTGGAAGCCGCTCGCCGAGGTGCTCGACGGCACCGTGCCGACGGTCGGCCTCGTGGGCGAGGCGCTGGCGTCGTACCAGGTCCGTCGCCGGCAGCGCGCCGCCGCCTACGCCTACGTGGTGCGCGACGGCGCCATCCTGCTCACCCGCACCTCCGACCTCGCCCCCGACCCCGGGACCTGGCACCTGCCCGGGGGTGGCATCGACCACGGCGAGTCCCCGACGGACACGATCCGCCGCGAGCTGTGGGAGGAGTGCGGCCTCGAGGGGGAGGCGACCGGCCTGCTGACGGTCCTCGACCACCACTTCACCGGCACCGCCCCCAACGGCCGCGCCGAGGACTTCCACGCCATCGGCATCATCTACCGCGCACGCGTCGGCGAGGGCGAGCCCCGCGTCGTCGAGGAGGGCGGTACGACGGACCACGTCGCCTGGGTCCCGCTCGCCGACGTCGCCGCGGGCCGGCTCAAGGTCTACGGCTCGGTCCGCGCGGCGATCGAGGTGGCCGGCGATAACGTGAAGGTGTGACCACTTCTCGGCAGGAGACCGTCTTCACCTACGCCGCGCCGGCGCTCAAGTTCGGGCGCGGCGCATCCCGCGAGATCGGGTACGACGTCAGCGCCTGGGGCGCGCGCCGGGTGCTGCTGGTGACCGACCCCGGGGTCGCGCTCGTCGGTCACGCGGACGACGTCGCGGGCGCGCTGCGCTCGAGCGGGCTGGAGGTCGTCGTCTTCGACCGGGCCCGGGTCGAGCCGACGGACGTGTCGCTGGAGGAGGCGGTCGCGTTCGCGCGCTCCGAGGGACCGTTCGACGCGGTGGTCGCGGTCGGCGGCGGGTCGTCGATCGACACCGCGAAGGCGGTCGCGCTGCTGGTGACCAACCCCGGCGAGCTGATGGACTACGTCAATGCCCCAGTCGGCAAGGCCCGGGCGCCCGAGCAGCCCGTGCTCCCGCTGGTCGCGGTGCCGACCACGACCGGCACCGGCAGCGAGTCGACCACGATCTGCGTGATGGACGTGCTGTCGCTGAAGGTGAAGACCGGCATCAGCCACGCCGCGCTCCGCCCGCGCCTCGCGGTGGTCGACCCGGCGCTGTCGGCGACCCAGCCTGCCGCCGTCACCGCCGCCGCGGGCATGGACATCCTGTGCCACGCGCTGGAGAGCTACACCGCGCGCTGGTACGGCGACTACGAGGCGAAGTCGCCCGAGCAGCGGGTGCCCTACTGCGGCTCCAACCCGATCGCCGACCTGTGGTCCGAGCGCGCCCTCGGCCTGCTCTCCGGCGCCTTCCGGGCCGCGGTCCACCGCAAGCCCGACGACGCGCTCGGCGCGGTGGTGTCCGAGCAGATGGCGCTCGCCGCGACCTTCGCCGGCCTGGGCTTCGGCAACGCCGGCGTGCACATCCCGCACGCCAACGCCTACCCGATCGCCGGGCGCGTGCGGGACTTCGTGCCGCCCGACTACCCGCAGGACGAGCCGATGGTGCCGCACGGGATGGCGGTGTCGCTGACCGCACCGGAGGCGTTCCGCTTCACCTTCGACGCCGCGCCCCAGCGCCACCTGCGCGCCGCCCAGCTCCTCGACCCGACGGTCTCCGGCAACGGTCCGGACGTGCTGCCGGGCGTGGTCGCCAGGCTGATGCAGGACATCGGGATCCCGAACGGCCTCGCCGCCGTGGGCTACGACGAGGGCGACGTCGACGACCTCGTCGACGGTGCGCTCAAGCAGCAGCGCCTGCTGGACACCGCCCCCAAGCGGGTGAGCGCCGACGACCTCGCCGGCATCGTCGGCGCCTCCCTCTCGCTGTGGTGAGCCGATGCGGACGCGGACCGGGCGGACCGTAGGATCGGTGCGTGAACCCGCGCCACCGTCGACTCGTCATCCCGGCTGCGCTGGTGCTCCTGCTGCTCATCGTCGTCGTGGCCGCCGTCGTGCAGTGAGCCCGCGATGAGCAGCCGCACGGAGACGCTCGAGCAGGGCCTGGCGCGGGTGCGCGAGGACCTGCTCGCCGACGACCGCCTGGTCCGTGCGGTCGCGTCCGGCAAGCGCCGCACCGCCGCTCCCGGGTGGCGCCGCGTCGAGCTGCGCTGGGTCGACCTCAAGGCGGGCCGGCACCTCCAGGTCGTGCGGTACGACGCCACCCAGGCCCACACCTCGAACCACCTGCTCGGCGACGCGGCCGGGGCCGAGGTCGACCGCCTGCTCGCCGAGCCCTTCGGCAACTGGACCGTCGAGACGACCGACCGGCAGCTGTCGCTGCGGGTCACCAAGAAGGGTGACGCCCAGGTGCACGCCGCGAAGCGGCAGGCCGACGCCGAGGCGGAGCCGACCCGCGACCACGACCGCGCCAAGGAGCGGATGCTGCCCGAGGGCGACCCGTTGTTCGCGGCCCTCGGCCTCGCCGACGCGAAGGGCCGCATCAAGCCCAGCCGGATGGCGAAGTACCGCCAGGTCGAGGACTTCCTGCGCATCCTGGACCGGTCCATCGCCGACGCCCGGGCCCGCGGCCACCTGCGCCGCCCCACGCCCGAGGAGCCGCTGCGGGTCGTCGACCTCGGGTGCGGCAACGGCTACCTCACCTTCGCCGCGCACCGCTTCCTCAGCGAGCGCCGCGGCCTGCCCGTGCGGCTCACCGGCGTCGACGTCAAGGAGCAGTCCCGCGACCACAATGCCGCGGTGGCCGCCGGCCTGGGCATCGACGCCAGCTTCGTCGCCGGCACGATCGGCGACGCCGAGCTGCCCGAGCCGCCGGACGTCGTGCTGGCCCTGCACGCCTGCGACACCGCCACGGACGACGCGCTCGCCCGCGCCGTGGGCTGGGACGCCACGCTGGTGCTGGCCGCGCCCTGCTGCCACCACGACATCGCGGCCCAGCTGCGCAAGGCGGACTCGCCGGCGCCGTACACCTCGCTGGTGCGCGACGGGATCCTGCGCGAGCGGTTCGCCGACACCCTCACCGACGCGCTGCGGGCCCAGCTGCTGCGCAGCCGCGGCTACCGCGTCGACGTGATGGAGTTCGTGGACAGCAAGCACACCCCGCGCAACACCCTGCTGCGGGCGGTGCGCACGGGCGGCGCCCAGCCGCTCGACGAGTACGACGACCTGGTGGCGACGTGGGGGATCCGACCGCGGCTCGGGGAGCTCCTCGACCTGCCGGCCGCAGGGGCGTGAGCCGCGTGGTCGAGAAGGTCCTGCTCGCCCTGCTGCCCGTGCCCTTCGGCGTCGCGCTGCTCGCGCCCGGCGTCGCCCAGGAGCCGGTCGACTCCGAGGTCGTGTTCGCGTTCGCCGACCCCGAGGTCGTCGAGTCCAGCGGCCTGGTGCTGCAGGACGGCCTCGCGGTCACCGTCAACGACTCCGGCGACAGCAACCGCGTCTTCACCATCGACCCGGCGACCGGCGAGACCGTCGGGGTCACCCGGTGGCAGGGCGAGGCCACCGACATCGAGGCGCTCGCCCCCGCCGGCGACGGGCACGTGTGGGTCGGCGACATCGGCGACAACCTGGCCGCCCGGCGCACCGTCACGGTGACGAAGGTGCCGGTCGGGCGCGGCGATCGCGAGGTGCGGGCGCCGTCGTACCGGCTGAGCTACGACGGCGGACCCCGCGACGCCGAGACGCTGCTCACCGAGCCCGGCACCGGCCGCCTCTACGTGGTCTCCAAGGGCGTCTTCGGTCGCGTGTACGCCGCGCCCGAGGAGCTGTCCGAGGACCGGGTCAACGAGCTGGAGCCGGTCGACGAGGTGCTCGGCATCGCCACCGACGGAGCCTTCTTCCCCGACGGGCGGCACGTCATCATCCGCAACTACACCCAGGCCGCCGTCTACACCTGGCCCGCGCTGGACCGGGTCGCGCTGCTCGACCTGCCCTCCCAGCAGCAGGGCGAGGGCCTGGCGGTCACCGCGGACGGCGAGGTGCTGCTCAGCTCGGAGGGCCAGGCCGCCGAGGTCCTGCGGGTCGAGCTTCCCGCCGACGTCCGGGCCGCCGTCGACGGCTCGGCGACCGGTGCGCCGGCGGACGCCGCCACCGACGGCGACAGCCGTGCTGACGGCGAGGACGGCGAGGACGGCGAGTCCGTACCGGTGCGGGCCGAGGAGCGCGACTGGTGGCCGTGGGCCCTCGGCGGGGTCGCCGGCGCGGTCATCGTCGTCGTGCTGCTGCGCGCGCTGCGCCCCCGCTGACAGCGGGCCGCGGCCCGTCACTCCTCGGTGACGAACCCCTTCTCGACCAGCCACTCCCAGGCCACGTCGACGGCCTCCTCGCCGTCGACGTCGACCCGTGCGTTGAGCTCGATGAGCTCCTCGTCGGTGAGCTCCTCGGAGACCGGCGCGAACAGGTCGGCGATCTGGGGGTAGTCGTCGAGGACCTCCTCGCGGACCACGAGGGAGACGTTGTACTTCGGGAAGTACTGCTTGTCGTCCTCGAGCACAACGAGGTCGAGCGCCTTGATCCGGCCGTCGGTGGTGAACACCTCGCCGAAGTTGCACTTGCCGGCGTCGGTGGCGCTGTAGATCGCACCGGTCTGGAAGGTCTTCAGGTTCCCGTCCGGCACGCCGTTGGGCCGGCCCTGCGGGACGCCGTAGGTCTTCAGCATCCCGGGCAGGCCGTCGGGGCGGTTCGTGAACTCCGACTCGACACAGAAGGTGCGCTCCTCGACCGGCACCGTGGGCAGCTCCGAGAGCTTGCTGATGCCGAGCTTCTTCTTCGTCGCCTGGGTCATCGCGAAGCCGTAGGTGTTGTTCATCGGTGCCGGCGGCAGCCAGACCAGCTGGTTCTCGTCGAGGTCGCGCTTGCGGACGGCCTCGTACTGCTCCTGCTCGTCCGGGATCGGCTTCTCCTCGCCGAGGTAGGCGATCCACCCGGTGCCGGTGTACTCCCACATCGCGTCGATCTGGCCCTGCAGGTGGGCCTCCCGCGCGGACGCGGAGCCGGGGATGTTGGTGAGGTCGGTGACGTCGGCGCCGGCCGAGGCGAGCAGGCTGATCGCCATCTTGCCGAGGATGATGTTCTCGCTGAAGTTCTTGGAGCCGACACCGATGTGCAGCCCCTCCAGCGACTCGACGTCCTCGACCGGCCCGGAGAGCGAGCCGGACAGGATCCGTCCGCCCGCGGTGCCCAGGCCGCAGCCGGTGAGCGTCGCCACCAGGCACAGCGCCACCAGTGCGGCACCGGCGGTGTTCCGCAGCATGCGCATGTCAGATGCCCCTCGGTCGGGTCAGCAGCTCCAGCACCCGTCCCAGCCACTCGAAGACGAGCGCGAGCAGTGCGACGAGCAGGGCGCCGGAGATCATCAGGGAGTACTTGAACAGGGTGATGCCGGTGATGATCATCTCGCCGAGCCCGCCGGCGTTGATGAAGCACGCGAGCGAGGCGGTGCCGACGACCAGCACCAGCGACGTACGGACGCCGGCCATGATCACCGGCAGCGCGAGCTGCAGCTCGATGCGGAACAGCGTCCCGAAGGTCGTCATGCCGACCCCGCGTCCGGCCTCGACGAGGGTCGGGTCGACCCCCTCGATGCCGGTGATCGTGTTGCGCAGCACCGGCAGGATGCCGTAGAGGCTCAGCGCGATCACCGCGATCCAGAAGCCGCTGAGCCAGTCGTTGAGCCACAGGAACAGCAGCACGATGAGGCCGACCGACGGCGCGGCCTGGCCGGCGTTCGCGATGCCGACGACCACCGGCGCCGCGGCGCGGAAGGCACGGCGGGTGAGCACGATGCCGAGCGGGACGGCGATGCCGACGACGATCAGCGAGGTCACTACGGTGAGCTGGACGTGCTCGACGAGCAGCGAGCGGATCTCCGACCAGCGCAGCTGGTTGGCCTCGATGACGTCCAGGTCGGTGGTCTGGCGCCACCAGACCCAGGCGCCGAAGACCAGCAGCACGACGACGGGCGGCAGGACCAGCATCAGCAGGGCCTCGCGGGTCAGCCGGCCGCGGGGCGCGGACTCGGTCGCGGGCGCGGTGGGCGTGACGGTCGTGGGCTCAGCCACCGGCCTGCTCCTCCATCGCGCGGATCTGCTCGGTGACCGCGGCGAAGTCGACCACGCCGAGGTACTGGCCGCGGCGCCCGGTGACGATCGCGGCGCCGTGGCTGCTCGACAGCATCGTGTCGAGCGCGTCGTTGAGCGTGGACCGCTCGTCGACGTCGTTGACCTCGTGGTCG
Source organism: Nocardioides sp. J54 (assembly GCF_000519005.1). Classification (GTDB taxonomy): domain Bacteria; phylum Actinomycetota; class Actinomycetes; order Propionibacteriales; family Nocardioidaceae; genus Nocardioides. Next base: position 67,848 of record NZ_JAER01000006.1, on the reverse strand, counting down.
GGGACGATGATCGTCTCCCCGCGCAGCTGCCGCAGCCACGGCCAACCGCGTGGCCGGCCGCGGTCGTCGAGGACGACGACGGCGGTGTCGCCGTTCGCCTCGGCCCTCTTGCGCGCCTCCGCGGTCGACTCGCCGACGCGTGCGGTGGTGGGCTGGCGGAGCTCGACGTCGGAGACCCGGGCCAGGCTGAGCGCCTTCAGCGACGAGCCGGCGCCGACGAAGTCGGCGACGAAGTCGTTGGCCGGCGCGCTGAGGATGGTCTCCGGGGTGTCGTACTGCGCGATCCTCGCGCCCTCCTGGAGGATCAGGATCCGGTCGCCGAGCTTGATCGCCTCGTCGATGTCGTGCGTGACGCAGACGATCGTCTTGCGCAGCTCGCGCTGGATGCTGAGCAGCTCGTCCTGCAGCCGCTGCCGGGTGATCGGGTCGACCGCACCGAAGGGTTCGTCCATCAAGATCACCGGCGGGTCGGCCGCGAGGCCGCGGGCCACGCCGACGCGCTGCTGCTGGCCGCCGGAGAGCTCGCGCGGGTAGCGGTGGCGGTAGCGCGCCGGCTCGAGGCCGACCAGGTCGAGCAGGTCGGTGACCCGCTCCTCGATGCGGTCGGCGTCCCAGCCGAGCAGCCTCGGCACGATGGCGATGTTCTTCTCCACCGTCATGTGCGGGAACAGGCTGCCGCCCTGGATGACGTAGCCGATGTGGCGACGCAGCTCGTTCTCGTCCTGCTGGCGGATGTCCTTGCCGTCGATGGTGATCGTGCCGGACGTCGGCTCGATCAGCCGGTTGATCATCTTCAGCGAGGTCGTCTTGCCGCAGCCGGACGGCCCGATGAACATCACGATCTCGCCGGCGGGGATGGTGAGGGACAGGCCCTCGACCGCGGCCGTCTTCTGGCCGGGGTACTTCTTGACGACGTCGGTCAGCACCAGCTCCGCACCGCTGATCTCGCGGGAGGTGTCGTCGTTGTGGGCGGTGTCGTCGGGTGCACCCTCGGTGGTGGTCATGCGCGGATTCCCTTCGAGATCGTCAGGCGGCCCAGGAGCAGGAGCAGTGCGTCGGCGACGAGCGCGATCAGCACGATGCCGAACGTGCCGACGACGGCGTTGTTGACGGAGTTCGCCCCGCCGTCGGTGGCGAGCCCGGTGAAGATGTACTTGCCGAGGCCGGGGCCGATGACGTACGCCGCGATCGCCGCGACGCCCATCGACATCTGGGTGGAGACCCGGACCCCGGCGAGGATCACCGGCCAGGCGAGCGGCAGCCGGATGCGCGTCAGCGTCCGCAGCTCCGACATCCCCATGCCGCGTGCGGACTCCAGAAGCGTGGCATCGACCTGCGCGAAGCCGACCACGGCGTTGCGCAGGATCGGCATCACGGCGTAGAAGGTCACCGCCACGACGGCGGTGGTCGTGCCCAGCCCCGAGAGCGGGATCAGCAGGCCGATCAGCGCCAGGGACGGCAGGGTGAGGCCGATCGCGGACACCGCGTTGGCCACCGGCTCGAGCCGCGGGGCGCGGGTGATGAGGGCAGCGGCGACGACGGCGATCACCGTCGCGAGGAGCACGCACTGGAGCACGAGGCTCGTGTGCTGGTAGGCGTCGAAGGCCAGACTGGCGCGTCTTTCACTGATGAACTCCCACACGGGGAGGGCACCTCCTGGTGGGCCGCCGGGAACGTCCCGTCACGTTCCCCACGAACAGCCGACGGATGTCACGACCCGACAAGACCTAACCACAAACGCGTGTGCGACCGCTACGGTGCGCATGGTCACGCACGGGCGGACGGCTGGAACCAGCCGCACTGGATACCTGTCCTGCGTGGTCCGTCTCCGTCGCAGCTCACCCGACCAGCCGGGCTGGATCCGGCGCCGTGCCGGGCGTGGCTTCGTGCACCTCGACCAGTCCGGCGCGCGCCTCGATCCGGAGGACGTCGAGCGGTGCAAGGCGCTGGTGATCCCGCCGGCGTGGACCGACGTCTGGATCTGCCCGTTCCCCAACGGGCACCTGCAGGCTGTCGGCACCGACGACGCCGGCCGCCGCCAGTACATCTACCACCCGGACTGGGTGACCCGGCGCAGCGACGAGAAGCACCGCCGGGTGGTGAAGCTCGGCCGCCGCCTGCCGCGCATCCGCGAGGAGGTGCTCGCCGACCTCGGCGAGGACGACCTCGGGCAGAAGGCGACCTGCGCCCTCGCCGTACGGCTCATCGACCTGGGCTGCTTCCGCATCGGCAACGACATCTACGCCGAGGAGTACGGCTCGGTCGGGCTCACCACGCTCGAGCGGCAGCACGTGCGTCGCCGGAAGGAGAAGCTGGTCTTCGAGTTCACCGGCAAGTCCGGCGTCGAGCACCACGTGGAGATCGACGACCAGGTCGCGGTCGAGGCGCTCGACAAGCGGCGCCGGCGTCGCCGCAAGGACACGCGGCTGCTGGACGTCACCGGCACCGACGTGAACGAGTACCTCCGCAACGTCAGCGGGCTCGACGTGTCGGCGAAGGACTTCCGCACCTGGCACGGCACCGTGCTCGCCGCGGCCGCCCTCGCCGAGGCGCCCCCGGCGTCGGAGTCGTCGAAGACCGCACGGAAGCGGGCGATCGCCTCGGCCATGCGGGAGGTGTCGGAGTTCCTCGGCAACACGCCGGCCCTGGCCCGCAGCGCGTACGTCGACCCGCGGGTGGTCGACGCCTACGAGGCGGACCGGACCATCCGGGCGGCCGTGCGTCGTACCTCCGGCGAGGACGTGGACCCCGATGCCCGCCGGGCCGCGCTGGAGCGGGCGACGCTGCGCCTTGTCGGAGGTCGCTGACAGGATCGGCCGCGTGGATGAGGACTTCGCGTTCACCGCGGACCTGTGGCGCTGGGAGGCGCGCGACCAGGCGGGCAGCAGCTGGTTCTTCGTCAGCCTGCCGTTCGAGGTGTCCGACGCGATCGACGACGTCGCGCCGCGCAAGGGTTTCGGCAGCGTCCGCGTCGAGGTGACCATCGGTGCGAGCACGTGGCGCACGTCGGTCTTCCCCAGCGCCGAGCAGAAGACGTTCGTGCTGCCGGTGAAGAAGTCGGTGCGCACCGCGGAGGGCCTGGTCGAGGGCGGACCGTGCCGGGTGCGGCTCCGCACGGTCGAGTGAAGGGGACAGGCATGGAGATCGAGGTCGTCGAGGGCGACATCACCCAGCAGCGCGTCGATGCGGTCGTGAACGCAGCGAACTCCCGCATGCGTGGCGGTGGCGGCGTCGACGGTGCCATCCACCAGGCGGGCGGCCCGGCGGTGCTCGAGGACTGCGTACGACGCTTCCCGGACGGGCTCGCCACCGGCGACGCCGGCTGGACCACCGCCGGCGACATGCCCGCCCGGTGGGTGATCCACGTCGTCGGCCCGAACTACCGCATCGGGCAGACCGACCGCCGTCTGCTGACCTCCTGCTACCGCCGTGCCCTCGAGGTCGCCGACGAGCTCGGCGCCCGCAGCCTCGCCTTCCCGCTCGTCAGCGCCGGCATCTACGGCTGGCCGAAGGAGGACGCGGTCGACGCCGCCCTCGAGACCCTGCGCGGCACCCCCACGCAGGTCGAGCTCGCCCGCATCGTCGCGTTCGGCCGGTCGTCGTACGAGCTCGTCGCGGGGCGCCTCTGAACGCCTCCGGCGGGTGATCGGGACTTCGTCCCGATTTCGTCGTCCGATCGTCACCTCCCCTGCGGACCCGCGTTGGTCCGGTCACCGACGCAGGCGAGGAGAAGAGGAGACGACCATGCCGATCGAGCTGACCACCGCGGTGCTGCTGACCGGGTTCGCGCTCCTGTGCGGGGCCTTCGTCCTCCGCACGCCCGTCGTCGTGGACCCGATGCCGGAGATGGGGCCGGACATCGAGGAGTGGCGCTCTGCCGCCCTCCACCACTTCCACGAGGCCAAGGACCTCCGGCGCTCCGTCGCCGAGGCCCTCTCCACGCCGGGCGCCGTGACCGGGGAGGCCCGACGCGACCTGATGGTCGCGCTCGGAGCCCCTCGGGTGGACGTGATGGCCTGAGGGTCGTGCGGGGGCTGGCGGGGCGGGGTTTCACCGCCTAGGTGGTGAAACTACGGGACTGGGCACACGAAACTCGCCGATCCGGCCCGGATTTCCTGCGCCAGGCAGGGGTTTCACCACCCAGGTGGTGAAACCCCCACCCACCGAGGCTCAGCCCAGCCGCTCCACCACGTAGTCGATCGACCGCGTCAGCGCCTCGACGTCGGCGGGGTCGACCGCGGGGTACATCGCGATCCGGAGCTGGTTGCGGCCGAGCTTGCGATAGGGCTCGGTGTCGACGATCCCGTTGGCGCGCAGCACCTTCGCGACCTGGGCGGCGTCGATGGCGTCGTCGAAGTCGACGGTGCCGATGACGAGCGAGCGGTGGCTGGGGTCGGCGACGTACGGCGTCGTGTACGACGTCCGCTCGGCCCATCCGTAGAGCGCGTCGGAGGAGGCGGTGGTCCGCTCGACCATGCCCTTGAGGCCGCCCTGGCTGTTCATCCAGTCGAGCTGCTCGGCCATCAGGAAGAGGGTGGCGACCGACGGGGTGTTGTAGGTCTGGTTCTTCCGGCTGTTGTCGATCGCGGTGTGCAGGTCGAAGAAGGGCGGGACGTAGCGGTCCGAGGCGGCGATCCGCTCGGCGCGCTCGAGCGCCCGCGGGCTGAAGATGCCGAACCACAGGCCGCCGTCGGAGGCGAAGCACTTCTGCGGCGCGAAGTAGTAGACGTCGGTCTCGGCGAGGTCGACGGGCAGGCCGCCGGCGCCCGAGGTGGCGTCGATGAGCACGAGCGCGTCGTCGGCGGTGCCCGCGGGGCGCACGACCGGGGCCATCACGGCGGTCGAGGTCTCGTTGTGCGCCCAGCCGTAGACGTCGACGCCCTCCTCGGCGACGGCCTCGGGGCGCGAGCCGGGCTCGGCCGTGATGACGGACGGCTCGTCGAGCCAGGGGGCGGCCTTGACCGACGCGGCGAACTTGCTGGAGAACTCGCCGAACGACAGGTGCTGCGACTTCTTCTCGATCAGGCCGAAGGCCGCGATGTCCCAGAAGGCCGTGGCGCCGCCGTTGCCGAGGACGACCTCGTAGCCCTCGGGCAGCGTGAACAGGTCGGCGAGGCCCTGCAGCACGCGACCGACCGTGTCCTTGACCGGCGCCTGGCGGTGCGAGGTCCCCATCAGCGAGTCGCCCGTCGCGGCCAGCGCGTCGAGGTGGCTGGTCTGGATCTTCGACGGCCCCGCCCCGAAGCGGCCGTCGGCGGGCTTGAGGTCGGCGGGGATCTGGATGTCGGTCACGTGGTCAACCTTCTCATCGGTGCGAGCAGAGTGAGGCTGACGACGTTGTCAGGGGTGAAACCAGTGTGACAGGCAGGTGACGCCGGTGCTAAACCGGTTTCGCCATGCAAGCCTCGCTCGAGCTCCGTCCGGTCGGCTACCTCCACGCCGACGCCACCCTGCTGGTCGACCGCGTCCAGCAGGAGTACGCCGAGCGCTACGGCTCGCCCGACGAGGCGCCGATCGACCCGACCGTCTTCGACCCGCCGGAGGGCCTCTTCCTCGTCGGGTACGACGGCGCGACCCCGGTCGCCACCGGCGCCTGGCGCCGCTCCCCGGTCCGCGAGCTCGGCGCCACGTCCGCGGTCGAGGTGAAGCGGATGTACGTCGTGCCGGAGGCCCGCAACCGCGGCCTGGCGCGCAGGGTGCTGCGCGAGCTGGAGGCGACGGCTGCCGCTGCCGGCCACGACCTCGCCGTCCTCGAGACCGGCCTCAAGCAGCCGGAGGCGATCAGCCTCTACCTCAGTGAGGGCTACGTCGAGGTCCCCGACTTCGGCTACTACGCCGGCCACGAGCTGTCGCGCTGCTTCGGCAAGCGGATCTGAGAGGTTCGACTCGCCGGTCTGAGCGGCCCCGAGATGGCCGCTCAGCTCCGGTCCTGCCATTTCCCGCCGCGAGGGCTCTCAAACATCTGCACCGGTAAAGCCTTGGTGCGGCCCGCGCGGCCAGTGCGGTCGGTGGGTCAGGAGACGTCGCGCCGGCGGACCAGGGCGGCGCTCAGCACGAGCGCCACGACGACGTACGCGACCAGGGTGAGGGCGGCCCGGGTGGCCGGGACGGTGTCGAGCACACCGGGCGTGCCGTCGCCCTCACCGGCCCCGACGAGGGCGCCGACCAGGGACCCGGCGGCGGTGCCGGGCAGCACCTCGGTGAGCGCCTCGACCCAGCCGAGCAGCTGTCCGACGCCGCGCAGCAGGTTCTCGACCACCAGCGCCCAGACCAGGCCGAGCCCCACGGAGAGCGCGGGGCCGCGGGCGAGGGTGCCGAGGGCGAAGCCGACCAGCGCCCACGTCTCCAGCACGAGGAAGCCGACGCCGAGCGACTCGACGACCGCGCCGGTCGAGGGCAGCACGACGTCGTGGCCCTCGCTGGCGGTGATGACCAGGGAGACGCCGAGGTCGAAGGCGAGGGTGACCAGCAGGGTCGCTACGACGAACGCGCTCAGCGCGAGGGCGGAGCCGACCACGGCGGGACCACGGCGTACCCCCTGGGAGAACACCGTCTTCCAGGTGCCCCAGCCGTAGCCACTGCCGGCGACCAGTGCGCCGAGCACCATCATCAGCGCGCCGCCGAACATCGGCATGCCCTGCAGGAAGACGTCGGGCACCGCGGTGGGCAGCAGCTCGGCGAGCTGCTGCTCCCGCGTGGTGCCCTCGTCCGCGAACCCCGGGTCGCCGGTCGTGTACGACAGGTAGGTGAACAGGTAGCCGAACATCAGGCTCAGCGCGAGCCAGGCGCCGAGCGTGATCCACACGGCCGGCCAGGCGCGCAGCCGGAGCAGCTCGGCGCGGGTGCTGCGGACGGTCGCGGTCACGGCGCCCGTGCGGGCGCTCGGTGCGGTGGGTCGCGTGGCGGCGGTGGTGCTCATGCCGGCACCTCCTCGGTGGTGTGGTGGCTGGACGGGTCGGTCGGGCTGGTCACGTGGTGGGTGGTCATCTCGAAGAAGACGTCCTCGAGGCTGCGCTCGACGGCGGTGACCTCGTGCACGTCGACGCCGGCGGCGACGAGGTCGCGCACGACCCGGGGCGCCCGCTCGGGACGGAGGGCCAGCTGCAGCGCCCCGTCCGGGGTGCGGGCGACGCCGTCGTCGCCGGCGAGCCGCATCGCGACCGCCAGCGCCTCGTCCTCCGGGGCGGCCCGCACGCGCAGGGACACGCCGCCGCGCAGCTCGGCCACGCTGCCCTCGTGCAGGAGCCGGCCCTCGTGGATGATCGCCACGCGGTCGCAGATCTCCTGCACCTCCGCCAGCAGGTGGCTGGACAGCAGCACGGTCTGGCCGCCGCGCGCGAGGTCGACGACGAGGGCGCGCATGTCCGCCATCCCGGCGGGGTCGAGGCCGTTGGTCGGCTCGTCGAGGACGACGAGCTCGGGGTCGCCGAGCAGCGCGGCCGCGACGCCGAGGCGCTGCTTCATGCCGAGGGAGTAGCCCTTGAACCGGTCGTCGGCGCGCGAGGCGAGGTCGACCCGCTCGAGCACGCGCTCCACCTCGGCGTCGTCGAAGCCGCGGTGCCGGGCGAGGGTGCGCAGGTTCGCGCGCCCGGACAGGTAGGGGAAGAAGCCCGGCCCCTCGATCAGCGCGCCCACCGGGGAGGTGGCGTACGCCGAACCCGAGGTGGGCCGGACCAGGCCGAGCAGCATGCGCAGGGTCGTCGTCTTGCCGGCCCCGTTCGGTCCGAGGAAGCCGTAGACCTCCCCGCGCCGCACGGTCATGGTGACGCGGTCGACGGCGACCCGGTCGCCGTAGACCCTGGTGAGGTTGTCGGTGGAGGCCACCGTGGGTGCCATGTCGTCCATGGCTCCCACCCTGCGGGCCGACGCCGTCCGGCGCGTCCGCCGGCAGGAGGCGCCGACGTACGCAAGCCTGCGTAGGGCGGAGGCTCTCCTCGTCGTACGACGTCGGCCGTCGACTCGCCTACGTTCGGTGCATGGACACGAACACGTGGCTCGCACGGCGCTGGTGGCTGGTCCCGGTCGCGGTGGTCATCATCGGCGGCTCGGCCGGCACCAACCTCGGTCCGGGCGGGGTGGTCGACCCCGGCGTGGCCGCGCGGTTCCTCGCCGTCGTGCTCGCCGCGGCGGCGGCGCTGTCGCTGCTCGCCCTGGACCGCTGGCCGACGGGCCTGCTCGCGACCGGCGCGCTGTCCGGCGGCTACTTCGCCGTCGGGGGCGAGAACGGGCCGATCTTCTTCGCGCTCATCGTCGGCGCCTTCGTGCTCGCGACCGGTCGGCCGGTGCGCGGGTGGCTGCCCGTGCTGGGTGCGGCAGCGGTGCTGCTGTGGGCCGGCCTGCTCGTGCGCGGGCTGCGGTGGGACGACGTCGTCGTCGGCACCTGGCAGGGCATCGGGGTGGGTGCCCTGGTCGCTGCCGCGACCGCCATCGGGACCTCCTTGCGCCACGGCCGCAGCGCACGGGTGGACCGCACGACGCGGGCGGCGGCCGAGGAGCGGCTGCGGATGGCGCAGGACCTGCACGACGGCGTCGGACACGGGCTGGCGGTGATCGCCATGCAGGCCGGGGTCGCCCTGCACGTGCTGGACCGTGACCCGGCCAAGGCGCGGGAGAGCCTCGAGGCGATCCGGACGACGAGCCGTGAGGCCCTCGACGCGCTGCGCACCGAGCTCGCGACGATGGCCGGGGAGCCTGCTCCGCGGCGTCCCGCCCCCGGCGCGGAGGCGATCCCGGCGCTGGTGGATCGCGTCCGCGCCGCCGGGCTGCGCGTCGAGGTGCTCGGCGACCCGGGCGTCCTCGACCCGGCGGTCGGCGAGACGGCGTACGCGCTCCTCCAGGAGGCGCTGACGAACGTGCTGCGCCACGCGTTCGCCAGCACCGCGCTGGTCACCTGGGAACGCGGCGCCGAGACCGTGGCGCTGCGCGTCTCCGACGACGGCCGGGGCGGTGCGGTGCAGGATGAGGGCATGGGCATCAGCGGGATGCGCGCCCGGGTGGCCGCGGTCGGTGGCAGCTTCCGCGCCGGGCCGGCGACCGGCGGGGGCTTCGAGGTCGCGGCGGTGCTGCCCGCATGACGGCGGCCGGTGCGCCGGTCCGGGTGGCGCTGGTCGACGACCAGCCACTGGTGCGGATGGGCCTGGCCACCCTCGTCGACGCGGAGCCCGACCTCGAGCTGGTGGGGGAGGCCGGCGACGGGCGTGAGGGCCTGGCGTTGCTGCGTCGTACCCGCCCCGACGTCGTGCTCTGCGACGTCCGGATGCCGGTGATGGACGGGCTGGCGCTGCTGGGCGAGGTCGCCGCCGACCCGACGCTCGCGGACGTGCGGGTGGTCGTGCTGACCACCTTCGAGCTCGACGAGTACGTCTTCGAGGCGCTGCGCAACGGCGCCAGCGGCTTCCTGCTCAAGGACGCCGAGCCGACCGCGCTGCTGGACGCGGTGCGGGTCGTCGCCGAGGGCGGTTCCCTGCTCGCGCCGTCGGTCACCCGCCGGGTGATCGACCACTTCGGTGCCAGCCGCGCCGAGCGGCCGCACCCGCGCCTGGGCGACCTCACCGAGCGCGAGCGCGAGGTGCTCGGCTGGGTGGCGACCGGCATGTCCAACGCCGAGATCGCCGACGCGCTGGTCGTCAGCCCGGACACCGTGCGCACCCACGTGAGCCGGGCGATGGTCAAGCTGCAGGCGCGGGACCGGGCGCAGCTGGTCGTGTTCGCGATCGAGTCCGGCCTGCGACGTCCGCCGGGACGCTGAGCCCCGGCAGGTTGTCCCCGGCCGGTACGACGGGCCCGAGCTCGCGGCGCACCGGCACGTGCCCGCCCCAGACCCCCGCGGCGACGTCCTCCGGCTCGTCGACCGGCCCGCCGGCGCGGGCCTTCATCGACGCCTCGTGCAGCGGCACCGCCAGCACCGCGGTGGCGGCCAGCTCCTTGCGCGTGCTCGGTCGCAGGGTCGCCGACCGGCCCGGGATCATGTGGTCGACGAGGAGGTCGAGCGCGTGCTGCCGCTCCGCCGGGTCGTCGACGAGCCGGGGCCGGCCGATGACGACCGCGGACCGGTAGTTCATCGAGTGGTGGAAGGCCGAGCGGCCGGCGACCAGCCCGTCGAGCTCGGTCACCGTGACGCACACCGTCGCGCCCACGGACCCGCACAACCAGCGGGCGGCGACCGATCCGTGCACGTAGAGGCTGCCACCCTCGTCCGGCCCGTCGGGGTCGACCGCGTAGGCCGTGGGCAGCACGACCGGGTGGTCCCCGACGGTGACGCCCAGGTGGGCGACCAGGCCGTCGGCGAGCAGGTCCAGCAGCGCGGCACGATCGGTGACCGCGCGGTTGCGGCCGCGGGTCACCCGGGCGCGGGCGGTCGGCTCGAGCGGCGGCAGGGACTGGTGGGACGGCGGTGCGGTCGGGGGCGTGGTCATGGCACCATGGTGCGCGCCAAGTGGCCTGTTGTCCCGGGCCAGTTCTCGACAAGTTCGGCAGGCCAATGAGCACCCTCCCTGTCCGGCTCGACCGGGCCGACCCGCGCCCGCTCGGCACCCAGCTCGCCGACCGGGTCCGCCAGCTGGTGCTCGACGGAGGCCTCGCCCCGGGCGACCGGATGCCGGCCTCGCGCCGGCTCGCAGCGGACCTCGGCGTCTCCCGGTCGGTCGTCGAGCAGGCCTTCGACCAGCTGCTCGCCGAGGGCTGGCTCGAGGCCCGCCGCGGTGCCGGCACCTGGGTCGCGGGCGGCCCGGGCGGTCGTGCGGCGGGGCTGGCGCGACCGGCGCGCCGTCGTACCCCTCGGGCGGAGCGGGAGCTGGTGATGATGGACGCCGGCACGCCGTGGGTCGACCCGCGGCACGCCGCGGTGTGGCGGCGGGCGTGGCGCGAGGTGTCGTCGGCGACGCCGCCGCGGGGGTACGACGACCCGCGCGGGCTGCCGGAGCTGCGTGCACTGGTCGCCGAGCGGCTCGGCCGCACCCGCGGCCTGGCTGTCGACGCCGACCAGGTGCGCGTCACCAGCGGCACCGGCGCCGGGCTGCGGCACCTGCTCGCCGTCCTGCCGCGCGAGCCGGTCGCGGTCGAGGACCCCGGCTACCGCGCCGCCGTCGCCACGGTGCGCGAGTCCGGCCGCGAGGTGCGCGACCTGCCCGCGCTCGAGCCGGTCCACGACCTCGCCGGGTGTGCGGCGGCCTACGTCACCCCCGCCCATCAGCACCCGCTTGGCCGGGTCATGCCGGCGGCCGACCGGCTCGTCCTGGTTGCCACGGCCCGACGCGACGGCGCGCTGGTGGTGGAGGACGACTACGACTCCGAGTTCCGCTACGACGTCGCGCCGGTGCCGGCGCTGGCCACCCTCGACCGCGAGCGGGTGGCCTACCTCGGCACCGCGTCGAAGGCGATCTCGCCGTCCTTGCGGCTGGGCTGGAGCGTCGTACCGGACGCGCTGCTCGATGCCTACGACGCGCACCGCTCGCTCACCCACGACGCCCCGGCGTGGCCCGTGCAGCGGGCGATGGTCACCCTGCTGCGCGACGGGTACGTCGACGCGGTGGTCCGCTCCGCCCGCCGGGTCTACGCCGAGCGGGCGCCGCGGGTGGTGGCGGCGCTGGAGCCCTTCGCCGAGCTGGCCGGCCCGGTGGCGGGCATGTACTCGACGTGGTTGCTGCCGCACGCCCGGGCGGTCCGCGCCCGGGCGGCCGCGGAGCGGGCGGGCTTCCGGGTCAACCTCCTGCGCGACTACTGCCGCACGGCGCGGCTCAGCGGGCTGGTCGTCGGCTTCGGCGGGCCGAGCGACGCCGAGCTGGACCAGGCGCTGGCGGTGCTGGTCAGCGCGCTGGACCGGTCCTGACCTGGCTCGCAGCGGGACCGGCCGGTGCGTCGATGGTCACCGGTCGGCCGGCGAGCAACCCGGCACCCACCTGCACGACGCCGAGGCCGACGAGCAGCGCGCACGGCACGGCCCAGCCGTCGGTCGCGTGGTGCAGCACCCCGACGAGGAAGGGGCCGCCGGCCGCGATCAGGTAGCCGACGCTCTGGCCCATCGTCGACAGCGCGGCGGTGTCGGCCGAGGTCGAGGTGCGCAGGGCGAAGCAGAGCAGCACGACCGGGAAGACCGAGCCGCCGGCGCCGAGCAGCGCCGCCCACAGCCACGCGCCCTGCTCCGGCGCGACCCACAGCCCGGTCCAGCCGAGGACGGTGAGCCCGGTGAGGCCGGCGATCAGCGGGCCCTGCTGCCGCATCCGTCCGGCGATGCTGGGGACGACGAAGAAGAACGGGACGCCGATCATGATGCTGACCGCGAGCAGCACGCCGGCGGCCTCCTCGCTGAACCCCGCGTCGACGTACACGCTGGGCAGCCAGCTCATCATCACGTAGGCGTAGAGCGACTGGGTGCCGAACAGGACGGTGACCGCCCACGCCGTCGGGTGGCGCCACATCGGTGCGCCGCGCTGGGTCGAGCGGCGCTCGGCGCCGCCGCGCGCGAAGGGCGCCCACGCCAGCGCGGCCGCGAGCGCGACGACGGCCCACAGGCCCAGCCCGAGGCGCCAGGAGCCGGTGGCGTTGGTGAGGGGCACGGCGAGCGCGGCGCCCGCCGCGGAGCCGATCGAGAGGAACGCGGTGTAGGCGCCGGTCAGTGCGCCGACCCGGCCCGGGAAGTGCTCCTTGACGATCGCAGGGATCAGCACGTTGGCGAGCGCGATGCCGGCGCAGGCGACGAAGGTGCCCGCCAGCAGGGCCGGGGTGCCGTCGAGCACGCGCAGCACGAGCCCGGCGGTGAGCACGAGCAGCGCGATCGCCAGGCCGCGGTCGACGCCGACCCGGCGGGTCACCGCCATCGCCGTGGCGCCGACGATCGCGAAGCACAGCACGGGCAGGGACGTGAGGACGCCCTGCGTGGTGGGGGAGACGCCCATCTCGCCGAGCCGGTCGAGCAGCGCGCCGAGGCTGGTGACGGCGATGCGCAGGTTGACCGAGACGAGCAGGACCGCGACCACCAGGCCGAGCCCGGCGCGGCGTGGCCTGCTGGTCGGGCGGCTCGGGGTCGGGTGGACGACGTCGGGCACGTCCCCTAGCATGACAGACATCGGATGATTGGACGAATGGATGCCCCTCGCGCCCGCCACCCCCACCTCCCTCGTCGACCAGGCGATCGACGGGATGCGTCGCCTGCTGGCGAGCGGTGAGTGGTCCGTCGGCACCCGGATCCCGCCCGAGCCGGCGCTGGCCGCGACCCTCGGGGTCAGCCGCAACACCGTTCGCGAGGCGGTCAAGGCGCTCGCTCACGTCGGGGTGCTCGAGGTGCGCCGCGGCGACGGGACCTACGTCGCCGCGACCACCGAGGTGCAGGCGCTGATGCGCCGCCAGGTCGAGCGGGTCGACGCGCTGCACCTGCTGGAGGTGCGCCAGGCGATCGAGGTGCGCGCCGCTGCGCTGGCCGCCCAGCGTCGTACCGACGACGACCTGGCCGCCCTCGATCGGCTGGCCGCCCGCCGCCTGGCCGCCCTCGACGCCGGTGACGGCCAGGGCTTCGTCGACGCCGACGTCGCCTTCCACGTCGCCGTGGTCACCGCCGCCCACAACCCGCTGCTCAGCGAGCTCTACGGCGGCCTCGTCGAGACCCTGCGCGCCAGCATCGACGACCCGACCCGGGGCTACCCCGCGATGCTCCCCGAGCACGACGCCGTCCTCGAGGCCGTCCGCCGCGGCGACGCCGGGGCCGCCGCCCGCGCCAGCGCCGAGCTGCTCGACCACGTCACCCGCTGACTGCCCGGGACGGCGTGATCGGACGCCCGGTGGTCGAGCCGGGCCCGTGTCCGTGCCCGTGCTCGTTCCCGTGCCCGTGGGCCTACCGTGCGCGTCACCGCCGCTCGCCGGTGGCGAGCTGGCCGCCGAGGATGGCGGCGAGGGCGAGGGCGAAGCCGGCGAGCTGGACGGGGCGGAGGTCCTGGCCCAGCACGAGCCAGCCGAGGGTGGCGGCGATGATCGGGGAGAGCAGGCCGAGCAGGGCGGTGGAGGCGACGGGCAGGCGGCCGACGCCGCGGAACCACAGCAGGTACGCCGCCAGGCCGCCGACGCCGCCGAGCCACAGGTAGCCGGCGGCCGCGCCACCGTCGACCGCGGGCGGCGCGCCCTCGACGAGGACGGTGGCGGGCAGCAGGACCAAGCCGCCGGCGGTGAGCAGCCAGCTGACCAGGACGGGGGAGGAGGTGCCCTCGGGGCGGCCCCAGCGGCGGGTCAGCACGAGGCCCGCAGCCATCGAGAGCGCGGCACCGGCGCCGGCGAGCAGGCCGAGGGCGTCGAGGTCGGCGGCCGGGTTCAGCACCACCAGCGCGACGCCGACGGCGCCGGCGACGGCCCACCCCACCCGCGGCGTGGTGGGCCGCTCGCCGAGCACGGGCAGCGCCAGGGCGACCACCAGGAGGGGCTGGATCGCGCCGACGGTGGCGGCGACGCCGCCCGGCAGCCGTTCGGCGGCGACGAAGAGCAGCGGGAAGAAAATGCCGATGTTGAGGGAGCCGAGCACGAGCGTCCGCCACCACCACACCCCCTGCGGCAGCCGCCGCAGCACGACGAGCAGCAGGAGGCCGGCGGGCAGGGCGCGCAGCAGGCCGGCGAAGAGCGGGTGGCCGGCCGGGAGGAGCTCGGTGGTGACGAGGTACGTCGTGCCCCACACCACCGGTGCGAGCGCGGTCAGCGCGGTGAGGCCGGCGCGACCCGGGTCGACGGCGGGGGAGGTGGTGGCGGGTGCCGGCGAGCCGGGGGCGGCGAGGGTGGAGGAGGTCATGCCTCCACGGTGCTCGCCTCCGAGCCATGAGTCCAACGCATGCTTTTCATGAGATCAATCGTGCTGCACGATTGATCTCGTGGAGCTCCAGCAGATGCGGTGCGTCGTGGCGGTGGCCGAGCTCGGCAGCTTCACCCGCGCTGCGGAGCGGTGCTTCGTCGTGCAGTCGGCGCTGAGCCACCAGGTCGCCCGGCTCGAGCAGGAGCTGGGCGCGCGCCTCTTCCACCGGACCAGCAGGCAGGTCCGCCTCACGCCCGCCGGTGAGGCCTTCCTCCCCGTCGCCCGGCAGTGCCTCGACGCCGCCGAGCGCGCCGCCGCCGAGGTCGCCGCGGCGGTCGGCGAGATCCGTGGACCGCTGTCCATCGGGGTGATCCCGACGGTCGCAGCGGTCGACGTGCCTGCAGCGTTGCGGGAGTTCCGCTCCCGCCACCCCGGTGTCCGGGTCCGGTTCGAGAGCGCGAGCAGCGACACCCTCGTGCGCCGGGTGGCGGAGGGCTCGCTCGACCTCGCGTTCCTCGGGCTGCCCGAGGGGCGAGTCCCCTCCGGCGTCGCCGGGCACGTCTTCCCGCGCGACCAGCACCGCGCCGTCGTCGCGCCCCGCCATCCGCTGGCCTCCCGGCGCCGGGTCCGGCTGGAGCGGCTCGCGGAGGAGACCTTCGTCGACTTCCCGGCGACCAGCCCGGGCCGCCAGCAGAGCGACCTCGCGTTCGAGCGGGCGGGGCTGACCCGCGAGGTCGCCTTCGAGGTCGCGGACATGCTGCTGATGGCGCGGATCCTGCGCGAGGGTCTCGCGGTCGCGCTGCTCGCCTCCGCCTTCGTCGACCAGTTCCCGGACCTGGTCGCGATCCCGGTGACCGGGGCGCCGGTGCGCACCGAGCACCTGGTGTGGAGCAGCTTCGGGCCGGCACCGGCCGCGGCGGCGCTGCTCGACCAGCTCGGCATCGCCCACTGACGCCGCGGACCTGCCGGACCTGCCGGGACCACCGTCCCGGACGCCCCGGGAGGTGTGCGCGGAATCACGCCGCGCGGCCGGGAACAGCTGCTGGTTGGTGATAGTTTGCCAAGGTTGCGCGCGAGCAGGGGACGCGCCGCCGGTCGGCCGCCCCGCAGGCCGCGGTCGTCGGACCGCCGCCGCGGCGAGCGCACACCGAACGAGACTCCCCGTCGGGTGCACCCGCTCCCGACGGACCGCGACCGCAAGGAGCCCGCCCGATGACTGACGCTGCGGCGCCATCACGCCCCGCCGAGCCCGAGTACCCCGACCACATCGACGCCGCGGTCCTCAAGGTCGCGCTCGTCGTGGTGCTCGGGGCGATCATGTCCATCCTCGACATCACCGTCGTGTCGGTCGCGCTGCCGACCTTCCGCGAGGAGTTCGACGCCTCGCTGGCCACCGTGGCGTGGACGATGACGGCGTACACGCTGGCCCTGGCCACGGTCATCCCGATGACCGGCTGGGCCGCGGACCGGTTCGGCACCAAGCGCCTCTACCTGGTGGCGCTGCTGCTCTTCACCGCCGGCTCGGCGCTGTGCGCGCTCGCCGACTCGGTCGGCATGCTCATCCTGTTCCGGGTCCTGCAGGGCCTCGGCGGCGGCATGCTGATGCCGCTGGGCATGGCGATGATGACCCGGGCCGCCGGCCCGAAGCGGATGGGTCGCCTGATGGCGATCCTCGGCGTCCCGATGCTGCTCGGCCCGATCAGCGGCCCGATCCTCGGCGGCTGGCTGATCGACATCGCGTCGTGGCACTGGATCTTCCTCATCAACCTGCCGCTGGGCGCGATCGCGATCGCCGCTGCCGCCGCGATCCTGCCGAAGGACGAGCCGCACCCCTCCGAGCGCTTCGACCTGTTCGGGATGCTGCTGCTCTCGCCCGGCCTGGCGCTGCTGCTCTTCGGCGTCTCCTCGATCGCCGAGTCCGGCGAGGGGGCGTCCTTCGGCCCGCGGGTGTGGGTCTCGGCCACCGCCGGCATCGTGCTGATCGTCGCCTTCGTGCTCTACAGCTTCAAGCCCGCCCACCCGCTGGTCGACCTGCGCCTGTTCCGCAACAAGCGCCTCACGGTCGCCACCATCACCATGTTCATCTTCATGGTCGCGTTCATGGGTGCCGGCCTGCTCTTCCCGAGCTACTACCTGCAGGTGCGTGGCGAGTCCACGCTCCACGCCGGCCTGCTCGTCGCCCCGCAGGGCCTGGGCGCGATGCTGATGATGCCGCTGGCCGGCGTGCTCGCCGACCGGGTCCCGATCGGTCGTACGGCGCCCTTCGGCCTGGTCGCGATGGCCGTCGGCCTGCTCGGCTTCACCCAGCTCGAGGCGGACACGTCGTACTGGCTGCTCAGCGGCGCGCTGTTCGTGATGGGGCTGGGCCAGGGCATGACGATGATGCCGATCATGACCTCGGCGCTGAAGACGCTCAGCCACGCCGACGCCGCCCGCGGGTCCACCCTGCTCAACATCATCCAGCAGGTCGGCGGCTCGGTCGGCACGGCCGTGCTCTCGGTCGTGCTGACCACGCAGCTCGGCAAGGGCGACAGCGTCCCGCTGGCTGGCGGCGAGTCGCTCTCCGAGGCCGAGCTCGCCATCGCCGCGACCATGGACCCGGGCCTGGCCACGGCGCTGGAGCTGCCGCGCGAGCTCGTCGCCAGCGGCCTCGACGCTGCGGCCGGTGCCTTCGGCAGCACCTTCGGGGTCGCGCTCGCCCTGGTGCTGGTCACCCTCGTCCCGGTCGCGTTCCTGCCGCGCCGCCGCGAGGAGGACGAGGCCGCCGACGCCGACGGCGACGTCGCCCCGGTGCTCATGCACTGACCCACGGCACTGACCCACGGCACTGACCCACGGCACTGAAGGACGGCGCCGACCGACGCCGTACGACACGACAGCGCCCCACCGGCCGAGCCGGTGGGGCGCTGTCGTCGTCAGGGGGAGCGGGTCATCCCGCCCAGTCGGCGTTCCAGCCGTCGATCTCGCTGGCGGGCCGCGACGAGGGACCGGTGTAGACCGCCGACGGGCGGATCAGGCGACCGGTCTTCTTCTGCTCGAGGATGTGTGCCGACCAGCCGCCGGTGCGGGCACAGGTGAACATCGAGGTGAACATGTGCGCCGGGATGTCGGCGAAGTCGAGGACGATGGCCGCCCAGAACTCGACGTTGGTCTCCAGCACGCGGTCCGGGCGGCGCTCGCGGAGCTCGGCCAGGGCGGCCTGCTCGAGGGCCTCGGCGACCTCGTAGCGGGCGGCGCCCAGCTCGCGGGCGGTGCGGCGGAGCACGCGGGCGCGCGGGTCCTCGGCGCGGTAGACGCGGTGGCCGAAGCCCATCAGCCGCTCGCCGGAGTCGAGCAGGTTCTTGACGTACTTGCGGGCGTCGCCCGACTTCTCGACGTCCTCGATCATGCCGAGCACGCGCGAGGGGGCGCCGCCGTGCAGCGGGCCGCTCATCGCGCCGATGGCGCCGGAGAGGGCGGCTGCCACGTCGGCCCCGGTCGAGGTGATGACGCGGGCGGTGAACGTGGAGGCGTTCATGCCGTGCTCGGCCGCCGACGACCAGTAGGCGTCGATCGCCTTCGCGTGCTTCGGGTCGGCCTCGCCGCGCCAGCGCAGCAGGAACCGCTCGGCGAGGGTCTTGCCCTCGTCGACGACCTTCTGGGGCACGACCGGCAGGCCCAGGCCGCGGGCGGACTGCCCGGCCCAGGCGAGCACCATGACGGCCGCCCGGCCGAGGTCCTCGCGGACCTTCTCGGGGGTCGAGTCGTAGGTGTAGGTGATGCCGAAGGCCGGCGCCAGCTGCGCGATCGCCGACTGCAGGTCGACGCGCACGTCACCGGTGTGGACGGGCAGCGAGTACGCCTCGGCCGGCTGCAGGCCGGGGGTGAAGGAGCCGTCGATCAACAGCCCCCACACGTTCTCGAAGGGGACGCGGCCGGCGAGGTCCTCGATGTCGACGCCGCGGTAGCGCAGCGCCGAGCCCTCCTTGTCCGGCTCCGCGATCTGGGTCTCGAAGGCGACGACGCCTTCCAGTCCGTGATGTACCTCGACCATCGGCGACTCCTTCGTTGCTTCGGGCGGCGCGCGCGAGGGCGCAGCGGGCCGCGGGCCACCCGCATTCTGCCCCACCCCCGTAACGGCCCCTACGGGCGTCCCCGCCAACGCGATCCGGCCCACGTCTAGGTTGGGTCCATGGCAGAGCACGAGCACCCGTCCGACCTCGCCGCGCTGCGTGCCGAGTACGGCGACGCCGGGCTCGACGAGGTCGGCGCCGGCCCCGACCCGTGGGCCCTGTGGCAGCGCTGGTTCGACGACGCCGCGACCGCCGGGCTGCACGAGCCGAACGCGATGGTGGTCGCCACCGTCGACCCCGACGGGACGCCGTCGGCGCGCACCGTGCTGCTCAAGGGCGTCGGCCCGGACGGCTTCCGCTTCTTCACCAACACCGCGTCACGCAAGGGCTCCGCGCTCGCGCACTCCGCGGCCTGTGCGCTGCTCTTCCCGTGGCACCCGCTCGAGCGACAGGTGCGGGTCGAGGGCACGGCAACCCGCCTGCCGGTCGGCGACGTGCAGGCCTACTGGGCGACCCGACCGCGCGGCTCGCAGCTGGGCGCCTGGGCGTCACCGCAGTCGGAGGTCGTGCTCGGGCGTGACGAGCTGGAGCTGCGCTACCGCGAGGCCGAGGAACGCTTCGCCGGCCAGGACGTCCCGGTGCCGCCGGAGTGGGGCGGCTACCGCGTCGCGCCGCAGCGCTTCGAGTTCTGGCAGGGCCGGCGCGGCCGCCTCCACGACCGGCTGCGCTACACCGCCGACGGCACGAGCTGGACGCTGGAGCGGCTGGCACCCTGAGGCGTCCCCGCCTCCTCGGGCTCGCCGGAGTCCCGCGAGGCCCAGACCACGCCGAGCACGATCAGGACCGCGATCACCGCCACCAGCACGAGCGTGTGCTGGCGGTCGTCGTCGGAGGAGGCGTGGGCGACCGCCGGGCGGCGCTGACGAGACGCACGCGCGGTGCTCGCCTGAACCTCCGGCTGCTCCGGCCCGGCCCCGTCGGCCCCGTCGACCTGGTCCGGCTGGTCGTCAGGCTGGTCGACCGGCTGGTCGACCGGCTGGTCGACCGGCTGGTCGACCGGCTCCGGCTCGGGCGCGGCCTCGGCGGCCGGTGCCTGCGGCGCGACCTCGGTGGCCGGCTCGGTGGCCGGTTCGGTGGCCGGCTCGGTGGCCGGCTCGGTGGCCGGTTCGGTGGCCGGTTCGGTGGCCGGTTCGGTGGCCGGTTCGGTGGCTGCGGGGTCGCTGCCGCTCGTGCTCGGGACCGGGCTGGTGAACGCGGCGATCCGCTGCTCGACAGCCTCGTCGAGGCTCGGCTCCGCGGCCGGCTGCGGCTCGGGGGACGGTGTCCGCCTCGCGCGGTCGCGGCGCCGTCCGAGTCCCCGGGCGCTGCGGCTGCTGCGGCTGCGGCGCCGACGGACCAGGTCGCTGCCCGCCGGCAGCTCACCCTCGAGCGGCTCGAACCGCGGCACCTCGAAGCCGGGCGAGACGAAGTTGCGGAACTCCTCGTGCATCCCCCGCTGGTCGGCCGGTGCCTCCGGCCGGGACGGGGCCGGCGGCGCAGCCCTGACCGGCTCCGGGGCGGGGACCGGCTCCGGTTCGGGGGCGGGCTGCGCGTCGACCGGCTCGGGCTCCGCGTCGACCGCAGGCTGCTCGGTCTCGGCCTCGACCTCGACCTCGGCGTCGGCGTCGCCCTCGAAGGCGGCGTCGGCATCGACCTGCGCGGTCTGGTCGCTCGTGCCACCGGCGACCCGGGAGAGGTCGATCGGTGCCGGCTCGTCGTCGGGCCGCCAGGGGCCGGTGAGCGGGTCGTCCAGCAGCTCGGGCAACGGGTCGGTCAGCGGGTCGAAGCGGGGCACCGACCGCGACGGGGTGAGCAGGCTGCGGAACTCGTCGTGCGCGATCGGCTCGACCGCGGCCGGAGGTTCGGCGTCGGCGACCGGTTCGGCCTCGACGACCGGCTCGGCCTCGACGACCGGCTCGGGGGCCGGGGCGGCTGCTTCGACCGGCGCAGGCCCGGCATCGCCAGCGAGTCGTTCCGGCGCGGCCGGCTCCGGTGCGGCGCCACCCTCGGCTGCGGGCTCCGGCTCGGTCACCGTCGCGGCGGCCTCCTCGTGCAGCGTGACGAACGGCCGCCCCGCACTCGGCCAGCTGCCCTTCGGCACGGTGTCGAGCACGATGAGCAGGGCCTGCGGGGTGGGGCGACGCTCGTCGGGGCCGGCGATGGCACGCACCAGCACCTCGGAGGCGAAGGGCGGGAAGCCGTCGACGACCTCCCGCGGCGCCCGCGGCTCGCCGTCGCCCGGCTCGGTGCCGGTGAGGGCGTGGTAGGCGATGCGACCCAGGGCCTCGGTGTCGGTCTCGCCGAGCTGCGCGAGCAGGGGGAGCGCCTGCTCGGCGGGCAGCGGGTCCGGGGCGGCCGCGGCGATCAGCGCCTGCAGGTGGGCGCGCGCAGGCGACGTGGTCCCCATGTCCATGGGCGCATGATGCCCCGGCTGGGCCGATCGCGGGGGCGAATCCACGAAGCGGGCGGCGCCGTCGTCGCTCACCCGGCCTCCCCGCCCAGCAGGCGCGCGCGGACCTCTGCTGCCACCTGCTCGACGGCCGGCGCCGCCGCGACCTCCGCCGCCACCCGCTGCGCGGCCGCCCGGTAGCGGGGGTCCTCGAGCACCTGGCGGACACGGTTGCCCAGGCCTGCCGGCCGGAGGAGGCGTACGGCGACGCCGGCGTCGACGAGCCGGACGGCGTGGTCGAACTGGTCGTAGTCCACCGGCCACACGACGGCCGGCAGTCCGGCCGCCAGCGTGTGCCCCAGGACCCCGGCGCCGCCGTGGTGCACCACGGCGTCGAAGCGCGGCAGGTCGCGCTCGTAGTCGACGAACTCGTGCACGACCACCCCCGCCGGCAACGCCGTCCGGGCGACGCCGCCGGTGCCACCCAGGCTCAGGTGCAGCACCACGTCGTCCGGGAGGCTGGCGGAGGCACCGACGGCCGCGTCCAGCAGCGCCTGCTTGTGCCACGGCAGGTGGGTGCCGGCGGTGACCAGGACGTGCCGGTGCCCCGGCTCGAGCTCGACCGGGGGCCGGCCAGTCGGCGGGGTGTGCAGCACCGGACCGACGTAGCGCACGGAGGCCGGCAGGGCGCGGTCGTACTCGATGGCGGCAGGGGTGAGGGCGAAGACGCGGTCGGCGGAGTAGATCCGCTCCGACCCGTCGGGGCGGTAGATCGCGTCGATGCCCACGTCGGCCAGCCGGACCCGGGCGATCCGGGGCGTCACCCGCTTGAACCCGTGCACCCAGCGTCGCCCCACGGCGTCGCGGGCCCGGCCCAGCGGCGTGACCCCCGGCCGCCAGCCGCCGAGGTACGCCGGCGGGCCGCTGCGTCCCTCGATCGCGCACGGCGACGGGTGCAGGGTCCACCACGGCAGCCCGGCCGCGTCGGCCGCCGGCCCCACCGCGGCCATGGTGAAGTCCGCGACCACCAGGTCCGGGGCGTCGCCCGCCCACAGGTCGAGCAGGTCGGCCTGGAAGTCGCGCTGCAGGGCGGCGGCCGCGCGGAACTGGCGCAACAGCCTCCGCGGGCTGCTGCCGATCCGGTACGGCGGGTTGACCACCGTCTCGAGCAGCTCGTCGGCGCCCTCGAGCAGCGCCAGGCCGGGGACCCCGGTCGCCGCGACGGCCGGCAGGGCGGCCGGGGTGCTGATCACCCGCACCGACAGGCCGGGCTCGTCCGCCAGACGGCGGGCCACGCCGAGGGCAGGGTGCAGGTGACCGGCCATCGGCGGCGTGATGACGTCGATGCGCTTCACGCGGCCTCCCCCGCGAGCTCGGTGGCCAGGCGTCCGCACAGCTCGGCGAGCTCGGGGGTGGCCAGGTAATCGAGGTGCCCGGCGTCGACGGTGACGTCGTGCGGCCACCAGCGGGCGAGGTGGTCGCGACGGCTCGCGACCCGGATCGTGCGGCAGGCCGGTGGGCGGGTCGCCACCGCGCCGTAGGCGACGACGGTGAGCCGGTCGAGCAGCTCCCGCGGAAGGTCGAGGCGGCCGAGCAGGTCGAGCCCGATCGACCCGGCCAGCACCAGGCTGCGCTCGGCGCGGCGCAGCTGCGCCTCCACCAGGGGCCGGTGCCGGGCCACCCACGCGCCTCGCCGCAGCCGGACCCGCCAGAACAGCACGACGTGGCGCAGGCTCCCGAGCCACAGCGGCACGGCGCGGTACGGCGCCAGCGCGTCGTCGTACGGGAAGTTGAGCCGGACCTTCGCCTCCTCCGGCAGGGGCAGGTCGTCGAGGAAGGCGTGCTGGACCGGCGACAGCGCGCAGCTGCGCGGGTCGCTCTGCCCGGTCAGGTGGAGCACCTGGAGCCTCATCCGTCCACCGGGGCGAAGTCGTCGTCGCTGCGCACGCGGTAGGTCCGGGTGCGCCAGCGGATCGTGCGCTGCACCGCCCCGTGCCCGAGGTGCAGCGGCTGCACGAGCTCCGAGGCCAGCGAGACCCCGGGCCGGTGCAGCGGGCGACCGTAGATCCGTCGCTGCAGCACGCGCAGCAGCGCCGCCCGGCCGCCGAGGACGGTGACGAGCGGCAGCAGGCGGCGCTGGCGCACCGACCCGAGCAGCACGGTCCACAGCAGCGTCGGGTGCACGCCGTGCAACGCGCTGATCGCCGCGACGGTGCGCGCCGGCTGGCGGCGCAGCAGGAGGTTCGCGAACAGCATCCACCGGTGCATCAGCCGCACGTAGGCGCCCGGGCCGGCGACGGTGGTGGTGATCCACTGCGGTGAGGCGGTCTGGCAGATCGTGCCGCCGCCGGCGAGCACCGCCCGCGCCACGGCGAGGTCGTCGGTGAGGTTGCGCAGCAGGGGCGTGAACCCGCCCAGCGCGCGCAGGTCGCGCACCCGCATCGCCCACGTCATCCCGTTGATCGTGACCGGGTCGAGGGTCAGGTAGGTCATCGCCGCGTTGTTGTCGACGAACTGCTCGACCAGCTGCGCCCACACCGTGCTGCCCGGGAGGTACGCCGGCAGGCCGGTCGCGAGCGTCGCCCGCTCCAGCCCGGCGAGCAGTGCGCCCAGGCTCTCCCGCGGCAACCGGGTGTCGTCGTCGAGGACCAGGAAGACCTCGTCGTCGGCCGCGGCGTCGAGGGCCGGCTGGAGCTTCGCCAGCTTGGGGTTCACCCCGTCGGGTGCGGCCGGGCAGGTGACGGCCTCGACCCGGCCGGCCTCGCCGGATCGCGCCAGCTGGGCGGTGATCGCGCCGACGACCCGCTGCGCCTCCGCGTCGTCCTCGTCGACGAGCCAGCAGAACCGGGCGCCCGCGAGCGCGAGGAGGTTGTCGCGCAGCGCGTCCTCCAGCCCCGGGTCGCCGGACAGGATCGGCTGCACGACGACGACCTGCGCGACGGCCTCCTCGTCCGGCGCCACGGCGGACGGTGCCCGCGACGCGGAACGCAGCGTGGTGGCGGCCTTGCCGGCGTGCAGCGCCAGGTAGCCCGCCGCGGCCGCGGTGACCACGCCGCGGCCGCTCACAACCGCTCCCTCTGCCACGCGACGAACCGGTCCACGCCGTCGGCGACGGAGACCCGGGGCTTGCCGAGGTCGCCCAGCATCTTGTCCGGCACGAAGGTCTTCGACCAGCTCAGGACGCCCACGCCGTAGGGGGTGATCGGCGGTTCGCCGGGCAGGTGCAGCAGCCGCCAGGCGCGCTCCAGCACGGTGGCCGCGCGCATCGCGGTGGTCAGGCTGACCTCCCGGGTGGGCGGTCGCAGCCCGAGCCGGTCGATCACCTCGAGCAGCATCGCCTGGATCTCGACGGGCTCGGCGTTGGTGAGGTTGTAGACCCCGCCGAGCTCCGGGCGCGCCGCGAGCTGCAGCAGGTAGTCGGCGAGGTTGTCGACGTAGATCAGGTCGCCGACCGCCGGCTCCGTCCGCCCGGTCAGCCGCGGCACCCGACCCGCCTTCGCAGCGGCGATGATCCGCGGGAAGAGCACCGTGTCGCCCGGGCCGAAGACGGCCCGGGGACGGGCGAGGACCCAGCTGCCGTCGTACTCCCGGACGACCTGCTCGCTCGCGGCCTTGGTGCGGGCGTAGTCGTTGGCGAACGGCGGTCCGACGGGGGAGTCCTCGGTGAGGTCGAGCTGGTCGCCGTCGCGGTAGAGCACCGAGCTCGACGACACGTGCACCAGGCGCGGTCGGCCGAGCCGGCGGCACCACTCGACGACGGTGCGGGTCGCGTCGACGTTGTCGCGGTCGTAGGCCCGGCGCGGGGCGTAGGGCGTCGCGCGGGCCGCGCAGTGCACCACCGCGTCCGGCTGCCAGGGCAGGTCCGGGAGGCCGGAGGCGGCCACCCGGCCGAGGTCGACGCTGGCGTAGTCGTCGGCCGCGAAGGGCGTGCGGTCGACCAGCCGGCGACCGACGCCGAACACCTCGTGCCCGGCCTCCCGCGCGACCTCGACGAGCCGTCCGCCGACGAACCCGGACGCCCCGGTCACCAGCAGCTTCATCACGCGATCCTCCTGATCCTGCGGCGCTTCTGGTCGGGCGCCTCGTCCGGCCACGCCATGGGTACGACGGCCGGCGGTCGCGCACGCAGCCGCTCCGCGAGCCGGGTGACCTCGGCGGCGACCCGCGGGACCGCGGCCGGGTCACCGGTCACCGCGACCCGCCACTCGGGACCGTGCTGCTCGATGCGGTAGTCGCCGAGGTCGCCGGCCAGCGCCACGGTGTGGCGCAGCACGTCGGGCCAGACCGGGACCGTCGTGCGCTCGCCACTGCTGCCGGGAGCGACCCCGGACGGGTCGAGGTGCAGCACGTCGTCGGCGCGGCCCAGCACGGCCGCGATGCTGCGTCCCGGGCCTCCGCAGGGGCACGGGCCGGGGGCCGCCAGCAGCACGTCGTCGAGGCGGTGCCGCACCACCAGCTGCGTGGTCCGGGTGAAGTCGGTGACCACCGGGTGGAAGCGGCGGTGGTCGAGCCACTCCGGCTCGACGTGCACGTGGGCCTCGTTGAGGTGCAGGCGTCCGGCCGGGCAGCTGACGGCCAGCAGGCCCTCGGTGGCCTGGTAGATCTGCTCGACCGGCCGGCCGAACGCCTCCCGGATGACCGCCTCGTCCTCCGGGTCGAGGGTCTCGGCGACGGAGACCACCTGCAGCGGACGCAGCCCGGCCGGGCGGGCCTCGGCGACCCGGCGCAGCACGCTCGCCGGCGCGACGAGCACGTCGGTGCCCGGCAGGTCCGGGAGGTGGTCCTCGACCGGGACGGTCAGGTCGTGCCACGTGAAGCGCACCCGCCTGCTGTCGAGGGTCTCGTAGAGGTTGCTGTTGGCGCGCAGGAAGAGGGCGACCCGCAGCGGCCGGCGGGCGAGCGTGCGCAGCGACGCGGGCGCCATCACCTGCCCCAGCAGGATCCCGGCCCACAGGCGGCTCTCCTGCTCGGAGACGAGGAAGACCCCGCGGGTGCCGGTGGTGCCCGACGACAGCCCGACCGTCACCCCGCCCGGCAGGGTGGTGGTGAAGTCGCGCGAGCGCTCGGCCGCCTCGGCGACCTCGAGCGCCTGCTCCAGCGTGATCCCGAACCGGTTGAACGCCGCGAAGTCCGCCAGCACGGTGCGCTTGTCGACCACCGGGAGCTCGGCGAGCGGACGTCCGGCGTGCGGCGCGTAGAAGGACGCGCGGGGGAGGTCCTCGCGCAGGAACCGCTCCAGCGCCCGAGCCCGCGCGGCGTCGTACCTCCGCGGGAGGAGCCAGCGCTCGCGCGCGAACGCCGCGGCCACTGCCGCGTGGCTGCCGGCCATCTCCTCAGGCCCTGCCCGTCCCGGCCGCCCAGGCGGCGGCGCCCTCGGGGCAGTGCGCGGGCAGGACGAGCAGGTCGTCGTGCGCGGCGTCGAGGTCGTGCAGCGCCCCGAGGGTGCGGACGGTGCTCGACCAGTCGTGCATGATCCCCTTCGCCAGCCGCGAGGGCGGGCGCACCTCGCGGAAGGACCGGGTCGTCCAGGCTGCGTCGCCGACGAGCATCACCTGCCGCCCGCCGGAGGTGAACAGCAGGCCGAGGTGGCCGGGCATGTGCCCGGGCAGGTCGACCGCGAGCAGGCTGCGGTCGCCGAGCAGGTCCCACGTGCGCAGCCCGCCGACGGCCAGCTCCGGGAACTCCTCGACCGGGTCGAGCCGGTCGCGCAGGTCGTCGGGCAGCAACGCCGGCACGATCGCGTGCCGCACGGCGTTGACCCCGCGCAGCGACAGCGCCTGCTCGGCACCCGCGGCACCGGCGATGAACCGCGCGTGGGGGTAGTCGAGCAGGCCGCCGACGTGGTCGCCGTGGAAGTGGGAGACCACGACCCGTCGTACGTCGCCGGGCTCGACGTCGAGCGCTGCCAGCTGGTGCGGCAGGTGCTCCGCCTCGGGCAGCGTCACCGGCAGCAGGTTGCGGTAGACGAGCTCGGGGAAGCGGCGGGTGGTGTCGAAGAAGTGCTGCGAGTAGCCGGTGTCGAAGAGCGTCCAGCCGTGATCCGGGTGGTGCAGGGCGCCGACGTACGACGGGAACTCGATCAGCCGCAACCGCCCGCCCTGGCGGGCCATCGCCTCGGGACCCTTGCAGTGGCCGACGCGCAGCCAGTGGAAGGTGACCTCGGGCTGCTGGGGGAGCGGGGTCAGTAGCACAGCACCATCCCGCCCAGGCTGATCCCGGCGCCGGTGCCCAGCAGCAGCGCGTGGTCGCCGCGCCGCAGCCGCCCGGTCTCGATCGCCGCGTGCAGCGCCGACGGCAGCGAGGCGCCGACCTGGTTGCCGTGCTCGGCGTAGATGTCGACGACCCGGTCGCCGGCGCCGAGCTGCTGGCGCACCCAGCTGATGCCGTGGTGGCTCGCCTGGTGCGGCACGACGACGGACAGGTCGTCCATCGTCACGCCGGCCGCGGCGAGGAGCCGGTCGACGAACGGCGGCAGGTGGCGGAACGCGAGGCGGAACACCGCACCGCCGTCCATCCGGAAGCGGCCCCAGTCGGCGTAGTCGCCCTCCACGCGGTCGGGGGCGTAGCGGGAGCCGCCACCGCGGATCTCGCAGCTGTGCGCGCCCTCGCTGTGCGTCTCGAAGCCCGACGACAGCACGGCCGACCCGGAGCCGTCGGCCGGCCCCACCACCGCCGCCGCGGCGCCGTCGCCGAAGATGCCGGACGCGCCGAGGTCGGACCAGTCGAGGCCGACCGAGGCGAGGTCGCTGGACACGATGAGGATGCGCTCGTGGCGGCCCGCGTCGACCAGCGTGGCCGCGAGGTCGAGCGCGACGAGGAAGCTCATGCAGCTGGCGTTGACGTCCCACGCCGGGATCGGTCGCCCCGGGGCCAGCTCCTCGTGCAGCAGCGCCGCGTTGCACGGCAGCGGCTGGTCCGGGGTCGCGCTGGCGCCGATGACCACGTCGACGTCGTCGAGGTCGACACCCGCTGCCGCCAGTGCCTTCCGTGCCGCCCGCGCCCCGAGCTCCGCGGCAGAACCGCGCTCGACGTACCTCACCCGGACGCCGGTCTTGTCCTCGACGGTGCCCGGCGGCAGCCCCAGCCGCTCGTCCAGCTCGGCGCTGGTCAGGGCCACGTCCGGCACCGCCGCACCGGTCCCGAGGATGCGGAGGGCGCGCGGCCCCCGAGACGACGCTGTCGGCACCAGGTCCTCCTTGGTCATGGTGACTCGGAGGATACGGCGTGCGGGGTGAGGCGGTGGGAGGTTCCCGCGCCGGCCGTGGTGCACCGGGCTGTGCTGGGCACCGTCCGCCTTAGGGGCCCGGTGGTTTCGAGGCTCCTCGCTGGCGCTCGTCGCACCTCAACCACCGGGGGCTACAGGGCGCCTTCTGCCGGTGGTTGAGGTGCGAGGCGCCCCGGCGCGGTGCCGGTCTGCCGGTGGTTGAGGTGCGAGGCGCCCCGGCGCGGTGCCGGTCTGCCGGTGGTTGAGGTGCGAGGCGCCCCGGCGCCGAGCCTCGAAACCTCCGGCCGTGGTGCACCGGGCTGCGCTGGGCACGGTCCGCCTCGTGGGCCAGGCGAGCACGACAGGCGACGCGCTCGAGCAGGTGGCTAGCGTTCCGCGTCGTCGAGGGCCTGCCGGGTCAGCTGGCGGCCGAGCTCGATGAGCTCCTCGGCGCGGTGGAAGTCGAGGGTGCGGGCGGCACCGAGGGGGACGGTGACCAGCACGTCGGGCGGGAGGGCGGCGAGCCGGTAGCGCGTGATCAGGCTCTGCATCGCGTCGAAGGACAGCGACACCACCTCCGACGTACGGACGTCGGGGCGGACGTCCACCTCCGAGGCCGACTCGGCGGGCGCCTCCACGGCGCCGAGAGGCACGTCCTCGACGAGGTCGTCGACGGACGCGGCCTCGGAGCGGCGGAAGCGGCGGCGCAGGTCGGCGGCCCACTCGGCGCGACGCACGGAGAAGCCGCGGGCGGGGGAGGAGGGCTCGTGCGGCGCGCGCGGGCCCTGGAGCGACACGGCGACGGTGAAGTCGGCGGCCGCGGCGGCGGTCGGGTCGAGCGGGAGCGGGTTGAGCAGGCCGCCGTCGACGAGGATCCGGCCGTCGACGACGGCGGGCGTGAACAGGCCGGGGATCGCGATGGAGGCGCGGATCGCGGGCAGCAGCGGCCCGCGCTGGAACCACACCTCGCGGCGGGCAGCGAGGTCCGTGGCGACGGCGGTGTAGGGGACCGGCAGGTCCTCGATCAGCGTGTCGCCGAGCATCTCCTCGAGGTGCGCCATCAGCCGCTCGGCCGTCGCCGCGCCGCCGCCGGCCCACGTGGGGTCGGCGAGCCGCAGCACGCGGCGGCCGGTCAGCGTGGTCGCCCAGTCCGCGAACTCCCGGTCCTTGCCGGTCGCGACGAGGCCGCCCACAAGCGCCCCCATCGACGTACCGGACACCGCGACGACCTGGTGGCCGCGGGAGCGGAGCTCGTCGACCGCGCCCAGGTGCGCGTAGCCCCGGGCACCGCCGGAGCCGAGGACGAGTGCGACGCGGGCCATGGCCCCATTGTCCGCATAGCCCGACCCGCAGGACGTCGTTGGGCCACCATGGGGAAGCGCACCGGGGCCGCTCTGCTCGCCGCCGTCGTCACCGCCTCCGGGCTCGCCCTCGCTCCAGCACCGGTGCGGGCCGACGAGCCGCAGGACGTCGTCGTCCAGGAGCGGTTCACCACCTCCGACGGGGTGGAGCTGCAGACCACGCTGACCAGCACCGGGCCGGTGACCCCGAAGCCGACGGTGGTCGAGTTCTCGCCGTACGGGCGCGGCAGCGAGTCGCTCGACGTCAGCGCGGACTACAACTTCCTGCTCGTCCAGATCCGCGGCACGGGCGACAGCGACGGGTCCTTCGACGCGCTCGGCCCGCGCACCCAGGCCGACGTCGTCGAGGTGCTGGAGTGGGCGTGCCAGCAGCCGTTCAGCGACGGCCGCCTCGCGCTCAACGGGTTCTCCGCCAGCGCGATCACGCTCTACAACTCCTGGCACCTCGAGCTGCCCTGCGTGGAGGCGGCGATCCTCAAGTCCGGGACGCACGAGCTCTACCGCGACCTGCTCGTGCCGGGCGGGGTGCTCAACCTGCTCCCGGGTGCCGGGGTGCTCGCGCTGATCGGCGCACCGGCGCTGCTGCAGGGCCTCGACCGGCTGCAGCGCGACCCCGGCTCCGCGCTCGACGTCGTCGGCGGGCTCTTCGCCACCGGGCTGAACGTGCTCGCCCACCCCACCCTCGACGAGTGGTGGCAGCAGCGCGGCTGGCGCGGGGACGCCAACGACATCCCCGTGCTGATGGTCAACGGCTTCTACGACGTCGAGTCGCGTGGCGCGTTCGAGGCCTTCCGCGCGCTGCGCGCCGACGGGGCGCACCTGGTGATGGAGGGCGGCCACGACGGCCTCCCGGCCGGCACCGACGGCGGCGCCGCCGAGGCAGCGGCGTGGCTGGACCACCACGTGCGGGGGATCGACAACGGCATCGAGGATGCGCCGCGGGTCAGCCTCACCCTCGCGCAGGGCTCGCGCGCGTCGTACCTCGCCGGGGAGCACGTGACCGTCACCGCGGACGACTGGCCGGTGCCCGGCACCACGTGGACCGAGCTCGCGCTGGCGTCGGGCAAGGGGCTGTCGCCGAGCGTCCCCGCGCGGCGCACGACGGCGTCGTACCTCACCGTGCCGTCCCTGCCGACGATGACCGACGTCCCGAACACCTCGCTGCTCGAGGCCAGCGGGCTCAGCGCGCTGACGGGCGCGCTGCCGCTGCTGGCGCAGTCCAACCTCGCGAGCATCGACGGCCTCACCGGCCAGTCCTTCACCACCGCGCCACTGGGTAGCGACGTCGACCTCGCCGGCCCGGTCACCCTCGACCTCGAGCTCGCGACGACCACCCCGGGGTCGGGCATCTGGGCGGTGCTGTCCGACGTCGCGCCGGACGGCCGGGCGCACCCGCTCACCGTCGGCCGGCTCTCCACGAGCTTCCCCGGCGTGGTCGAGGAGAGGTCGCTGACCGACGACCAGGGTCGCGTCGTGCAGCCGTACGGCGACTACACGAACCCCTCGCCCGCCCGGCTCGGCCAGTTCCGCCGGTACCAGGTCGAGCTGTGGCCGGTCGGCAACCGGTTCCGCGCCGGCCACCGGATCCGCGTCCAGCTCGTCGGCACGTCGCTGGCCTCCCCGCTCGCGCTCCCCGGCCTGCACACCCTCCGCCTCGGCGGCCCCGACGGCGCCCGCCTGCGCCTCCCCGTCCTGCCCGGCAGCACCCTCGACCTCCCCTGACCGTCGAGACGTCACTTGTGGCCCGTCGAGACGTCACGTGTGGCCTGTCGACTGGTCACTTCCGGCCCGTCGAGACGTCACTTCGCGCACGTCGAGTGGTCACCGTCGTACGACGGTGGGCCGGTCGCCAGAGATGACGTCTCAACGCGCCGGAAGTGACGCTTCGACGGGCCACAAGTGACCACTCGACGTGCCACGACTGACCACTCGACCTGCCACAAGTGCCGTCTCGACGAGTCGTGGGAGCTAGGAAAAGGGTTTGGTGAGTGAGTGCTCACTCACTTAGGCTGGCGGGCGTGGCCCGTCGTGCAGCACCGATGTCGCCGGAGGAGCGCCGCGAGGCGCTGATCCGCGCGACCCGCCCCCTGCTCTACGAGCACGGCCTCCGGGTCACCACCCGGCTGATCGCCGAGGCGGCGGGCGTGGCGGAGGGGACCATCTTCCGGGTCTTCGCCTCCAAGGACGAGCTGGTCGACGCCACCGTCGCGCGGGCGTTCGAGGTCGGCGACGTGCTGACCCGGCTCGAGGAGATCGACATCGACCTGCCGCTGCGCGAGCGGATGGTGGCGATGACCACGATCCTGCAGCAGCGCTTCCTCGCGATCTTCCGGCTGATGAGCGCCATCGGTGCCGTCGGCCCGCCGGCGCACGTGATGGAGCACCCGGACGTCGCAGCCGGGATGGAGGCGGCGCGCAAGCGGCAGCTCGCGCTCCTCGAGCCCGACCGCGACCGCCTCACCATGCCGCCCGAGCGGGTCCTGCACGCCTGGCGCGTGCTCACCTTCGCCGGCTCCCACGCGGAGATCGCCGAGGGCGACCTGCTGACCCCAACCGAGATCGTCGACATCGTGCTCAACGGTGTCGTGGACACCACCGAAAGCAGCCGAGACTGATGCTCCTCCGACTCCTGCGGACCCACCTCGCGCCGTACCGCCGCTGGCTGGTGGCCATCGTGCTCCTGCAGCTCACGGCGACGGTCGCGATGCTCTACCTGCCGCACCTCAACGCCGACATCATCGACAACGGGATCGCCAAGGGCGACACCGCGTACGTCGTGCGGATCGGTGCCGTGATGCTCGGCATCGCGCTCGTGCAGGCCGTCTGCTCGATGTCGTCCGCGTGGTTCGCCGGGCGCACGGCGATGGCCTTCGGCCGCGACGTGCGCCAGCGGCTCTTCCACCGCATCGGCAGCTTCTCCGCGCGCGAGGTCTCCACCTTCGGTGCGCCCTCGCTCATCACCCGCGCGACCAACGACGTCCAGCAGGTCCAGATGCTCGCGGTGATGACCTGCATGATGGCGGTGACCATCCCGATCATGATGTTCGGCGGCGTGATCATGGCGGTCCGCGAGGACGCCGGCCTGTCCTGGCTGGTCGTCGCCGTCGTGCCCGTCCTCTTCGTCTGCATCGGCATCGTCGTGTCCCGGATGGTGCCGGCGTTCCGCTCCGTCCAGGAGCGGCTCGACGACGTCAACCGGGTGCTGCGCGAGCAGATCACCGGTATCCGCGTGGTCCGCGCGTTCGTCCGCGAGCCGCACGAGACGAAGCGGTTCGAGGACGCCAACGAGGAGCTCACCGAGGTGTCGCTGCGCGCCGGCCGGTGGATGGCGGCGCTCTTCCCGCTGGTGATGGGGGTGTCCAACGTCGCCAGCGTCGGGGTGATCTGGTTCGGCGGCCACCGCGTCGACAGCGGGCAGATGGAGGTCGGTGCGCTCACCGCGTTCCTGGCCTACCTGATGCAGATCCTGATGTCGGTGATGATGGGGACGTTCATGCTGATGATGGTGCCGCGCGCGGCGGTCAGCGCCGACCGGATCAGCGAGGTCCTGGCGACCAGCACGAGCGTCGTACCTCCCGCGGAGCCGGTGACCGAGGTCGACGTCGCCGGCCACCTCGACCTCGAGGACGTCGGGCTGACCTACCCCGGCGCCGAGGCGCCGGTGCTGTCCGGCGTCAGCCTCGCCGCCCGCCCCGGCCAGACGGTGGCGATCATCGGCTCGACCGGCGCCGGCAAGACCACCCTGGTCAACCTGGTGCCGCGGCTGCTCGACGCCACCGAGGGCACGGTGCGGGTCGACGGTGTCGACGTTCGCGAGCTCGACCCCGAGCTGCTCTGGTCGCGCATCGGCCTGGTGCCGCAGCGCGCTTTCCTCTTCTCCGGCACCATCGCCTCGAACCTGCGCTACGGGCGGCCCGAGGCCACCGACGAGGAGCTGTGGGAGGCGCTGGAGATCGCGCAGGCCGCGGACTTCGTGCGCGAGATGCCCGACGGGCTCGACACCGCGGTCGCCCAGGGCGGCACCACCGTCTCCGGCGGCCAGCGGCAGCGGCTCGCCATCGCCCGCGCGCTCGTACGACGACCGGAGATCTACCTCTTCGACGACGCGTTCTCGGCGCTCGACGTCGCCACCGACGCCCGCCTGCGCGCCGCGCTCGCGCCGGTGACCCGCGAGGCCACCGTGCTCATCGTCGGCCAGCGGATCGCGACGATCCGCGACGCCGACCAGATCCTCGTGCTCGAGGACGGCCGGGTGGTCGGCCAGGGCACGCACGACGAGCTGATGGCCGACAACGAGACCTACCGGGAGATCGCCGCCTCGCAAGGCGTGAGCGGTGAGGAGGTGGCGGCATGAGCGACCAGAAGCCCTCCGGCACCATGAGGACCACCGAGCGGATCGTCCAGCAGGGCGGCCCGGGGCGTGGCCCGATGGGCGGCATGGTCGGCCAGAAGGCCGACGACTTCGGCGGCTCCGCCCGCCGCCTGCTCCAGCTGCTCCGACCCGCCCGCGGCCGGGCAGTGGCCGTGCTGCTGCTCGCCGCCGGCTCGGTCGCCTCCGTCGCGGTCGGCCCGTGGCTGCTCGGCCGCGCCACCGACGCCGTGTTCAACGGCTTCATCGGTGGCCGGATCGACCCGGGCACGACCAAGGCCGACGTCGTCGCCGACGCCGAGGCCCGCGGTGACAGTGGCCTCGCCGGGTTCCTCGACGGCCTCGACTTCGTGCCGGGCCGCGGCGTCGACTTCGGCGCGGTCGGTGACATCCTGCTGATGGCGCTGGCGATCTACGTCGGCGGCCAGGTCCTCGGCTGGCTGCAGGGCTACCTCGTCAACGACATCGTGCAGGGCACCGTGCGCCGGATGCGCAGTGACGTGGAGGAGAAGATCCACCGCCTGCCGCTGGCCTATTTCGACCGCCAGCCGCGCGGCGAGCTGCTCAGCCGGGTCACCAACGACATCGACAACGTCGCGCAGAACCTCCAGCAGACGATGAGCCAGCTGCTCACCTCGCTGATGATGGTGGTCGGCGTGCTCGGGATGATGTTCTGGGTCTCGCCGCTGCTGGCACTGATCGCGCTGGTCTCCGTGCCGATCGCGATGTTCACCACCAGCCGGGTGATGAGGCACTCCCAGGGCCAGTTCATCGGCCAGTGGCGCCAGACCGGGCGGCTCAACGCCCAGGTCGAGGAGGCGATCTCCGGGCACGCGCTGGTCACCGTGTTCGGCCGCCGTGCAGCGGTCGAGGCCGAGTTCGACGACGCCAACGAGCAGCTCTACGAGTCGTCGTACCGCGCGCAGTTCATCAGTGGCCTGGTGATGCCGCTGATGATGCTGATCGGCAACCTCAACTACGTCGTGATCGCCGTCGTGGGTGGCCTGCGCGTCGCGTCCGGCTCGCTGTCGCTGGGCGAGGTGCAGGCGTTCATCCAGTACACCCGGATGTTCACCCAGCCGATCACCCAGATCGCGTCGATGGCGAACCTGCTGCAGTCCGGTGTCGCCTCCGCCGAGCGGGTCTTCGAGCTGCTCGACGCCGAGGAGGAGGCGGACCCGTCCTCGCTCGCAGCGCTGCCGGCGCGGATCGAGACCCGCGGCGAGGTGGTCTTCGACCACGTGTCCTTCTCGTACGGCGAGGAGCCGCTCATCGAGGACCTCTCGCTCGTCGCGCACCCCGGCCAGATGGTCGCCATCGTCGGACCGACCGGCGCCGGCAAGACCACGCTGGTCAACCTGGTCATGCGCTTCTACGAGCTCAGGGGCGGCCGGATCACCCTCGACGGCACCGACGTCAGCGCGATGTCGCGCGCCGAGCTGCGCAGCCGGGTCGGGATGGTGCTGCAGGACACCTGGCTGTTCGAGGGCACGATCCGCGACAACATCGCCTACGGCCGGCCCGACGCGACGGAGGAGGAGATCCGCGAGGCCGCGCGGGCGACGTACGTCGACCGGTTCGTCCACTCGCTGCCCGACGGCTACGACACGCGCGTCGACGACGAGGGCTCGAACCTGTCGGCGGGGGAGCGGCAGCTGATCACCATCGCCCGGGCGTTCCTGGCCCAGCCGGCGCTGCTCATCCTCGACGAGGCGACGTCGTCGGTCGACACCCGCACCGAGCTGCTGCTGCAGAAGGCGATGGCCGCGCTGCGCACCGACCGGACCTCGTTCGTCATCGCGCACCGCCTCTCGACCATCCGCGACGCCGACCTGATCCTGGTCATGGAGGACGGGCGGATCGTCGAGCAGGGCTCGCACGCCGAGCTGCTCGAGCGCGACGGCGCCTTCGCCCGCCTGCACGCGGCCCAGTTCGCGGCGGCCGCGGTCTGAGTGGGCTGAGTGGGCTGAGTGGGCTGAGTGGGCTGAGTGGGCTGAGTGGGCTGGGGGCCTGCCGGCGTTAATCCATTGTGTGGCGCCCGGACGCGACCTACGGTGGTCGCACACGGGAAAGGAGGTGGTCCGAAGAATGAATTCTCATCGGATGCGTGAGGTGGCTGCCCGCTAGCAGCCCCGCAGTGCGAATTGCTTCGGCTGCGACGCGAATCCAACGCAGCCACCCGACCCGCAGGTGAGTCCGGACCATCCACCGGACGGGGTCCCTCCGCGGACCACACCTGCGGGTCGCTCCTTTTTTCCCGTCGTCCTGCCCGCCCCTCCCCCGCGGGGTGTGGGGCTTCGCGCCGCGAGGTGTGACGCTTCGCGCCACGAGGTGCGTCTTGTGGCGGTGCGACGTGCGTCTTGTGGCGCCGCGACGTGCGGGTCATGGCTGCCCGAGGTGGCGGGTACGGCGCCGTCGTACCGTCCCGGCGCCCCGGCGCCCCGGCACCCTGGGTCCGGTGTCGGCCCGGTCACAGAAAGTTGTCTGAGTCAACTAATCGGGGATATGGTTGATTCATGTCAACTACTTCCCCGGCGACCGCCGAGACGGGTCAGATGACCCACCGCGAGATCATGGAGGCCTTGACCGGGCTCCTCCTGGCGATGTTCGTGGCCATGCTCTCGAGCACCGTGGTCAGCAACGCGCTGCCCGCGATCGTGACCGACCTGAACGGCAGCCAGACCGGCTACACGTGGGTCGTCGTCGCCACCATGCTCACGATGACCGCGACCACCCCGATCTGGGGCAAGCTCGCCGACCTGTTCAGCAAGAAGCTGCTGGTCCAGGTCGCGCTCGTCATCTTCTCGGCCGGCTCCGTGGCGGCTGCGGTCGCGCCGTCGATGAGCGTGCTCATCGGCGCCCGTGCCTTCCAGGGCCTCGGCGTCGGCGGCCTGACCGCGCTGGTCCAGGTCGTCATCGCCTCGATGGTCCCGCCCCGCGAGCGCGGCCGCTACAGCGGCTACATCGGCGCCGTCTTCGCCACCGCCACCGTCAGCGGCCCGCTGCTCGGCGGGCTCGTGGTCGACAGCCCGCTGGGCTGGCGCGGCTGCTTCATCATCGGCATCCCGGTCG
Source organism: Nocardioides sp. J54 (assembly GCF_000519005.1). GTDB lineage: Bacteria > Actinomycetota > Actinomycetes > Propionibacteriales > Nocardioidaceae > Nocardioides. The sequence continues at coordinate 30,598 of NZ_JAER01000006.1, read as the reverse complement.
CGGCCGTCGCTTTCGTCGTGCTGCAGAAGACGCTGCACCTGCCCGTCGTGAAGCGTCAGGTCAAGATCGACTACCTCGGCGCGACCCTGATCATGGGCGGCATCAGCCTGATCCTGGTGTGGGTCAGCCTCGCGGGCACGAACTTCGACTGGGTGTCCGGTACGTCGGCCGCGCTGGTCGGCGGCAGCCTGCTGCTCATCGCGGCGGCCCTGTGGGTCGAGGCGAAGGTCGCGGCGGAGCCCGTCATCCCGCTGCGCCTCTTCCGCGACCGCACCACCTCGCTGGCGACCGCCACGTCGGTCATGATCGGCGTCGCGATGTTCGGCGCGACGGTCTACCTGAGCCAGTACTTCCAGCTCTCCCGCGGCATGACGCCCACCGAGGCCGGCCTGATGTCGGTCGCGATGGTCGGTGGCCTGCTCGTCTCCAGCATCGTCAGCGGCCGGGTGATCACCCGCGACGGTCGCTGGAAGCGGTGGCTGGTCGGCGGCATGGTGCTGCTGATCGCCGGCCTCGCCCTGCTCGGCACGATCGACTCCACCACCTCGCTGTGGATCGTCGGCCTCTGGATGGCGCTCACCGGCGTCGGCGTCGGTGCGACCATGCAGAACCTCGTCCTCGCGGTGCAGAACAACACCCGTCCCGAGGACCTCGGTGCGGCCAGCTCCGTGGTCGCGATGTTCCGGTCCATCGGTGGCTCGGCGGGTGTCGCCGCCCTCGGTGCGGTGCTCGCCCACCAGGTCACCGGCAGCGTCAAGGACGGGCTGGTGAAGCTGGTCGCCAGCGGCCAGGTCAGCCAGGAGCAGCTCGCCGAGATGCAGCACTCCACCGGTGACATCCCGACCCTGTCCGAGCTGCCCGGCCCGATCCGCGCGCTCTACGAGGCATCCTTCGGCGAGGCCGTCGGCCACCTGTTCATGGTCGCCGTCCCGTTCGCGATCGCCGGCTTCCTGTGCATCCTGTTCATCAAGGAGGTCCCGCTGCGCACCTCCAACCACGCCCCGACCGCCCCGGCTGCCCCGACTGCCCCGGCTGCCCCGGCTGACGGTGCGTCGGTCGCGAAGGCGCCGAGCGTCGCGGACAGCGAGGTGCAGGCCGGGCTGGTGGCCACGGGCGAGCCGGTCGACCAGCCGGTCTTCACCGGCGGCACCTCCGTCCGGGAGGATGGCTCCCGATGAGCACGACACTGTCCCGCACCGACGTCCTCCGCGAGCTCGAGGGCGAGGTCGGCGTGCTGATCCGCCGGATCCGGCGCGTGATCGGCGAACGTGCGCGGTCCGTGCACCCGGAGCTGCTGCCGGCGTCGTACCTCATGCTGGGCTACGTCCGCGACAACGGCCCGGTGCGGGCCTCGGCGATCGGCCAGGTCTTCGACATCGACAAGGGCGCGATCAGCCGCCAGGTCCAGCACCTGATCGACCTCGGGCTGATCGACCGCCAGCCGGACCCGGCCGACGGCCGCGCCACCCTGCTCACCGCGAGCGCGGAGGCCGTGGAGCGGATGGACAGCGTCGCCGCCGAGCGTCGCCGTCGCCTCGCCGACCGCCTCGACGACTGGACGCCGGAGGAGATGTCGTCCTTCGTCGCCACCCTCCGCCGCTACAACCAGGCCCTCTCGGAGCCCGGCGACCACTGAGCACGGGCTGCGGTAGTCCCTGACGACAAGCACCGTCGTACGGCGTGTCGCGGTGCTTTTCGTCAGGGACTACCGCGCCGAGCGGGCCACAGGTGACGCCTCGACGGGCCACAGGTGACGTCTCGACGGGCCACAGGTGACGCCTCGACGTGTCAGCGGACCCAGGCGGCGGTGTCGGGGGGCAGGACGGCGCCGGGGAGCGGGCCGCTGCTGATCAGGACCTCGCCGGCGGGGAGCGGGGCGGGGTAGGTGCCCGCGTTGAGGACGACGGTCACCCCGGCCCGGCGGAAGACCAGCAGGTCACCGTCGGTCGCGGCGGTGGTCTCGTCGTCCGCGCCGGCGAACACCTCGCGGCGCGTCGCCAGCGCGCGGCGGTAGAACGCCAGCGTCGAGTCCGGGTCGGCCTGCTGTGCCTCGACGGTCAGCCCCGCCCAGCCCGTCGGCTGCGGGATCCACGGCTGGGTGCCCTCCGGCCCGCCGAAGCCGTACGGCGGAGCCGAGCCCGACCACGGCATCGGGACCCGGCAGCCGTCCCGGCCGGGCTCGCCGGTGCGGAACCACGATGGGTCCTGCCGCGCCTCGGGCGGCACGTCCACCTGCTCGAGCCCGAGCTCCTCGCCCTGGTAGAGGTACGCGGAGCCGGGCAGCGCGAGCATCGCCAGCGTCGCGGCGCGGGCCCGGGCGAGGCCGGCCGGCCCGCCGCCGTACCGCGTCGGGTGGCGCACCACGTCGTGGTTCGACAGCACCCAGGTGGGGGCCGCGTCGGCCGTTGCCACCGCCGCGATCGAGGTGTTGACCACCTCGGCGAACGCGGACGCCGACCACGGGGCGCTCAGCCACGCGAAGTTGAACGCCTGGTGCAGCTCGTCGGGACGGATGAACTCCGCCATCGACTCCGGGGTCTGGGTCCACGCCTCGGCGACGGCCATCCGGTCGCCGGGGTACTCCTCGAGCACCCGGCGCCAGCGGCGGTAGACGTCGTGGACCTCCGGCTGCTCCCACATCGGCTCGTCGCGCACCACCCGCTCGACCATCGACTCGGCCTGCCGCGGCTCGCCGACGGCGCCAGTCCCGTCGGGGTCGTCGGGGTCGTCGGGGTCGTCCGGGTCGGGCAGCACCTGGTCGCGCAGCGACTCCTCCTTGAAGAGACCGTGCGCCACGTCGACCCGGAAGCCGTCGACGCCCCGGTCGAGCCAGAACCGCAGGACGCCCTCGAACATGTCGCCGACCTCGGGGTTGCGCCAGTCGAGGTCGGGCTGCGTGCTGTCGAACAGGTGCAGGAACCACTGGCCCGGCTCGCCGTTCGCCTCGCTCGCCCGCGTCCACGCCGGCCCGCCGAAGATCGAGCCCCAGTTGTTGGGCGGCTCCGCGCCGCCCGGCCCCTTGCCGTCGCGGAACAGGTAGCGGGCCCGCTCCGGCGAGCCCGGCCCGGCCGCGAGCGCGGCCTGGAACCACGGGTGCTGGTCGGAGGTGTGGTTCGGCACCAGGTCGACGATGACCCGCAGCCCCAGGTCGTGCGCCGTCGCCAGCAGGGTGTCGACGTCGGCCAGCTCGCCGAACAGCGGGTCCACGTCGGAGTAGTCCGCGACGTCGTAGCCGTGGTCCTTCTGCGGCGAGCGGTAGAACGGCGTGATCCACAGCGCGTCCACGCCGAGGTCGCGCAGGTACGGCAGCCGCGAGGTGATGCCCCGCAGGTCGCCGACCCCGTCACCGGGCACCGGCAGGCCGTCGGCGAAGCTGCGGACGTAGACCTGGTAGACGACCGCGTCGTACCACCACGGCCGCTCGGCCGCGGCGGTCACCGGAAGCTCTCCGGGTCGACCGCGATCCACACGTGCTCCGCCGTCGCGACCACCTCGGCGCCCGGGCCGAACAGGGTGGCTGCGGTGAGCGTCTTGCGCCCGTCGATCCGGCGCTGCTCGCCCACCACGACGTAACGCTCCGAGGTGCGCGGCAGCTGCCGCACCTCCACCGTGATCCGGCCCAGCACCGACGGGCGGCCCTCGAGGTCGCTGGACCAGCCGCCCGGGCAGTCCAGCGCCGCCCAGGTGGTCGGCACGTCGCTCGCGTACGGCGTCCACGTCGCCGCGACCCGTCCCTCCGGCTCGCCCTCGACCGGCCCGGCGAAGATCCGCAGCCCGTCACCGACCCGGCGCGAGGTCCCGCACACGAAGCAGCTGGGGAACGGGTGCACGCGGTGGCCGCGGTAGGCCGCCTCCGCCTCCGCAGCCCGCCCGACCGGCAGCGGGGCGACCGGCGTCGGCTCGTGCTCGGCGTACGCCGCCTCGGCCACCACGCCGCCGTCGTGGCTCAGCATCGCGCCGTTCGCCGTGGGCGAGACCGGCATCGGCACCTCGAGCGGCGGGGGCTGGCGCAGGGTCACCGTCACGGGGCGGCCCACCCCCTCTCCGGGCAGCCGGGCGGCGAGGGCTCCGGACACCCAGCCTCCGTTCCCGGAGCGGGGCGGGCCGTTGAAGCGTCGGGGCACGAGCAGCGAGGTCACCCCACCAGCCTGCCAGCCCGGGGGAGGGGAGCCATAGGTAAGAATGGTCGGGTGAGCGACCTGATCGACACCACCGAGATGTACCTCCGCACGATCTACGAGCTGATCGAGGAGGGCATCGTCCCGCTGCGCGCGCGGATCGCCGAGCGCCTCCACCAGAGCGGTCCCACGGTGTCGCAGACGGTCGCCCGCATGGAGCGCGACGGCCTCCTGACGGTCGAGGGTGACCGCCACCTCGAGCTGACCGACGAGGGTCGCCGCCTCGCGACCCGCGTGATGCGCAAGCACCGCCTCGCCGAGCGCCTGCTCGTCGACGTCATCGGCCTCGACTGGGAGCAGGTCCACGAGGAGGCCTGCCGCTGGGAGCACGTCATCTCCGAGAACGTCGAGCGTCGCCTCCTCGAGCTGCTCGACCACCCCACCGAGTCGCCCTACGGCAACCCGATCCCCGGCCTCGACGAGCTCGGCGAGGTCCGTGTCGCACCGGAGTTCATGGACGACGTCGAGCCGCTCTCCAAGGCCGCCGGCATCGAGAGCTCCCGCGCCCTGGTCCGCCGCATCTCCGAGGAGATGCAGAAGGACGAGTCGCTGATGAGCGCGATGCGCCGCGTCGGCGCGTTGCCCGACAAGACCATCACCATCCAGGCCACCGCCGACGGTGTGCTGGTCGGTGCTGGCGGCGAGACCGCCGAGATCTTCCCCGAGGCCGCCGACCACATCTTCGTGAAGCGGCTCTAGCTGGATGGCGCGAGCGCGTCGCTCGTGCCTCGCGCCGCGCTGCCGCGCCGCAGTTGCCTCCGGCAGGTGGTGACGTCCGGGTGGCGGCAAGACCGTCGGCGCGCGGGACGGCGCCTCCCTGCGCCTCCGGTCGCTCCTTCGTCGCTCCCTCCGGCTCCGGGCCGGCTTCGTCCCGCGCAGATCGACTGCGTTCAGCAGCGCACCTCGGCGAGGGCCGAGAGCCACTCGCTGGTGCCGGTGTCGACCTTGTGCGCGGCCAGGTCGTCGCCGCGGGTCGGGCCGCGGTTGACGATCACCACCGGGATGCCGAGCTGGGCGGCGCGGCGCACGAAGCGCAGGCCGCTCATCACGGTCAGGCTGGAGCCGGCGACGAGCAGGCAGCCGTCGGAGCCGACCAGGGCCTCGACGGCTGCGTAGCAGCACTCCACCCGCGGCTTCGGCACGTTCTCCCCGAAGAAGACCACGTCCGGCTTGAGCACGCCGCCGCAGTCCTCGCACGCCGGCACGACGAACCCGTGGGTGTCCTCGAGGTCGACGTCGCCGTCGGGTCGCACCGCCACGTCGGCGTGCGTGGCCGCCCAGCCCGGGTTGGCGTCCTCGAGCCGCTGCTGCAGCCCAGCCCGCGACGTCGTACGACGGCAGGCCAGACACACGATGTCGGCGATCCGGCCGTGCAGCGCGACCGTGCGCGGCGTCCCCGCAGCCTCGTGCAGGCCGTCGACGTTCTGCGTGATGACCAGCTCCGCCCCGAGCGCGGCGACCGCGCGGTGCCCGGCGTTCGGCTCCGCCCGCTTCATCCGGGACCAGCCGAGGTGGCTGCGCGCCCAGTACCGCTGCTGGGCAGCGGGACCGGAGACGAACTCCTGGTAGGTCATCGGGGTGCGGGCCGGGGCACCCGGGCCCCGGTAGTCCGGGATGCCGGAGTCGGTCGAGAGCCCGGCGCCGGTCAGCAGCACCAGCGGGCCGGCGGCGCACCGCTCCAGCGCGGGGTCCTGCTGGCCGAGGAGCGTCACCGGTTCAGGATACGAGCGGGACGAAGACGTAGCGGCCGTGCTCCTCGACGAGCGGCTCGGCCCCGGGCTGCCGGCGGATCCGCAGCATCCGCCCGCGCACCGGCCCGACGAAGGTGCCGTCCGGGGTGAGCTGCTCCACCAGCGCGAGCGGCACGTGCTCGGCGTCGGCGGAGACCAGCACCCGGTCGTAGGGCGCGCCGTCGGGCCAGCCGAGCACGCCGGGCCGGGCCTCGTGCAGCTCGACGCCGGGTGGCGGGCCGAGGGCCGCGAGGTGGCGCGCACCCAGCGCCATGACCTCGGGCAGGATCTCGACGCCGGTGACGTGGCCGTCGGGCGCGGTCAGGTGGGCGAGCAGCGCGGTGGTCCAGCCGGACCCGCAGCCGACGTCCAGCACCCGGTGGCCGGGGCGGGCGTCGAGGAGCTCGAGCATCGCGCGCACCGTCGACGGCTGCGAGTTCGTGACGTCGTGCCCGATGGGCAGGGCACGGTCGACGCCGGCGAAGCGCCGCTGGTCGGCCGGCAGGAAGTGCTCCCGGGGGACCGCCTCCATCGCGGCGGCGACCCGGGCGCGGGGGTCGTCGGGGCCCTCAGCCGTACCGGAGCCGGGCACGCTCGCGGGCCTTCTCGGCCTCGACCTCCCGGTTCTTCGGCGGCGCCGTGGTGACCAGGTTGTCGAGCAGGTGCTGGGTGATGTGGGCGATGTCGTGCACCGCCTGGTCGAACGCCGCCTGGTTGGCCTGGCTCGGCTTCGTCGTCCCGCTGACCTTGCGCACGAACTGCAGGGCGGCAGCCGTCACCTCCTCGCTGGTGGCCGGCGGCTCGAAGTTGTTGAGCGGACGGATGTTGCGGCACATGCCTCCACCGTACGCCGGGGAGCGGGCCTCACGGCTCCAGGAACTGCGCCTGCTCGCCGGTCACCAGCACCACCCGCCCGTCGGGCAGGGGCACGGCGCGCACGAGGTCGACGTCCGCGCCGTACTCCACCTGCTGCAGGCGCTGGCGCAGCTCGCCGTCGACGAGGCGGATGATCGACACGTAGCCCACCCGGGTGCGTGCGCGCCTCTCGAGCACGGTCACCACGGTCCGCTCGTCGGGCAGCCACGTGAACGCCCGCGGGTCGGTTCCGGCCAGCGCGCGGAACGACCGGCCGTAGCTGTGCACGTCGAGCCGGCGCACGTCGGTGATGTCGCGGACGTCGAAGAGCCCGACCTGCGCGCCCCAGCCGCCCTTGCCGTCGGGGCCCTCGCCCACGCCGACCATCCGCCAGCTCCCCAGCGGGTGGAGGTACGACGAGAAGCCGGGCACCTTCAGCTTGCCGAGCAGCCGCGGGCGGGAGGAGTCGGTGAGGTCGACGGCGTAGAGCGGGTCGACGCGGCGGAAGGTCACCACGATGGCGAGGTCGTCGAACCAGCGGACGGACGTGATGTCCTCGCGCGGGCCGAGCCGGTCCAGGCGACCGTGCTCGACGAGCTGCTCGCCCTCGCGGCGCAGCGTGACGACGGAGTTGAAGTCGCCGGTCTCGCTGGTCGGCCCGAGCGCGAGCCGCAGCACCCCGTCGGCCTCGTCGACCGACCAGCGGTCGCGGACCGCGCCCTCGACCTCGCCGGACGCGACGTGGGTGGCGGCCGAGCCGGCGAGCTCGAAGTCGAAGACGTGGGTCGTGCCGGAGGTGCGGGTCGGCGCGCCCCGGCACCAGTCGAGGCAGCTGCCATCCCAGCCGTCCCAGCCGGCGCGGGTCGCGAGGTAGAGGTGGTCGGCCGACTCGTAGGCGATGCCGGTGCGCCCGGCCAGGCCGATCGCGTCCGGCTCGGCCGCGCTGGCGAGGTCGAGGCCGACGATGCTGGTGGTGGCGAGCCCGAGGTCGTCGGACGGGATGGCGACGTCGGTGCAGTCCAGCAGCTGCCGGCTGTCGCCATCCGTGGTGATGGTGGGCAGCCAGTCCTCGATCGTCGACTCCTCGACGACCTGCCGGTTGCGGCGCAGGGCTGCCTGGTCGGTGCGGCGTCCGCGCGGCTCGACGAAGTCGAGGTCGGGGAGGCCGGACTCGAGGACGAGGCGGACGGTGTCGCCGTGCTGCCGGGCGGACAGCAGGGCGGCGTCGTAGCTGACGTCGGCGACGACCTCGGGCTCGGCCGGGTCGGCGAGGCTGATCGTCAGCACCCGCGTGCCCGGGGCCTCGGGCGGGGCGCCGGCGTCGGCGCCGATGGCGACGACCGTGTCGCCGGCCAGCAGCAGCTCGGCGGACTCGATGCCGTCGAGGCGGACCGAGGAGAGCCGTTCGGTGCTCGCGCCCGTCACGTCCCAGGTCACAAGGTCGTCGTCGCGGACGGTGACCAGGACCGAGCCGTCGGTCTTCACCGTGTCGGGCTCGTCGACGCCGGCCTCCTGCACGTTGGTGCCGGTGTCGCTGCTGGTGGCGCGCTGCGCCTTCGGCACCTGTCCGGCTGTGCGGCCAGACAGCTCGTTGACGGCTCGGTCGGCGACCGGCCCCTCACGCCCGTGCGCCCCGAGGGCCACCCTGAAGTCGTCCCACCCCCACGCCGTCACCCGCTCCTTGCCGCGGCGCACGTAGCTCGCCAGCAGCTCGTCGCACGAGGCCGCCGGCTCGAGGTCGGCCTTGAAGGCGACCCGCTCCGGCAGGGCGGTCCCGCCCGGGGTGCCGGGCCCGGACCCGCCGACGAGGGTGCCGGCGACGAACGCCCCGGCGACGCCGGTCGCCACGCCCGCCGTGAGCAGCGGCCGGACCAGCAGCCGGCGGCGCCGGCGCCGCTCACCCACGGCCGCGGCGAGGATCGCGGTCACCGGCGCCTTGCCGGTCGGGTAATCGTCCCAGAGGTTCTCGAGGTCGGTCACTGTCGCTCTCCCGCGATGTCGAGGAGGTGGTCGTTGGTGGCGAGGTGGGCCAGCGCCCGGGAGAGCCGGCTCTTCACCGTCCCCGCCGGCACGCCGAGCACGGCCGCGGTCTGCTTCTCGCTGAGCTGGACGAAGTAGCGGAGCACCACGACGTCCCGGTTCGGCTTCGACAGCCCACCCAGCGCGCGGTGCACGGCGTCGGCGATCGCGACCCGCTCGGTGGCGTCCCCGCCGGAGCGGGCGCGGCGGGCGTCCTGCTGCTCGAGGGCCAGCGGGTCGTCGTACCGCCGGTCCTTCCACCACCGGGTCCGGCGGCTGTCGCGCAGGCAGTTGAGCAGCATCCGGTAGACGTAGGCGTCGCGGTTGTCGGCGCTGCGCACCCGGTCCCAGCCGGTGTAGCAGCGGACCAGGGTGGTCTGCGCGAGGTCCTCGGCCTCGTCCGGCCGGGCGCCGAGGAAGACGGCGGCGCGCACGAGCGAGGGCCATGCCTGCTCGACGTAGTCGGCGTAGTCCGACTCGTTCCCTGGGTCCACGTGCGCTCCGGTCGTTCGTGCTGGCAATGATCTGTCATGGGTGAGACGGGTCGAGCCTTGCGTGAGGTTCCATCCGGGGTGCAAGACTCGCCGACATGGTTGAGAGCTCCCGCCCGTACGACGTCGTCCTGTTCGGCGCCACCGGCTTCACCGGCGGCCTGACCGCCGACTACCTCGCCGCGCACGGCGGCGACCTGCGCTGGGCCATCGCCGGGCGCAACGAGCGGAAGCTCGAGCAGGTCCGCGACCGGCTCGCCGCCACCCGGCCGGACCTGGCCGACCTGCCGCTGCTCGTCGCCGACGCCGCCGACCCCGACGCGCTCGCCGAGGTCGTCGCGACGACCAAGGTGGTCGCCACGACGGTCGGGCCCTACGTCCAGTACGGCGGCCCGCTGGTCGCCGCGTGCGCCGTCGCTGGCACCGACTACGTCGACCTGACCGGGGAGCCGGAGTTCGTCGACCGCACCTACGTCGAGCACAACGCCGCCGCGGAGGGCTCGGGCGCCCGGCTCGTGCACTGCTGCGGGTTCGACTCGATCCCGCACGACCTCGGCGCGTACTTCACGATCAAGGAGCTCGCCCGCGAGGTCGGCGGGGAGATCACCGCGCCGGTCACCATGCGCGGCGTGGTGCGGTCGAAGGCCAGCTTCTCCGGCGGCACCTTCCACTCCGCGCTGACCGCCTTCTCGCGCGCGCGGCAGATGAAGGAGGCGTCCAGCGCCCGGCGCCGGATGGAGCCGCGCCCCGAGGGCCGCCGCTCCCGCGCCTCGGCCAGCGCACCGCGTCGCGACCGCGACCTCGGCTACTGGCTGCTCCCGCTGCCGACCATCGACCCGTTCGTCGTGGCGCGCAGCGGGGCCGCGCTGCCGGCCTACGGCCCGGCGTTCACCTACTCCCACTACGCAGGGACGAAGACCCTGCGCTACGCGGCGGGCGGCGCGATCGGCGCCACCGGCCTCACCCTCGCCTCGCAGGTGCCGCCGCTGCGCAACGCGCTGCTCAAGCGGGTGCCGCAGGGTCAGGGCCCGTCCGAGGGGCGGCGGGAGAAGTCATGGTTCACCGTCGACTTCGTCGCCGAGAGCGGCGGGCACACGGTGCACACCCGCGTCTCCGGCGGCGACCCCGGCTACACCGAGACCGCGAAGATGCTGGCCGAGTCGGCCATCTGCCTGGCCCTCGACGAGAACCCGAACGTCTCCGGCCAGGTCACCACCGCCACCGCGATGGGCGATGCGCTGCTCGCCCGGCTGCAGCGGGCGGGGATCGCCTTCGAGCGGGTCTGACCGGCGCTCCGTCGTACGGTCGGAAGAGCCCCTGACAGCACGACGACGGCCGCCCGGGTGACCGGGCGGCCGTCGTGCGGATGGGTTGCGGCCCCACTCCTCAACCCATGCTGAGGGGGCAGGTCAGCGCTGGCGGCGGACCAGGCGCTGCCGGGCGAGCAGGGCTGCCGCCGCGGCCAGCAGGCCGCCGCCGGCGAGGCCGAAGGTGAGGCCCAGGTCGGGCTCACCGGCGTCGGCGGAGCCGGCATCGATGCGGGTCGGGACCGGCACCGCCTCGGTCACGCCGCCGACCTCGTCGACGTCCTTGACGTCCGTCCGGTCGTCCGGGAGCTCGCCCTTGCCGCCGTCCTCCGCGGTGGGCTCGTCGGCCGGCTCGTCACCGGGCTGGTCCTGGGGCTGGTCCTCAGGCTGGTCACCCTCCTCGGGGTGGGCGAGGTCGTCCGGGCCGTCGGGGCGCGGGCCGTCGTCCTCGCCGGCGGTGATCTCACCGGGGCCCTCGGGCTTCGGGTCCGGCTTCGGGCCGGGCTCGGGGTTGGTGAACCCGCCGGGGCCCTCCGGCTTCGGGTCCGGCTTCGGGCCGGGCTCGGGGTTCGTGAAGCCACCCGGACCCTCCGGCTTCGGGTCCGGCTTCGGCTCGGGCTCGGGGTTCGTGAAGCCGCCCGGGCCGGTCGGCTCCCCGTCACCGGGGATCGCGACGACGATCGGGCCGGGCCCGAACCCGTCGGCGTGGGCGACCCCGCCGCCGACGGCGATCGCGGCGGCCGCGATCGGGGTGGCGACGAGGAGGCGGAGGGCGGTGCGGGCGGTGGTGTTCATGTCTGCTCCTGGTGTGGTGGGCCGGTGCGGGCCCGGTTCGTGTTCGTTGGGAGTAGGAGCAGCGGGGGTTCGGGACCTTGCAGCTTTTCCGCGGAAGTTCTTTCGGGCTGGTCGGGAGGGGTTCGGCGGTGCCTGCCTGGCGGTGCGGGCCGGGGCCGGGTGGTGGTGGGGGGGCTGACGCGCGCTGCAACACGTGGTTCGCGGCTGTGGCAGCCCGTTGGCCGCGCGACACGCCGGGTGACGCGCCGGTGGGGCGCGGTGAGCGGGCGGGGAGGTCGGTGGACGACGTGTTGCATGGCGGGGCGGCGTACGTCGGCGGGCCGGGCGGGCTGTAACACGTGGTTCGCGGCTGTGGCAGCCCGTTGACCGCGCGACATGCCGGGTGACGCGCCGCTGGGGCGCGGTGAACGGGCGGGGAGGTCAGCGAACGACGTGTTACATGGCGGCCACCGGCCCACCGCCCCCGGCCCACCGCCCCCAGCCACCAGCCGACCGCCCCGACCAGCTCAGCGCCGCTCGGTTCCGACCAGGCGCGCGTAGACGATCGTGTTGTCGGGGTAGCCGTCCGCCGTACGGGTCCCGCCGCAGGTGATCAGCCGCAGCAGTGGCTCCTCGGTCGCCGGCCAGATCCGCGCGTAGGGCAGCTGCTCCTTCGGCACGTCCTCGACGTCCTCGACCACGAAGGTCGCCACGGCGCCGCGGCGGTGCACGCGGACGGTGTCGCCCGGCTCGAGGGTGGCGAGGTCCCAGAACACGTCGGGGCCGTCGGGGCCGTGCACGTGGGCGACGACCACCGCGCCGCCGGGCTCGCCGGGGCGCGGGCCGGGGGAGTACCACGCCGCCGTGCCGAACTCCGGGGTGTCGAGCGAGCCGTCGGCCGCCAGGCCCCGGCCGGTGAGCGGCTCGTCCACGCCGATGACCGGGACCTCGATCCGGGTCGGTGCCGTCACGCGCTCGGGCGGCGTCGGCGCGGCGGGGACCGGGGGAGCCGGTGGCAGCGCCAGCGCCGGCGGAGCAGGTACGACGGCCGCCGGTTCCTCCTCGCGCTGCAGGCCGGGCAGCACACCGGGCAGCACACCGGCCGCGAGCGCCGCCAGGCCTGCGACCAGCCCGACGAGGAGGACCAGGTCGGCGAGGCGGGTGCGCGTGTGGCTCATGCAGGTAGGAGCCGACACAGCGGCGGACCTTGCAACTTCTTCCCGGGGCCCTGGACCAGCCCCAGACCAGCCCCGGACCAGCCCCGCCGGACCAGCCCCGCAGGATCAGCCCCGCAGGATCAGCCCGGGCAGGGGTCGAAGGAGAAGGTCCGCGACCGCGTCGAGCGCAGCCCGGCGGTGTCGGTCGCGGTGAAGGTGACCGTCACGCTGCCGCCGACGGCGACCGGGATGCTCGCCCGCCAGCGGCCGCCGGAGCGGGTGGCGGTGGCCTGGCCGTTCGCGGAGCCCGACCAGGTGACCCGGACGGACTGGACGCCGGTGCCGTCGCTGACCTCGGCGGTGACCGGGATGCTGCAGCTGGTGGCGCCGGCGGTGATGGTGCCGACGACCGGCGGGCGGTTCACCCGCAGGGTGACGGTGACCAGCTCGGTGCCGCCGGACCAGGTCACCTCGACCTGGCCGCGGTGCGTGCCCTCGGACAGCCCGGAGCGGCTGGCGCTGACCCGCAGGCCGGTCGACCCGTCGGCCGCGATCCGGCCGCCGCTGGTGGAGACCGAGAGCCAGGCGGTGCGTGCCCGGGCGGTGAAGTCCACCGGGCTCCCCCCGACGTTGGAGAGCCGGACGGTGCCGCTGGTGCCGCTCGAGCCGAGGTCGATGGAGCGGGTGGAGAGCCGCAGCTCGCCGGGCGCGGCGGCGACGGTGCTGTCGGTCGTCGGCTCGCTGGTCGCGTCGGTCCCGTCGGTGGACCCGGTCGTCCCGGTCGTGCCCGTCGTCCCGGTGGCGGTGCTGGTCGGGGCGGGGTCGCTCCCGGCCCCGGTGGTCGGGTCCGTCCCCTGCGCCGAGGATGAGACCGGCGCCGGTGACGTCGCCAGCGTGCTGGTCGGGGTGTCGACGGCGACCAGGTCGGTGTCGCCCCCGGGCCACAGCAGGGTGACCAGCGCGACCCCGGCGAGCAGGAGCAGGACCGCCGCTGCCGCGACGAGCCCGCTGCGCCGACGGGCACGCTCCGCAGCACCGCCAGCACCGCCAGCACCGGCAGCACCAGCAGCACCAGGCCCCGAGGCGGGCGCCACCGCTGGCTGGTCGACGTAGAACGCGACGAGCCGCTCGTTGTCGAGCACCCGGTCGCGCAGCGCGGCCGGGGCGGCGAAGGCGGGCACGCCCGCCAGCAGCGCCAGCGGGCTGACCATCAGCCTGCGACGGCTCTCGCACACCTCACAGTTGTCGATGTGGCGTGCGACCCGCTTGCGGACGAGGGGGGAGAAGGTGCCGTCCCAGTCCTTCAGCACGCTCGCCAGGTCGGCGCAGTCGTCGCTGCCCTTGCGGGCGATGAGCAGTGCGCCCAGCGCCCGCTCGACCTGGTCGCGCGCACGGCTGAGCATGACGTAGGCGTTCGACGGGGTCACGTCCATCGCCGCCGCCAGCTCGGCCCCCTCCAGGCCCTGGCGCAGGTGCAGGTCGATGAGCGCCCGGTCGCGGTCGTTGAGGCCCTCGACGGCCGCCCAGACGAGCTCGCGCAGCTCCGCCTGGTGGGCGTCGTCGGCCACCACGTCCTCGGGGCTCGGTCCGTGGTCAGGCATGGCTTCCAGCCACTCGTCGTCGTGGGCCTCCCGGCCGCGGGCGCGCAGGGTGCGCAGGCACTCGTTGCGTACGACGGAGTAGAGCCACGGGCGCAGCCGGGACGGGTCGCGGAGCTGGCCGACCTTCTCGGCCATCACCACGAAGGAGTCGGCCACGCAGTCGGCCGCCTCCTCGGAGCTGCGCAGCATCGACCAGGCGAAGTCGTGCAGCCGGTCGGCGTACTTCTCGTACACCCCGGCGAAGGCCTGCCGGTCCCCGGCGAGCACACCGGCGACCAGGGTCGCGTCGTCGGGCAACGCGGCCGCGGCAGTCATGGCGAGATCGTAGGGACACACGGGTGTGAGCGGCCAGAGTCGCGAGCCTTGCACTTTTCTGCCCCTGAAATCGCGTCGCCCCCGGCGCCCGGCGGGGCGCTGGATGGAACCGACAACGAACGGCCGCCAATCCTGTGGGATCCGTTGTGTCGCCGCCCCCGCCCGGGCTGGCAGTGTCGAGAGCGTGCCAGAGGTCTCTCGAATCGCCATCGTCAACCGCGGTGAAGCGGCCATGCGGCTCATCCACGCCGTCCGCGACCTGAACGCCCGGCACGGCGCCCGCGAGGCGATCCGCACCATCGCGCTCTACACCGACGTCGACGCCGGCGCCGCCTTCGTCCGCGAGGCCGACGAGGCCTACCTGCTCGGCGCGGCCGCCGACCGCCCGTACCTCGACCTCGCCGTCCTCGAGCAGGCCCTGGCCCGCACCGGCGCCGACGCGGCGTGGGTCGGCTGGGGCTTCGTCGCCGAGGACCCGGCCTTCGCCGAGCTGTGCGACCGGCTCGGCGTCACCTTCATCGGGCCCAGCGCCGAGGCGATGCGCAAGCTCGGCGACAAGATCGGCTCGAAGCTCATCGCCGAGGAGGTCGGCGTCCCCGTCGCCCCGTGGAGCCGCGGCGGCGTCGACACCCTCGAGGAGGCGCTGGCCAGCGCCGAGCAGATCGGCTACCCGCTCATGCTCAAGGCCACCGCCGGCGGCGGCGGTCGTGGCATCCGCAAGGTGGCCACCGCCGACGAGCTCGCCGACGCCTACCAACGCACCCGCGACGAGGCCGAGCGCGCCTTCGGCAGCGGCGTGGTGTTCCTGGAGAAGCTGGTCACCGACGCCCGCCACGTCGAGGTGCAGGTCATCGCCGACGGCCAGGGCACCGCGTGGGCGATCGGCGTGCGCGACTGCTCGGTCCAGCGCCGCAACCAGAAGGTCATCGAGGAGTCCGCCTCCCCGCTGCTCGGGGAGGCCCAGACCGCCGACCTCAAGGCATCCGCGGAGCGGCTCGCCAACGCGGTCGGGTACGCCGGCGCCGGCACCGTCGAGTTCCTCTACCACCCCGGCGAGCGCACCTTCGCGTTCCTCGAGGTCAACACCCGCCTCCAGGTGGAGCACCCGATCACCGAGGAGGTCACCGGCACCGACCTCGTCGCGCTGCAGATCCAGGTCGCCCGCGGGATCCCGCTGTCCGGCGAGCGCCCCGACGAGCGCGGCCACGCCGTCGAGGCGCGGCTCAACGCCGAGGACCCCGACCGCGACTTCGCCCCCGCCCCGGGCCGGATCAGCCGCCTGGAGTTCCCCGCCGGGCCGGGCATCCGCGTCGACACCGGCGTCGCGGAGGGCGACACCATCCCCGCCGACTTCGACTCGATGATCGCCAAGGTCATCGCGTGGGGCGCCGACCGCGAGCAGGCTCTCGCCCGCCTGCGCCGCGCGATGGCCGAGACCACGGTCGTCATCGACGGCGGTGCCACCAACAAGAGCTTCATCCTCGACTTGCTCGACCAGCCCGAGGTCACCACCGGCGAGCCGGCCTGGGCCGACACCGGCTGGATCGACCGGGTCCGCGGCGAGGGCCGCCTCCAGGCCGCGCGCCACTCCGGCATCGCGCTCGTCGCCGCCGCCATCGAGGCGTACGACGAGGAGGAGCGCGCCGAGATCGCGCACCTGCTGCGCACCGCCCAGGGCGGCCGGCCGCAGGTCCAGCACGACCCGGCACGCACCATCGAGCTCAAGCTCCGCGGGACGACGTACGCACTCACCGTGCAGCAGGTCGGCCCCGCCCGCTACCGCGTCACGATCACCGCCGGTGCGGTCGAGCGCACCGTGTCCGCCAACCTCGACCGGATCGACGAGGTGCACGGCCGGCTCACCGTCGACGGGCACCGCTACCGCCTCGTCACCGCCAGCCACGGCACCGTCCACCTCGTCGAGGTCGACGACGTCATGCACCGGATCAGCCGCGACGAGGGCGGCATGGTCCGCGCACCCGCCCCGGCGCTCGTCGTCGCCACCCCGCTCGCGGTCGGTGACGAGGTCGCTGCCGGGCAGCCGGTGCTGGTGCTCGAGTCGATGAAGATGGAGACCGCGCTCACCGCGCCGTTCACCGGCCGGGTCAAGGAGCTGCTGGTCCGCGTCGGCAGCCAGGTCGAGACCGGCGCGCCGCTGGTGCGCCTCGACCCCACCGCCGACGCCGCGGAGGAGCAGGAGGCCGGTGGCGCCGAGGTCGACCTCGACCTGCCCGAGCCGCTGCCGATCGCCGAGTCCGGCCGTTGCGCCGAGGCGCGCGCGGCGCTGAGCAGCCTGCTCCTCGGGTACGACGTCGAGCCGGACCAGCGTCCCGCGCTGCTGGCCGACTACCTCGCCTGCCGCGACGCCGGCTCGCCGGCCGACACGCTGCGCACGGAGATGGACCTGCTGTCCCTCTTCACCGACTTCGCCGAGCTCAGCCGCAACCGCCCGGCGGGTGACGAGCCGTCCGCTGAGCTGCGGGTGCACAGCTCGCGCGAGTTCTTCCACACCTACCTGCGCAGCCTCGACCCCGACCGCGGGGCCCTGCCCGAGCACTTCCGGGAGAAGCTGCTGCGGGTGCTCGGCCACTACGGGGTCGCCGACCTGGACCGCACGCCGGACCTCGAGCGCGCCGTGTTCCGGGTGTTCCTCGCCCAGCAGCACACCTCCGACGTCGAGATCGCCGTCGGCGTCCTCCAGCGCTGGCTCGGCGACCCGCCGCCCGAGGCCGAGGACCGCGCCGCCGTGCGCGCCCTGCTCGAGCGACTGGTCCGCGCCACGCAGCTGCGCTTCGCCGTCGTCGGCGACCTCGCCCGGTCGGTGCGCTTCAGCTGGTTCGACCAGCCGCTGGTCGACGACGAGCGCCGCGCCGTGCTCGAGGGCGTCGCCGCCGAGGTCGAGGCGCTCACCGACCCGGCGGCCGCCGACCGCGACGCGCGCATCGCCGCGCTCACCGCGATCCCCGAGCCGCTCGTCGGGTTCCTGCGCGACCGGCTCGGCGACGGCCTGCCCACGAGCGAGCCGCTGCTGGAGGTGCTGATCCGGCGTCACTACCTGGAGTACGACCTCCACGACCTCACCGTCAGCTCCCCGCAGGAGCACGACGGCCGCCCCGTCGTGCACGCCGAGTACGCCACCGACGACAAGGGCGCCACCCGGGTCATCTCGACGATCGGTGACGTCGCCGAGCTCGCCGACCCCGACGGCCCGCTGGCGGCAGCCGTCAGCTCGGTGCTCACCGACGACCACGACGACGTCGTCGAGGTCTACCTGCGCTGGCCCGACGCCCCGGCCGAGGCCGACGACGTCTCTGCCGAGCTGGCCAAGATGCTGGCCGAGCAGCCCTTCGCGGAACGCGCCCGCCGGGTCTCCGTCGTGGTGTGCCCCAGCGCGCCGCAGCCGGTCGGCTACTTCACCTTCCGCCCCGGCGGCGACGTGCTCGTCGAGGACACCCTGGTCCGCGGCATGCACCCGATGGTCGGGCGCCGGCTCAACCTGTGGCGGCTGCGCGAGTTCGACGTCACCCGGCTCGCCGCGCCCGACGACGTCCTGCTCTACGAGTGCGTCGCCCGCAACAATCCCGCCGACCGGCGCCTGGTCGCCGCCGCGCAGGTGCGCCAGCTCGCCGTCGTACGCGACGACGAGGGCAGGGTCATCGCGCTGCCGCACGCCGAGCGCGCGGTCGAGAACTGCCTCGAGGCGATCCGCCGCGTGCGCACCGCCCGCGGCCGCGAGGGCACCAAGCTCGACGTCAACCACGTGTGGGTGACGGTGTGGCCGGTCGTCGACGCCGACCTCGACCAGCTCGCCGCGCTGCAGGGCAAGATCACCCCTCTCAGCGAGGGTGCCGGGATCGAGGAGGTCCTCGCCGAGGGCCGCGTCGCCGGCCCGGACGGCGGCGCCCCGGTGCCGCTGGCGATCCGCTTCCACGCCAAGCCCGGCGCCGGCGTCGTCGCCGACGTCATCGAGCCGCCGACCGAGCCGCTCGCGCCGCTCGACGACTACACCGGCAAGGTGCTGCGTGCCCGCCGCCGTGGCCTGGTCTACCCCTACGAGCTGCAGGCCGTCCTCGCCGGCGGCGGCTCCGTCGTCGAGCACGACCTCGACGCCTCCGGCCGCCTCGTGCCGGTCGACCGGGCGCCGGGCCAGAACACCGCCGGCATGATCGTCGCCGTCGTCACCACCCCGACCGCGCTGCACCCCGAGGGCATCACCCGGGTCGTGCTCTGCGGCGACCCGCTGAAGTCGCTCGGCGCCCTCTCCGAGCCGGAGTGCTCGCGCGTCATGGCCGCGATCGACCTCGCCGAGGAGATGGGTGTCCCCGTCGAGTGGTTCGCCGTGTCCGCCGGCGCCCGCATCTCCATGGAGAGCGGCACCGAGAACATGGACTGGGTGGCCGCGGCGCTGCGCCGGATCGTGGAGTTCACCCAGGTCGGTGGTGAGATCAACATCGTCGTCGCAGGCATCAACGTCGGCGCCCAGCCCTACTGGAACGCCGAGGCCACGATGCTGATGCACACCAAGGGCATCCTCGTGATGACGCCGGACAGCGCGATGGTGCTCACCGGCAAGCAGTCGCTGGACTTCTCCGGCGGCGTCTCCGCGGAGGACAACCACGGCATCGGCGGCTACGACCGGGTCATGGGCCCGAACGGCCAGGCGCAGTACTGGGTGCCCGACCTGGCCGGCGCGTTCAACGTGCTGATGTCGCACTACGAGCACACCTACGTCGTACCGGGGGAGCCGGGGCCGCGCCGTGCGCCCTCCAGCGACCCAGTCGACCGCGACGTGTCGGGCTTCCCGCACGGCGGCGACTTCGCCACCGTCGGCGAGATCTTCTCCGCCGAGCACAACCCCGACCGCAAGCGGCCCTTCGACATCCGCACCGTGATGCGGGCGCTCGCCGATGCCGACCACGAGATGCTCGAGCGCTGGGCCGGCATGGCCGACGCCGACACCGCGGTGGTCGTCGACACCCGCATCGGCGGCTACCCCGTCAGTCTCGTCGGCATCGAGTCCAGGCCGGTGCCGCGCGCCGGCTTCCCGCCCACCGACGGCCCGGACACCTACACCGCGGGCACCCTGTTCCCGCGGTCGTCGAAGAAGGTCGCCCGCGCGATCAACGCCGCCTCCGGCAACCGGCCGCTCGTGGTGCTGGCGAACCTGTCCGGCTTCGACGGCTCACCGGAGTCGATGCGCAACCTGCAGCTGGAGTACGGCGCCGAGATCGGTCGCGCGATCGTGAACTTCCGCGGCCCGATCGTCTTCTGCGTGATCTCCCGCTACCACGGCGGCGCGTTCGTGGTGTTCTCCAAGCGGCTCAACCCGGAGATGACCGTCCTGGCGATCGAGGGCTCCTACGCCTCCGTGCTCGGCGGCGCGCCCGCCGCGGCCGTCGTCTTCTCCGCCGAGGTCGCCAAGCGCGCCGCCGCCGACCCGCGGGTCGCCGAGCTCGAGGCCTGCATCGACGGCGCCGGGGACGGGGAGCGAGGCCGGCTCGTGGTCGAGCTCGCCGAGCTGCGCGCCCAGCTGCGCGCCGAGAAGATCGCGGAGGTCGCCGCCGAGTTCGACGCGGTCCACAACATCCACCGCGCAGTCGAGGTCGGCTCCGTCGACGAGGTCATCGCGGCCAGCGACCTGCGGCCGAAGGTGGTCGCCGCGATCGAGAAGGGGCTGCACGGCTGACCCGGCCCGCTGCCCGGCCCGCCCCCGGCCCGGGTACGGTCTCGCGTGACCAAGGGCACAACTCCAGTTACGGGACTCCTGACAAGGGTTCTCCACTTCTCCGATAGCGTCCCCCGCGGGAGACGTCCGTCGGCGTCGGCGTGGGAGTCGCCGGCTCGGCGGGCCGGACAGGGGAGGGAGCCCCGGTGGGTTTGCTGGAGCGCGCCCGGAGGGGGGCGCAGCGCGGGGAGCGCGGCGCCGTCGCGGTGCTCGGGTCGTTCTGCCTCGTCGTGCTGCTGGTGGTCGGCGTGCTCGCGGTGGATGCCGGGCTGCACCGGGTGCTGCGTCGCGACCTCCAGGCCGTCGCCGACGTGGTCGCCCTCGACCTCGCCCGTGAGCTGACCGGCAAGCCCGTCTCCGGCTACTCGAGCGCGGACATCCAGCGGATCAACACCGCCCGGGACCGCAGCGTCGCCCGCAACGCCACCGGCGTCGGCGGGGACCTGCCGCCCGGCGCGGTCACCTGGCAGCTGGTGGTCCGCGGCGACGACGGCGGCTGGCAGCAGGCATCCGCCACCGACGTGCCCGGCGGCATCCGGGTCACCGTCGCCCACGACGTACCCATGGCCTTCTCCGGTGTCACCGGGGTCAGCCGCGGCGACGCCCGGCGCAGCGCCGTCGGCATCGCGGCGAAGGTCGCCTGCCTCAAGGTCAGCTCGTACGCCGCCCAGGTGGACACCGGGCGGTCCTGGCTCCTCGACGCCCTGCTCGGCAAGCTGCTCGGCAGCGGCCTCTCGGCCCGGGTCCTCGACCCCGAGTCCGGCCTCGCCGGCGTCGACCTCTCGCTGCTGGAGCTCATCGAGGAGCTCGACGCCCTGGTCGGCGCCGACATCTCGGTGGCGTCGTTCACCAAGGCCGCCGGCGTGGGCGTCGGCCTGTCCCGGCTGATGCTCGCCGCCGTCAACGTGCTCGAGCGGCAGAGCGGCCGGCTCGCCGAGGTCGACCTGCTGCGCAACGTGATGGGCGGCCTGCAGGCGAACGTCTCGAACATCGACATCACGCTGTCCGACCTCGTCGAGCTCGACACCGACCAGGAGGCGGCGGCCGAGGTGAAGCTCGACCTGCTCGACCTCGTCGCGGGCTCCCTCGCGATCGCCAACGGCGAGAACGTCATCGCACTCCCGTTGAACGTCAAGGTCCCGCTGCCCCTCGGCTCCGGCGGTTCCAGCCTCGTCGACCTGTCGGTGCGGGTGAAGGTCGGCCAGCGCCCGGTCGTCCAGTGCGGCGGCAAGGCCGAGAGCTCCCAGGTCGAGCTCGAGCTGTCCGGCAACGCGGTGAACCTCGACCTGGGCCTGGTCAAGGTGCAGGTGCCGCTGTCGATCCGGGTCACCCTCGCCGACGCCAGCGCCACGGCGCAGAGCATCACCTGCCTGTCGGAGGGCAAGCGGGTCAAGCTCCTGATCGACAGCGGCCTGCTCGGGGTCGACGTGCGGCTCGGCCAGCGCGCCGGTGACCCGACCTCGCCGAAGCTGCGGGTCGCGCTGCTCGACATCGGCCTGTCGAGCTGGAAGGGCGTCGAGGTCGTCAGCGGCACCATCGCCCTCAGCAGCGGGCAGAGCACCAGCCGGCCGACCCGCGTCGTCGACCTCGACATCGTCGGCGACGACTACTCCGCGCTCCTGCCCGCCGCCGTCGGCGGCCTCGGCATCCCGACCCTGCACCTGGCGTTCACCGACCTCACCCTGCTCGGCGGCCTCGGCCCGCTCTCCTCCCTGCTGGAGTTCCTCGGCATCGGCAGCCTGCTGAACTGGGTCTCGAAGCTGGTGCTCGAGGGCCTGGTCAACCCGCTGGTGAGCGGCCTCGACCGCTGGCTGCTCGACCCCCTGCTGCGCACCCTCGGCATCGACCTTGCCGGCGGCACCGTCCAGGCCGTCCCCAGCGTCGACTGCGGCCGCCCCCGCCTCGTCGGCTGACGGCCGGGCCCGGGTTCCTCGCCGGGATAGTCCCTGACGAAAAGCACCGTCCGACGGCGTGTCGCGGTGCTTTTCGTCAGGGACTACCGCGCCGCCGTACCCGGCCGGACCGGGATAGTCCCGGGTCAAAAGCACCGCGACACGCCATGCGAGGGTGCTTTTGACCCGGGACTACCGCAGCCGGGCGGGCCTCAGACCGGGGTGATGGGGAGGGAGCGGCGGGGCTGGAAGGTGAAGCCGGCGCCGGTGCTGAAGCGGGTGACGGCGACCTCGCTGGCCTCCGGCGCCGGGTCGGTACGACGGACCACGCTCGCCCGCCAGCCCTCCTCGTTAGCGAGCGGTTCGACCTCCACGTCCAGGTGGGGGTCGACGGCGCGGACGACCGCCTGCAGGGCGCCGGTCCTGGCGGGGCCGCACAGGGAGATCCACGCCTCGTCCTCGTGGGCGGGGGAGGGATGCACGACGAGGGTGCCGTCGGTGAGCGAGGCGTCGACGTACGCAGCCGGGTTGAGCAGCGGGTGCACGGACAGCAGCCGCACGGCCGCCGCGACCGGGTCCTCGGTCCCGAGCAGGCCGAGGGCGCGGGCGAGGCGCTCGGCGCCGATGCCGGCGACGCCGACCAGCTGCTTGCGGCGCAGCTTCTCCAGCTCGCCGTCGGTCTCGGTGCGCTCAGCGACGGCGAGCGCGAACGCGCGGTCCAGCAGGTGCATCTGCAGGCAGACCTCGTCGGCGATCCGCACCAGCGCGGAGCGGGAGAACGCGGCGAAGTCGAGGTCGGAGAGCAGCGGGCCGGAGTAGTCGCTGCGGCCCTCGTCGGCCGGGTCGATCGGGTCCAGCGCGAGCGTCGCCGCGCGGGAGCGCTCGTTGACCTCCAGCGCGGGCACGGGCTCCGGCGTCGGGTGCGACTCGTCGATGGTGACCGTCCACGCGCAGTGCGCCCCGCCCGCGCGCTCGGCGCTGTTGTGCGGCGGGCGGTGGATCGGCCGGATCTGCGCGTGCGGGTTGGTGGCGATCGCGGTGGCGTCGAAGGTCGGGTCCTCGATGTCGTGGCACATGCCGCGCACGTAGTCCTCGCCCATCGGCTCCACGTCCATCAGCGCGCCGCAGTGGTCGAGCCGGAACTCCCCGCGCCACGGGTCGTGCACGGTGAACCGGAAGTCCATGAACTGCGGGGGAGCGCCGATGTCGAGCTGCAGGCCCTTGAAGATCGTGACCACGTCGCCGCGGCCGGGCTCGGCGGGCGCGTAGCCCAGTGCCTGCTGCATCCGCCGGGTGTAGATCGGGCTCGCCGCCGCCCACTCCTCGATGGCGACCTGCAGCATCTCCTCGCGCCCGAAGGCGGCGATGCACCAGGCCATGCCGGAGCGGTCGATGAGCTGCCCGATCAGCAGCAGCTCGGGTACGACGACCGCGAGCTCCTCGCGGCTGAGGTCGGTGTAGCGGCTGGTCATGCCGGTCGTCATGCCGGTGCTCAGCCCGCGAGCCCCAGGCGCGCGGCCATCTTGTCGAGGTAGGCGAGCACCTTGTCCTCCTCGGCGTCGGGCACGCCCCAGATCAGCTCGGTGGCCCCGGCGGACATCCAGTCGGCGAAGTCCTCCTCGGTCGGCTTCTTCGCGACCAGGATGCGCACGTCCGGCTCGCCCTCGCGGCCGGCCTCGGCCCACTCCTTGCGCAGCAGCGCGGCCTTGTCGGCGATGCCGGTCTCGATCGGGGTGGTCATCCACCCGTCGGCGTTCGCGGCGATCCACTTCATCGTCTTCGGCCCGCCGCCCGCACCGATGATGACCGGGATCCGGCCCTGCGGGGGCTTCGGGTAGGCCCAGCTGGGGCCGAAGGACACGAACTCCCCGTCGTACGACGCCTCCTCCTGGGTCCACAGCGCCCGCATCGCCTCGAGGTACTCCCGGAGCACGGTGCGCCGCTTGCCCGCCGGGACGTGGTGGTCGCTGAGCTCGTCGGTGTTCCAGCCGTAGCCGGCGCCGATGGTGACCCGGCCGCCGGAGAGGTGGTCGAGGGTGGCGAGGGTCTTGGCGAGGGTGATCGGGTCGGACTCGACGGGCAGCGCGACCGCGGTGGACAGGCCGATCCGCTCGGTGACCGCCGCGCAGGTGGCCAGCGAGACCCACGGGTCGAGGGTGCGCAGGTAGCGGTCGTCCGGCAGCTCCTCGCCCCCGGTCGGGTGCAACGCGTCCCGGCGGACCGGGATGTGGGTGTGCTCGGGGACGTAGATGGTGTCGAAGCCGCGCTCCTCGGCCGCCTGCGCGAGGCGGGCCGGGGTGATGCCGCGGTCGGACGTGAACAGGACGATGCCGTTGCGCATGACGCCAACAGTAGAACGTGTTCTAGCGTTGCGCTAGACACCTGTCTGGTTGGCGACGCCCTGCTCCGGACGGGCCTCCGCGACGGCCAGCGGCTCGCGGTCGACCACGCCGGCCCGCAGGAAGCGGCCGGTGCGCTCGCCGCCCACCAGGGAGGTCGGCGCGCTGCCGTGCCACACCGCCCGCCCGCCGACGTAGACGTGCGTCACCGTGGCGTCGTTGCGGTTGACCATCCGCGGGAGGCCGTCGTACGCCGCCACCGGGGCCTCGTGGTACTCCTCGAGCGTCGCGTCGAGCCGCTCGGGGTCGAGCACGACGAGGTCGGCGCGGTCGCCCTCGCGGATCCGGCCGGCGTCGATGCCGTACCACTCGGCGAGCTCGCCGGTCAGGCGGTGCACCGCGCGCTCGGCGCTGAGGAACGGACGACCGGCGCGCTCGGCGTCGCGGGCGTGCTTGAGCAGCCGCAGGCCGAAGTTGTAGAAAGCCATGTTGCGCAGGTGGGCCCCGGCGTCGGAGAAGCCCATCTGCACGCCCTTCTCCTGGGCGATCTTTCGCAGCACCTGCGGGCGGTGGCCGGAGATCGTGGTGCGCCAGCGCACCGCCGTGCCGTGCTCGACGACGAGGTCGAGGAAGGCGTCGACGGGGTGCTGCCCGCCGCGCTCCACGCCGACCTGGCCGAACGACTTGCCGATCACGCTGGGGTCGGGGCACGCGACGATCTCGGCGTCGAAGAAGTCGCGGTGCCACACCCGCGGGCCGAACTTCGACTCGTAGTCCTTGCGGAACGCCTTGCGGTACGCCGGGTCCTTCATCAGCTCGTCGCGGGCGACCTTCTCCTGCAGGTGCAGCGCCTGCGCGCCGGAGCCGAACTCCTCGAAGATCACCAGGTCGATGCCGTCGGCGTAGACCTCGAAGGGCACCGGAAGGTGCTGCCAGCGGAAGTCGGCCCCGAGCCGGTTGACCGTCCCCGCGAGCAGGCGCATCAGGTGGATGATGAACGGGATCGCCTTGAGGTCGGCCGCCGAGAGCAGCGAGGTCTTCAGCGGCTTGCGGAACCAGCCGCCGATCGATGCCAGGGCCTGCAGCAGGATCGTGTGCGGGTGCGAGGCGTCCGGCCCGGCCTGGATGACCCGGTCGCGCTCGCGCAGGACCCGCCGCAGCCGGCGCATCTCCCGGCTCTTCGCGTACGTCGAGGGCAGGGTCCGCGAGCGGCAGCGCTCGCCGTCGAGCTTGTCGAACAGCAGCTGCTGGGCGGACATGCCGACGAACCCGGCGTCGAGCGCCTCGGTGAGCATCTGCTCCATCCGTCGCTGCTCGGCGGCCGACGGGCGCACTTCCGGGCGGGTGGCCCGGTCCAGGCCCATCGTCGCGGTGCGCATGTCGGAGTGCCCGATGAACGCCGCCAGGTTCGGGCCCAGTGCGCGGCGCTCGAGCGCGGCGACGTACTCGCTCGCCGAGCCCCAGTCCTTCGCCTCCTCGACCGCGCGGATCGCGTGCATCCGCGGGATCGCCTCGACCCGCCCGAAGAGGTCGCCGGCGTCCACGCCGCCGACGTGGACGGTCGACAGCGAGCACGAGCCGAGGAGGACCGTGGTCACGCCGTGGCGCAGCGACTCGAGCAGCGCCGGCCCGGCGAGGACCTCGATGTCGTAGTGGGTGTGGATGTCGAGGAAGCCCGGGACGACCCACCGGCCGTGCGCGTCGACCACGTCGGGGCACCCGGTCGTGTCGAGCGGCGTCGCCGACACGGCGGCCACCCGGCCGTCGCGGATGCCGACGTCGCGGACCTGCGCGGGCGAGCCGTCGCCGTCGAAGTAGAGACCGCCGCGGACGATCGTGTCGAAGGCAGGGGTGACGGGTGCGGCTGGCATGCCAGCACGCTAGGCGATCGGCTCGACCGGATCTAGAACAAGTTCCAGAAATGTCTTGCACGGCTCGCTGCCCGGTCCTAGGTTGGACACGTGTCCAGTCAACTGACCAGCTCGCCGCGGCGCCAGCTCAACCAGCGGCAGGCGGCGACCGTGCAGCGGTTGCTCGAGGCCGGCCTCGAGCAGCTGGCCGAGGTCGGGCCCGAGGCCCTGACCGTGCGGCAGGTGGCGATGCGGGCGGGTGTCTCGCCGGCCACGGCCTACACCTACTTCTCCTCGAAGAACCACCTGCTGGCCGAGCTGTTCTGGCGGCGGCTGGTCGACGACGCCCCGGCCACACCGACCGGCGGGTCGCCGACCTCCCGGGTCCAGGCCGTGACCCGGGCGCTCACCGAGCTCTGCGAGCACGACCCGCACCTGGCTGCGGGCGCCACGGTCGCCCTGCTCGGCTCCGACCCCGACGTCGACCGGCTGCGGCTGCGCATCGGCGCGGAGTTCGTCACCCGCTTCGAGGCCGCGCTCGGCGACGCCGCGACGCCGGAGCTCGTCGACGCCCTCGTGCTCGCGTTCTCCGGCGCGCTGCTGCAGGCCGGCATGGGCCTGATCACCTACGCCGACCTCGGCGACCGCCTCGACACGGTCGTCGCCACGATCCTGGGGGACCACCGATGACCGCCGACCTCTCCATGGCCGGGGACCTCGTCTTCGACCCCTACGACTACGCCTTCCAGGACGACCCCTACCCGACGTACCAGCGCCTGCGCGACGAGGCGCCCGTCTTCCATGCCGCCGCCGACGACCTCTGGGTGATCTCGCGGCACCGCGACGTCTTCGACGTGCTGCGCAACGACACCGTCTTCTCCAACCGGATGGGCGTCTCGCTCGACGCGTCGGCGTGGAACCCCGAGGCGCACCGCGTGATGAGCTTCCTCGGGCTCGACGGCGCCGAGCAGTCCCGCATTCGCAAGCTGGTCTCCGCCGCGTTCACCCCGCGCCGGGTGCGCGAGCTGACGCCGCAGATCCAGGCACTCACCGACCACTACCTGGCCCGCACGTTCGCGGCGAACGCCGAGCACGGCGAGTCCGACTGGATCGCCGACTTCGCCGGCAAGCTCCCGATGGACGTCATCTCCGAGATGATGGGCGTGCCGGAGGCCGACCGCGACGAGGTCCGCCGCCTCGCCGACCTCGTGGTGCACCGCGAGGACGGGGTGCGCGACGTCCCGAAGGCCGGCGTGGAGGCGTCCTTCACGCTGTTCGAGTACTACGGCGAGATGGTCAGGGCGCGCCGTCGCGCCCCCAGCGACGACCTCACCTCGGCGCTCGTCGAGACCGTGCTCGAGGGCGACCAGCTCGCCGACGGCGAGATCATGGCGTTCCTCTTCCTGATGGTCGTCGCGGGCAACGAGACCACCACCAAGCTGCTCGGCAACGCGCTCTTCCACCTCGCCGCCGCGCCCGAGCAGAAGGCGCAGGTGCTCGGCGACATCGCCCTCGTCCCGGCGTGGATCGAGGAGACGCTGCGCCACGACACCTCCAGCCAGATGCTCGCGCGGTACGTCGTCGAGGACGTCGAGGTCGCCGGGGTGAGGATCCCCGCCGGCTCCAAGGCGCTGGTCCTGCTGGGCAGCGCCAACCGCGACGAGCGGGTCTTCACCGACCCCACCACCTACGACATCCACCGCGACAAGGCCGAGCTCTCCGAGATCCTCAGCTTCGGCACCGGCCGCCACTTCTGCCTCGGCGCCAACCTCGCGCGGCTCGAGGCCCGGGTGGTCCTGGAGGAGCTGGTCCGTCGGGTCTCCGACTTCCACGTCCACGCCGACCGCGCGGTCCGCGTCCACTCCACCAGCGTGCGCGGCTTCGCCTCGCTCCCGGTCACCTTCACGGAGAGGAACCGCTGATGCCCAAGCCCGTGCACCCCGACCGGCGTCCGGCCGTCGTCGCCGGCGCCTCGTCCGGGATCGGGGCCGAGACCGCCCGCGCCCTGGCCGCGGCGGGCTTCCCGGTCGCCCTCGGCGCGCGCCGCGTCGACCTGTGCGAGGAGATCGCCGCGGAGATCCGTGAGGCCGGCGGCGAGGCCGTCGCCCACCCGCTCGACGTGTCCTCCGACGAGTCGGTCGAGGAGTTCGCCGCCAAGGCGGCCGCCGACCTGGGCGACGTCGAGGTCGTGGTCAGCAACGCCGCACTCATCGGGCCCGGCTCGCTGCTGGAGACCGACAGTGCGCGGCTCGCCCGCGAGGTCGACGTCAACCTGCTCGGCCCGCACCGCCTCGTCCGGGCGTTCGTGCCCGGCATGGTCGAGCGGCAGCGCGGCGACATCGTCTTCGTCTCCTCCGACACCGCCGTCCGGGCCCGTCCGTTCATGGGCGGCTACAGCGCCACCAAGTCCGGGCTGGAGGGGCTGGTGGCCTCCCTGCAGATGGAGCTCGAGGGCAGCGGCGTGCGGGCGTCCGTCGTACGCCCCGGGCCGACGTGGAGCGAGATGGGCATGGACTGGGACCCCGCCGCCGCCGCGCGGGTCCTCAACGAGTGGGTCAAGTGGGGTCACGCCCGCCACTCCCACTTCATGAAGGCGACCGCCGTCGCGGACGCCATCGCCACCGTCGTCAGCACGCCGCGGGGCATCCACCTCAGCCCCGTCGACGTGAACCCCGAAGCCCCGCTGGAGCGCCGATGAGTCTCGAGAACATCCCCGAGGTGTCGATGGTCGTCGACGACCAGGGCGCCGACGTGCCGGCGATCATCAAGGGCACCGGCCACCTGCCGGAGATGCGGGTCGACCCGATCCGCCTCTTCCACCGCGTCCGCGAGGAGTGCGGCGACGTCGGCCGGTTCCGCCTCGCCGACAAGCAGGTCGTGCTGGTCACCGGCGCCGAGGCCAACGAGGCCTTCTTCCGCGCACCTGACGACGTGCTCGACCAGGCTGCGGCGTACCCCTTCATGACCCCGATCTTCGGCAAGGGCGTCGTCTTCGACGCCAGCCCCGAGGAGCGCCAGCAGATGCTGAAGAACCAGGCACTGCGCGGCGACATGATGCGCGGGCACGCGCAGACCATCGAGGCGGAGATCCGCCGGATGGTCGCCGGGTGGGGCGAGGAGGGCGAGATCGACCTGCTCGACTTCTTCGCCGAGCTGACGATCTACACCACCTCCTCCTGCCTCATCGGCAAGCCGTTCCGCGACGCGCTGGACGGCTCCTTCGCCGAGGTCTACCACCGCCTCGAGCGTGGCACCGACGCGATCGCGTACGTCGACCCCTACGCCGACATCGAGAGCTTCCGGATCCGCGACGAGGCCCGCGAGGAGCTCGTCGCCAAGGTGCAGGCGATCATCACCGCCCGCATCGCGAAGGGCGAGATCCCGAAGGAGGAGCGCGACCTGCTCGACGTCCTCATCGCCGTCGGGTACGACGCCGACATGGTCACCGGCATCTTCATCTCGATGATGTTCGCCGGCCACCACACCTCGTCGGGCACCGCGTCGTGGGCGATGATCGAGCTGCTCCGCCACCCCGGGGTGATGCAGGACGTCGTCGCCGAGCTGGACGCCCTCTACGCCCCCGACGCCGACGGCAACGCGCCGGAGGTCTCCTTCCAGGCGCTGCGCTCGATCCCGGTTCTCGAGTCGGCGCTCAAGGAGACGCTGCGGCTGCACCCGCCGCTGGTCATCCTGATGCGCCTGGTCCAGCAGGACTTCGACCTGCTCGGGCGGACGATCCCCGCCGGCACCGTGCTCGCCGCATCGCCGCGGGTGTCGAACCGGATCGAGGAGGACTTCCCGAAGGCCGACGAGTTCGACCCGGGCCGCTACGTCGACCCGCGCCAGGAGGACCTGCAGAACCGCTGGACGTGGATCCCGTTCGGCGCCGGCAAGCACCGCTGCGTCGGCAACGCCTTCGCGATGATGCAGATGAAGGCGATCTTCTCGGTGATCCTGCGCGACTTCGAGTTCGAGCCGGTCCAGCCGCTCGACTCCTACCAGGACGACTTCAGCAAGATGGTCATCCAGCTCGCCCAGCCCGCCCGGGTCCGCTACCGCAGGCGGCAGCGATGACCCGCCTCTCGCCGGTGGTTGAGGCGCGAGGCGCGCTAGCGCCGAGCCTCTCGCCGGTGGTTGAGGTGCGACTAGCGCCGAGCCTCTCGCCGGTGGTTGAGGTGCGAGGCGCGCTAGCGCCGAGCCTCGAAACCTCCGGCCCCGATGCACCCGACTGTGCCCGGCACCGTCCGCCTGGCAGGCCCGGTGGTTTCGAGGCTCCTCGCTGGCGCTCGTCGCACCTCAACCACCGGGGTGCGGCTCCTCGCTGGCGCTCGTCGCACCTCAACCACCGGGGTGCGGCTCCTCGCT
>NZ_JAER01000051.1 GCF_000519005.1 Nocardioides sp. J54 | reverse complement strand
CACCGGGAATACGGCGATGCGAACCCAAGGCTTACCGCCTGGCCAACGCAACCACCTACCGGAGCCAACTGCGCGCGCGGCAGCGCGGCGCCCGCGCCGGAGGCGCGTCGAGGGCAAGTGCGGGCCGAGCTTGCGAGTGCCTGCGCGCAGCCCTCGACAGGCGACGCGCTCGCGCCATCAGCTCAGCGCTGGTTCTTGACCGCGTAGATGGCGGCCTGGGTGCGGCTCGACAGGTTGAGCTTGGCGAGGAGCGAGGAGACGTAGTTCTTCACCGTCTTCTCGGCGAGGTGGATCTCCTTGGCGATCTGCCGGTTGGTGAGGCCCTCGCCGATCAGCTCGAGCACCCGCAGCTCCTGGTCGGTGAGCGAGGCGAGCTCCTTGTTGACCTTCGGGCCGGTGCGGATCCGCTCCAGCACCTGCGCGGTGACCGAGGGGTCGAGGGTGGACTGGCCGGCGGCGACGCGGCGGACGATGTCGAGCAGGTCGTTGCCGCGCACCTGCTTGAGCACGTAGCCGGCGGCCCCGGCCATGATCGCGGAGAAGAGCGCGTCGTCGTCGTCGTACGACGTCAGGATGAGCGCGCGGATCGACGGGTCCTGCGAGCGGACGTCGCGGCACACGTCGATGCCGGAGCCGTCGGGCAGCCGGCCGTCGAGGATCGCGACGTCGGGGCGCAGGGCGGGGATGCGGCGGGTCGCCTCCTGGGCGGACTCGGACTCCCCCACGACGACGATGTCGCCCTCCGACTCGAGCAGGTCGCGGATCCCGCGACGGATCATCTCGTGGTCGTCGAGCAGGTAGACGGTGATCCGGTCGCCCTCGGGCGTGGGGTTCTCGCTCACGCTCCCACGGTAGACCTGATCGACCCGACGGGGGGCGGGAAGGACGGCCCGGACGAAGGGACCTTGTGCCCTGTGCCACGGCCCGCACCGACCGCACCATGGTGAGGAAGGACACCGGGAAAGGAGGCGAACGATGAGCACGAGGGGCAGGACCGCCCGGACCACGCGGGCGACCGAGGTGGCGCCGGCCGCGGTGGTGGAGCGGCTGGTCGAGCTCGCCTGCCTGGCCCCCAGCATCCACAACACCCAGCCCTGGCGGTGGCGGTACGACGGCGCGCGGGTCGTCCTCGAGGCCGACCTCGACCGCCTGCTCCCCGCGGAGGACCCGCGCGGGCGCAACCTGGTGCTCAGCTGCGGTGCTGCCCTGCACCACCTGGAGTTCGCGGCCCGGGCGATGGGGTGGGACGTCGACGTCGACCTGCTGCCGGGCGACGACCCGGCGGTGCTCGCCTCCGTGGCGGTGGCTCGCGACGCGCCGCGGCCCGCGGTCCGCGAGGACCTCGACCTACTCCGCACCCGCTGCACCGACCGTCGCAGGTTCACGGCGTGGCCGGTGCCGGACGACCAGCTGGCCGGGCTCGCCGCCCTGGCCCGACGCTGGGGCACCCGTGCGGAGGCGGTGACCACCGACGCGGCACGGATCCGGCTGGAGCTGCTGGCGAACCGGGCGGTCACCGCCGTCGAGGTCGACGGCCGCCGGCTGCTGGAGCAGGACGACTGGATCGACCGGCCCGGGCCCGACGGCATCCCGAGCGCCCTGCTGCCCGACGACCCCGACCCGCTGCGTGCCCGGTCCCGGTTCCGCCCCGGCGTCCTCGAGGACACCCGCATGGTCATCCACGGCGGCGACCGGGTCGTCGCGATCGGCGGCGCGCTCGACGAGGTCGGCAGCTGGCTGCTGAGCGGGCGGGCGATGAGCGCGGTGTGGCTGGAGGCCACCCGCGCGGGGATGTCGGTCATCCCGATGAGCCAGCCGGTGGAGGTCGAGGGCATCCGCCAGGACCTCGCCCGCACGGTGCTCGCCGACGTGCCGGAGCCACACCTCCTGCTCCGCGTCGGCTGGCAGGCGATCGGCCGCAGCGAGCTGCCCCGCACCCCGCGCCGGCCGCTGGCCGAGGTGCTGCGCCGCGGCTGATCGCGGCGAAGGTCCGCCGACCGGTGGGCCGAAGGTCCCCCGGGTCGGGGAAGTCCGGCCGTGGGGCAGGGACCCGCACCGTTCCTAGCGTGGTCGCGTCAGCACCCGATATGCCCGAATAGCGCCAGGAGCACCTGTGGACCCGACCGACATCGCTCGGTGGCAGTTCGCCATCACGACCGTCTACCACTTCCTGTTCGTCCCGATCACGATCGGTCTCTCGGCGATCATCGCCGGTTACGAGATCACGTGGCTGCGGACCCGCGACGAGCGGTGGCTGCGACTGACGAAGTTCTTCGGGAAGCTCTTCCTCATCAACTTCGCCATCGGCGTCGTGACCGGCATCGTCCAGGAGTTCCAGTTCGGCATGAACTGGAGCGACTACTCCCGCTTCGTCGGTGACGTCTTCGGCGCCCCGCTGGCGGTCGAGGGCCTGCTCGCGTTCTTCCTGGAGTCGACCTTCCTCGGCCTGTGGATCTTCGGCTGGGACCGGCTGCCGGCCAGGTTGCACGCCGCGTGCATGGTGCTCGTCCACGTCGGGACCCTGTTCTCGGCGTACTTCATCCTCGCCGCGAACTCGTGGATGCAGCACCCGGTCGGCTACGCGTTCAACCCCGACACCGGCCGGGCGGAGATGAACGACTTCGCCGCCGTGCTGTTCAACAAGGTGCAGCTGGTGACCTTCCCGCACGTCGTGCTGTCGGCCTACATGACCGGCGCGGCGTTCGTCGTCGGCATCGCGCTGTGGCACCTGCGCCGCTCCCGCACCGACGCGGACCGCGCCCTCTACCGCCCCGCCGTGC
Organism: Nocardioides sp. J54; assembly: GCF_000519005.1. Taxonomy (GTDB): domain Bacteria; phylum Actinomycetota; class Actinomycetes; order Propionibacteriales; family Nocardioidaceae; genus Nocardioides. The sequence goes on along the minus strand of NZ_JAER01000051.1, from coordinate 22,624 downwards.
GCACCGGTGCCTGGATCGTGCTCGTCGCGGCCCTCGGCGTCGTCGTCAGCGGCGACGTGCAGGGCAAGATCATGACCGAGGTCCAGCCGATGAAGATGGCGGCCGCGGAGGGTCTCTACGAGACCGAGGCGCCGGCCGACTTCTCCGTCTTCCAGCTCGGCACCCTCGACGGTGAGGAGGAGACCTTCTCGGTCAAGGTCCCCGGCCTGCTGTCCTTCCTCGCGACCGGCACGACCGACGGGGAGGTCGAGGGCATCAACCAGCTGCGCGAGCGCTACCGGGAGACCTACGGCGCCGACCCCGGTGCGGCGTACTACTCCCCGGGCGACTACACGCCGGTGATCCCCCTGACCTACTGGACGTTCCGGCTGATGATGGGCCTGGGCATGGCCGGCATGGTGGTCGCCGGCTGGATCCTGTGGGTCACCCGCCGCGGTCGCACGCCGCAGGGGCGTGCGGTCCTGGCCGCTGCGATCGCGCTCCCGTTCCTGCCCCTGTTCGCGAACTCGTTCGGCTGGATCTTCACCGAGATCGGCCGCCAGCCGTGGGCGGTGTTCGGGCTGATGACGACCGAGCACTCCGTCTCCCCCGGCCTCACCACGGCCGAGGCGTGGATCTCGCTGCTCACGCTGACCGCGGTGTACGGCGTCCTCGCCGTCATCGAGGTGCGGCTGCTGCTGACCTGGATCCGCCGTGGGGCCGACGAGCTGCCGGCCGACGTGCCCGACGCCGCCGGCGACGACCGCCCGATGGCGTTCGCGTACTGACCCGACACCGACCGACCAGCCACCACCTGGCAGACGAGGACATTCACCATGGAGCTCACGACCGTCTGGTTCATCCTGATCGCGGTCCTGTGGATCGGCTACTTCACCCTGGAGGGCTTCGACTTCGGCGTCGGGATGCTGCTGCCGACGCTGGCGAGGGACGACACCGAGCGGCGCGTCATGATCAACACCATCGGACCCGTGTGGGACGGCAACGAGGTGTGGCTCCTGGTCGCGGGCGGGGCGACCTTCGCGGCCTTCCCGGAGTGGTACGCGACGCTGTTCAGCGGGTTCTACCTGCCGCTGCTGCTGATCCTGGTCGCGCTGATCGTGCGCGGCCTGGCGTTCGAGTACCGCGCCAAGCGGGACGATGCGCGGTGGCGCCGCAACTGGGACCTCGCGATCATCATCGGTTCGTTCGTGCCCGCGGTGCTGTGGGGCATCGCGTTCGCGAACATCGTGCGGGGCGTGCCGATCGACGCCGACCTGGAGTACGCCGGCGGCTTCCTCGACCTGCTCAACCCGTACGCCCTGCTGGGCGGGCTGACCACGCTGGCGCTGTTCCTCACCCACGGTGCGCTGTTCATCGCCCTCAAGACCGACGGCGAGATCCGGCACCGCGCCCGGCGGCTGGCCGTCCCCGCCGTCGGGGTGACCGCCCTGCTCGCGGTGGTCTTCCTGGCCTGGACCCAGCAGCAGACCGGCTCCACCGGCTCGCTGGTGGCGTTCGTCGTCGCCGCCGCGACCCTGGTCGGCGCCGGCGCGGCTGCCCGGGCCGGTCGTGAGGGCTGGGCGTTCCTCGGCACCTTCGTCACCATCGCGCTCGCGGTGGGCGGGCTGTTCCTGGCCCTCTTCCCCGACGTGATGCCCACGACGCTCGCCGCGGGCACGAGCCTGACGACGACCAACGCCGCCGCGACGTCGTACACGCTGGGGATCATGACGGTCACCGCGGTGGTCTTCACCCCGCTGGTGCTGCTCTACCAGGGCTGGACCTACTGGGTGTTCCGCAAGCGGATCGCCACGCACCACATCCCGGTCTCCCCCGCGGCGACCGCCCCCGCCGGCCGATGAGGCCCGCGGACCCACGCCTGCGGGGGTTCCTGGCGCCTGCCCGGGGCGCCCTGGCCGGGGTCGTCGGCGCCGGCCTGGTCGGTGGGGTGCTGGTCATCGCCCAGGCGTGGGTGGTGACCGGCCTCGTCGTCGCGGTCCTCGACCACCGCGACGTGCTGCCCTGGGGACTGGCCGTGGCCGGCCTGCTCGCCCTGCGCGGCGCAGTCGGCGGCGTCGGCGACGTGCTCGCCGCCCGAGCCGCGTCGTCGGTCGGCACGGTGCTGCGGCACCGGCTCGTGCGCACGGCCCTCGACCGGTCCGCCGGCCCGGAGCCGGACGACGAGGTCGCGGCGCTGGCCACCCGCGGCGTCGCGGCCGCCGAGCCGTACCTGACCCGCTACGTCCCGGCCGTCGTCGTCGCCGGCGTGCTGCCCCCGCTGACCGTCGTGGTGCTGGCCACCCAGGACCTGCTCAGCGCGCTGATCGTGCTGCTGACCCTCCCGCTGGTCCCGGTGTTCGGCGCGCTCGTGGGCCTGGCCACCCGCGACCGCGCCGAGGAGCAGTGGCGGGCGATGGCCTCGCTGTCGGGCCACTTCCTCGACGTGGTCCGCGGGCTGCCGACCCTCGTCGCCCACCGTCGGGCGCGGGCGCAGTCGGGCCGGATCGCCGAGGTCACCGACCGCTACCGCCGGGCGTCGCTGCGCACGCTGCGGATCGCGTTCGCGTCCTCCGCGGTCCTCGAGCTGGTGGCCACCCTCTCGGTCGCCCTGGTCGCGGTCACCGTGGGCGTCCGGCTCGCGTCGGGCTCGCTCGACCTGCACACCGCGCTCGTCGTGCTGCTGCTCGCCCCCGAGGCCTACTGGCCGCTGCGGCGCGTGGGTGCGGAGTTCCACGCCGCCGCCGAGGGTGCCGCCACCTTCGAGTCCGCCCACGAGCTGCTGACCACCTCGCCCGACGCCCTCGCCGCGGTCGACCTCCCGGCTCCCCCGCGCACACCGCTGTGGATCGACCACCTCACCGTCACCCACGCCGGCCGGACGACGCCAGCCGTGCGCGACCTGTCCGCGGTCGTCCCCGACACCGGGATCACCGCGGTCACCGGCCCCTCCGGGTGCGGCAAGTCCACGCTGCTGGCAGCCATCGCCGGGCTGCTGCCGGTCGACGGCGGCGCGGTCACCGCCGGCGGCCACCCGGTCGGCGGGCCGGCGTGGCAGGCCCAGGTCGCCTGGCTGCCGCAGCAGCCGCACTTCGTGGACGGCACCATCGCCGACAACCTGCGCCTGGCCCGCCCCGACGCGACCGACGACGAGCTGTGGGCCGCGCTGCGCGAGGTCGCGCTCGAGGTGCGCGTGCGCCAGCTCGACGCAGGCCTGGCCACGCCGCTCGGCGAGGACGGCGCCACGCTGTCCGCGGGCGAGCGCGCCCGGCTCGCGCTGGCCCGGGTGGTCCTCGCCGACCGGCCCTGGGTGCTGCTCGACGAGCCGACCGCCCACCTCGACGACCTCACCGAGCAGGTCATCGCCGACACGATCGTCAGCCTCGCCCGTCGCAGCGGTGTCGTCGTGGTCGCGCACCGGCCCCGGCTGGTCGAGCTCGCCGACACGGTCCTCGAGCTGCCGGCACCCGCGCCGGTCGAGCGGGTGGTCCCGTCCGCGGCCGTCCCGGCGCCCCGGGCCGGGGGCCCCACCAACACCCCGGCCGACGCCCCGGCGACGGACCAGCCCGTCGTCGTACCCCCGCGCGAGGGGTGGGCCCTCGCCGGCGCGACGGTGATCGGTGCGCTCGCGTCCGCGTCCGGTGTCGCCCTGACCGCGACGGCCGGCTGGCTGATCGTGCAGGCCTCGACCCGTCCCGCCGTGCTCACCCTGCTCGTCGCCGTCGTCGGCGTGCGCGCCTTCGGCCTTGCGCGGCCGCTGCTGCGCTACGTCGAGCGGCTGCGCGGGCACGACGCCGCCCTTCGGATGCTCGCGCGCCGTCGCGTCCGGGTGTACGACGCCCTGGTGCCCCTCGTGCCGGCGCGGCTCGGCCGGCGGCGCGGTGACCTGCTCACCTCGGTGGTCGACGACGTCGACAGCGTGGTCGACCGCCAGCTTCGGGTGCTGCTGCCGGTGCGCCAGCTCGCCCTCGTCACGGCGCTGGCGGCGCTCGTCGCGACCCTGCTGCAGCCCGCGTCGGCCCTGGTGGTGCTCGGCCTCGGCGGCGCCTCCGGCCTCGCCCACCTGCTCGCGCGCCACGGTGCCCGGGCTGCGGAGCGCCGCCTGGTCGGCCTGCGGGCGGAGCTGTCCCGCACCGTCGTCGACGCGCTCCAGGTGGGTGAGGACCTGCGGATGTGGCAGCGCACGACCGCAGCCGCGGACCGGGTCGCCGGGGTGAGCGCCCGCCTCGGTCGGGTCTCGGCCACCACCGCCGGATGGCTCGCCGCCTCCCGCACCCTGGTGCTCGCCGCCAGCGGCGCGGCCGTCGCCACGGTTGCCGCCCTCTGCGCGGGTCCGGTCGCCGACGGCACGCTGGGCGGACCGGTGATGGCGCTGCTCGTGCTGCTGCCGCTCGCGCTCGCCGACGTCGCCCTGCCCGTCGCCGACGCCGGCGTGCTCGCCGCGCGCACCGAGGCGGCCGAGGCCCGGCTGGCCGTGCTCGAGCACGCCACGCCGGCCGTCGTGGCCCCGAGGGACGCCGCCGCACCGGAGGGCGACGACGTCCACCTCGACGGCGTGCGGGCCCGCTGGGCCCCGGACTCCCCGCTCACCTCCCCCGTGAGCCTCGACCTGGCACCCGGCGACCGGGTCGCGCTCGTCGGGGCGTCGGGCACCGGCAAGAGCACGGTGGCTGCGGTGCTCCTGCGCTTCCTCGACCCAGCCGTCGGCACTGCGCGGCTCGGCGGCGCGGACCTCGCCGCCACCTCGCCGGACGACGTCCGCCGGCAGGTCGGCCTGGTCGACGACCAGCCGCACGTGTTCGCCACGACCCTGCTGGAGAACGTGCGCCTGGCCCGGCCCGCCGCGACGGACGCGGAGGTGGAGGCGGCGCTGCGCGCGGCCTGCCTCGGGGACTGGGTCGACAGCCTTCCCGACGGCACGGGGACCTGGCTCGGGACCGGCCATGCCGGTGTCTCCGGCGGCGAGCGCGCCCGGATCGGCGTCGCGCGCTCCCTGCTCGCCGGGCACCCGGTCCTCGTCCTGGACGAGCCGACCGCCCACCTCGACTACGCCACGGCCGAGCAGCTGGCCCGCGAGGTGCTCGACGGCGACCGCGAGCGCTCGGTGCTGTGGATCACCCACGGGACCGCGGGCCGTGGCCTGGTCGACCGCACGGTGGTGCTGGCTCCCGCCGGCCCCGACGCCGCCGCGGGAGGGGCCGAAGGTCCCACCCAGCCGGGGGCCTCGGCCCGTGCCGCCGGACCGGCCGCCTGAGCGAGGCTGGAGCCATGACCAGCACGATCAACCCCAGCAGCGTCGTCGTCGCGACGGACGGCTCCGAGGACGCCGTCCGCGCCGTCCACTGGGCGGCCGAGCAGGCCTGGCTCCAGCGCCGGCCGCTGGTCGTCGTCGCCGCGACCGGCTCGCCGCTCGCTCCGGCCATGGCGTGGTCCGGCGTCGGGGCGGCCTACGCACCCACCGTCGAGGAGCTCGTGGCGCACGGCCGTGCGGTCGCCGATGAGTCGCTCGGGGTGGTGCAGCACCTGCGGCCCGGCCTCGACGCCTCTGCCGAGGTCCTCGTCGGTGACCCGCGCCAGGTGCTCGTCGACCTGTCCCACCGGGTGCACGCGCTGGTGGTCGGCTCCCGGGGCCGGGGCACCTTCCGGAGCAAGCTGCTCGGCTCGGTGAGCGCGTCGGTCAGCCGCGAGGCCGCCTGCCCCGTCTTCGTCTGCCGTCCCCGCGGTGGCGGTGCCCCGGTGCGCGGGGTCCTCGTCGGCGCCGACGGCACGCCGGAGTCGCTGCCCGTCATCGAGGCCGCGTTCCACCAGGCGTCGCTGCTCGACGTGCCGCTGACCGTCATGCACTGCGTCTGGGACCAGGTCGCCGCGCTGGCGGGCCCCGGCCTCGTCTCGCCGCACGAGGCGGGCCTGGAGCAGCAGCGCCTGCTGCTCGCCGAGAGCGTCGCCGGCATGCGCACGAAGTTCCCCGAGGTGGCCACCGACCTGCAGCTGGGCCGCGGCGTCGCGGAGGAGCTGCTCACGACCGGCAGCGACGGCTGGAGCCTCGTCGTCGTCGGCCGCCACCCGGTCGACAGCCTGCTGCGCTTCCTGACCGGCTCGGTGGCGACCGCGGTGGTCGAGCGGGCGCGCACGACCGTGCTCGTCGTGCCGCAGGCCGAGCCCGCCGAGCGCGACTGACCACCCGGACCCGAGGACGGAACCCGTGACCAGCATCCCTGCCATCGCCCCGGGCAGCATCGTCGTCGGCGCTGACGGCTCCCGCCACGCCGCCCGTGCCCTGCGCTGGGCAGCCGCGCAGGCGCGCCGCGAGCACCGTCCGCTCGTCGTCGTGACCGCCGGCGGCGGTGACGCCGACCGGGTCAACCGGGACGCCCTCGTCGCGGTCCGCGAGCTCGAGCCGACGGTGGACGCCTCGGGCGTGAGCGTCGACCTCGACCCCCGACCGGCGCTGGTGGACCTGTCCCGCGACGCCCACCTGGTCGTCGTCGGCTCCCACGGTCGCGGCTTCCTGCGCAGCGTGCTGCTGGGCTCCGTCGGTACGGCGCTCACCCGGCTGTCGTGGTGCCCGGTCGTCGTCTGCCGACCCCGCGACGAGGAGCGCGGCGGCCGCGGCGTGCTGGTCGCCGTCGACGCGACCTCCTCGTCGTCGCCGGTCCTCGAATTCGCCTTCCAGCAGGCGTCCCTGCGCGGCGAGCCGCTGACCGCGGTCCACTGCACGTGGGACGTCGTCGCGGCGGTCGCCGGGCTGCGCAACGTCCGGCTCGAGGACGACGACCTCGGCGTCGGCGACGAGGCCCACCTCGCGCTCGCCGAGGCGCTCGCCGGGTTCGCGGAGACGTACCCCGACGTCGAGGTGAGCCAGCGGGTGCACCACGGCCTCGTCGACGACGTGGTCGGTCGGCACACCGGCGACTGGGACCTGGTCGTGGTCGGCCGTCACCCCGTCGACACCCTCGGCCGGCTGGTCACCGGGTCGATCGCCACGGCGGTCGTCGAGCGCGCGCGGACCACTGTCGCCGTCGTACCCGTGGAGCGGGACCCGGACGACGCCGCGGCGCTCGGCGAGGACTAGAGGTAGAGCCCGTCGCCGGCCGCGGGCTCCGCCGTCGGGTCGGCGGCCTCCTCGGCCGGGTCGTCCTCGAAGGTCAGCCCACCGCCGAACTGCTCCTTCAGGCGCGGCCCGAAGAAGTTGCTGGCCTCGGCGACGTCCACGAGCGACGACTCGAGCGTGCCCTTGTTGAGCGTCAGCCCCGCGAGGGCATCCTCGAACACCACGGCCTTGTCGGCCCAGTAGACCCGGGCGTGCAGCAGGCGCTGGTTGATCTCGTTGAGCACGCCGAGGAGCTCGGGGCTCTCGTCGACCTCGTGCAGCGCGACCGACCACACCCGTACCGCGGGGCGGTCGTCGTTGCCGACGACCCGCACGGTGTAGGCGCTGTTGCCGTGCCGGAACGGGTAGCCGCCGTGGTCGTCCTTCGACAGCGACTCGTTGCCGGTGAACTCCTCGAGCAGGCGCTCGACGTACGCATCGACCATGTCGCGGCTCATGGGCGGAACCCTACCGACCGCGGCCCCGTCAGGCGTCAGTCCGTCGGGACCCGCCCGGCCAGCAGGTCGTGGGCCTCCCGGGTGCCGCGCAGGCCACGCGTGGTGCGGCGGGTGATCCGCCAGCCCTCCGGGGTGCGGGCGAGCTCGAAGAGGTTGGCGGCGATCCGGGCCACGACCGGGTGCCTCTCCTGCTGCACCACGAGCACCGACTCGCACACGGCGACCGCGGTGTCGCCGTCCACGGAGACGTGGGCGGGGCCGAGGAAGTGCGCCGAGCCCCGGCTGATCAGGCCCTGGTGGGCGTCGGAGCGCACCATCGCCGCGACGGCCGCGCGGTCGGCCATGTGCCAGTCCTCGACGTCGTAGCTGCCGTCCTCGGTCCACAGTGCCGCGACCCGGTCGGCCTCGCCTGCGTCGACCAGGGGCCCGTAGGAGGCGATCAGCTGGGCGATCGCCTGCTGGTCCTCCATCTGCCGGAGGCGCTCCTGCTGGGCGGCGACCAGACCCTCCAGCGCGGCGACCCGCTCCTCGGTGCTGCTCATGCGTCCTCCCCGGTCCCGGGCACCTGGACGTCGGCGGCGAGCTGGTCGGCGAACGCGGCGCCGGTGCCCTCGGAGCCACCGGCGATGACGGCCCACGGGCCGCAGGACGAGACGTCGGTCACGCCCCGAGGGTGCCGCACCGGCGTCCGCGCGTGCAGCCCGGGGTCACCAGGGGGACGGTTCGTAGTCCTTGAGGAAGCAGCCGTAGAGGTCCTCACCGGCCTCGCCGCGCACGATCGGGTCGTAGACGCGGGCGGCGCCGTCGACGAGGTCGAGCGGCGCGTGCCAGCCCTCGGCGGCAATGCGGAGCTTCTCGTGGTGCGGGCGCTCGTCGGTGATCCAGCCCGTGTCGACGGCCGTCATCAGGATCATGTCGGTCTCGAACAGCTCGCCGGCCGACGTCCGCGTCATCATGTTCAGCGCGGCCTTCGCCATGTTGGTGTGCGGGTGGCCGGCCCCCTTGTAGCGGCGGGAGAACTGTCCCTCCATCGCCGAGACGTTGACGACGTAGGCGCGGCGGGCACCGTTCTGCACCGCGGCCCGCATCGCCGGCCGGAGCCGGGAGTTGATGAGGAACGGCGCGATGGCGTTGCAGAACTGCACCTCGAGCAGCTCCAGCGGGTCGACCTCGTCGAGGACCTGGGTCCACGAGTTGTTGGTCTGCACGTCGGGGATCAGGCCGCCCGCGTCGATCGCGGTGCCGGCCAGGTGGGCCTCCAGCGACGCGCCGCCCGCCTTGAGCGCGAGCGCGGTCAGGCTCGCGGCGTTGTGCGCGGCGAGCGCCGACTCGGTCGACTCCCCCTCGTGGTGCGCGACCGCGGTCGAGGACAGGGCCCCGGCGATCGCAGCCGGGTGCGCCTCGGAGATCCGGTCGAAGGTGACCATCTCGGGCAGCGCCTTGACACCGAGCGACTCGGCGGTGGGCAGCTCGGCGGCCTCGCCGTCGATGAGGTGCGTGTAGGCACCCGGCAGGCGGCGCACGGTCTGGCAGGCGTTGTTGATGATGATGTCGAGCGGGCCGTCCGCGGCGACGTCGTCGGTCAGCGAGATGACCTGGGTGGGGTCGCGCAGGTCGATGCCGACCACCTTCAGCCGGTGCAGCCAGTCCGCGGAGTCCTCCTGGGCCGCGAAGCGCCGCACCGCATCCTTCGGGAAACGGGTCGTGATCGTGGTGTGCGCACCGTCGCGCAGCAGCCGCAGCGCGATGTACATCCCGATCTTGGCGCGGCCACCGGTCAGCAGGGCCCGCTTGCCGGTGAGGTCGGTGCGCTGGTCGCGCTTGGCGTGGCTCTTCGCCGCGCAGCGCGGGCACAGCCAGTGGTAGAACGCGTCGACGAGGGTGAAGTCCTCCTTGCAGATGTAGCACCCGCGGGCGGTGATCAGCTCGCCCGCGAACGCCCCCTGCGCCGTCGACACCAGCGGGATGCCGGCCGTCTCGTCGTCGATGCGCATCGGCGACCCGGTCGCCGTCTTCTCGATGATCTCCTGGTCGTGCCGCTGCCGCTCCTGGCGGATCTCGGCACGGCGCGACTTCTTGATCAGCTTGTACATGTACGACGCCGCGCGCTTCATCGTGCGCACGTCCTCGTGATCGGGGTGCAGCTCCGGGATCTGCTTCAGCACCTTGATCGCGATCGCGAGCTCGTCGGGGTCGATCCGTTCCACCGGCGAATCGTACGGTTCCGCGGGGCGAATCAGCCCATCGCCGCGGCTCCGGTGCGCACGGCGTCGCGGATCCGGTTGTAGGTGCCGCACCGGCACACGTTGCGGATCCCGTCCAGGTCGTCCTCGGTGATCGCGCGGCCCTCGGCGCGCACCTTGTTGACCAGCGCGACCGCGGCCATGATCTGGCCGGGCTGGCAGTAGCCGCACTGGGCGACGTCGTGCTCGAGCCAGGCCTCCTGCATCGGGTGGAGCCCGTCGCCGTCGACGGTGTCGGCAAGGCCCTCGATGGTCGTGATCTCGTCGTCCTCGCGGACGGCGGACACGGGCACGGCGCAGGGGTTGAACGCCTTGCCGTTGATGTGGGACGTGCAGGCCTTGCAGACGTTGATCCCGCACCCGTACTTCGGGCCCGTGACACCGAGGACGTCGCGCAGGACCCACAGGATGCGGACGTCGTCCTCGACGTCGACGGTCACGGTCTCGCCGTTGAGCTGGAAGGTGTGCTTCGGCATCGCAGGTCGCCTCTCGGTGGTCTCTCAGTACGTGTGGTCGAGGCCGTCGACCGGCGACGCGGGGACGGGCGGGACGAACGACTTGGGCTCGAAGTGGAGCGGGTCGCGGAAGTTGATCGGGAACTCCGTGGGCAGGGTGCCGGTGGCCCGTGCGTACGCGCAGGCCACGGCCGCCATCGACGAGGCGACGCCGGCCTCGCCGACACCTCCGGGCTCGCGGCTGTCGGACTCGAGCACCTCGCAGCGGAACTCGAGGGGCACGTTCCACTGCCGGGTGTAGGCGGAGTTGTCCCAGCTCGCCTCGAGGAAGTGCCCGTCGACGAGGTGGTTGCTGTAGGTCAGCGCCTGGGCAAGGCCGTCGGAGAAGCCGCCCATCATCTGCGCCTCGACCCCGCGCGGGTTGATCACGACGCCGGCGTCGACGACGACGGTCGCCCTCGTCACCCGCGGGCCGGTGACGCCGTCGCGGACCTTGCGGTTGACCGTCTCCGGCCGGCAGTCGATCTCCACGAGCACGGCCGTGGCGCCCTTGTACTCCTTGTGCACCGCGATCCCCTGCGCTGTGCCGGCGGGCATGGCCTTGCCCCACTCCCCCAGCTCGGCGGCACGGTCGAGAACCCGGCGCACGACCTTGCTCTTGAGGTGGCTGCGCCGGAAGGCGACCGGGTCCTTCTTCAGCCGGGCGGCCAGCTGGTCGACCATCAGCTCGTTGGCGGTCGCGACGTCGGGCGAGTAGATGTTGCGCACCGAGCTGGTGTTGAAGCGGTCGGCGGCGAGCCCCGGCTCGTTGAGCAGCTGGGTGATGACACCGAAGCTGTACGGCAGCTCCTGGGTGAGCAGGAAGATCGTCTCCGCGAAGCCGAGGTTCGCCAGCCCGGTAGGGAGCGCAGCGACCTCGGCGGTGAGCCGCTCCCCGAGCCCGTGGGTGAAGTCGGTCGGCACGCTGGTGTGCCGCTGCTCGAAGCTGATCACGCTGCCGGCGAGCACGGTGGCCCGGATCCGGGAGGTGGCCATCGGGTGGACGCGACCCTGGCGGGGCTCGTCGGCCCGGTGCCACATCAGCTTCACCGGGGCACCGAACGCCTTCGACGCGTGGGCCGCCTCGATCGCGGCGTCGCTGATCAGCTTGCGGCCGAACGAGCCTCCGCCCTCCACCACGTGGACCGTCACCTTCGACTGCGGCAGGCCGATCGCCTTGGCGACCTTCGACTGCGCGTCGATGGGCGACTTCAGGCCGCCCCACACGGTCGCGGTGCCGTCGCGGACGTCGGCGACCGCGCAGTTGGGCTCGAGGGCGGAGCCGCTGCGGAAGTGGAAGACGAACTCGGCCTCGACCGAGGTGGCGCCGAGCTTCGGCACCACGAGGGGCAGCTGCGCCTTGCGCAGCTCCTCCAGCACGGCGTCGGCGTCCTTGCCGGGCACCGTGCCGGACCGCCACTCGACGTCGAGCGCGCGGACGGCGTCGATGCACTGGCCGAAGGTGCGGGCCCGCACGGCGACGCCGGTCGGGATGATCGCGACGTGGGTGACGCCGGGCATCGCCTCGACCTCGGCCTGGTTGCGCACCGAACGGGCGGTGCCGTTGAGGTCGGGGGCCCGGCACACCATCGTCGGCAGCGCGTCGGGGACGTCGAGGTCCATCGCGAACTTCTTGCGTCCGGTGACCGCGTCGAGGGCGTCGATGCGTCGCTGGGGCGTCCCGACGAGGGTGCGCTCCCCCGCCGCCTTGAGGGTGACCTTCACCCGCTTCGTGCTCGCGCTGGCCGCGTCGGCCGCCACGTCGCCGTACGCCACCGAGGCGCCGCCGGGTGCGAGGATCACGCCGGCCTTGGTGACCAGCGTGTCGACGAGGGCGCCGAGCTGGATGGCGGCCGCGTCCAGCAGCGCCTTGCGGGCGACCGCGGCCGCGACGCGGACCGGGGTGTACATCGAGATGATGGTGTTCGACCCGCCCGTGAGCTGGTTGAACAGCAGCTCCTGGCGCGCAGGCGCGAGGGTGACGTGCACCCGCTCCAGCGGCAGGTCGAGCTCGTCGGCGATCAGCATCGCCACGGCGGTGGTGATGCCCTGGCCGACCTCCATGCGGGGCAGCGCGAAGTGCGCGTCACCGGACTCGTCGATCGTGATGCCGATCTTGTTCGACGTCGGCAGCGCGCAGTGGGTGAGGAAGTCGTTGAGGTCGTAGACCTCGGCGACCTGCGGCAGCGACGGGATCGGTACGGCGCCGGCCGGCGTCGCCCCCACGGTCAGGTCCGCGGCGACCATCAGCGACGTCCCACCGACGACGTAGCCGACGAACGAGCGTCGGCCGACGCCGGTCGTCGGTCCGGCGGCAGCGGTCGGACCCTTCGGCGCGGTGGATGGTGCGGACGGTGTGGCGGCAGGCTCGCGCCCCGGTGTTTTCCCCATGTCGATCTCCCCCGAGAAGTGAAGTCGTCACGCCAGCATGACCCGCGGACATTGGTCGGAGGTTGGTTCGTCCCGGGGAGTGGGACCGGGCCGCCAAGCGGGGCTCAGAGGGCGGGCAGCACGTCCTGCACGATCGTCAGCAGGGACTCGCGCAGCAGCCGGTGCGCCTGCTCGCGGGTGAGCGTCCCCGAGCGCGACCACTCCCGGATGACGCCGCGGGCCAGCTCACCAAAGGCGCGCACGCAGGCCCGCGCCGCCGGGTCCTCCGGGTCGCCGCCGACCAGCTCGAGGACGCGCCCGGCCGCCAGGTCGTGGGCGCGGGCGAGGATCGAGCGCACCTCGGCGTCGTCGCCGACGCCCTCGGCCGCGCCGATGGTCAGGAAGCTGGCCCGCTCGGGGGTGATGGACCCGAGGAACCAGTGCACCGCGGCGTCGACGCGCTCCTCGAGGGAGCCGACCGGCAGGGGCACGTCCTCGATGGTCGGCAGCAGCGCGGCCCGGCGCACGACCTCGAGGTAGAGCGCACGCTTGTCGCCGAAGTAGTGGTTGAGCAGGCCCCGGGCGACCCCGGCCGCAGCGGCGAGCTCGGTGGTCGAGACCTCGACGTAGGGACGCTCGGCGAAGAGCCGCTCGGCCGCGGCCAGGATGAGCTCACGGCGCTGGTCCGGCGAGAGGCGCTGGCGACGTGCGACGGCTCCTGGCATGCCGCGAGACTACTATTGGCAGCCTGCCAACAACAGTCTAGGCTGACGGGGTGAGCACCGGAGCCGAGACCGCCCCGCATCGTCCGCGGCAGCGCGACCTGCCCGTCCCCGTCTGGTTCGACATGCGCGACCACGTCTCCGGGATGGGCGCCCACCTCGCGGGGCCGGCGAACGTGATCATGCAGCTGAGCTGGCCGGGCGTCGGCCACGGCGTGATGAACAGCCGGGTGGATGACGGCTCGGCGATGAAGCACCCCTTCAAGCGCGGGCGCACCACGTTCACCTACCTCGCCGTCGCCCTGCTCGGCACCGACGAGGAGCGCACCGCCTTCCGCAAGGAGGTCAACCGGCAGCACGCGCAGGTGTACTCGCGGCCGGGCGAGAAGGTCGAGTACCGGGCGATGGACCCGCGGCTGCAGACCTGGGTCGCGGCCTGCCTCTACTACGGCACCGTCGACATGATCGAGAAGATGCACGGCCCCCTACCCGCGGATCGGGCCGACGCGCTCTACGCGCACTGCGCCCGCTTCGGCACGACGCTGCAGATGCCCGCCGAGGCCTGGCCGGCCGACCGCGCGGCCTTCGACCGCTACTGGGAGGAGTCGCTCGCCGAGGTCGACATCGACCCCGACATGGCGGCGTACCTCATGCACCTGACCACGCTGCGGAACTTCCCGCCGCCGTTCCGCCTCCTCGCGCCCTTCCTGGTCTTCGTCACGACCGGCTTCCTGCCGCCCCTGTTCCGCGAGGCGATGGGCCTGTCCTGGACCCCGCGCCAGCAGCGACGGTTCGACCGCCTGCTGCGCACCCTCGGCGCGGTCGAGCGGCGGCTGCCCACCGCGCTGCGGATCTTCCCCTTCAACCTCTGGCTGGCCGACCTGCGCCTGCGCCGACGGTTCCGCCGCCCCCTCGTCTGAGCCAACTCGCCTGCAAGGATCCCGATGGACTTCGACCTGCCCGACTCCGCCCTCGCCGTCCGCGAGGGCGTCGCCGCCGTCGCCGCGAGGTACGACCACGCCTACTGGTCGCGCTGCGAGGAGGAGCACCGCTTCCCGCAGGAGGCCTTCGACGACCTCGCCCGGGGCGGCTGGTTCGGCCTCTGCGTGCCGGAGGAGTACGGCGGCGGCGGGCAGGGCCTGCTCGAGCTGGCCGTGGCGAACATGACCCTGTGCGCCTCCGGCGGCGTCGCGGGCACCTTCTTCTACGTCACCACGCCCGGCTTCGGCGCGATGACACTGACCCGCCACGGCACCGAGGAGCAGAAGCAGCGGATCCTGCCCGGCCTCGCCGACGGGTCGATCCAGTTCTGCCTGGCCCTGACCGAGCCGGACGCCGGCAGCAACGCGATCGAGATCAAGACCGCCGCCCGCCGCGACGGCGACGAGTTCGTCATCAAGGGCCAGAAGGTCTGGATCTCCAACGTCGAGAACGCCGACTGGATGGTCGCGGTCACCCGCACGATCCCGGCGGACCAGACGAAGGAGCGCGGCCTCCCCCGCACCGCGGGCTTCACGCTCTTCCTCGTCGACGTCAAGGAGGCCCTCGCGGCCGGCACCCTGTCGTACACGCCCATCCCGAAGATGGGCAGCAACATCCTGTGCTCGAGCCAGGTCTTCCTCGACGACGTGCGGGTCCCGGCCGAGAACGTCATCGGCGAGGTCGACGCCGGCTTCGGGGTCCTGTGGGACGTGCTCAACCCCGAGCGGGTCCTCGCGGCGGCCGGTGGCGTCGGCACGGCGGACGCGGCACTGCGGATCGCCTGCGACTACGCCCGGGAGCGCGAGGTCTTCGGCCGCCCGATCGGCGCCAACCAGGCCCTGCAGTTCCCGCTGGCCCAGCTCAAGGCGAAGGCGGAGCTCGGCCGGCTGATGACCTACCAGGCCGCCTGGCTCTTCGACCAGGGCCGCCCGTGCGGCAACGAGGCCAACATCGCCAAGCTCACCGGCGCCCAGGTCGGCTGGGAGGCCGCCAACCAGGCCTTCCAGACCCTGGGCGGGATGGCCTACTCGAAGGAGTACCCGGTCGAGCGGATCTTCCGCGACGCCCGGATCGCCAAGAACATCCCGGTCGCCGAGGAGCTCGTGCTCGCCCACATCGGCACCCAGATGCTGGGCCTGCCGAAGTCCTACTGAGCACCCCGTCCCGGTGGTCGAGGTGCGAGGCGCCACGGCGCCGTCGCACCTCGACGAGAGGGCAACGTCAGTCGGCAACGGCCTCCGAGAGCAGGGTGACCAGCTCCGGCATGCCGCCGGCCCACTTGAAGCTGAGCGCGGTCGGGGGCGAGACGGCCGAGATCTTCTCGCGGCCGACCACCTGGGCGACGCTGCCGTTCTTCACGGCAGGGATCGCCAGCGCCTTCTGGTCCTCCAGGAAGGCCGCGGCCTGCTTGTCGTCGTCGAAGTAGGTCACGACGACGTCGGCGTCGATCTTGTCGACCTCCTCCCAGCTCAGCTCGTAGTAGAAGCCGCCGTCGGAGGTGTCCAGCTCCGCCACGCTCGGCGCGACGTCGAAGCCCAGCTTGGTCAGGATCGCCAGGCGCGGGTCGAGCTCGGTGTAGGGCGAGACGGAGTTCGGGCCCGGGTAGAGCGCGGCGATGGTCTTGCCCTCGAACTCGGGGTGCTCCTCGGCCTGGTCGGCGAGGTAGGTGTCGATCTCGTCGAGGATGGTCTGGCCGTGCTCGCTGCGGCCCAGGGCCTGCGCGGTGATCGTGATCGTGTCCTGCCAGGTCGTCGTCCACGGCGCCTCGGGGTAGGCGACGGTCGGGGCGATCTCGGCGAGCTGCTCGTACTGCTCCTTGGTGATGCCGGAGTACGGCGCGAGGATCAGGTCGGGCTTCGCGGCGATGAACTCGTCGTAGGGCACGGTGGCGCCGGTGCCGTCGTCGGGGAGCAGCGTCGGGTGGTCGATGCCCTCCTCGTCGTACGCCTCCTTGACCCAGGGCAGCAGGTTGCCCTTGCCCACGGTCCACAGCTGCTCGGCGATGGCGACCGGGTAGACGCCCGAGGCGATGGCGGCCTCGGTGGAGCCCCAGCCCCACGTGGCGACGCGCTTGGGCTCCTCGGTGATCTCGGTCGTGCCGAAGGCGTGCTCGATGGTGATCGGGAACTCGTCGGTCACCTCCAGCGTCGTGGCACCGGCGTCCTTGTCGTCGCCGCCGTCGTCGCTGCCGCAGGCCGACAGCGCGAGCACGGCCGCGAGGCCGGCCACGAGCGCCGTGCTGCGGCGGAAGGCACGGGTGATCCGCACAGGGGTTCTCCTCAGGTAGGTGAAGCAGTTCTTCAGATGAGGTGAGGCTACCCTAAATGCCTGCGGTCACACCGAGGCGGGTCCGCCCCCTGGGCACGACCAGCGGTCCCCCGGTCACCGGGTCCGGGACCACCTCCGCGTCGAGGCCGAAGGCCGAGCGCACCGACTCGGCGGTCAGCACGTCCGCCGGCGCCCCCTGGCCCGCGATCCGGCCCCCGGACATCACGACCATGTGGTCGGCGTAGCGCGCCGCGTGGTTGAGCTCGTGCAGCACCATCACGACGGTCGTGCCGCGCTGGGCGTTGAGGTCGTCGAGGAGGTCGAGGAGCTCGAGCTGGTGGGTGACGTCGAGGTACGTCGTCGGCTCGTCGAGCAGCACGGCGTCGGTCTCCTGGGCCAGCACCATGGCGATCCAGACCCGCTGGCGCTGCCCACCCGAGAGCTCGTCGAGCCGTCGCTCGGCCAGGTCGGCGACGCCGGTGGCCTCGAGCGAGCGGAGCACGACGCGGTCGTCCTGGCTGGTGTGGCGGCCGAACCAGCCCTGGTGCGGGAACCGGCCACGCCCCACGAGCTCGGCGACGCGGACGCCGTCGGGCGCGATCGAGGTCTGCGGCAGCACGCCGATGGTGCGGGCGAGCTCGCGGCGAGAGAGGCTGCTGGCGTCCTTGCCGTTGATGCGCACCCGGCCGGCGGAGATCGGGTGCAGCCGGGCGAGGCCCCGCAGCAGGGTGGACTTGCCGCACGCGTTGGGGCCGACGATGGCGGTCACCTTGCCCGGCGGCAGCTCGAGGTGCAGGCCCTCGATGACGGGGGCGCCGCGGTAGCCGAGCGTGATGCCCTCGGCGGTGATGGAGGTGCTCATCAGGGGCGTGCCTTTCGTTCGCTGCGGGCGAGCAGCCACAAGAGGTAGGGCGCACCGACCAGGCCGGTGACGATGCCGACCGGGGCGGTGAGGCCGGCGGGCAGGCCGTACTGCCCGATGACGTCGGCGCCCATGGTCAGCGCGGCACCGATGGCCGCCGAGGCGGCGAGGGCCGGGCCGCCGTCGTCGACCAGCCGGCGGGCGATGGCCGGCGAGATCAGCGCGACGAAGGCCACCGGGCCGGCCACGGCGGTCGCGAGGGCGACCAGGCCGACGCCGATCAGCAGCGCCACGACGCGCGACCGGTTCGGGCCCAGCCCGAGGCCCTGGGCGTGCTCGTCGCCGAGCGCCAGGGCGCGCTGCTCGCGCGCGACAGGGAGCGTGAGCAGGACCAGCACGGACACGCCGGCCACCAGCGCGCCGAGGGCGCCGTCGCGCACGTCGGCGACGCTGCCGACCGTCCAGAGCAGCACGGTGCCGGCCTCGCGGAGCTCCGCCTCGGCCAGCCGCCACGAGATCAGGGAGGTGCAGAGGTAGGCGATGCCGACCCCGACCAGGACGAACCGGATGCCGTGCAGGCCGTTGCGCCAGGCCAGCACCCAGATCGCAACCGCGGCCGCGAGGGCCCCCGCGCCGGCGGCGAGGTTGACGGTGGTGCCGGAGGCGCCGTACCCGACGACCGCGGTGACGGCGCCCAGCGAGGCGCCGCCGGAGATGCCGAGGATGTCCGGGCTCGCCAGGTTGTTGCGCAGCGTCGACTGGAAGAGCGCGCCAGCGAGGCCGAAGGCGAGGCCGGCGACCATCGCCGCCAGCCCGCGCGGCAGCCGCAGCTCCCGCACGACGAGCAGGTCGAACCTGTCCCCCACCCCGAACAGGGCCGGCAGGGACCGCTCGGGCGGGACCCCGGCGGCGCCGAGGCCGAAGGTCATCAGCAGCAGCGCGAGGCACGCGGCCGCTGCGACGGCGACGACGAGGGCGACGCGGAGCCGGCTGCGGCGACGCAGGCCGGTGATCACCCGGAGGGTGTCGGGGCTCGCGCCCGGGGCCGGCACGTCGACGGCGCTCACAGCCCGGCCACCCGTCGGCCGCGGGCCACGGCGATGAGGACCGGCGCGCCGATGATCGCGGCGACCACCCCGGCCTCCAGCTCGTCGGACTTCACCAGCCGGCCGATGATGTCGGCGGCCATCAGCATCACCGGCCCGAGCAGCGCGCACAGCGGGACGACCCAGCGGTAGTCGGTGCCGACCAGGCGCCGGGCAGCGTGCGGCACGGCCAGGCCGACCAGTGCGATCGGGCCGGCGAGGGCCGTGGCCGCGCCGGCCAGGCAGATGATCGCGACGGCCGCGAGGGCGCGGGTCGTGCCCACGCCCTGGCCGAGGGCGGACGCGACGTCGTCGCCGAGGGCGAGCCCGTTGAGGCGGTGCGCGAGGAAGAACGCGAGGACCGCGCCGAAGACGACGAAGGGCCAGAGCACCGAGACGGCGTCCGCGTCGCGGCCGGTCAGCGCGCCGACCGCCCAGTAGCGCAGCGAGTTGACCGCGTCGACGTCGCGGAAGAGGACCAGTGTGGTGATCGGGCTGATCAGCGCGGTGACCGTGGCGCCGGCGAGGGCGAGCTGCACCGGACGGCCGTGGCCGACGGCGAAGACGACGACCGCGGCGACGGCGGCGCCGGCGAACGCGAACCAGATCGCGCCCAGCGGGGAGAGCACGCCGAAGGCGGTGGCGGCGACCACGATCCCGAGCGACGCCCCGGCGTTGAGACCGAGCAGGCCGGGGTCGGCCAGCGGGTTGCGGGTGACGCCCTGCGCCAGCACCCCGGCGAGCGCGAGGGCGACGCCGGCGAGCAGCGCGATGACGGTGCGCGGCACGCGCTGGCCGCGGATGACGCCGTGGTCGACGTTGCCGGCCACCGGGTCGGTCAGGGCGCGCCAGGCCTCGCCGATCGCGACCTCGCGCACCCCCAGGGCGATGCTGAGCACGATCCCGAGGAGGACCAGGGCCGTGGCCCCGGCGAGCACCGCGACCCGCGCCCCGCGACCGGAGGACGCGGCCACGCGCTCCGGCGCCAGCGCAGCCGCGGCCTCCAAGGTTTGCATAACCTAAGTATCCACACGGAGCCTCGTGCGCACGACTCCGGCCGCCCCTGGACTGACCCGGACCGCCCCGGACCGCCCCGGCCCGACCGCGCGTGGTGCGCGCTACGTCGCAGGCGCCCCCTGCTGCCGGCTGCGGTCACTGCCGGGCGCGCCGGCCGCAGCGCTGTAGAGCCAGCCGTAGAACGCGAGCAGCACGAGCCACGAGGCGATCACGACGCCGTACATCACGGTCCACAGCCAGGCGGGCACGTCCGGCTTGCGCTCGCGCTGCAGCATGAACGGCTCGTGCACGAAGGCCGCCTCCGAGGCGTCGTCGACACGGACCAGCCCGGAGGCGGGGCCGTCGATGGCCGGGTCGGCGGGCATGTGCAGCGGCAGCGAGACCATCGTCGTCGGCGCCAGGTGCAGCCGGACCAGGGTCTTCCAGCTGCCGTGCAGCGGGAGGGCACGGCTCGAACGGAACTCCCCCGCCGTTCCGGTCGGCTCCATCGCGACGCTGATCATGCCGTCGCCCGGGACCTCCTCGGAGGCGTCCTGCCGACCCTGGTAGGCCAGCGCCGAGACCCACACGGCGTCGTCGGCGGCGTCCACCGGGTCGGTGCGCACCGTGACCACGGCCTCGCAGCCGTCGGCGCCGATGCAGTCCTCGTCGTAGGACACCCGCCCCATGATCACGCCGGTGCCGTCGACCGGCTCGTACGTCGTGCGGCAGTTCTCGCCGACGCAGTCCTTGACGACCTCCACCTCGCCCGCGCTGGTGGGTGGGGCGAAGACGGCCATCAGCACGATGAAGGCCAGCGTGCCCGCCGTACCCACCCAGCGGCCGCGCACCGCCAGGCCGTCACGACGCGGCGCGGAGGCCTCCGGCAGGTCGGCGATCCGCTCCAGGTGCCGGGCGAACGACCAGCCGAGCAGACCACCACCGGCGGCAGCGATCGCACCCACACCGAGCATCAGCGGCATCTGGGCGGTCTCCGGTGGCAGCGGGTAGGGCAGGAAGACGTCCATCCACCACCACTCGGTCGCCAGCCCGACCGATCCGGCCAGCAGGCCGGCGCCCGCGGCGAAGAGCGGCCCGCGGTTGCGGACGACCAGCGCGAGCAGCTCGATGCACAGCGCGGGGCCGAGGAGGAGCAGCCAGTGCGCGCGGTGGATGTCCGGGATCGGCAAGGTGATCAGGTAGATCGACAGGCGCAGGCCGGTGTAGGCCAGCCAGGTGACCAGCGCGCCGCCGGGGCCGAAGAAGAGCCGGCCCGCGGTGAAGATCCAGCCGGCGAGGAAGCCGGAGATGATGAACAGCGTCGCGGCGGGGAACTGCGGGACGCCGAGGTCGAACTCCATCAGGAAGGCGACCGGGATGATGCAGTGGCCGATCACGATCGTCATCCACAGCCGGGTCGCCCACGCCGAGCGGTCCGCCAGCACCGCGGCGGGCGCCTCGCGCCGTACCGGCGGCAGGACCCGCCCGAACAGCCGCAGGCCTCCCGTGGCGAGCCCACCGAGGCGGGTCCAGCGCCGCGCGGGCGGCTGGCCGAGCTGCGCGGCCTCGGCGAGCAGCAGGGGGACCGCGAGGATGCAGGTCACCGCGCCGCCGATCATCATCACGTGGGTCGGCCCCCACTCGGTGACGTCCTGGCCGAAAAGGCGGTGCCAAACGTCGTCGGCCGGGAAGCCGGCCGCGGCGATCATCCCGGCGCCGAGCAGCACCAAGGTGCCCATCGGGACCCGCCACCTCGGCGTGAGCCGGACGGTACGACGCGGCAGCGGGTCCTTGGCGAGCGCCGCCGAGATGACGCCGGCGGCGAGGAAGAAGAAGATCCCGAACATGATCGGGAAGTGCGACGGGTTGGCCAGCGGCCCCTCGTCGCGGCCGTCCTGCATGTGGATCGGGACGTCCCAGTAGACGCCGAACCCGCACGCCACCAACGACAGCAGGGCCAGGTAGCTGGGCAGCCCGGCCCACCGTGGCAGGCCGTCGACGGCCGAGACCCGGTCGGCGAGCCGCCCGATCAGGGTCGGCTTCCCGTCCCGCTCGCGCAGCAGGAAGATGCCGAGCGGGACGTAGATCGCGGCGAACGCCACGAACGCGAGCAGGACCTGGTCGAGCGCCGCGCCACCTGCCGGCGGCGCTTCCTCGGCGAGCACGATCATCGGGGAGCACCTCACGATCTCGACGCTACTTCGAGTAACAGGTACCTGAACAGGCGTCCGTCAATCGGGGCGACCGGGATCACACCCGCCACCCCCGCCGGCGTGCCGGGAACCCACGAACGCATGCCCGGTTGCGGGACGGCGACGATCGTGGAAACTCCGCGCCTATGCGGTCCTTGAGAACCATTGATGTGCCATGATGGGCGCGTCGGGCCGCGACCGACCCCCCCAGAGGTCGCGGCCCGGCGCCATTTTTCTGCCCGAGCCGCGTCGCCCCGCCCGCCGCCGGTGGTTGAGGTGCGAGGCGCCCCAGCGCCGAGCCTCGAAACCACCGGCCATGGTGCACCGGACTGGCTCACCACAGTCCGCCCGACAGGCCCGGAGGTTTCGAGGCTCCTCGCTGGCGCTCGTCGCACCTCAACCACCGGGAGGGCGTGCGTCCGAACCTTCCTCGCGATCCTGCACGGCCTTGCGCCGGGACAGGTCAGGCAACGCCGCGTAGTCGCCGCGGATCAGCGCCTCGCGCTTCCTCCTGCTCCAGCCCTGGACCTGCTTCTCGAGGTGGTAGGCGTCGGTGATCCGGTCGTACCAAACGCTCCACACGAGCACGACCGGCCTGCGAGCGCGGGTGTAGGCGGCGCCGAGCTGGTCGTCATGGTTGTGCTCCCACACGCGCCCGTCGAGGTCCCACGTGCTGCCGACGTAGTAGCTGTCATCACTGCAGCGCAGCATGTAGGTCCACGGCATGCCCTCCCCTGCCGCGCGCAGCGGATTCCGAAACCCGAGCCGCCGCGCCCTGTGGACAACCGCCACCCGCCGGCGGTTGAGGTGCGAGGCGCCCCAGCGCCGAGCCCTCCGCCGGCGGTTGAGGTGCGAGGCGCCCCAGCGCCGAGCCCTCCGCCGGCGGT
>NZ_JAER01000050.1 GCF_000519005.1 Nocardioides sp. J54 | reverse complement strand
CTCGACACCGAGGAGGGTGCGGCCACGCTGCGGGACGGCTGGCTCGACACCGGTGTCCCGATCGCCGGTCCCGGCGCGCCGCTGGTGAGCGAGTTCGCGCTGATGGAGCTCATCGCCACNCTNGGCCGCTCGCCCGACGGCGGGCGCAACTACGTCGGGCAGGTCATCGAGTGCACCTGGCGGCTCCCGCGGCTGCACGCGGCGGTGCTGGCCGGGGAGGTCGAGACGTGGCGGGCGCAGCGGATCGCCGACCTGACCCGGTCACTGTCCGAGGAGGCGGCTGAGTACGTCGACCGCCAGCTCGACGCGGCCGTCGGCGGCGTCGGGTGGGCACAGCTCGAGCGGCTGGTCGCCGAAGCGGTGCTGCGGTTCGACCCCGAGCGGGCCGAGGCCGAGCGGCAGGAGGCATCCGACCACCGGCACTTCGACGTCAGCGACGTCGGCGAGACCGGGCACGTGCACGTCAGCGGGTGGATGGATGCAGCAGACGGCCACGACCTCGACGAGGCGATCACCCGCCGCGCCACCCTGCTGGGGCGGCTCGGCGACGACTCCTCCCTCGACGTCCGGCGAGCACGAGCAGCGGCCGAGCTGGCCCGGCAGGACCTGTCTCTCGACCTGTTGTTCGCCGATCCCGGTACCGGAAAGGTCGTCGCCACCGCACCCGGTCGGCGCGTGATCCTCGACGTCCACGTCACCGACTCCACCCCCACCGGGGACAACCCGGCTCGCCCGCTGCGAGGAGGTCGGCACGCCCGTCCTCGCAACGCAGGTCAGGGAGTGGCTGCAGGCGCCGCGCACCACCGTGGTCGTCCGGCCGGTGGTCGACCTGGCCTACTGCGTCCCCGTCGACTCCTGGGAGATCCCCGACCGCCACCGGCAGCGCGTCCAGTTGCGCGACCACACCTGCCGTTTCCCCGGCTGCACCCGGCGGTCGACGCGCTGCGACCTCGACCACGCGATCGAGCACGATCGCGGCGGACCGACCTGCCCGTGCAACCGGGTGCCGCTCTGCCGGCGCCACCACCGGGCGAAGACCTTCAGCCTCTGGCGCTACGTCACCGTGCAGCCCGGCCACTACCTATGGCTCTCGCCGCACGGCCGGCACTTCCACGTCGGGCCGCGGGGGACGAGGGCGCTCGACCCACCGAGACGCCCCGACCCCGACGACCACCCGCCCGACGACACCGCTTGACGAGGAGCTCACTCCTCCTTCGGGTCACCCGGCATGCTGTCCGCCTTCACCGCGCCCCGCTGGCCCATCGGCATCTCGGGGCCGACGGTGGTGTCCTCGGCGGTCTGCTGCTCGGCCTCGGCGTTGACCTCGGCGCCGAGGAGGACGACGTACATCGTCAGCCAGAGCCACAGCAGGAGGACGACGACGCCGGCGAGCGCGCCGTAGGTCTTGTTGTAGGAGCCGAAGTTGTCGACGTAGAGCGAGAAGCCCAGGCTCGCGGCCAGCCACAGCAGGGTGGCGACGATGGAACCGATCGACACCCAGCGGAACTTCGGTGCGTCGCGGTCGGGGGCGACCTTGTAGAGGACGCCGAGGGCGGCGGACATAGCGAGCAGGAGGCCGACCCAGCGGGCGGCCTCGAGGCCCCAGCGAAGCGGGCCGCCCTCGACGACGTTGTCGAGCACGGCGGGGGCGACGGCGATCATCGCGATGGCGACGACGACGAAGACAATCGCACCGAGGGTGAGGCCGAGGGCCAGCAGCTTGCGCTTGACGAAGCCGCGGGTCTCCTCCTCGTCGTAGGCGAAGTTCACCGCGGTCATCACGTTGCCGACACCGCCGGACGCGCTCCACAGCGCGAGCACCAGGCTGATGATCAGGCCGAGGCCGAGCGAGCTGCTCGACGTCGACGTGAGCGCCTCCAGCTGGCCGGTCAGCAGGCTCGCGGCGTCGGAGGGGAGCGTCGCGGACAGCTCGTCGATCTGCTTCCGCACGTCGTCGGGGTCGCGCACGAGCCCGTAGAGCATGACGGCGGCGATCATCGCCGGGAAGAGCGCGAGGAACGAGTAGAAGGCGACGCCCGCCGCGAGCAGCGGGACCTGGTCCTTCTTCGTCTCCGCCCACGCCCGTCTGACGACCTGGAACCAGCCCTTGCGCGGGATCTCGGTCGGCTTCTCGGCGTGCGAGCCAGGGACGCGGTGGGGAGCGGTCTGGGTGGCCATGACCGCGCGGTACCCGGCTCCCCGCGGGCTACCCGACCCAGCTACCCGACCCAGCTACCCGACCCAGCTAGCCGACCAGGTTGCCGCGCGCCGAGCTCGGGTTGCGGTTGCGGTCGCCGGCGTGCGTGGCGACGTAGCTCAGCCCGAAGGTCAGCAGCAGGTGCTTGGACCCGTCGCAGGTCGCGACGCCGTCGGCGTCGGTGGTCGCGGTGCATAGCGTCGTCGCGCCGACCGAGAAGGTCACCGGCTCGCCGGGGAGGGGCTGGCGGTAGGCGGTGAGCGTCGCGGTCAGCTGCGCCGTCGGCAGGCCCAGTGGCGCGAGGGTCAGGAGCACCGGGGTCGCCGTCAGGGTCGTCGGCTGCTTGTAGACCTCGTAGCCCTCGACGACGACCTCGCTCCCCTCGTGGAAGGGTCCGGCGAGGTAGACGGCGGTCAGCCGACGGTAGCTCCCGGCCGGGACGACGTAGCCGCGCAGGTCCTTCTGCTCGAGCACCGTCGTCGACGTGGTCGCGGCACCGGGTCCGGTGCTGGGGGAGAGCGGCACGGTGCCGAGCGTGCGGCCGTCGAGCCGGATGCTCACGTCCCCGGTCGGCGCCTCGGGGCTCGGCTCCTCGGACCTGACCTGGACGCGGATCGGCAGCATCTGGCCGTAGATGTTCCAGCTGCCGGAGAGCACCTCGACCGTGGTGGCCGTCCGCAACGACTCGTGGGTGCCGGAGCCGTGGCCGGGCTCGTGGCGGGCGTCGCCGGAGTACGTCGCCAGCACCTGCCGCGTCGCGTTGCCGGTGAAGCCGGGGACCACGGCGGACGCGGTGCCGTCCGGCCCGACCTGCGCCGTGACGGTGACGCCCTCGTAGTAGTCATCGACCTCGAAGGCGACCGTGCCGCTCGGGCGTGCCGCCCCGGCCACCGGGGCCACGACGTCCGGGGTGACGGTCGCGGAGACGGTGCTCGGCGTCCCGGCGGGGCTCGGCCGGGGCGAGGAGGTCACGTGGACGGCGACGGGAGCCTTCAGCACCTCGACGGTCGTCGTCGACGACGAGGCGGCCATCGACCCGGTGCCGAGGTAGTCGGCGCGGACGGTGTGGTCGCCGACCTCGAGGACCGGCAGGTCCACCTCGCCGCGGGCGATGCGCCCGCCGGGCGTCTCGGGGACGACCCGGAGGGTGCCGGAGGGCTCGCCGTCGACCGTGAGCGCCACGGTGCCGTCGGGGGAGCCCTGCTCGGCGACGACCCACACCTTCAGCGGGGTGCGCTCGCCGTACGCCACCTGTGGTGCGACCCGGCGACGGTGGCGGTCGCGAGCGCTGCGCCGTCGTCGGCGTGCGACGGCACGGCCGGCAGGGCGCCGACGAGCGCGAGCGGCAGGGCGAGGAGGACGGGGAGCAGGCGTCGCGCGGGGTGGGTCGTGGTCGTCATCGGGTTCTCCTGCCGCGGGTGGAAAACGGGCCGCGGGCCCCGGCGGTGGCCGGGGCCCGCGATCCGTGGGGGATGGGGATGGTCGTCAGTCGTTCGGGTCGTAGTACGGAGCCTCGGCCACCGCCGGGGCGTAGCTGTCGTTGCCGGCGAACGCGACCTGGAAGCCCTGCATGATCAGGGCGCCCCAGCGCAGCGGCACGTCGCACTTGGCGTACCCGTCGGCGTTGGTGACCGCCGCGCACACCGAGGTGACGCCGCCGTTGAGGACCGGACCGGTGGTGAACACCAGGGCCTGCCCGGCGAGCGGCTCACCGCCGAGCCCGGTCAGCGTCGCCTCGACCCGCGAGTAGTTGTCGACGACCGGGTCCGCGATGTCGTGCGCGACCAGCGTCGGCTGGGCCCGCTCGACGACCTGCACCAGCACCGGCGAGGTGTCGCCGGCGTGGGCCACGTCGCCCGAGTACGTCGCGGTGATGTCGTGCGAGCCGGCCGTCAGGCCCTCGACCTCGAGGGTCGCCGTGCTGGTGCCGTCCTCGGTGACGACCTGCGCCTGGCCGACCACGTCGTCGCCGGAGCGGAAGACGACGTTGCCGGTGGGTGCGGCCACGCCCGGCTGGGCGTTGGCGACGGTGGCCGTGAGGGTCACCGTGTCGCCGTACACCGACGGGTTGGCGTCGGAGGCGACCCCGACGACGGTCTCCGCGACACCGACGGCCTGGACCGTCGTGGCCTCGGTGCCCTCGAAGTTGAAGTTGCCGACGTAGACCGCCCGCACCTCGTGGGAGCCCGGGGCCAGGCCCGCCGTCGCGAAGGTCGCGGTGCTGGTCCGCGGCTCGCTGGTCGGCGCCAGGCTGGCGGCGCCCAGCAGGGTGCCACCGTTCCACAGCTGGACGACACCCGTGGGCTTGCCGTTGGCGGGAGCGACCCCGGCGACGGTGACGGTGAAGGTCACCGTCACGCCGTGGTCGGCGACCGGGGTGTCGGCGACGAGCTCCATGGACGTGGCGCCCTTCGTGACCTCCTGGCCGTTGCCCTGGTCGAGCACGCTGCTGCTCCCGACGAAGCGCGGGTCGCCGCTGTAGGTGGCGGCGATCCGGTAGGTGCCGGGCGAGAGCGAGCTGAACAGGTTGCTGGTCGCCGCGCCGTCCACGAGCGCCACCGGGCTGCCCAGGTTGGCGCCGTTGACGGTGAACTGGACGGTGCCGGACGGCTCACCCGCGCCGGGCGCCACCGGGGCGACGGTCGCGGTGAAGCGGATGCCCTGGCCGGACTGCGAGGGGTTCACCGACGAGGTCAGCGTGGTCGCGGTCTGGGCCCGCTGGACTTTCTGCGAGACCGAGCCGGTGCTGCCGGTGAAGGAGTCGTCACCGTCGTACGTCGCGACGACGGCGTGCTGGCCGATGCTCAGGTCGTCGACCGTCACCGAGACCACGCCGCCGGTGGCGGAGCTGATGTCGGCGGTGCCGAGGACGTCGTCACCGTCGGTGAAGGTCACCGTGCCGGTGGGCGAGCCGGCGCCCGGCGCGAGCACCGAGACGTCGGCGGTGAAGGTCACCGGCTGGCCGAAGGCCGACACCGGCGAGGAGCTGGTGACGACCGTCTTCGTGGCGGCCTTGTTGACGACGTGGGTCGCCGTGGTGGAGGTGCTGGGTCGGAAGTTGGCGTCACCGCTGAGGTACTGCGCCTTCACCTCGTGGTTGCCGCGCTCCAGCGTGCCGACCTCGATCTCGGCCTCGCCGTCGACCAGGTCCACGATCCCGACCACGGCGCCGTCGATCGTGAAGCGGATCGCGCCCTCCGGGGTCCCGGTCGCCGGGCTCACCGGGCTGACCGTCGCGGTGACGGTCACCGGCTGGCCGACGACGGACGGGTTGGGCGAGGTGGTGACGGCCGTGGTGGTGCGGGCCGACTCGACCTCCTGGTCGATCATCGCGCTGCCGCCGGCGAACCGGTTGTCGCCGGAGTAGTTGGCGGTGATGACGTGGTCACCCGCGTCCAGGCCGGTGGCGGGGGAGACCGCGACACCGTTGCTGACCGCGACCGGGGCGCCGATCGGCTCGCCGTCGGCGGCGAACTGCACGGTGCCCGTCGGCTGGCCGGCACCGGGGGCGACGACCGAGACCTGCGCGCTGAAGGTGAGCGGCTCACCCGCGACCGCGTCCGGGTTCGACGACGCCAGGGTGACCGAGGTGTCGGCGAGCTCGACGCCGTGCGTCACGGTTGCCGAGGTGCTGCTGGCGAAGTTGCCGGTGCCGTTGTAGGTCGCCTGGACGTCGTGGTTGCCGGGCAGCAGGTCCGAGACCTCGAGGGTCGCGGTGTCGCCGACGAGGTTCACGGCGGTGCCGTAGGGATCGCCGTCGATGTCGAACTGCACGCCACCGGTCGGGGTGCCGGCGCCGGGCGCGACGACGTCGACCTTCGCGGTGAAGGTGACCGTCTGGCCGCTCACCGTCGGGGAGCCCGAGGACGTGAGGACCGTCGCGGTCGGCGCCTTGGCGACGACGAGCTGCTTCGTCTCGGCCGAGCTGCCGGCGAGGGTGGTGTCGCCGCTGTAGACCGCGCCGATGGTGTGGTTCCCGGCGTTCAGCGTCGAGGTGCTGGGCGACGTGGCCTGGCCACCGCTCACCGGGACGGGGGAGCCGAGGTCCGCCCCGTCGACGGTGAACTGGACGGTGCCCGTCGGGGCACCGTTGCCGCTGCCGCGCGCCACCAGCGCGGTGAACGACACCGGCTGGCTGTGCACGACCTGCGCGGGCTGCAGGAGCGTCGTGGTCGACGGGTTCTTCGTGATCTCGAAGGTCACCGTCTTCGACGAGCCGACGAAGTGGGTGTCGCCCGCGAAGGCCGCCTTCAGCTGGGCAGTCCGCGGATCACCGTTGACGGCGAGGGACCCGCTGGCGACGCCGTTGGCGTTGGTGGTGACCGTGATCGAGGAGCTGTCCGGGTTGCCCTCGTCGAGCGTGAAGACCACGGACTTTCCGGCGACGCCCTCCGGCGACTTGTTCGGGTCCACCAGCGTCGCGCTCACCTGGACCGACGTGTTGATCGCTCCGGTCTGGACGCCGGTGTAGTCGAGCTGGGTGACGTTCTGGACGGTGTAGGAGCGGGTCGAGTTCCTGGTGGTGTTGGAGCACAGGATCGTGCCCTTCTTGTCCCGCTCGGAGACCTCGAGGGTGTAGCTCCCATTCGGCACGTTGTGGGTGTCGTAGGTGACGTCCATCGCCCCGGCGCCGGACTTGGTCTGGGTCCAGACCTGCCCGCCAGTGCTGTTGCGCAGCGTCATCACGGTCTGGGCGCTGCTGCCGTTGATGCACAGCGAGCTGCTGTCGGTGGCACCGCTGGCCTTGAAGGTGACGGTGCCCTTGATGGTGCCGGCCGCCGGGGCGGTGATGTCCGCCTGGGCGGGCGACACCAGCAGGACGGGCAGCCCGATGGTCAGGGCCACGGCCGCGAGGGCCGCGATCAGTCTGCGCATGGGAGTTCCTTTCTCCATGACTGCGCTCACTTGAGGATGGCGCCGCGCGCCGTGGAGGAGAGGTGGTTGGCGTCCCCGAGGAAGGTGGCCGTGTAGCCACCGTTCAGGACCAGGTTGAGCACCTGGGAGCCGCCGTTGCAGGTGGCGGTGCCGGTCTCGGCGGTCGCGGTCGTGCAGACCACCTTGTTGCCGACCTTGAACTCCACCGGGACGCCGGCGAGCGGCGCGCCACCTGCCTTGACCGTCGCGCGGAGCTGGCCGAGCGGCAGGCCCAGCGGGCTCAGCGAGACCAGCGCGGCGTCGGCCGTGAGGGTCGTCGCCCGCTTGGCCACGGTCACCGTCCGGACGGCCGAGCTGCTGCCGTCGTGGGCGGCGCTGCCGCCGTACACGGCGCGCAGCTGGTGGTTGCCCGCCACGAGCACCGAGGTGGACAGCGTGGCCTGGCCGTCGACGACCGGGGCGGTGCCCAGCTCGACGGTGCCGGCGAGGAAGGTGACCGTGCCGGTCGGCGTGCCGAGGTCGGCGTTGGCGGCCTGCACCTGCGCCGTCAGCTGCACCTGGTCGCCGTAGGTCGGCGTGGTCGGCGAGACCGTGAGGGTCGTCGTCGTGCCCACCCGGGAGACCGACTGCTCGAGCTCGGCGAGCTCGGGCTTGAAGTGCACGTCGCCGGAGTAGAGCGCCGTCACGGTGTGCGTGCCCGGGGCCAGGTCGCTGACCGCGCGGCTGGTCGCCACGCCGTCCTCGATCTCCACGGCGTCGCCGAGCGGCACGCCGTCGACCGCGAACTGCACGAACCCGGTCGGGTCACCCGCGCCGACCACCTGCGAGGAGACCTCGGCGCGGAAGCGGACCTGGTCACCGACCTGCGCGTCGGCGTCGGTCGAGGACAGGGCCAGGTCGACCCCGGCCGCCTCGACGGTCTGCACCAGCACGTCACCGCTGCCGGTGAAGCCCGGCGCCGGGACGAACGCCGCGATCACGGTGTGGTCGCCCGGGTCGGGCGAGGCCAGCGTGGCGCTCTCGGCGGTGCCGTCGGCGCCGACCTCGACCGGGTCGCCGAAGTCGTGGCCGTCGACCGAGAACTGCACGGCGCCCTCCGGAGCGGTGTCGCTGTCGGTCGTGACCTCCGCGCGGAAGGTGATCAGCTCGCCGTACGTCGACGGGTTGCTGCTCGAGGTGACCGTCGTCGAGGTCGTGACGACCGCGGTCGCCGCGATCACCGTGTGGCTGACCTCGTCGGAGTCGCTGGCCTCGTAGTTCCCGTCACCGGCAAAGCGCGCGGTGAGCTGGTGCACCCCCGGGGCCAGGTCGGAGACGTCGAGCGTGGCGGTGCTCCCCGCCTCGCCCGCGACGAGCGGGGCCGAGCCGATCGACTCGCTGCCGGCGAAGAAGTTCACCGTGCCGGTCGCCGAGCCGGAGCCCGGGCTGACCGCCGCGACGGTGGCCGTGAGGCGCACCTCCTGGTCCTGCAGCGACGGCGAGGGGCTGGCGAGCAGCGTCGTCGTGGTGTCGGCCTTGGCGACCTGCTGCGACAGCTGGTCGCTGCCGGTCAGGTAGCGGGCGCTGCCCGAGTAGGACACCGCGAGGGTGTGCGCACCGGCCGACAGGCTGGTCAGCGACGGGAAGGACGCCGAGCCGTTGACGAGGTCCACCGGGGCCCCGGTCGGGTTGCCGTCCACGATCAGCTGGACGGTCCCGTCCGGGCTGCCGCCACCGGGCGCCTGGACCGCGACCGTCGCGGTCAGGCCGATGGCCTCACCGGTCACGGTGGAGGAGCTGGTCGCGCTCAGCGTGACCTCGACGGCGGCCTTGCTCACGGTGACCGTGCGCGGCGCCGCCGAGCTCGGGCCGTAGACGTCGTCGCCGGCGTAGGTCGCCACGACCGCGTTGCTGCCGACCGGCAGGTCGGTCACGGTCGTGCTCGCCGTGCCGTCCGCCGCCACGGCGGCGCGAGCGACCTCGTTGCCGTCGACGGTGAAGACGACGTCGCCGGTCGGGGTGCCGGTCGCGGTGGTGACGGTGGCACCGAGGGTGACCGGCTGGCCGGCCACGGCGGTGGTCGGGCTGGCCGACGAGGTGGTCGAGGTCGGCTTCAGCGGCTCACGGACCCGGAAGACGACGGCGGCGGAGGTGCTGCCGGCGTGGTCGGCGGTGCCGTTGTAGACCGCGACGACGGTGTGGTCGCCCAGGCCGAGCGTCGACAGCGCGGCGCTGGTCGCCTCGCCGTCGGTCAGCGGCACCGCGGCACCGAAGTCGGAGCCGTCGACGCGGAACTGGACGCTGCCGCCCGGGTTGGCACCGTGCGTCGGGGCGACTGTCGCGTGGAACCGGACCGGGTCCCCGACGGTGACGACGGCGGGGTCGGCGGTGACCGTGGTGGTGGTCGCGATCGCGCCGACCGTGAACGGCACGGTCTGGCTCGCGGGCTCGGAGCCGGCGTTGCCGGCGTACGACACCACCAGGTTCGCGGTCCGCGGCGGTCCGTTGACCGCGATGGTGGTCTGCGCGACGCCCGACGCGTTGGTGGTCGCGGTGACGGTCTGGCCACCGGCCAGGGCGAAGTTGACGGTCCGGCCGCTGACGCTGGCGCCGGTCTTGTCGACGAGGGTCGCCGCGACGGTGGCGGTGGTGCCCTGCGGGGCGGCCGTGTCGCCGGTGTAGGTCAGGGCCGTGCAGCTGCGCGGGGTGACCAGGACGGTGGCGACGCTGGTCGCGCCACCGGCGGTGACGACGACGCCCCACGAGCCGCGGACGCCGGTGCGCTGGTAGCCGTCGGCCTCGGCCGGCGCCTGCACCGTGGCGGAGTAGTTGCCGTTGCTGGTGGTCGTCGTGCTGACGGTCTGGCTGGCGCCCGGGGTGACCGGCGACTTGTCGAGGGCGACGGTCACCGGGACGCCGGCAGCGCCGCTGGAGAGTCGGCCGGTGACGGTGAGGTCACCGCCCGCGCAGGAGATCGACGGGGTGACCGTGCTGGTCAGCGTGGTCGAGGGGGTCGGCGTGGAGGCCTGGCCCAGCTTCTGGTCGAGGGTCAGCGAGCCGCCCTCCATCGGGATCTCGAGCAGCAGGCGGGCGATGCCGCGGTGGGTGGGCGAGAACCACGTCGTGGCGGCAGTGCCGCTGCCGGACTGGCGGGCCCGGCGGGTGCTCACGGTCCCGGCCGGCACGGAGATGTTCTCGTTCGCGACAGTGGTCTGGTCGTCGAGGCGCAGCGCCCCGGCGAAGTCGGAGGAGCCGGTGCCGCCGAGCGAACCGGCGTCATAGCTGAAGCCGCCGGTGTAGTCGACGTCCACGTCGTTGGTCCACGAGTTGCCGGCCTCGGTCGGGAACTGCGTGAGGCGCCAGCCGCGGCGCGGGTCCATCGACAGCGAGATGTTCGCGCTGATGTTCGTGGAGATGATGGAGACGGCGGCCTTGGCGTTGAGCTGCTGCGACTGCGTCTCCTTCAGCAGGGCGAGGTCGGAGCGGCGCATGTAGCGCGTGCCGCTCACGGTGCCGCTGAAGTTCGACAGCGTCGCGTTGCCGACGCCGTCCACGGCGACGGAGCCGCCACCGCCGGTGATCGTGCCGCTCAGGTTGAGCTTGTACGCCGGCTGGCCCTGGAAGTTCTCGACGCCGGCGACCGTGTAGGTGACGTTCTCGTTGATGGAGACGTTCGTGCCGTCGGCGTTGTAGTTGAAGACGGTCGTGTAGGTCCAGGACCACCCGTTCGACCAGGCGGGGACCTCGTCACCCGTGGCCTGCTCGGCCGTGGCGGGGCTGGCTCCTGCGCCGACGAGGGTGGCCACGACCATCGCGAGGACGCTGAGCCAGGCCATGCGTCGGCGGAAGTGGCGGGCCGCCCGGCGTCGGCCGGGCAGGAGGGGGGGCAGGGCGTTGTCGTTCGGCGCTGGGAGCATGCGTCACCGTCCCGTGAGTGGGGGGTGCCACCCGAGAGGAACGGACACGGGCGTCCGTGTGGCGGAGGGAGTGGCCGGATTCAAGCAGGTCCGTGACCGGCCGCACACCCCTTTCCTGAAAGAAGTTCATGTTTTTTCACCAAACCCTCCCGGGACGGCTCGGGTTCGCTACTCCTCGCGCGGGTGCGTAACCTTGCACCTTGTGGCTGGACCCGACTACGACGCCGAGATCAAGCAGCTGACTGCGACGATGCACACCATCGAGCAGGTCCTCGACCTGCCGAAGATGGAGCAGGAGATCGCGGACCTCGGCGTCCAGGTCGCCGCACCCGACCTCTGGGACGACCAGGCCAACGCCACCCGCGTGACCGGGCGGCTCTCCTCCCTGCAGGGCCAGGTCGAGCGCTTCCGCGAGCTGCAGCAGCGCATCGACGACCTCGGCGTCCTCGCCGAGCTCGCCGCCGAGGAGGCGGACGCCGACACCCTCGCCGAGGCCGACGCCGAGCTGGGCCGGATCAAGAAGGCCGTCGAGGGCCTCGAGGTGCGCACCCTGCTCTCCGGCGAGTACGACGAGCGCGAGGCCATCGTGACCATCCGCGCCGGTGCGGGCGGGGTCGACGCCGCCGACTTCGCCGAGATGCTGATGCGGATGTACACCCGCTGGGCCGAGCGCAACAAGTACCCCGTCGAGGTCTACGACGTCTCCTACGCGGAGGAGGCCGGCATCAAGTCGGCCGAGTTCGCCATCCACGCGCCGTACGCCTACGGCACCCTCTCGGTCGAGGTCGGCACGCACCGCCTGGTCCGGATCAGCCCGTTCGACAACCAGGGCCGGCGCCAGACCTCCTTCGCCGCGGTCGAGGTCGTGCCGCAGCTCGAGCAGACCGACGAGATCGAGGTCGACGAGAACGAGATCCGCGTCGACGTCTTCCGCTCCGGTGGCCCCGGTGGCCAATCGGTCAACACCACCGACTCCGCGGTCCGGCTGACCCACATCCCGACCGGCATCGTGGTGTCCTGCCAGAACGAGAAGTCGCAGCTGCAGAACAAGGCGGCCGCGATGATCGTCCTCAAGGCCAAGCTCCTCGCCAAGAAGAAGGCAGAGGAGGCGGCGCTCAAGAAGGACCTCAAGGGCGACGTCGCCGCGAGCTGGGGCGACCAGATGCGCAACTACGTGCTGAACCCCTACCAGATCGTCAAGGACCTGCGCACCGGCTACGAGACCGGCAACCCGCAGCCCGTCTTCGACGGCGAGATCGACGGCTTCCTCGAGGCCGGCATCCGCTGGCGCCGCGGCGCCGACTCCGCCAGCGACAACTGAGCCTCAGCTCTCCACGTCAGCCGCGTCGAAGACCACCTCGGCCGCGGCGAACGCGACGACCGCGCTCAGCGCACCCACGGCCTCCCCGGTCAGCAGCAGCCCGAGGGCCGTCGCCGCGCCGACGCCGCGCCACGTCCAGCGCGGGACCAGCGACCCCTGCGGGGCGTGGTGCCGGTCGTCCAGCCTCTGATGCACAAAGGCAGTAAACTCGATCGACTTTGATCTGAAAAGCCCTGTGCGGGAGATCAGCGCGGCGTGACGCGGGCGGAGGCCACGCTCCAGGGGCCCCAGCCAACGGCGTTGCGGGCGCGCACCCGCACCACCCAGCGGCCCTTCGGCAGCCGCAGGGAGGCCTTGCGGACCGTCGAGGAGACCGCCCTCGGTGCGGTGCGGGCGACGACCCGGCCGGTGGTGGCGAGGCGGAAGGCCCGGACCTGGTAGCGGGTGATCGGCGCGCCGCCGGTCGCGGGTCGGGTCCAGCTCGCCGTCACGGTACGACGGCCGCCGCGTGCGCCGGGGACCGCCTTCGGCCGCTTCGGGGCCCCGGGACGGGTCTTCTTCGGCGTCGCGGTCACCGGGGGCGGGCTCACCACGGGCTCCTCGGTGACCGGCTCGCCACCGGGGGTGCCGGTGTCGGGGGTGCCGGTGCCGGGCTCGCCGACCGAGCAGCCGGTGACGGAGACCGTGTAGGTGCCGAGGCTGCCGTAGTCGTCGTACCCGTTGACGGGCCAGGAGGCGGGGCTGTTCAGGCCGGAGCCGATGCCCTTCACCACGACGTGGAACGTGCCGCTGGAGACGGTGCGCGAGAGGCTGGCGTCCATGCCCTCCAGGCCCGCCGACGTGCGGCTGGTGGCGGTCGCGGCGCTGGCGAGCAGGGCGCCACCCGCGTCGCGCAGCTCCAGGCCGATGTCGAGGTTGGCGCCGACCGCGGCCGGCTCGGCGCGGACCGTGACCTTGCCGGAGCAGCCGGTGACCTGCAGCCAGTCCTCGTCGGTGCGGGTGCTGATGATCCCGCGCCCGCTGGGCAGCGACGACAGCGGCGCCGCGGTCGCCACCGTGCTGCCGGCCTCGTCGGCGCGCAGCGGCGCGCCGTTGGAGATCGCGACCTGGACGTCGTCCTCGCGGTTGTTGGCGCCGGGGTAGTCGCCCTTCGACCACTGGGTGACGCTGGAGGAGTACGGGCTGCCCATCAGCGGTCCCCACAGCGTGGTGCCGGCGTAGTAGCCGCTCGTCGCGGTGCCGTCGTGGGCCAGGCCGAGGGTGTGGCCGGCCTCGTGGCTGCCCGCCTCGGCCATCGACTTGGCGCGGTTGCCGAGCGAGGACGGGAACACCCACGCCGGGCTGCGCGTCTCGCCATTGGTGAGGATGGAGTCGAAGGTGCCGATCCACGCGACCCCGCCGCAGCGGGCGCGGCACAGGGCGTCCTGGATCGCGGTGCCGGAGGAGAAGGCGACCCGGGTGCCGTAGGTCTGGTCGCTGGAGGTGGCGCGCCACAGGGCGCCCAGCGGGGGCTCCTCGGTCGTGACGTCGATGTCGAAGGGGGCGAAGTCCTCGGCCATCCGGGCCCACACCTCGAGGACCACCGCGCGCTCGGCGTCGGAGAACGCCGGGGAGGAGTCCAGCGACCAGCCGGGGTAGAGCAGCGTGGTCAGGCCCTGCAGCAGCCAGGAGTTGGCCGCCAGCAGGAGGCCGCCCTTGAAGTCGAGGTAGATGGTCCGGTTCGAGCCGGGGTTGCTGTGCAGCCTGAAGACGTCCGTCGTCGCAGACGCCGTCAGCGTGGAGGCCAGCGCGGCCTCGACGCGGTCCTCCGCCGGCGGCTCGGCCGGTGGCGGTCCCCACTCGTCGACGGCGTAGGTCGAGCCGTCGGCCGCGGTCACCACCCCGTGGTCGACCCCGTGCTCCACCCCGAGCTCCACCCCGTCGGGGTGCCCGGGTTCCTCCGTGGCTGCGGCCGGCACCGTGGCGCCGGTGAGCGCCAGCGCCAGGAGGGTCGTGCCGAGAACCGTGGATCGCAGCATGTCCCCCTGATCGGGCAGGGCGGGGGCGCACCTGATGCGGGACAGGGTCCCGATCCTTGACGGACGTCTCGGGTCGGGCCCGGACGAGGCTCAGGAAGGCGTGGCCGACGCCGCCCGCGCGACCGCCACGCACCAGCGGCCGGTGCGCTCGACCTGGGCCGCCTCGGGGGCGCCGACGCCCTGGGTGAGGGTGCAGGTCAGCCACGCATCGCCGAACAGGCCGCGCCACGACACCGTGCGCTGCTGGCCCCGGGTGCAGGTCGTCGACACCGAGGGCGTGCCGAAGGCGGGGGCGCCGTCGCGCACGGTGCAGCCGCGCGGAGCGGCGGTGCGCACCAGCTCCCGCGCCCGCTCGGCGGTCACCGGGGGAGCGAACACCCACGCCCGCGCCTCCGCCACGCTCGTGCTCCACACGCAGCCGTACTCGTGGGAGACGTCACCGCCGGGCAGCGCGTCGGCCTCCTCGCCGTTGGCGTAGTCGGTGAGCTCGCCCTCGTCGTCGATGGCCTCGGTGACCGCCTCCGGGTCCACCAGCTCGCAGAACGGCGCCCGCTGGACGACCGTGGTCGTGGTGTCGAAGTCGGCGAGGTCGGTCGCGCGGTAGACGGGCACCTCCGGCTCCGGCGTACGGTCGTCCGCCACGCCCACCCCGATGCCGACCGGCACCAGGGTCAGGAGCGCGGAGAGACCCAGCGCGCGAACGACGGTCGACACGTCGATCCACCCTAGAGGACCCCTCCACGTGTGACGCACCGGACGTCAGGGGTGCGCGGCGGCCGCGGTCCCGTCGCGTACCGTCTTGCCAGTGATTCGCTTCGAGAAGGTCACCAAACGCTACCCCGGTCCGGGCCGGCCGGCGCTCGACCAGGTCACCCTCGACATCGACAAGGGGGAGTTCGTCTACCTCGTCGGCCAGTCGGGCTCGGGCAAGTCGACCGCCCTGCGGCTGGTCCTGCGCGAGCTGCGCCCGACGACCGGGCGCGTCTTCGTCGCCGGCAAGGAGATCAACCGGATGGCCGGGTGGAAGGTGCCCCGGCTGCGCCGCCAGATCGGCACCGTCTTCCAGGACTTCCGCCTGCTCCCGAACAAGACCGTCGCGGAGAACGTGGCGTTCGCCCAGCAGGTGATCGGCAAGTCGCACAAGGAGATCAGCAAGGCGGTCCCCGCGACCCTCGAGCTGGTCGGCCTCAAGGACAAGGCCGACCGCATGCCCGACGAGCTGTCCGGTGGTGAGCAGCAGCGCGTGGCCGTCGCCCGCGCCTACGTCAACCAGCCGATGATCCTCATCGCCGACGAGCCGACCGGCAACCTGGACCCGGCGACGTCGGTCGGGATCATGAACCTGCTCGGCGACATCAACGCCGCCGGTACGACGGTCGTGATGGCCACCCACGACCACGGCATCGTCGACCAGTTCACCAAGCGGGTGATCGAGCTGGAGCACGGCAAGGTCGTCCGCGACGAGGCTGCCGGGGGCTACGGCTTCCAGCACGAGGAGGGCTGATCCGTGCAGCTGCGCCATGTCTTCAGCGAGCTCCGCACCGGCCTGCGGCGCAACCTGTCCATGCACCTGGCCGTCATCGTCACGCTCTTCGTGTCGCTGACCCTCGCCGGCGTGGGCATCCTCGTCCAGCGCGAGGCCACCAAGACCGTCGACGAGCTCGGCAACGAGCTCCAGATCCGGATCAACCTCTGCACCGAGGACGACCCGTCCCTGCGCCGCGGCCTCGAGAACTGCGCCAGCGGCGAGATCACCGACGCCCAGCGCGACCGGGTCGAGGAGGAGCTCGAGGCCAGCCCCGAGGTCGAGTCCTTCGAGTTCGAGACGAAGCAGGAGAGCTTCGAGCGCGCCTACGAGCAGAACAAGCGCAAGGACCGCGGCTACCTGTTCGAGGGCGAGGGAGCCGTCGTCACGGTCGAGAAGTGGCCGGCGGCGTACTGGGTGACCCTCAAGACCCCCGACGAGGCCGACGGCATCATCAGCGCCGTCGAGGGCCTCGACGGCGTCGCGAGCATCATCGACCAGCGCGAGGTGATGAACCAGATCTTCGGGATCATGACGGTCCTGAAGTACGGCTCGTGGATCGGCTCCGGGGTGCTGCTGCTCGCCGCGCTGCTCCAGGTCGCCAACACGATCCGGCTCGCCGCGCTCGCCCGACGGCGCGAGATCGGCATCATGCGCCTGGTCGGCGCCTCGACCCTCTACATCGCCCTGCCGTTCCTCCTCGAGGCGCTGGTCACCGCAGTCATCGGCGTCGGCCTCGCCGCGGGGGCGCTCGCCGCCTTCCAGTGGTGGGGCGTCGAGCAGGGGATGGCCGAGCGGGTCACCTTCCTGCCCTGGGTGGACTGGAACGACTACGCCCAGGCGCTGATCGGCACCTTCCCGCCCGGCATCGTGATCCTCGGCCCGGCGCTGACGCTGATCCCGACACTCCTGCTGACGCGCAAATACGTCAAAGTCTGATCGCCGGAAGTTAACGTCGAGGCTGTTCTCTTCCCCGAACACCGAAGGTTTCACCGTGCGCTTCTTCCCCAGCGCCCCCCGGCTCCGCCGTGCCCTCGATCGGCTGCCTGCATGGGCCCACCCCCAGTGGCTGGTGACGGCCGTCGCCGTCGTCGTCGCCGTGGCGGGACTCGCCGTCCCGCTGGCGCACGCCGACGACCGCGACGACCTCAAGGACCGGCAGAACAAGGTCCAGGGCCAGATCTCGGCGGTCAAGGACGACATCCACGAGGCCAGCGCGCGGGTCGCGCAGATCTCGGGCAAGCTCCGCAAGGCGCAGGGTCAGCTCACCGCGGCCCGCGCGCGGCTGACCAAGGTGCGCGGGGAGCTGGCCGACGCCCGTGAGGTCGCGACCCGGCTGAAGAAGAAGCTGGTCGCGGCCGAGGCGAAGCTGGTCAAGGCCAAGGCGGACCTGAAGCAGGCGAAGATCGAGGTCGCCGAGCAGCGCGAGGAGGGCCGCGACACCCTGATCCGGATGTCCACCGAGGGCAACCCTGAGCTGGCCCTGCTGGCGTCGTACGCCGAGGGCGACAGCCTGCAGGAGGTCATGGTCAACCAGACCGCCAGCGGCGTGATCACCGAGCGGCAGCAGCAGGCCCTCGACGCCCTCGAGGTGGTCCAGGAGCTGATGGCCGAGCGCGAGGCTGCGGTCCGCGAGGCGCGCAACGACGTCGCATCGGCCAAGAAGGCCGCGGACGCGAACGTCGCGACGATCAGCACGCTCGTCGACCGGGCCGCGACCACCGCGGCCACGGTGTCCTCGCTGGTGAGCCGCACCGCCACCGCCCGGGCGGCCGTCGTCAGGGCCCGCGCCGCCGACAAGGCCGCGCTGCGCCGGCTCGAGGCACGCGAGGCGCGGATCAAGCGCAAGATCATCGAGCTGTCCCGCAAGCAGGGCGGCAGCTACAACGGCAGCACCAACGGCCTGCTGGCCCGTCCCGGCCCGGGCCCGGTCACCTCGCCGTACGGCTGGCGCACGCACCCGATCTACGGCTACTGGGGCCTCCACAACGGCACCGACTTCGGCACCGGCTGCGGCGCGCGGCTGGCGGCGGGGGAGTCCGGCACCGTCATCAACACCTACTACGACGAGGTCTACGGCAACCGCCTCTACCTCGCCATCGGCAGGGTCAACGGCGCCTCGATCGTGCTGGTCTACAACCACCTGAGCAGGTACGCCGTCGGCCAGGGCGCCCGCGTCAAGCGCGGCCAGACCGTCGGCTACTCCGGCAGCACCGGCTGGTCGACCGGTTGCCACCTGCACTTCATCGTGCTGCGCAACGGCAACGCCGTCGACCCGATGCCGTACCTGTAGGCGACCCGCAGCCGACCCGCGCCGACCGGCAGGCAAACCCGTTGCGGCACCCTGCGAGAATGGCGGCATGGCGAAGGGCAAGTCGGGAGCGACGAAGGACAGCGAGGGCCGCAAGCTCGTCGCGTCCAACAAGAAGGCGCGCCACGACTACCACATCGAGGACACCTTCGAGGCCGGCATGGTGCTCACCGGCACCGAGGTGAAGTCCCTGCGGCAGGGCCGCGCGAGCCTGGTCGACGGCTTCGTCGACATCGACGGCGGCGAGGCCTGGCTGCTCAACGTGCACATCCCGGAGTACGCCCAGGGCACCTGGACCAACCACGCGGCGCGCCGCAAGCGCAAGCTGCTCCTGCACCGCGACGAGATCGACAAGATCGAGCGCAAGGTCAGCGAGAAGGGGCACACGGTCATCCCGCTGTCGCTCTACTTCGTCAAGGGCCGCGCGAAGGTCGAGATCGGCCTCGCCAAGGGCAAGAAGTCGTGGGACAAGCGCCAGGCCATCGCCGAGCGGACCGCCGACCGCGAGAAGCAGGAGGCGATCGGCCGCCGGCTCAAGGGCATGCGTGACTGAGCCCGTCGCGGACGAGGCAGCCCAGGTCCGGGCCTTCTGGCAGCGCCTCGGCCTGCCCGGGCTCATGGACCTCCACGTCCACTTCCTGCCCCCGCCGATCGAGCGCGCCGTGTGGCGCGAGTTCGACACCGGCGGTGAGCTGATCGGCCGCGACTGGCCGATCCTCTACCGCTTCGACGCCGACGTGCGCCTGCAGCTGCTGCGCGACTTCGGCGTGCAGCGGTTCCCGACCCTGCCCTACGCGCACAAGCCCGGTGTGGCCGGCTTCCTCAACGACTGGAGCCGGGCGTTCGCGGCCGAGGTGCCGGAGGCGCTGTGGACGGCCACCTTCTTCCCGGAGGCCGACGCTCCGTCGTACGTCGAGGCGCTGGTGCGCGAGGGCGTCGAGGTCTTCAAGGTCCACTCCCAGGTCGGCGGCTTCCACGTCGACGACCCGCAGCTCGACGACGTCTGGGGGGTGCTCGAGGACAGCCGGACCCCGGTCGTCGCCCACGTCGGGTCGGGACCCGTCGGCACGCCGTACACCGGTCCGGACGCGCTCGCGCGGCTGCTGGCCCGCTTCCCGCGGCTGCAGGTCGTCGTGGCCCACCTCGGGGCACCCGAGACCGCCGACTTCCTCGAGCTCGCCGACCGCCACGAGGGCGTGCACCTCGACACCTCGATGGCGCTGACCCCGTTCTTCACCGACCCCGTGGGCGGGCACGGCGGGCTCGCGCCGGACCTGCGGCCGCGCCTGGCCGACCTGCAGGAGCGGGTCGTCTACGGCTCGGACTTCCCGACCCTGCCGTTCCGGTACGTCGACCAGCTCGGGTGGATCGCCGACCTCGGGCTGGGCGACGACTGGCTGCGCGACGTGTGCTGGCACAACGCACAGCGGCTGCTGGGTCAATCCCTCGGAAACGCTTGACCGGGAGACTCTTCCCAACGCGGCTCGCCGGGTGCACTCTTGGGCCCCACCCGTTCCTTTACCGAGGAGAGAAATGCGAGCACGTCTCTCGGTCCTGGCCGCCGCCATCCTCGTCGGCCTGGGTCTCGTCGCACCCGCCACGCCCGCCTCCGCCAGCACCGGCGGCACCGTCGACGGGGACACCCACCCCAACGTCGGCTTCATCCTCTTCTACGACGGCACCGGCCGCTACCGCTGCTCGGCCACCCTCGTCAGCCCCACCGTGGTGCTCACCGCGGCGCACTGCACCCTGGGCACGGTCGGCAAGACGCTGGTCACCTTCGACAGCGTCATCGCCCTGGAGCCGCCGAACAACCTGCCCCGCGCCGCCGACCCCGCCGCCGGCTTCACCGCCGAGGAGCTGGCCGAGGCTGGCTATCTCTCCGGCGAGGCGCACACCCACCCGGAGTACAGCGACTTCACCGACCTCGACAACTGGAACGACGTCGGCGTGATCGTGCTCGACGAGCCGGTCACCGACATCGCCCCGGCGCCGATCGCCGGCCTCGGCACCCTCGACGGCATCAAGCACCCGCGCAAGACCCTCTTCCGCGCCGTCGGCTACGGCACCGAGGTCCGCAAGCCCGCCACCGGTCCGCAGAAGCCGACCGTGGAGGACTACCCGATCCTGCGCCGCTACGTCGACATGCCGGGGCAGAAGATCACCCCGCAGATCCTGCAGACCAACGGCAACGAGAAGGACCCGTTCGGCACCGGAGGCACCTGCTTCGGTGACTCCGGCGGCCCGGTCTTCCTCGACGGCGAGATCGTCGCGGTGACGTCGTACGGCTACACCGCCAACTGCCGCTACCTCGGCGGCTACCAGCGGGTGGAGATCCCGGTGGTCGCCGACTGGCTGGCCACCTTCGGCCTCTGACCCTGACGACGACCCCGGCGACGCAGGCCCACCGGAATAGCCGGTGGGCTTGTGTCGTTGGGCTCCCGTACACTCGGTGTCGTTGACAACTCAAGAGGGGCTGATCGGTTTCGACTTGGGACGTTAGTTCCAGGGGAAGCGGGTCGAGAAGCCAGCGTCATCTCGTAAACGATCGCTGGAAACCAATAACTGCCAACGCTAAGCGCAGTTCCTTCGCTCTCGCCGCCTGAGCGGTGATCGAAGCGTCTGACCGGGCATCCGTCTCCGTCCCGGATCCAGGCGTCGCCTAGGAGACTTGCTGAGCAGCTGCTGTCAGGGTGGCTGCTCGGGACTCAAACCTGACTGGGCCTGTCGGCGACGTGTCAGTGCGAGCGCCGGGGCCGAGAAAACGCCAGCACTGACTGCACCCGGAGAAGACCTGGATCGACGCTCGAGGACCGGGGTTCGATTCCCCGCAGCTCCACAACAACAACCCCTCTGCGCGAAGGGCCCCTGCCACCTGGCGGGGGCCCTTCGTCGTTCCCGGGCAAGGGTGTCTCATTCACCGACGCCTCCGGGTGATCGACGGGAAACAACCGCGTGCGTTGTGGTTCCTAGGGTGCGGCCATGGTCCCCCTCGCCGCGGCGCGACGGCTCGCGCTCCTCACCCTGGTCACCCTGCTCGCGGGGCTGCTCGCTGCCGCCGTGCCGGTGCGGGGCGCGGGGGCGGCGCCCGGTGTCCAGGGACGGGTGTGGCTGGTCGACGCGGTCGACGACGAGCAGGGGAGCCGCTGGGTGTCGCAGGACACCGGCACCTCCACCATCACGATCCAGGTCGGTGACACGGTCGAGTGGACCTTCGACCGGGCGGGCCTCGAGCACGAC
Source organism: Nocardioides sp. J54 (assembly GCF_000519005.1). Taxonomy (GTDB): domain Bacteria; phylum Actinomycetota; class Actinomycetes; order Propionibacteriales; family Nocardioidaceae; genus Nocardioides. The sequence continues at coordinate 4,159 of NZ_JAER01000050.1, read as the reverse complement.
CTGACCTCGCTGGACACCGGCACGCCGTGGCCCGAGCCGATCCAGCGCTACTTCTTCCCCGGCGAGGCCGGGATGCTGCAGACCTTCACCCAGCCGGGGACCTACTTCTACGTCTGCACGCTGCACAACACCGAGATGACCGGCGTCGTGATCGTCGAGGACCCCGACGGCAACCGGGCGCCGACCGGCACCGCGACCGTGGCGCCGCAGAGCGGCCCGGCGCCGCTGGACGTGCACTTCACCGCGGCCGGCTTCACCGACCCCGACGGCGACCAGCTCACCTACGCCTGGGACTTCGGCACCGGCCGGGCGATGGACCGCTCGACGCAGGCCCACGCGATGTTCCGGTACGAGACTCCGGGCACCTACGTCGCCTGGCTGACGGTGTCCGACGGCCACGGCGGAGAGTTCGTGCGGCAGTTCCCCATCCAGGTCGCAGCGGGATCCGGCGACGGCGGCGACGGAGGGTCCGGCGGCGGCCAGGACACGCTGCCCGAGGTCGCCGCGGTCGCGACCCCGGCGAGCGGCACCGCCCCGCTCGAGGTGGCGCTCTCGGCCGAGACCACCGCGCGCGGCACCTTCGTGGCGTACGCCGACGGGCTGGCGTCGTACCCCGACCTGACCGGGACCGCGCGGATCACCCGTGCCCGCGGGCGCACCGAGGTCGCCATCGACGTCACCGGCCTCGCGCCCGGCAAGGCCCACCTCGTGCACGTGCACGACAACCCGTGCGCGGTGAGCAACGCCGGCGCGCACTTCCGGTTCGACGAGGCGCAGCCCTTCGGCGAGGCGAACGAGCTGTGGCTGCCGTTCACCAGCGACGCCAGCGGCCGCTCCGGCGCAGTCACGGTGCGCCAGCCGCTGCGAGCCGGTGCCAAGGCGGTGTCGATCGTCATCCACGACCCCGACAACGCCGCGAAGCGGATCGGCTGCGTCGACCTGGCCCCGGACACCGCGGACCTGCGCTACGACTGGTCCTTCGGCGACGGAGCGACCGGCGCCGGCGCCGACCCGACCCACACCTACACGGCCCCGGGCACCTACTGGGCGACCGTGATCGTCAGCCGCAGCGGACCCAGCCACCACGGCGCGGCGACCCCGGTCTCGGCCAGCGTCAAGGTCGTCGTGGCCGCCCGCGACACCGCCGGACCGCGGGTCCGCCTGGTCGGCCCCACCGGCACCACCCGCAAGAAGCGGCCGACCTTGCGCGCCACGGTCACCGACGCCTCGGGCGTGCGCAAGGCGCGGATCACCATCACCGTGGACGGCCGCAAGGCCACCAGGGTGAGGTACGTCGCGCGGATCGGCCGGTTGACCGCCCTCCCGGCGAAGAAGCTCAAGCCCGGCAGGCACACCGTCCGGGTCGTGGCCGTCGACAACGCCGGCAACCGGACTGCGAAGACCTGGCGCTTCCGCGTGCGGAGGTGACCGGTCAGCCGCCGGGACGGACCAGCCCGAGCTCGTAGGCGCCACCGCCGCCTGGGTGCGGTCACGCACCGCGATCTCGGTGGTCCGCCCCGCGGCGATCTCGTCGAGCGCGGCACGTGCCGCTCGGCGAAGTCGCGGAGCAGGCGTGTCGTCAGGTCCGGGGCCAGGGGCGTCGCCCCCTCGGCGGCCGCGTGCACGGCGGCGCGGATCTGGTCGGGCGGCATCGACTTCAGCAGGTAGCCGGTCGCCCCCGCCCGTACCGCCGCCACGACCAGGTCGTCGTCGGCGAAGGTGGTCAGCACGACGACGCGCACGTCGTGGAGGTCGGCGTCGGCGCTCGTACGACGGGTCACGGCAAGCCTTGGGTTCGCTTCGCCGTACTCCCGGGGGTTGAGGTGCGACGAGCGCTAGCGAGGAGCCTCGAAACCTCCGGGCCTGGATGGCGGACTCTGCCGGCACAGTCCGGTGCGGCAGTGCCGCTGGTTTCGAGGCTCGGCGCTGGGGCGCCTCGCACCTCAACCAGCGGCGGTCTGGCGGCGAGTTTCGGGGTTCGCTTCGTCGTGCTCCCGGTGGTTGGGGTGCGACGAGCGCCAGCGAGGAGCCTCGAAACCTCCGGGCCTTGGTGGCGGGCTGTGGTGGGCACAGTCGGGTGCAGGGGTGCCGTTGGTTTCGAGGCTCGGCGCTGGGGCGCCTCGCACCTCAACCAGCGGCGGTCGGTCGGCGCTGGGGCGAGTCTGGGGGTTCGCTTCGTCGTACTCCCGGTGGTTGAGGTGTGACGAGCGCTAGCGAGGAGCCTCGCGGTGCTGATGGCGCGAGCGCGTCGCCTGTCGAGGGCTGCGCGCAGGCACTCGCAAGCTCGGCCCGCACTTGCCCTCGACGCGCCTTCGGCGCGGGCGCCACGCTGCCGCGCACGCGGTTGCCTCGGGTGGGTGGCTCAGTCCGACTGGCGGCAAGCCTGGGGTTCGCTTCGCCGTACTCCCGGTGGTTGAGGTGCGAGGCCGCCCGCGGCCGAGCCTCGCACCTCAACCGGCGGCAGTTGGAGCGGTGAGCATGCCGATGACCCCGCCGTCAGGCGGGGTGTGGGGCGTGGTGGCTAGTAGTCGTCGGGGTCGATGCGGCGCGGGGTGTCGAGCACCTTCGTGCCGTTGGGGCCGACGAGGAAGTGGTGTCCGTTGGGGGAGAGCCAGAGGTAGTGGCCGGGTTGGATGGTGACGTAGCGCCACAGGCTGAAGGTCTTGGCGCGGTGGTGACGTCGGCACAGGGGGACGAGGTTGCAGGGGCAGGTTGGTCCGCCGCGAGCGTGCTCGATGGAGTGGTCGAGGTCGCAACGACTCGCTTTGACGGTGCAGCCGAGGAAGCGGCAGGTGTGGTCACGCAGTTGCACTCGGGCACGGTGCCTGTCGGGGATCTCGTATGAGTCGACGGGGATGCAGTCGGCCAGGTCGATGACCGGCCTGACGATGACCATTGTCGTGGGTGCCTGCAACCAGTCCTTGACCTGTGTCGAGGAGACCGGGGCGTCCAGCTCTTCGCAGCGGGCGACGGGGTTGTCGCCGGTGAAGGTGGTGTCGGTGACGTGGACGTTCAGGGTGACGCGGCGGCCGGGGGAGGTGGCGATGACCTCGCCGGTCTCGGGGTCGGCGAACAACAGGTCCAGCGACAGGTCCTGCCGAGCCAGCTCGGCGGCTGCCTTGGAGCGACGGACGTCGAGGGAGGACTCGTCCCCGCACTTGCCGAGCAGGACCGCGCGGCGGTTGATGGCCTGGTCGAGGTCGTGGCCGTCGACTGCGTCCATCAACCCGTGGACGATGACGTGGCCGGTGTCGCTGGGCTCGTCGATGTCGAAGTGCCGGTGGTCGCTGATCCGTTCGCGCTCGGCCTCCGCTTGTTCGGGGTCGAACCGCAGGATCGCTTCGGCGACGAGGCGTTCGAGCTGCTTCCAGCCCACGTCGTCGACAGCGGCGTCGAGCTGCCGGTCCACGAACTCGACCGCCTCGGGACACAGCGGGTGGGTGAGGTCGGCGATCCGCTGGGCCTTCCACGTGTCCACCCGACCTGCGACGACTGCTCGGTAGAGGCGCGGCAGGCGCCAGGCGCACTCGATGACCTGACCCACATAGGCGCGTCCACCGATGGGCGAGCGGTCGAGGACGGCGATGAGCTCCATCAACGCGAACTCACTGACCAGGGGTGCTCCGGGGCCGGCGATCGGGACCCCGGTGTCGACCACACCGTCCAGCAATGTCGCTGCACCTTCACGGGTGTCGAGGGTGTTCTGGTCGGCCCAGGCGACGATGGCGATCCATTCGCGGACCTGGGAGGACTTGCGGGCGACGACCTCGGACCGGATCTCGCCGAGGAGCTCGGGCACGGAGCGGCCGTCGTACTTGCCGATCGATGCGTTGCTTCCGAGATCCATGACTGGATTCTTCCAGAGAGCACCGACACTTTGATCGGCCGGAAACCCGCCTGTGGACGGCTCTTCTGACTGATGTGTGGGCGAGTTTCGTCGTCTTGAGAGGCCGCACGCCGCTTCCTGTCTAAGTTTCTGAGCTGTCGAGGAACAGGAACCAAGCGCAGGAGAACGGCGTGCGTGATCTCAGCCTATGGCGGGCAGTGTTCGGGATCGAGAAGACCGTGATCGAAGACATCGATCACGACCCGGAAGTCGGTGTCGTGGTGAGCGTCCGTGCGGCGGCTCGGGAGCGCGGCAGGTGCGGTCGATGTCGGC